>CAZVME010000046.1:0-3345 GCA_964628835.1 uncultured Gammaproteobacteria bacterium | reverse complement strand
TAAAAAGTATCCGTGCTGCTTAATGGTGAAACCGGAACCGGTTTAGGATATGACTACCTGGCCAATCCCCTACGGGAAACAGTACAGGCAGACAGATTGCGGCTAAAGACCGGTGTATCTGAAAATAGCAATATGAAGGAGAAGTATCATGCATCTGCATCTCACCCACGCCATGCGGCACGTTATTTTATTGTGCCTCTTGGCTATTACCACTCAAGCGCAAGCCACACAGGTCCCGGGCCCATTAGTGGGTACCAAGTGGCTGTCGAAAAACATGGGGAACGTCGTCATCCTCGATGTGCGCCGGAACAAACAGAGTTTTATCCGCAAGAGCCGTGGCGGCAGTGGCGAAGTGGCAGGTGTACAAGCTTGCGGTGCCAAATCTAGTGGCAGTAAGGTTTCTGGCCACATTCCAGGCTCTGCCCTGGTAGGGTGGAAAGAGATTGCGGTCAAAAACAAGATTGGCGACACGGTGCTGTTTGACATGGTGCCGGACAAGGGTGCATTCGAGGAGCTGATGCAGCAGAGTGGCGTCAACAAGAATAGCGCCATCATCGTTGTCAGCCCCAGTGGCTCTACCCCATCCGTGGGCGATGCCAGCCGCCTGTACTGGACCCTGAAATACTACGGACACGACAACATGGCTGTGCTGAACGGTGGAGTGGCCAAGTGGGCGGCAGAGAAACGAAAGATCGAATACGGCCGCTCTCGCCCGAACAAAGGCGACTGGCGCGCCGCAGCCGAACGCAGTGAGATGCTTGCCACCCTCGACGACGTGCAAAAAGCGACCCAGGATGGCAACGCCCAGATCCTCGATATCCGCCCCCCCCAGTTCTACCTGGGCATGAAGCACCAACCCAAGAAAGCTGCAAAAAAGGGACACATCCCAGGCGCCAAAAACCTGCACCACATGGTTCTGGTCAAGGGCGGGAAAAAGTGGGCCACCCTCTACGGCGTCAAGGAACTCAAACGCGTAGCCACCGAGTTGGGTGTCGATCCCGCCAAGCCCTCCATCTTCTACTGTTACACCGGGGCTTTGGCAAGCACCGGCTGGTTCGTCATGCACGAACTGTTCGGTAACAAGAGCGCCAGCCTCTACATCGGTTCCCTGAACGAGTGGACGGCCGATCTAGCGCGCCCCGTAAGCATCAAAGCCGAGTAATGCTTTCACGGATAAGCACCGCCCCACAATGTGGGTGCGGCGCTTATCTTCGCTTGAACGCATTGAGGAAATAATCACCATGACTGAAGCAACTACTCTCCGGGTGGATGGCGCCCTTCCGGAACAGAGTATCACCGAGCGCCTGCTCAAACGCCAATGGCCGTTTTGGCTCGGCGGCTTTCTGGTCGGTCTCGCCGAAATTATCTTCTACTTCCACACTGACATGTTCATCGTAGTCACCACGGGGCTCGCCCAGATGTTCGCGGTAAGCGAAGAGCACCTATTCGGAATCGACTGGGTAGCAAGAGTGTACGAGCCCGGGGTCCATTGGACCATCATCGCCGCTCTGCTCGGAGCCCGCCTGGTGGCGGTCACGGAAAAGGAGTCCCGCGGCTGGGTGAAATACAACTGGAAGATGCTGGGGCTTGCCTTCATCGGCGGCCTGCTCTTCTCCTTTGGCACACGGCTCGCTGCGGGCTGTACCACCCACCACTTCATGGGTGGCATCCCCGCCATGAGCATCGCCTCCTGGGTGGTGTTGCTGTCCGGTATTCCCTTTGCCTTTATCGCCTTCCTGATCGCCATGAAGGCTGGTGTGGGAGGCTATTTCAAGCATCAGGAAACCCTGGACACGACACGCAGCCATCTGAGTGACCCGGCCAATCCACAGCTCGGCTACGACCCAACCTACAATCACTGGCTGAGTCCCATGCGCTGGGTGTTGAACGCCTTTCTCATCGTGGTGGTTTTCGCACTGCCGGTGTATTACGGGGTAACCGGCTGGATCTCGGGTTCGGTGAGCCATATCGGATGGTCTGAGGTGATCTGGATGTCGATCCCCGGCTTGTTCTTGGGCTTCGGCATTGCCAAGACCGGGTTCGGCACAGAATGCTCGGTGATGGCACCGGAGGCCACCTTCACCAAGGAGGAGTTTTACCGCAAGGGCGGGGTGCCACGCTGCACCTACCGGATGTTCCGTGGCATGCTGCCACTGCAGGGCTTCATGGTCGCGATTGTCATGTTTAATCTGTTCATCCTGGCCTGGTGGCTGCTGGGCTATGGCAGCATCCCTAACGCATCGGGCGAAGCAGGGCTGTACTGGGGCCATATCCTGGGAGGCCCCTTACTGGCCATGGGTGCGGTGTTTATGATCGGCTGTGAGGTGCGCACCTATGCCCGTCTGGGTCTCGGCTACTCCACCGCCTTGGTGGCGCTTCCGGGCTTCTATATCGGTTACTTGCCCTACACCCTGTATCAGGAACAGATCGATGCGGTGATGATAGGCGAAGGACTAACCGACTTCATCACCATCTCCGAGTGGGCAGCCTATGCCTTGGGTGGTACGGAAACAGCCTGGGCCATCGGTTACAGCCTGATCCTGATCGGCCTGATGGTCATGTCCTTCCAGGCCGCCCGGCGCTTCCTGGGTCTGAAGATGAAAGAGGTCCTAACGCGCAATACCGACGAATTGGTATACCCGCAAGAGCCGGCAACCGAAACCGCGGACTGATCTAGAATACCGAAAAAATCTCCGCTGCTTTACTTCCCCCCGCAAGGGGGGATCTTTAATAAAAATCAAAATATGACAAGGCCAGCTGTAATCAGGGCGGCATTAATGAGATTTTTGAAGGACGATCAGAGTTATGCTGTGTAGTGTTGTAGTGCGCTGTAATCAGGCGATCGCCATCAAGTAGATGCAATCTATTACTGACGGCAATGAGCAGTACATGCAGTATTTGAGCGGGTCTGAGACAGCAGGGATGGTGGTCTGTTTGAATAGGAAGTCTAAAAATGATTTTATCGCGTGTCTTGAATATGACGGTGGGACTAGAGGATCTGTGTTAGTGCAAGTGAAGATGATGTTCACTCACTAATCGTTTACTTGTTTAAAACAGGGATTATTATCCGCAATAAAAGCCATCATAACATGCTGTATTATAAGGTAAATATGGTCGGGCTGAGAGGATTACTCAGGCGATACCTGCCTTCGCCCTTTGGGTTCGCTAGTACTCATTCCTGATCGCCTGCGGCGATCTGGTCAAACCTCTTGTCGGTTCGAACCCTCTCACGTGAGGCTTCTGTGTTTTTTATGAGACTTGTGGTGAGTGGAGATGGGCGGTTTGAAATAATTGGTCGGGGTGAGAGGATTCGAACCTCCGGCCCCTGCCTCCCGAAGGCAGTGC
>CAZVME010000045.1:0-26721 GCA_964628835.1 uncultured Gammaproteobacteria bacterium | reverse complement strand
CTTTTGGGGACTTGGATGTCCCAAAAGGCATCACGAGATCAAAGACTCGCTTAGTCTCTTTCATTGAGGTGAAGCCCCATGTGAAACGGAATACAGTGGCGGTGGAGCTGACCGATTTTTCTGTCTTCTACTCACAGGATTCTATTGCCAATGCCGAGGAATCACTTAAGAAGAAGGGCAACCGTATCGTGGTAGAGAAGGGGCAGATCGTAAAGGTGGTTAAGGACAAGGATGGCATCATCAGCCGTGAACAGCTTACCCAACATTGGACAGATTGGATTGATTATTGGTCTGTGGATTTTGACTTTGAGAGCAAGCGCGAGATTATCCGGGTTCAGAACGAGGAGACAGGCGAAACCGAAGAACAGTGGACTGGTGACTATATATTCGAGAATGAATGGCAGAGTTTCCGCACCAAGAAAGATAGGTCACTGGAACTAACCAGTGTTGTGCATGAGTCTGCGTCTGGTAGATTCAAGATTGCCGTGAAGGTGGTGGATATCTTCGGTAATGACACCATGACGATTATTGATGTGAATGTGGGAGGGAAATAGGCATGGCATTGCACAAAGATTTTCCTGATTCCCCCCATGCAATACTTGACCCTGAGATTCGCTGGTTTCCTGCTGATGAGGCTTTGCGTGAGACCAGTGCAGATAAGCTTATGCCGCCATTGGTGGATCAGCTTAGACGTAAAGTAAAAGAGTTTCGTGATAGTGGTTATGTGGGTGCAACAGAAACCAGCAAGAGTCTGTTGAACTGGTGGTTTAAGGAGCCGCATCTATTGCCTCAGGCCGATGGCACTATGGCCCCTTTCCAATACTATTTTGCTCAGCGTGAAGCCTTGGAAACCATAGTCTATCTCTATGATGTGGTGGGTGCTAAGGACAAGTTTGACCTGATGCGTTTTGATAGCAGTGGTGCGGTGTCTGCCCAGATGTTTGATGAAAGTTGGCGGCGCTATGTGGTGAAGATGGCCACAGGCAGTGGCAAAACAAAGGTGATGAGCCTGGCTCTGGTCTGGAGTTACTTCCATAAGCTCTACGAACCAGATTCAGAGTTGGCGCGTAACTTCTTGGTGATTGCGCCCAATATCATTGTGTTGGATCGTATCTATAAAGACTTTGAGGGTTTGCGTATCTTTTTCGAAGATCCAGCCATTCCCGATAATGGGTTTGATGGGCAGAACTGGCGTGATGAGTTTCAATTAACCCTACATTTGCAAGATGAAGTGCGGATAACACGGCCTACCGGTAATATCTTTCTTACTAATATTCACCGCGTCTATTCAGGTGATGATATTCCACCATCTCCCGATGATGATAATACGATGGATTATTATTTTGGGAAGAGACCTACAGGGTCAACCACCGATTCCACAGTAGATTTGGGTGAGATTGTACGTGATATTGATGAGCTGATGGTGCTCAATGATGAGGCGCACCATATCCACGATTCTAAACTAGCCTGGTTCAAATCCATTGAGGATATCCATAACCGATTATTACAAAAAGATGATGCGCTCAGTCTGCAACTGGATGTAACTGCAACACCAAAGCACAACAATGGGGCCATTTTTGTGCAGACGGTTTCAGATTATCCATTGGTAGAAGCCATCTCTCAGAATGTGGTGAAGCATCCTGTGCTTCCTGATGCTGCTAGTCGCGCAAAGCTCGAAGAGCGGCAGAGTGTTCGATATACCGAGAAATATGCCGATTATCTTGACCTTGGGGTGATCGAGTGGCGTAAGGCGTATGAGGAGCACGAAAAGATGGGCAAAAAGGCCATCTTGTTTGTGATGACCGATGATACCAAGAATTGTGATGATGTAGCTGAGTATCTTGAAGGTCGCTACCCGGACTTAAAAGATGCGGTATTGGTGATTCATACCAAAAACAATGGTGAGATTTCTGAAGCGAAATCCGGTAAAAAGAAAGAAGAGCTTGAGGTGTTGCGAAAGCAATCCAATGAGATAGATTCAGCAGATAGCCCCTATAAGGTTATTGTGTCGGTATTGATGCTCAAAGAAGGTTGGGATGTACGTAATGTAACCACCATTGTGGGGCTTCGTGCTTACACTGCCACAAGCAATATTTTACCTGAGCAAACTCTGGGCCGTGGTCTGCGCAAGATGTATCCCGGTGCAGTAGATGAGTACGTCAGCGTGGTGGGCACTGATGCCTTTATGGACTTTGTGGAGTCGATACAAGCTGAAGGCGTTGAGTTGGAACGTAAGCCGATGGGAGAAGGAACCAAGCCCAAAACGCCATTGGTGGTGGAAGTTGATAATGAGAATGTCAATAAAGACATTGATGCCTTGGATATTGAAATTCCGGTACTGACACCACGGGTATATCGGGAATACAAAAATCTTACTGATCTGGATTCAGGCTCAATGAGCTTCCAGGCTGTTGCTTACCAACAATTCACAGAGGAACAACAGCGTGAGATTGTTTTTAAGGACATCACTACTGGTGAAGTAACTCACACCACGATTCTGGATAGCGCAGGGGTGGCAGACTACCGAAGTGTGATTGGTTACTTTGCACAGACCATAATGAAGGAGTTGCAGCTGGTTAGTGGTTATGACGTGCTATACGGAAAGATTAAAGGCTTTGTGAGAGATGATCTATTTGGCCAATTAGTTGAGATGGAATCACCCAATACGTTGCGTAATTTGTCTGAACTGGTTGCTACCAAGACAGTGATTGAGACATTCAAGAAAGCAATCAACGATCTGACCGTTAGGGAAAAGGGTGACGCAGAAATCAGAGACACTATCAAGTTACGTCAGACACGTCCTTTTGTAGTTAAAGATCAAGGCTATCTGATGCCGAAAAAGAGTGTATTTAATCGTGTAATAGGCGACAGCCATTTTGAGCTTCAGTTTGCGAGTTTTCTGGAAGATTGCAGTGATGTTGTTTCCTATGCAAAGAACTATTTAGCAGTTCACTTTAAACTGGATTATGTAAATGCAGATGGAGATATTTCAAACTACTATCCCGATTTTTTTGTGAAGCTAACTGATGGCAAGGTGGTTGTGGTTGAGACCAAGGGGCAGGAAGATTTAGATGTGCCACTGAAGACGCAACGATTACGCCAATGGTGTGAAGATATTAATGCAATGCAGTCAGATGCAGCCTATGACTTTGTTTATGTGGATCAAGAAAATTTTGAGAAATATTCACCTAAGTCTTTTAAGAGTCTTTTGACCGGGTTTCGTGAGTACAAAGAGTGATTTGACCGCCCGTCACGCTGCTTGCTGATAAAAAATCAGCAACCACCGCGCCGGGCTAGTCCGCTGCCAACTTGAGAGGTCGCCAGACTGCTAAAAAACAGCAGACTGGCTTTGCGGCTTCGTTAGTGGCCGTACCTTTCGTTACCGCCTGCACTACGCTACTGCACCCTTCGCCCCCAAACGGCGTGGGCCAAGGGCTTGCAGCTCCGCACGGCGCTGGTCTTTCCCGCCCGCCATTGTTTGCGCTTTCGTTAAGAGCTTGGTGCTGCCTGCCCAACCATAATCGGTGGTCGGCAAATGAACATAATGCTGGAATTATGCGCAATGCAAAAACCGCATTGTTCGCTTCGCCGCATAGTTTGCATTATGTGTAAATTACCTCTGCTTGTTTTTGATCCCCCGCCCGCCGTCCCGTCCGCCCCAAGGGGCTCCCAAGTGCGGTCTATGCGCTCTGGTTTATGGGGATGATCTCCGCGCCTGCCTTTAGCTTGTCGAGGTAATCAGACCACTCCTGCATCATCTTCTTACGTTCTGGTAGATGTGCCGTGCGGTTGTAGGCGCGTCCGTTAGGGTCGCGTACCGCATGGGCCAGTTGGTGTTCTATATAATCAGGCCGGAAGCCTAATACCTCATCCAATATGGTTCGGGCCATAGCCCGGAAACCATGGCCGCTCATTTCATCTTTATCAATCCCCATCCGGCGCATTGCAGACAATACTGCATTATCACTCATAGGGCGGTCACCCTTCGGGTTTCGTGCGCTGGGGAAGACATACCGGCCACGACCGGTAAGGGGGTGGAGTTCTTGCAGTATCTCTATTGCCTGAGTGGATAGGGGAACGATGTGCTGGGTCTTGGTTTTGCTGACGGTATAGCGCCACTCTGCACTGTCCAGGTCGATATCATCCCATTGTGCATGGCGTAGTTCACCAGGGCGGACAAATACCAGCGGGGCAAGGCGTAGGGCACAGCGTACCGGAAGGGTGCCTTCATAACCATCTAATGCGCGCAATACTTCAGCCGCTTTCTTTGGCTCAGTAACAGCGGCAAAGTGGGTTCCTTTAACTGGTGGGAGTGCGCCTTTCAAATCGCTGGAAGGGTCGCGTTCAGCTCTCCCGGTGGCGACGGCATACCGAAACACCTGACCACAGTTCCCTAATGCACGATGTGCGGTTTCCAGCGCACCGCGCTTTTCAATCCGTTGGACAGATTCCAGCAGTTGTGGCGCGGTAATATCAGCAATGGCCTTGCCGCCAATCCAGGGGAAGATATCCCGCTCCAATCTGCGAATGATTCGATTTGCATGGTTGGCCGACCAATTAGGTTCGTATTTGGCGAACCACTCCCGTGCTACTACCTCGAAGCTGTTAGCTGCCCGTTCAACTTTTGCCGCCTTCGCTGCCTTGCGGTTTTCACTGGGGTCAATTTCATTGGCCAGCAGCTTGCGGGCTTCGTTGCGCCTTTCTCTGGCATCCTTTAGTGATACATCTGGGTAAACGCCAAGGGAGAGCCGTTTTTCTTTACCATCGAAGCGATATTTCAACCGCCACCACTTGCCCCCGCTGGGGGCGACTTCCAAATAAAGCCCGCCACCATCAAACATTTTCTTGGCTTTATCGCCTGGTTTGGCGTTACGGATTGCGGTATCTGATAGTGGCATTGGGGGCAACTCCTTGTTGGTGTTGGTCACTTGCCCCTAATCTTGCCCCCAGTTACCCCCGGCTGTCAATGGATGTTATAGGGTTGTATTAGACTATAAATAGCGGTAACTGGCTGTATTTAGGCACAAAAAAAGCCGTCCTAGGACGGCTTTAGATGTGGTGATGGTGGAGGCGGCGGGAATCGAACCCGCGTCCGCAAGTACTCTGCCCTCGGCTCTACATGCTTAGAGCTGTCGATTATGTTTAACTGGATACCGCCCGACAGACAGGGCATATATACAGCGATTCCGGTTAAGTTTTAGCGAATCCACCCCAGACGTGTTTCATCGCGATCCTGTGAGATATGACGCCTGAATGTCCCGAAGGACCTGGACGCACAAGCACGGCTCCAGTCAGACGGCTTCTACCGGTTATTAAGCGGCGAGAGCGTAGTTGTCGTCGTTGGCAACTATAATGGTACAGAATTATTTACGAGGGTATCTGTATCCTCGGCATGCACCTAAGGTTTTGCCACCCACGTCGAAGCCAATGTCGCCCCCAGTGGTTACAAACCAATTGACATTATATATGGCTGGATGGTTCCTTGCCATGTTTTATCAGTAAGGGTAGCCTACCCTTGTTTTCGGCGCTGTTGTGGTCAATAATGTCCATGCTTATTGCAGGTGATTGCTGCTTGCAGATGGCGTTTTTGGATAGAAGTAATGGAATGGATTCCATGTCGTATCTCTTATGCAGCTCTTCTGCATATCTTTTGCCATCCATTCCTGATTACTCTCTGTAACAGTCCGTTGCCGTCATTGGTTGCGGATTTAAATAGCTGTCACCAGGATTGGTGTTGCGAAAAATATAATCACGGAGGAACTACCATGGATGGAACAAAGTTGTTGGGCCTGCTGGTCTTGATTTTCACATCTACTAACCCCCTGAATCTCTCTGCTGCGTCAATCTCCCCCGGAGATTTGATCATAAGCGAGGTAATGGCCAACCCAGCAGCGGTATCTGATGCTAACGGTGAGTGGTTTGAGGTGCATAACCTGACTGGGAATAGTCTGGACCTGAATGGTATTACCCTCTCAGACGGCGGTAGTGATCTGCATGTTGTGGATTTTGGTGCGGCCCTTACTCTCATCCCGTATGGCTATATGGTGTTTGGGAGAAGTGGTGATCTCTCCACAAACGGAGGCTATGGGGCTGATTATGTCTACTCTGGCTTTACCCTGTCTAACAGTGTCGATGAGATAATTTTGGGCAACGGTGGTGTGGAGATTATCAGGTTGGAGTACACCTCTGGTTTTGCGGTAGCCGGGGTGAGTAGGGAGCTGGCTGGGACGGTTGGACTTCCATTGGATGGGGCAGATTATGCCCTTAGTGTCACCCCGTATGGTGATGGGGATCTTGGTACGCCGGGAGCGGCAGGCGGATCGAGTTGGACGCTGGAGGCAAACCCGGTGCCTGTCCCTGCGGCGATCTGGTTGCTTGGATCTGGTCTGGCGGGGCTACTGGGAACGGTGAGGAGGCGAACTTGAAATAGGTCGATGTCTGTGACTGCGAGGCACATGCGAAAGAAAAAGGCCTGCGACTATCGCGGGCCCTGTATTGACAGTAGGTCTTTGCCTAATAGTAAGGTGAAATACACTCCCGTCGCGGACCATTATAGGGTTGAAAGGTGTTGTCGAAGTCGCGATATGAGCGAAATCTGTTATAACACCAGTTTATATGCGCGTCCGCTCGCCCTTGGTCGTATCTACCATGATAATTACGGTTTTGATTATATAGTATGGTGCCAAGGGCAATGGCGCCAAGAGCAATGGCGGTGTTTCTTCTGCCTTTACTGCCCACCTTGATAAATGCGCCATCGTAGTTGGAAACGGCTGCGTCGCCGTAATGTGGGTCCCAGCTAGCCTGTTGGGCACTGGCCCCACCAGAAGAGATACCCATAACCACAATCGCACATATCGCGGTAAGGCATAGCGATTTAAATCTGTTCATTGCGCCCTCCATGAACCACTTTAGTTTGTCCAACCAGCACACTAAGTCTAGCAGACCAGCACATTATTGCCGGTTGGGGGCGGTGCAATTTTCGCGGTTTAGACCAGTTGGGCAGGTGCGTTAACCGGCCCTAGGAAGGCTCAGCTATGCTTGAGGATGCGCTGCTTGTCGCGCTGCCAGTCGCGTTCCTTGTCGGTGGCGCGTTTATCATGGAGTTTTTTACCCTTGGCCAGACCGATCTCAAGCTTGGCATTGCCCTTTTTCCAGTACATGGCCAGGGGCACCAGGGTAAAGCCACGGCGTTCCACCAGGCCGATGAGCTTATCCAGCTCCTTGCGGTGCAGCAGCAGCTTGCGGGTACGCATCGGGTCGGCATGGACATGCTTGGATGCGGTGGGCAGGGCGGTGATGTGGGCACCAAACAGAAAGGCCTCTGCATCTTTGATGGTGACGTAGCTCTCGCTTAGCTGCAACCTGCCTTCACGCAGGCTTTTGACTTCCCATCCTTGCAGGGCGAGACCGGCCTCATATCGATCCTCTATGAAGTATTCGTGCTTGGCCTTCTTATTCAGGGCAATGGTGCTGCCAGCGTTCCCGGCCTTCTTTTTTGGTTTCTTCGCCATGGCGGGCATTGTATTCGAGCCAATGCCATATATGCCAGCAGAGAGCGTAAAAAAAATGTCCTCCTTGTCCTGAGGGTGAATTTAATTAAGAATATAGCCTTGGGATGCGGTGTGGCCACCGCTCCGAATCTTACATAATAAATAATATTTTGAGTCACCCTGATGTAGCCCGTGTTCATGTGTATGGATGAGTTTTTGGTTGATGCCAGACTTTGTATGCATATCCGTGTTTAGTACAGAACCGGGGGGCCTTCGGGCTAAATCGATCAGGGTTCTGTACTGTATGGCAGGCACCTGACCACTGAACAGTTCATGGGACGATAGATTATGACTGAACGCACCTCTATTCACGGCCAATGGTCAAACCGTCTGATGTTTATCCTGGCGGCAACGGGTTCTGCCGTTGGTCTGGGAAATATCTGGAAATTCCCCTATATCACCGGCGAGAATGGTGGCGGCGCCTTTGTGGCGGTGTATCTGGCCTGTATCGCCATTGTGGGTGTACCCATCATGATGGCTGAGATAATGATCGGCCGCCGGGGGCGCCAGAGCCCTATCAACACCATGCGTACCCTGGCTAGTGACGAGAAGGCCGGACGCGCCTGGGTTTTTCTGGGGTGGGGCGGGGTGTTGGCGGGTTTTTTTATCCTCTCCTACTACAGCGTTATTGCCGGATGGGCCTTATCCTACGTATTTCGCACCGGGGCCGGGGTATTCAACGGGGTCACCGCAGATGGGGTGCAGAGTATATTCAGTGCTCTGGTTAGTGACCCGGAACGACTGCTGGCCTGGCACACCCTGTTTATGGTGATGTGCATGGTGGTGGTGGCCCGTGGGGTGCGCCATGGGCTGGAGAAGGCAGTGCGGATCCTGATGCCGGCCCTGTTTGTACTGCTACTGTTGCTGTTGGGCTACGCCTATAACACCGGGGCCTTCGACCAGGGGCTGGATTTTCTATTTACCCCCGACTTCAGCAAGGTGTTCTACAAGTGTGAGATTCTTAGGGGTGTGGATAGTTGCAGCTTTGATGGCGGGCCCATGCTAATCGCCATGGGTCATGCATTCTTTACCCTCAGTCTGGGCATGGGCGCCATCATGGTATATGGCTCATACATGCCCAAGGGCAGCTCCATTGCTGCATCGGCCACCATGATTGCAGTGCTGGATACCGCTGTGGCCCTGATCGCAGGTATGGCCATCTTCCCCATAGTATTTGCCAACGGCCTGGAGCCGGCTGCCGGTCCCGGCCTGATCTTTCAGACCCTGCCCATCGCCTTTGGGGCCATGCCCGGAGGCCATATATTTGGCACCATATTCTTTATACTGCTGGTATTTGCAGCCTGGACCTCGGGTATCTCCCTGATTGAACCTGCGGTGGCATGGCTAGTGGAGAACCGGAGCATGAGCCGGATCAGGGCATCCATCTGGGTGGGACTGTCGGTGTGGCTGCTCGGTCTGGGGAGCGTATTCTCCTTCAATATCTGGTCGGGCGAGGGCTTCCAGTTATTCGGCAAGACATTTTTTGACCTGCTGGACTACCTGACGGCCAATATTATGCTGCCAATGGGTGGTCTGTTGATTGCTATATTCGCTGGATGGAGCATGACTCGGAACTCATCGGTGGATGAGTTTAATATAAGTTTTAGCATTTTCTATGTGATCTGGAGGTTGCTAATCAGGTATATTACGCCGGTAGCGGTGGTGATTGTATTTTTGAACGCGATTGGAGTAGTTGATTGGCTGTTGTCAAAAAATCTGCTTTGGTGATGTATTCTGCCAGACAGATGTTCGATCTGGTAAATGATGTAGAATCCTACCCGGAGTTTCTGCCTTGGTGCAGTTCTACCACGTTGCTGAGCCGTACTGATGATAAGGTGTGTGCCGAGCTGGAAGTGGCCAGGCTGGGGGTAAGCCAGAAGTTTTCCACCTGCAACCGGATGGTTTCAGGTGAGAGTATGAACATTGAGCTGGTTGAAGGACCATTCAAACACCTGAAAGGTGACTGGGTGTTCAAGGCCCTGCGTGAGGACGCCTGCAAGGTAGAGCTGGAGTTGGATTTTGATCTCTCCGGGAAGATAATAAATGCCGCCTTTGGGACGGTGTTTCATCAGGTTGCAAATACTCTAGTGGATGCATTCTGTAAAAGAGCTGAAGAGGTATACGGTAGTGAATGAACAAATTGAGGTCGAGGTGGTATACGCCATTCCACAGCAACAGGTTATCTTAAAGATTTCGGTTGAAAAGGGTACGGATGCGAAGAGTGCCATTGTGCAATCAAACATTTCTGAGCAGTTTCCTGAGATTGATCCTGAGAGCGCCAAGGTTGGTATCTATGGAAAAACGGTGAAACTGGATTACGAGCTAAGCAGTGGTGACAGGATAGAGATCTACCGCGAGTTGATTGCCGACCCCAAGGCGGCCCGCAAGAAGAAGGCCGCAGCCAAGGCTGACAAGCCCAAGGCTGAGTCTGAGGATGTCAAGAGCGGCTAAGTTGCGGCTGGTGTGACGCCATAAAAAAAGCCGGCCACCGCAAATTGCGGTGGCCGGCTTTTAAGCTTTTGCTTGATGGCGACTAGAAACCGATCGCCTCCAGGGTTCTACTGAAGAAACCCTTCTCCTCTTCCTGGTTTGGTTGTGGGGTGTTATCCACCTGCGTTACCTGTTCTTGTGTGTTGCCTGCCTGTGCTTCATCTATTGTCTGCGGAAGCTCACCCTCACCACTCTTGTCCATTTCCGGTAGCTTGTCATCCTTGCCCAGACCGGCCGCGCTCGGCGCGCGCTCTTTCTCGTCAGTGTCTATGCCCATGGTCTCCAGGGTGCGGGTAAAGAAACCCTTCTCCTTTTTACTGTAGTTAGGGACACTGAATACAGTCTCTTCACCTGTGGCCAGTGGGTCCTCACTCGGTTGGGGACGAAAATCCCCCTCAACCCGGATCAGGGTGTCGTCCTCAAAGAACAGGGAGATCCGCTCCTTGTTGCCTGCGCCACCACCGGTTTCACGGGTGTAGATATAGTCCCAGCGGTCCTGGTGAAAGGCGTCAACCAGCAGCGGGGTTCCGAGGATGTAGGTGACCTGTCTGCGGTTCATACCGGGTTGCAGTTTGTCCACCATCTCCTGGGTTACCACGTTGCCCTGTTGCACTTCAGGTCTGTAGATGAGGGGAATATCAGTTAGAACGTCAGGCATGGCATTGCCCATGTCCGCCATGCTGGAACAGCCTCCGACAAATAAAGTTGTGACGAAGAAACCAGAAATGAAAAGCTTTTGCATTAGATAACAACCCAGTATGATCCTATTCAATGGCGAGATGATAACCGATTCGCCTAGTGAACACACTAAGGAGCCAATATCTTGGAAGATGATGAGATTAGAAAGGCCGGATTAAAGGTTACAGTTCCACGACTCAAGATTCTTGAGGTGTTGGAAAAATGTGGAGACCAGCATGTAAGTGCAGAGGATGTCTACAAAATTCTGATACAGCAGGGCGAAGAGATAAGCCTGGCCACCATCTACCGGGTGCTGACCCAGTTTGAGACCGCAGAGTTGGTTAAACGGCACAATTTCGAGGGTGGTTTTGCCGTTTTTGAGCTGAATCGCGGTGAGCACCACGACCATATCCTGTGCGTGGTTTGTGGCAAGGTGGCTGAGTTTGCCGATGAGGTTATCGAACAGCGTCAACTGGAGATCGCCAAGGAAAGAGGGTTTGAGATTGAGGACCACTCGCTGGTCATCTATGGCCGTTGCAACAATCCCGAGTGCAAGATAGGCAAGGCGTGAATTATTTAGTGTAAGGACACTACACTAGCTCAGGTCTGAGAGTTGCCAACCATCTCTTCGGCGTGAGCCAGGGACTGGTTGGTGATCTTGACCCCGCCCAGCATGCGCGCAATCTCCTGTACCCGTAGATTCCCATCTAGCAGTACAACCTGGGTCTGTACCGTTCCATTGTCACCGCTCTTGGTGACCTGCAAATGGTTGTGACCCTGAGCCGCAACCTGGGGCAGGTGGGTAACGCACAACACCTGTCGATACTCTCCCAACTGCCTTAGCAGGCCGCCCACGATCTCGGCGGTGCCGCCACCGATGCCTACATCCACCTCATCAAAAATCAGCACCGGGGTCCCGGAACAGCGTACCGTGGCCACCTGTATTGCCAGGCTGATGCGGGAGAGTTCGCCGCCGGAGGCCACCTTTATCAGTGACTTGGGCGGCTGACCGGGATTGGCGCTGACTAGGAATTCGATACTGTTGAGACCGTTGGCGCTGGCGCGTTCGGGGGCTAGGGTCTTGACGCTGATCTTCAATAGGCCGTCCGGCATCCCCAGGGTGTTCATGCTGTTGGTGACATCGCGGGCCAGACTGTCCGCTGAGTAACGGCGGCTTGAGTCCAGCTTGCTGGCAAGTTCCATGTAGCCTGATTTATGGGTCTGCACCTGCTGTTCCAGCTCTGCCAGATGAATATCGGCGTGTTCCAGTTGCTCAAGTTCCTCTTCCAGTGCAGCTTTGGTGGCGGGTAACTCCTCGGGCCTGCAACGGTATTTGCGGGCCATGTCATGGATATCTGCCAGGCGCTGCTCCACCAGCTCCAGTCGCGTCGGGTCCAGTTCGATCCCGTCGGCGTAGTGACGTAGGCTATGGGTGGCCTCCTGTATCTGGATTACTGCTCCATCCAGCATCTCGCGAATCTCGGAAAGAGATGGGTCGGTAGAGATCATCAGCTCCAGTTCACTCTGGATTCGAGACAGCCGCCCCTGGATGGCGTTTTCATCGTCATATAGATTGGTGAGGATGAAGTCGCAACCGGTCTGAAGTTGTCCGGCGTTACTCAGCCGAGAGTGCTCCTGGTCCAGTTCCAGCAGTTCCGACTCGGCAAGTTTCAACTCTTCCAGTTCAGATGCCTGATAACGCAGCAGCTCCAGCTTCTCGCGCCGCTCACTGGAGGCGGAGCTCAGTTGTTGCAGTTTGTCCTCTGATGCCAGCCAGATCTGAAATGCATCTGCCAGTTGTTGTTTAATCTTCTGGTGTCCGGCGTAGTCATCCAGCAGCTCGCGCTGCTGGTCTCGCTTGAGTAGGGACTGGTGGGCGTGCTGGCCATGGATATCTACCAGCAGATCCCCCAGGTTCTGGAGTGATCTGGCGGGTACCGGGCTGCCGTTTATGTAGGCCTTGGAGCCACCGGAACGCGACAACACCCGGCGCAGGATGCACTCACCGCTTGCATCCAGGGAGTGTTGCTGTAGCCAATCGGATGCCTGCTCCAGCTTGGAGAGATCCAGCACGGCGGTGATCTCGGCCCGCTCGCAGCCATCTCTGATCATCTCATTATCCACCCGGTCTCCCAGCACCAGCCCCAGGGCGTCGATTAGGATCGACTTGCCGGCGCCGGTTTCACCGGTGAGGGTGGTCATGCCAGGATTCAGATCCAGTTCCAGGGAGGAGACTATGGCCAGATCTTTTATGTGGATATGGGTGAGCATCTATGGTTTAAACCGGGTTGTCACTCCACCCAAGCTTCACCCGCAGGGTATTAAAGTGGTCATGGTCCTTGGGATGAATCAGGCGAATCGGATTGGGGTGCTTGTTGATTACTATAGTGTTGTCCACTGGTGTAGTGGTGGCCATGCCGTCACAGGTGACCTGTATATCTCGATGGGTGGTGTGTCCGCACACCACAATCTTTATCTCCGCATCGCCATCCACCACAATCGGTCGGTTGCTCAGGGTGTGGGGGCAGATTGGCACCAGGATGGTCGCGTTGAGGTTGGGGTGCACCAAGGGGCCGGCGCAGGAGAGGTTATAGGCGGTTGATCCGGTGGGAGTGGATACGATAAATCCATCCGAGCGCTGGTTGTTTACGAACTGCCCACCCACATAGGTCTCAAATTCGATCATGCGGGCAATATTCCATTTGTGGATCACCACATCGTTGAACGCCTTGAAGCTCTGGCCTGCCACCTCGACCTCCAGCAGGGTGCGTTTCTCCTCGATATACTCTCCGTCCAGTATCTCGCCCACGGCATCGATCATGCCATAGGGGGAGATGTCTGTTAGAAAGCCCAGCCTCCCCATATTTACCCCCAACAGGGCGACCCCGTAGTCAGCCAGACTGCATGCGGATTGCAGCAGGGTGCCGTCTCCTCCCACTGCAATAGCCAGATCGCAGCTTTTGCCGATCTCATCCATGTCTGCCGCCTGGATGCCGTGCCCTTCCAGGTGATTTGCGGTACTGCTTTCCAGCAATACGTTGAGACCGTGGTTGACCAGGAACTCATTCAGGCTGAGTATGGTGTCCTTGATACCACTGCCACCATGTTTGCCTATCAGACCGATGGAACGGAATTGTTGTGTCATAATGTTTACACCAGAATGAACCGGTCAGGGTTTGAAGATGGCAAACTTATCACGGCATAAGAAGCCCGCCAACAATAATCTGTTTTCAGCCGCTACATATTCAGACAGCCACCAGGGTGGTTGCCACAACCTTCAAATAGCATAAATTCACCATATAAACCATAAGAAAAGTATTGAATCTTGAATGCAATTCTTGACACATGGCCATAGAGACCGATAATTGTTCATGGTTAGCACTCTGATAGATTGAGTGCTAACCGATTCGTAGCAGGTCTTTGTTTGAGGTGGAATGTGCCAGCCAGAAAAGCTGTTAGTGAAAACAGTGTCAACGAACGTGCCCAGCACTTTCTGAAAGTGCTCATAGAACGCTACATACGTGACGGTGAGCCTGTTGGCTCACGCACCCTGGCGCGTGATGCCGGTATGGATCTTAGCCCCGCCACCATTAGAAACGTCATGGCTGACCTGGAAGATGTAGGGCTTATCACCTCTCCCCACACCTCTGCTGGCCGAGTGCCCACGGTCGATGGTTACCGCATGTTCATTGACTCTCTGCTCACCCTGAAGCACCTGAATGAGAGCGAAATAGAAAACCTGAAGACCAGACTGGCTGGTGAACAGAGCTCTGCCGTGGTGTTGGAGTCGGCATCCCGTATACTCTCCAGCGTAACCCACATGGCTGGAGTGGTGATGATGCCGAGAAGGGATCACGTATCCTTCCTGCACATAGAGTTTCTGCCCCTGTCTGAGGACAGCGTAATGGTGATCCTGGTGACCAAGTCAGGCGAGGTACTGAACCGTATCATCACCACCAAGCGTAAATACTCCGCCCCGGAACTGGAGCAGGTGGCGAATTACATCAACCAGACCTACTCTGGGCACACCCTGACCAAGGTCAGAGAGTCCATGATAAGTGAGATGCATATGGCCAAGGCGGACATGAACCGAATCATGAGCCGAGCCATAGAAATGACTGAGCAGGTGCTGGACCCGGTGGAAGGGGAAGGGGACTGTCTGATTGCCGGTCAGACCAACCTGATGAATTTTAACGAACTCTCCAATATGCAGCGGCTGCGGCAGTTGTTTGATGCCTTTAATGAAAAGCATGAGATTGTACAACTGCTGGACGGATGCCTGCATGCAGATGGTGTGCAGATATTTATTGGTGAGGAGTCGGGCTACAGTCATCTGGAAAAATGCAGTATCGTAACCGCCCCCTACGAGGTGAATAACGAGGTGGTGGGAGTGCTTGGTGTAATTGGCCCCAAGCGTATGGAGTATGACCGGGTGATTCCGGTGGTGGATGTGACGGCAAAATTGTTAAGTTCGGCCTTGAAACAGCTGTAACCACCCCCAATTAGGTAGTTGAACAGATACTACGTCACAAGAAGTTCCTTGTGGCGTCGATTTTATGTGCATTTGGAGATTGAGGTAAATGGGAAAAGAGCAGGAAGTGGCTGAGAACGAAGCTGCAATCGGAGATGAGGCAGCAGTGGAACTCACCGAGGAGACCAA
Organism: uncultured Gammaproteobacteria bacterium; assembly: GCA_964628835.1. GTDB lineage: Bacteria > Pseudomonadota > Gammaproteobacteria > Chromatiales > Chromatiaceae > JAAGZL01. The sequence goes on along the minus strand of CAZVME010000045.1, from coordinate 11,343 downwards.
TGGGTCCGAAGTTGCGGCTGCAAACCCGGAAGATCTACATCTGATGCTGGAAGATGCCAGAAATAAGGCAGATGAGCATTGGAACCAGTTGCTACGTTCCAAGGCAGAGTTTGATAATCTGCAGCGTCGGCATGAGCGTGAGCTGGAAAATGCCCACAAGTTTGCCCTGGATGGATTTGCCTCCGATATCCTGGCGGTTAGGGATAGCATGGAGCTGGGGCTGGATGCCGCCAACAGTGAGGCTGCTGACGTAAAAAGCCTGCGCGAAGGCGCAGAGCTGACCCTGAAACTGCTATCGGACGTCATGGGACGTCACAAAATAGTACAGATAGACCCCAACGGTGAGCCATTCGATCCCGATTTCCATCAAGCCATGACCATGCAGCCGCGCGAGGATGTGCCGCCCAATACCGTAGTAGCGGTAATGCAGAAGGGTTACACCCTGAATGCGCGCCTGATTCGTCCGGCAATGGTGATGGTTTCCCAGGGTATGCCGGGAAAAGTTGACGAACAGGCTTGAAAAATACGAGGTTTTTCCCCATCTGAGGAATAACCGCAAGTTTTAAGAAAAAACAGATTTATTGGAGAGACCATATCATGGGTAAAATTATTGGCATCGACCTGGGTACCACCAACTCCTGCGTAGCAGTGATGGAAGGTGACAAGACCAGAGTGATCGAGAATTCAGAGGGTGATCGCACCACGCCATCCATTATCGCCTATACCAGCGATAATGAGGTTCTGGTTGGCCAGGCGGCCAAGCGTCAGGCGGTAACCAATCCCCAGAACACCATATTCGCCATCAAACGCCTTATTGGGCGCCGCTTCGAGGATGATGTGGTACAGCGCGATATCAAGATGGTCCCCTACAACATCGTCAAGGCAGACAATGGTGATGCCTGGGTAGAGGCCAACGGCAAGAAGATGGCCGCACCTGAGGTCTCTGCCAAGATTTTGCAGAAGATGAAGAAGACCGCTGAGGACTATCTCGGCGCCGAAGTGACCGAAGCCGTAATCACCGTTCCTGCCTACTTTAATGACTCTCAGCGTCAGGCCACCAAAGATGCCGGTCGTATCGCTGGTCTGGACGTAAAACGCATCATTAATGAGCCCACCGCAGCCGCACTGGCCTATGGTATGGACAAGAAGCGTGGTGACCAAAAGCTGGCCGTGTACGATCTGGGTGGCGGAACCTTCGATATCTCCATCATTGAGATCGCCGAAATCGACGGCGAACATCAGTTCGAGGTGCTCTCCACCAACGGCGACACCTTCCTGGGTGGTGAAGATTTCGATATGCGTATCATCGATTTCCTGGTGGAAGAGTTCAAAAAGGAGCAGGGCTTTGATCTGCGTAATGACCCACTGGCGTTGCAGCGTCTGAAAGAGGGTGCAGAGAAGGCCAAGATCGAGCTCTCCAATGGACAGCAGACCGATATCAACCTGCCCTACATCACTGCTGATGCCTCTGGCCCCAAGCATCTGAATATCAAGCTTACCCGCGCCAAGCTGGAGAGCCTGGTGGATGAGCTGGTACAGGGAACCATCGACCCATGCCGTACCGCCCTGAATGATGCAGGTCTTTCTGCATCAGAGATAGATGAAGTAATCCTAGTGGGTGGACAGACCCGCATGCCCAAGGTACAGGAAGTGGTCGAAGAGTTCTTCGGCAAGGCCCCACGCAAGGATGTGAATCCGGACGAGGCGGTAGCCATTGGTGCTGCTATCCAGGGTGGTGTGCTGGGTGGTGAAGTGAAAGACGTACTGCTGCTGGACGTAACCCCGCTGTCTCTGGGTATCGAGACTCTGGGTGGAGTCATGACCAAGCTGATCGAGAAGAACACCACTATCCCGACCAACGCCGGTCAGACCTTCTCCACTGCCGACGACAGTCAGACTGCGGTAACCGTGCATGTGCTGCAGGGTGAGCGTGAGCAGGCTGGTGCCAACAAATCTCTGGGTCGTTTCGACCTGACCGATATCCCACCATCGCCACGCGGCGTACCGCAGATCGAGGTAAGTTTTGATATTGACGCCAACGGTATCCTGAATGTGTCCGCCAAGGACAAGGCCACCGGTAAAGAGCAGTCCATCGTGATCAAGGCCTGCTCCGGTCTGAGTGATGACGAGATTGATCGTATGGTGAAAGATGCCGAGGCCCATGCCGACGAAGATCGCAAGTTTAATGAACTGGTCCAGGCCCGCAACCAGGCCGATAGCATGATCCACGCCATCAAGAAGTCCATGGAAGAGATGGGTGATGACAAGCTGGAAGAGGGCGAGAAGGAGAGCATTGAGGCCAGCATCAAGGATCTGGAGTCTGTGATGGATGGCGATGACAAGGAAGCTATCGAAGAGAAAACCAAGGCCCTGACCGATGCATCAGCCAAGATGGCCGAGCGTATGTATGCACAGCAGGGTGCTGAGGGTGCGGCTGAAGCTGGTCCCGCAGGTGCTGAGGCTGAGGCCGCAACTGCTGATGACGATGTTGTTGACGCTGAATTTGAAGAAGTGAAAGACGATAGCAAATAAGCGATCAGCAAGCAGTTATCTGCTGTAATATGCAAAACGTGCGGGTGCAATGCGCCTGCGCGTTTTTGCAGTTTTACAGATAACCGCTGTTGATGAGTGCTGGAAACATAAAAATATGTCTAAACGCGACTACTACGAAATACTGGGTGTAAATAAAAACGCCAGCGAGGCCGAGCTGAAGAAGGCCTATCGCCGTCTGGCCATGAAGCACCACCCAGATAGAAATACCGGGGATGAAGGCACCGCTGCGGAGGAGAAATTCAAAGAGGCCAAGGAGGCCTACGAGATCCTCTCAGACGCGCAAAAACGCGCCGCCTATGACCAGTTCGGCCATGCCGGGGTAGATCAGACTATGGGTGGTCCGGGGGCAGGAGGTTTTGGTGGGGGCAACGGCAATTTCAGTGACATCTTTGGCGATGTGTTTGGAGATATCTTCAGTGGTGGTCGTGGTGGCGGGCAACGGGTGCATCGCGGTGCCGACCTGCGCTACAACCTGCAGATCTCACTGGAAGATGCGGTTGCTGGAACCACGGTCAAGATACGTGTCCCTACCATGGTCAGGTGCAAGGGGTGTAACGGCTCCGGCGCCAAGAAAGGTACTCAGCCCAAAAGCTGCGCCACTTGCGGTGGCCATGGCCAGGTCAGAATGCAGCAGGGATTCTTCTCGGTGCAGCAGACCTGTCCCAAATGCCGTGGCAAGGGCACAATAATTGATGATCCATGTAAGGTGTGCCACGGCCAAGGTAAAGTGCAAGAGCACAAGACCCTGTCGGTAAAGGTTCCAGCCGGTGTGGATAACGGTGATCGAATTCGTCTGGCCGGAGAAGGCGAGGCGGGCGAGAGTGGTGGTCCAGCTGGTGATTTGTATGTGCAGGTCGCAGTCAAAGAGCACAGCATTTTTACCCGGGAAGAGAGCCACCTGTACTGCGAAGTTCCCATCAGCTTCGGTATGGCGGCCCTGGGTGGTGAACTGGAGGTCCCAACTCTGACCGGCAAGGTCAAGTTGAAGATACCGCCCGGTACCCAGACCGGAAAGATGTTCCGCATGCGGGGTAAGGGTGTCAAACCGGTGCGGGGAGGCCCTGTTGGGGACCTGATCTGCCGGGTGTCGGTGGAGACTCCGGTTAATCTGACCGATCAGCAGAAAGAGCTGATTAAGAAGTTGGATGAGAGCATGCAGGTTGGCGGTAAAAAACATAGCCCCCAGTCCATCAGCTGGATGAATGGGGTAAAGAACTTTTTTGAAGGGATGGGGTTTTAGCAGACCGTCCACAATTTCTTAAGTTGACTCCGACCCCTTCTGAATAAACAGAATCAAAACTGGATATTAGACATGGCAAGAATAGCAATTGTTGGTGCAGCCGGGCGCATGGGCCGTAATCTGATACAGGCTGTCTATGACGCCGACGGAATGGAACTGGGAGCTGCCATCGAACGCCCTGACACTAGCCTTCTGGGGGCCGATGCAGGCGAACTGGCTGGCCTGGGCAAGCTGGGAGTCACTCTGACCGATGATCTGAAACAGGTGGTGGACCAGTTTGATGTGTTGATAGATTTCACCGCGCCTGCTGCCACCATGCAGCATGTGGCCATCTGCCGGGAGGAAGACAAGGCGATCGTAATCGGCACCACCGGCCTTAGTGATGCGGAGAAGGATGTCTTAAAGCAGGCTTCAGCCGATATCGGCATCATGTTTGCCCCAAATATGAGTGTGGGCGTAAATCTCTGTTTCAAGCTGCTGGACATCGCTGCGCGGGTGTTGGGGGATAGTGTGGATATTGAGGTGATTGAGGCCCATCACCGTCACAAGGTGGATGCCCCCTCCGGTACTGCCCTGCGTATGGGTGAAGTGGTGGCCGATGCCCTGGGGCGGGATCTATCGGAATGTGCGGTATATGGACGCGAAGGCATAACCGGGGAGCGAGACCGCAAGACCATTGGCTTTGAGACCATCCGGGCCGGTGATGTGGTGGGAGACCATACCGTACTGTTCGCAGCCACCGGCGAGCGGATCGAGATAACGCATAAGGCCTCCAGCCGCATGACCTTTGCCAACGGTGCGGTACGCGCCTCTGGATGGATCATGCAAAAGGGCGCCGGTCTGTACGATATGCAGGATGTACTAGGGCTGAGATAGCCCGGTCCGCAACGCCAGCCGGCCTGTTCTGAATGGCTGGCACATGATTTGCAAATTACTGACCAAGAGAAACTGTTTTCAGTCGAGGTCAGGATATGAGTACCCCATTACCAACCGGGATAAGTGCAGATCTTCAATCAACCCAGGCATCAGGTCCGGTGGCTGAAATACCACTGTGTAGCTGCGCTGAAGGCGGCAGTGACAAGGTTTTCAAGGATGTCCTTGCTGATGAGAACCTCCTGACAGAGGTTATTTCGAATCTAGAAAAGATTTTGTCTGGAGAGGAGTTTGCACGCATAGAGGAGATGCTCGAGTCCGGCAGCGATTTGCCGCTTGCGGCAATATTTTCCCCCGATAGCGAACTGTTTACCCAGCTTACCGCTGCTGCTACCCAGATAGAAAAGCTTGGTGATCAGGTTACGTCATCACTTGCCGGACTGGGTAACGTAATCACAAATCGGCTTAAAGATGCATCGCCCCGCGCCCTTGAGGCCATTGGTAGCCAGATTAGCGCAACCATATCTCCCAGTGGTGACGGGGTCGGTAAACAGATTCAGGAACTGCTGGCGGCGGTAAAGAGTGAGTTACCGATAACAGACCTCATACCCAAGGCGGTGGTCCCTGCGGCCCTTGGTAGTGATGCCGCAGCCACATCCATCCCCAACATAAACTCCGCCATAAGTGGTTTGGCGCAGTTGTCGAACTTTCAAACCAGTGGCGCCATCCCGCTATCACCACCGGCAATTACCGCTCCGTTGGGTGAGCAGGGGTGGGGTGAGGCCATGGGTGAGCGCATCATGTGGATGATGGGGAAGGGAGTTCAGGCCGCCTCCATTCGTATCACTCCACCGCACCTGGGACCGATCCAGGTCCAGCTTTCGGTGCAGAATGACCAGGCCAGCGTCAACATTATTGCTCAGCATGGAGTGGTTAAAGAAGCACTAGAAGCAGCTATGCCGCGCCTGCGCGAGATGATGGCAGAGAGTAATCTGCAACTGGTGAATGTGGATGTAAGTCATCGGGAACATGCGCATCATGGCCGTCGCTCAGAGCTATCCCATCAGGACCAATCTGGACATGGTGACCATTTACTGGCCGAGCAGGGAGAGGCCTTGCCCATGGAAGAGGAGGTAACTCAACGTTATACCAGCTCGGGTTTACTGGATGACTATGCCTGACCCGTATGCCTGTCACCTAGTGAATAGCCAACCAGCTTCCAAGATCAGATAAAAATCCCTGGTGATTTGGAATTACCCCTAGCGGTGCGAGATAGACACCGAGTATGATAGCGTCTGTACGCTAATAATCTCGGAGACGATGGCATGCGTTTAATTAAGCTGCTGATAACACTAGTTTTAATAATAATTGGGGCGGCATTTGCTGTACATAACGGCGAGAGTGTAACCATCAACTATTATTTTGGGAGTCAGGATCTGCCACTCTCCCTGCTTCTGATGGGCACCCTGATTATTGGCGCCGTTGTGGGTATGTTTTCCGCCACCGGAACCATCCTTCGCCTCAAGCGGGAAAATGCATCACTCCGCCGCAAATCCAAAGTGGTTGCGGAAGAGGTTGAGAACCTTCGGGCCGTTCCTATCAAGGAGTAATGCTGTCCATGATGGAGCTTCTGTTGCTTCTGTTGCCCGTAGCTGCTGCCTCTGGTTGGATGGCGGCAAAGCGCAGCGATAGTAAAGGAAAGCTACGCTACTCTGAGCGCAACCCTAACTACTACAAGGGGCTCAACTTCCTACTGAATGAGCAACCGGACAAGGCGATAGATGTTTTTGTTCAAATGCTGGAGGTAGATAGTGACACGGTGGAAACACACCTGGCCCTGGGCAACTTGTTCCGCCGTCGTGGTGAAGTAGATCGAGCCATTCGGATACATCAAAACCTCATTGCCAGACCAACGCTTAATCCTGATCACCGGGCCCAGGCCCTGCTGGAGCTGGGGCAGGACTACATGCGTGCAGGATTATACGACCGGGCCGAGAGCCTGTTTCAGGAGTTGACAGAAACAAACCTGCACCGGGAGCAGGCGCTGGTCAATCTGTTAATGATCTATGAACGGGAGAAGGAGTGGGACAAGTCTCTCAAGACTGCAGCTCAGCTTGAGTCTGCTACTGGTGAGCGGCTTAACAATCAGTGCGCTCACTACTACTGTGAACTTGCGGAGCAGGCGTATGCAGCTGCGGATACGGCTGATGCATCTGAGTATCTTAATCGGGCCCGTTCCTGCGATAGGGGTTCGGCGCGAGCGGCAATCCTCTTGGGCGAGGTGGAGAAGGCCAAAGGAAATTATAGAGCGGCCATCAGGATCTTTAAGAAGATAGCTGAGACCAATCCGGTATATCTGGCGGTGGTGCTTCCGTTACTGCGAGAGTGCCATGAAGCTACCAACGCCGAGCAGAAATTCAGGGAGTATCTGTTTAAGTTCTATACCAGGAATAAGGGGTTGATCGAGGCGGTTACACTAACCCAGATAATCAGGAAGGAGGAGGGCGAGAGGTCGGCAGTTGCCTTTCTCAAGGAGTATTTAACAGACCACCCCAGCCTGGGTGGTTTACATCACCTGGTCTCGTTAAACCTAAATGATGACTCCATAATGTCATCCGAGATGTTGCTGCTACTGCGGCGGCTGTTGGATAAGCTGCTGGCGGAGAGTCCGTCCTACAAATGTGATACCTGCGGCTTTAATGCCAAGACCATGCATTGGCAGTGTCCCAGTTGCAACAGCTGGAGCAGTATCAAGCCGGTTCAGCTATTAGCGTGAATTAATCAGTAAGTAAGGGGATAGTTGCAGTGACAAAAAACAACCTTGGGCCACGCGTAATTGTGGCGCTGGATTTCCCAGAGTCCGGGGCTGCCATGGAGCTGGTATCTGGTCTCGATCCTGAACTGTGCCGTTTGAAGGTGGGCAAGGAGATGTTCACCCGGCTAGGGCCTGCATTTGTGGAGCAGCTGGTTGGTAAGGGGTTTGATATATTTCTGGATCTTAAATTCCATGACATCCCAAACACCGTGGCTGCCGCCTGCGCCGCAGCGGCCGACCTGGGGGTGTGGATGACCAACGTACACGCCTCCGGTGGTCGCAGAATGATGGAGGCGGCCAGGGACAGACTGCAGCAGGTGCAGGCGCCACCCCTACTGGTTGCAGTAACCATTCTCACCAGTCTGGGTCAGGATGACATTGCCGAGATTGGTTATCCTGGCAGCCCGGCGGAAAACGTGCTGCGTCTGGCGCAACTGGCCGACGACTCGGGTATGGACGGGATTGTATGCTCACCGCTGGAAGCGCAGCAGGTGAGGCCCCTGGTGAGCAGTGAGTTTCGTCTGGTAACGCCGGGGGTGAGGCCGTCATCTGCGGTGAAAGATGATCAGAAAAGGGTAATGACCCCCGCCGATGCCATCCAGAACGGAGCTGATTTCCTGGTGATTGGGCGTCCCATAACCGGGGCTGAAGACCCATTGCAGGCGCTGCGGGATATCCAATCTGAAATCTCTTAGGTAATACTAGTCCAACTCCGGGCCGGTCAATTGACATGATCTGTTCGGCAGCTTAGTGTGTCTGTTGCATCCTGGATGGATGCGTTGCCTGAGATCGGTCTCAGGTAACAACATGGAAAGATAACTTTTTAAGGAGAAATAGACATGTTACGTCTGACAAGGACTCTTACACTGCTCATCATTATGTTTGTCTCAGGCTTTGCAACTGCGGCTAGCGTCGATCTGAATAGCGCCGATGCCAACAGTCTGGCCAAGGGCCTGGACGGTATTGGTTTGTCCAAGGCCCAGGCCATAGTTGCCTACCGCAATCAGCATGGCAGGTTCAGTTCACTGGAGCAGCTTATGCAGGTTAAGGGTATAGGTAAAAAGACCCTGGATCGCAACCGGGATAAGATCAGCCTGGAAACCGGCTCTAACTAGTCGAAAACCGCTTGGCAGGCACCGGTGTTGAACATGGTGCCTGCCATGTTTGGCCAATAATGGTCCAGTCCATAATTAATGTAATGGTATCTATAATAAAATCTTAGGGGTGGGTGCGCAGCCTGTTGTGATACGCTATGCTGTATTAGCAATACGTTATATGTGTTTATTCACAAAATACTCAATTAAAACAAATAGATAATATATCAAATACTTTTGGTATTCTGCATTGTTCAGATAGCTTGAGTTAACAATCAAGATGAGTGATGCTTTTGCGACCCACAGTTTCAGGCCAATATCGCAGAAACCGGTCGTGGAAATCGGAATAGATAAGAGATTTGAAGGAGATAAAAATTCATGATCAAACCAATCGGCTCCGATACTCTGACACCACTGTTTGTCTATGACACAGAGAAGCATCATGAATTGATGCGCGAGGCAGAGTCTCTCCCATCAGTAGTAATCAGCTCTCAGTCTGCCGGTAATGCGGTAATGATGGGTGGTGGATATTTCACCCCGCTGAAGGGCTTTATGACCGTAGGCGACGCCGTGGGTTGTGCCCAGAGCATGCAGATGTCTGATGGCTCCTTCTTCCCGGTTCCGGTTCTCTGCCTGTTGGAAAGCGTGGATGAGATCAAGGATGTCAAGCGCATCGCCCTGCGTGACCCGAATATGGAAGGAAACCCTGTCCTGGCGATCATGGATATTACCGCCATCGAAGAGGTCAGTGACGATCAGATGCAGATGATGACCGAGAAGGTTTACGGTACTCTGGATGTAGATCATCCGGGTGTAGCCGCCTTCAACAGTCAGGGTCGCATGGCCGTATCCGGTCCTATCGAAGTGCTTCACTTCAGCTACTTCCAGGATGATTTTCCAGATACCTTCCGCACCGCCGTTGAAATCCGCAACGAGATCATGGAGCGTGGCTGGAAGAAGATTGTCGCCTTCCAGACCCGTAACCCAATGCACCGTGCCCATGAGGAGCTGTGCAAGATGGCGATGGACGGGATTGAAGCCGATGGCGTAGTCATCCACATGCTGCTGGGTAAGCTCAAGCCAGGTGATATCCCTGCACCAGTGCGTGATGCTGCTATCCGCAAGATGGCAGAACTCTATTTCCCACCAAACACCGTATCTATCAGCGGTTATGGTTTTGACATGCTGTATGCTGGCCCACGCGAAGCCGTGCTGCACGCCTACTTCAGACAGAACATGGGTGCCACCCACTTCATCATCGGCCGTGACCACGCTGGTGTTGGCGACTACTACGGCGCCTTTGATGCCCAGACCATCTTCGACGAAGAGGTGCCAGAAGGGGCAATGGAGATCGAGATATTCAATGCCGATCACACCGCATACTCCAAGCGTCTGAACCGGGTGGTTATGATGCGCGACGCACCGGATCACTCCAAGGATGACTTCGTACTTCTTTCCGGCACCAAGGTGCGCGAGATGCTGGGGCAGGGCATGGCACCTCCTCCAGAGTTCTCCCGTCCTGAGGTGGCTGAGATCCTGATGGACTACTATCAGACCATCAAAAAGGATTAGTCCAGAGCAATAACTCATAACAACCCGTTTCCTGTACAGGGAAACGGGTTTTTTTATGCCTGCTGTTTTTGTATAAGGATTGGTGCCGGGTTAATAGATATACTGTACCTATAAGGGCCGGCAGAATTGCTATCTATTGGTGACAGCCAAAGAATGAAATACCAGTACAAAATCTTACACACTGAGACTATGGCGGAAGGCTTCTTGCCGCTGAAGCGGTACCGGCTGCAACACAGCCTGTTTGCCGGTGGTATGAGTGCAGAGCTGGTGCGGGAACGGATCGAGGGTTATCAGGCGGCATCCCTGCTTCCCTATGATCCGGTGAGAGATGAAGTTGTATTGGTGGAGCAGTTCAGAATTGGTGCCATGGAAGATGCAGCCGGCGCCTGGATACTTGAGGTGGTGGGAGGGATCATCGAAGGGGATAACACCCCGGAACAGGTGGCACGCCAGGAGGCCATGGAGGAGTCCGGCTGTGAAGTGGCTGAGCTGGTTTCAATCTGTGACTTTCTGGTGAGTCCCGGCACCTCTAGTGAGCGTATCCATCTGTTTTGTGGGCGAGTTGATTCCAGTAAGGCAAATGGAATACACGGTTTGGATGCTGAAGGTGAAGATATTCGAGTGGTGGTTATGTCCGCAGATGCAGCCATCCAGGGAATAGCTTCAGGACGTATCAACTCCACCGCCTCCATCATTGCGCTACAGTGGTTAGCCCTCAATCGTGAACAGTTGCGCCAGAGTTGGCAAAATCCTGAGAGTTAACCAAGAATATATAGAGACAAAGGCATGAGGGAAGTGTTGGAGTTGGCGGCAGAGGCTATCAAAGCCGCAGATACGATATTTTTATCTGCAGGCGCGGGTATGGGTGTGGACTCTGGACTGCCTGACTTCAGGGGTGATGCCGGTTTTTGGAAGGCATACCCGTTGCTCAAGGAGGAGGGGATCAACTTCTACGATCTGGCAAATCCCGTCTGGTTTAAAAACGATCCGGAACGCGCCTGGGGTTTTTACGGCCATAGACTACAGATGTATCAGGCAACCAACCCGCACTCAGGATTTGAGATACTAAAACAGTGGTGTGCATCCAAAGATAGCGCACCATTTGTCTTTACCTCAAACGTTGATGGCCACTTTCAGAAAATTGGCAAGCCCCTAGTATCGTAGACACCTGTTAGCGTTACAATAACGCAAAAAGA
>CAZVME010000044.1:0-26823 GCA_964628835.1 uncultured Gammaproteobacteria bacterium | reverse complement strand
AAGGAGCTCAAAACCCTGGACGCATCCAACTATAGTGGAAGCAGTCATGTGGGCAAAAATGGAGTAGAGAAATTCTACGAGCGGGAGCTGCATGGAGAGGTGGGAACTCGCAGCGTTGAAGTGAATGCCATGGGCCGGGCCATTCGGGTACTGGAGTCCCAGCAGCCCATACCAGGAGCCAACCTGTTCCTGTCACTGGACATCAAACTACAGCGCAAGGCCATCGACGCTCTGGGAAAGGAGAACGGCGCTATTGTTGCGATAGACCCTACCAACGGCGCCATCCTGGCCATGGCGAGCAACCCCAGCTTTGACCCCAATCTATTTGTGAACGGCATCTCCACCGAAGACTATAAAGCCCTGCAGCAATCACCAGACAAACCCCTGTTTAACCGGGCCTTGCGCGGACGCTACCCACCCGGTTCAACCACCAAGCCATTCATCGGACTGGCCGGACTGGAACAGCGACGGACCACCAAGGAGAAAAAAGAGGTATGCCGTGGCTTTTACCAACTCCCCAAGCTTAAGCACAAATACCGTGACTGGAAAAAATGGGGTCATGGATCGGTGGATATTGAGAAGGCCATAACCGAATCCTGTGATGTCTATTTCTACGACCTGGCCAACAAACTTGGCATCGACCGGATCCACGACTTCCTCGGTAAATTCGGCTTCGGCAAAAAATCCGGCATAGACATCAGCGGCGAAGTTACCGGACTGCTGCCATCACAAGAGTGGAAACGCCGCACCCGGGGCGAACAGTGGTACACCGGTGAAACCCTGATTGTTGGCATCGGTCAGGGCTACTTTCTTACCACCCCAATGGAGCTGGCCAGCGCCACGGCCACCCTGGGGGCGCGGGGTCGACGCTTCCCACCCCGAGTGGTGCACGCCATCCAGTTCTCTGAGAGTGAACGACCAGAGCCCACTGTAAACATAAACCGGGAGCAGCTCCCGGTGCGGAACATTCACAACTGGAACCATATAATAAACGCCATGACTCGGGTGATAGACAGTCCGCACGGAACCGCCAAGGGGATTCATACCGATAAATACAAGATTGCCGGTAAGACCGGAACCTCCCAGGTGTTCTCCATCAAGCAGGACGAAATCTATGATGAGGAGAAGGTGGCAAAAAAGATGCGTGATCACGCCCTGTTTGTGGCCTTTGCCCCCGCTGACAAACCAAAAATATCGGTTGCCGTAATCGTCGAGAACGGCGGACATGGCAGTTCGGTAGCAGCACCGATTGCACGGCGCATAATGGACCACTACCTGCTGGGTAAAGATAAATGATTCAAGACCGCTCTCAGGCAAGAAGCCCTATAACCAGGATGCACCTGGATCTGCCGCTGCTGACCGGAATTATTCTGTTGTGCGGCCTGGGCCTGGTTTTTCTCTACAGCGCCAGCGGGCAGGACAGCGCCCAGATCATCCGTCAAATCTTCCGACTGGGGGCCGGGTTTGTCTGCATGTTGGCCCTGGCCCAGGTCCATCCTGACAAGCTGCGCTACTGGTCCCCCGCAATCTTCGCCCTGGGGATCATCCTACTACTAGCGGTACTGATTGAGGGGCAGATGGGCAAAGGGGCGCAACGCTGGCTCAATCTAGGCCTGTTCCGCTTCCAGCCATCGGAGATTCTGAAACTCGCCCTGCCCATGATGATTGCCTGGTACCTGGCCCGCGAACCCCTGCCCCCCTCCTGGAAGAAAATCATCCTTGCTGGGGCGCTCATCCTGCTGCCGGTACTGCTTATCGCAAAACAACCCGACCTGGGAACCTCACTGTTGGTGGGCTGTGCTGGCCTGTTCGTACTGTTTTTGGCCGGGCTGCAATGGCGACTGATCATAGGCATCGTCCTGGTAGCCATCCCCACGGGCTGGGCGGTGTGGAAGTGGGGCATGCGTGACTACCAACGCGACCGGGTGCTTACCTTCCTGGACCCGGAACGAGACCCCCTGGGCACCGGCTACCACATCATTCAGTCCAAGATAGCCATTGGCTCCGGTGGCATCTACGGCAAGGGCTGGCTCAACGGGACCCAATCCCAACTTGAGTTTCTGCCCGAGCGCACCACCGACTTTATCTTTGCAGTGATTGCCGAGGAGTTTGGTTTCAGCGGCATAATAATCCTGCTCTCACTCTACCTTTTCATCATCCTGCGCGGGCTGTACATAGCAGCCCGCGGCCAGGACACCTACAGCCGCCTCTTGGCCGGGGCACTAATCCTGGTGTTCTTTGTCTATCTGTTCGTCAACACGGGGATGGTGACAGGAATACTACCAGTGGTTGGAGTTCCACTGCCTCTGATCAGCTATGGCGGAACTTCACTAGTGACCATACTATCCGGTTTCGGTATCCTGATGTCGATACACACCAATCGCAAACTAATGCAGAGCTGAAACGGGAACAAAATGAAACCCAGATCATTCGTACATCGCCTGATACTCACCAGCCTGGTGGCCCTGTTCCTGATCTCCGCTTCCGCCCACGCCAATCCAAAGAAGTATACTCGCGGCGTAAACGAATTCATCGAAACCATGGCGGAAAAACATGGCTTCGAAAAAACCAGCCTGGCCGCACTGATGTCCAAGGCCCGATACAGTCAGGCGGTAATCGACTCCATGGAGCGTCCATATGAGGCCAAGCCATGGCATATATACCGCCCCCTGTTTATAACCGAGGCTCGAATCAAAGACGGCATAGCCTTCTGGAACGACCATAGCAAGCTGTTACAGAAGGCCGAACAGGTATATGGCGTTCCACCCCAGATCATCGTTGCTACCATCGGGGTTGAGACCAGGTATGGGAAATTCATGGGCAAGCACCTGGTGCTGGACGCCCTCACCACCCTCGCCTTCACCTACCCCAAACGCCGGCGCCTGTTCAACAAACAGCTGGAAGCATACATTCTGTTGCTAAGCGAGGAGGACATAGACCCGGGCAACACCCACGGTTCATACGCAGGCGCCATAGGCAAACCACAGTTCATGCCTGCCAGCTACCGTGAGTATGCGGTGGATTTTGATGGGGACGGGAAACGCGATCTGCTGAATAACACCGCCGATGCCATCGGCAGCGTTGCCAACTACTACCGTCGCCACGGCTGGCGCCAGGGTGGGCTGGTTGCCACCCCGGCACAAATAAACGGTGGCGAGTATCAGGAACATCTGAACACGGATTTAAAGACAACCACCACCCTGTCGAATCTGAGTATGGCCGGGGTAAAGATAGGCCGCAAACTCCCCACCTCCACCCGCTGCAACCTGATCCAGTTCGATGCAGCTAGCAAATCCAAGGAGTATTGGCTGGGTTTCCACAACTTTTATGTAATCACCCGCTACAACCACAACAACCAGTATGCCATGGCTGTATATCAACTCAGCCAGAAGATCCTGGATCAGCGTAAGGCCAGATCAAACAACAATGGTTAATCCTATCCACAGCACTATCCGCTATATCCTGACCATTCTGCTTGCATCCATGCTCGCTGGGTGCAGTTTCTGGCCAACCTCCATATTTGAAAAATCCCGGGCGAGCGATGGTGCCCCAGCCGGAGACATGGATGTGTCCAATATCCGAAATGCGGTCCCCAGGGCCGAACCACGCAGCCGTAGCGGCAACCCCCGCAGCTACACCGTACTCGGACGCAGCTACCGGGTAATGAAGGAGAGCAGAGGATACAACGAACAGGGCGTGGCCTCATGGTACGGAACCAAATTCCACGGCCAGCGCACCTCCAGCGGTGAAACCTACGACATGTACGCCATGACCGCCGCCCACAAATCCCTGCCGCTACCCACCTATGTACAGGTAACCAACCTGCAAAATGGCCGGGAAGTCATCGTCAAAGTGAATGACCGCGGTCCATTTCATGACAACCGGGTGATCGATCTCTCTTATGCCGCCGCTACCAAACTTGGGATCACCGCCAGCGGCACCGGTCTGGTGGAGGTGCGCGCCCTGGACCCCAGCCGCGGCCAGACCAGACCCACCAGGAACAATCTGGCGCTACCTGACGGGGATGCAGACATCTATCTTCAAGTGGGCGCATTTGCCGATCAAAACAATGCCCAGAGACTATCCCAGCGCCTGCAGGACTCCATGAGCAAACCCGTCCGCATCCAGAGAGCTGTGGGCTATGATCAGACCATGTACCGGGTTCAGGTGGGGCCAATGTCAAACGTGGAGCAGGCGGACGCAACCAGCATGCGGCTGGCGCAACTCGGGATCCGGGATATGCGCCTGATCATTGAGTAAGCCCATCTCTTCAGTACCCGGTGCAACCGGGATAGAATAGATACAAATATTTTTGCGGCCTCTGGAGGTAACAGAGGTCCATTATCATCAGTAAATGCAAGCCATCACAGGAGTCCGTCTGACGTGCCTTTTTTTTCGTGTAATACTGCCCACTCTGACCCTGCTGTTCATCGGCATAACCTCCGTGACCAGCGCCACAGCAGCATCTCCAGCACCACCCAAGGTGGCAGCCACAAGCTATATAGTCATGGATTTCGACAGCGGGCGCATCCTGGCAGAGGAAAACGCCAATCAGCGCCTGGAGCCTGCAAGCATCACCAAGATCATGACCGCATATACTGTGCTGAAAGAGATCCAGGAGGGCAATTTAAATCTCAAGGACCAGACCGTGGTCAGTGAAAAGGCCTGGCGCATGCCGGGATCACGCATGTTCATTGAAAAGGGATCAAAGATCGATATCGAAACCCTGCTCAAGGGGATGATTATTCAATCTGGCAATGATGCCAGCGTCGCGCTGGCCGAGCACGTGGCCGGCAGCGAAGAGGCATTCGCAGGACTCATGAACAAACATGCCCAGAGCCTGGGGATGACCCAGACCAACTTCATCAACAGCACCGGTATGCCCAATAGTGAACATGTGACCACGGCCCAGGATATAACCAAGATGGCCAAGGCTATAATCAGGGAGTTCCCCAAATTCTACTCCATGTATTCCATCAAGGAGTTTACCCATAACAACATCAAGCAGTACAACCGCAATAAGCTGCTATGGCGGGATAAATCGGTGGATGGAATCAAGACTGGACACACCGAGAACGCCGGCTACTGCCTGGTGACCTCCGCCAAACGCAACGGTATGCGACTGATCAGTGTAGTGATGGGGACCAAGAGTACCAAGGCCCGCACCAATGCCAGCCAAACCCTGTTAAATTTTGGTTTCCGTTTCTACGAAACCCATAGGCTATACGGCGCGGGTGAAACCCTGAACAGCGCTCGGGTCTGGCAAGGCGACCGGGAGCAGTTGGCACTGGGCCTGCAACAGGACCTGTACATCACCATCCCACGCAATCAATACAAAAAACTTAAGGCCGAGATGGTGCTGAATCCAAGCCTGGAGGCGCCAATAAACAAGGGCAACAAAATCGGCGTAGTCAAGATAACCCTGGCCGGCAAGCCATTTTCCGAGGTGCCTCTGGTTGCCCTGCACGATGTGGCCAGTGGTGGACTATGGCGCAAAGCAAAGGACAGCGTACTGCGCTGGCTCGAGTAACCCATGAATGAAGGCAACGTATACCTGAACGGCGAATTCCTGCCACTCAAGGAGGCCAGGATATCTGTAATGGATCGGGGCTTTCTGTTCGGGGACAGCATCTATGAGGTGATCCCAGCCTACACCGGCCGTCTGTTTCGCCTGCCTCACCACCTGGGGCGTCTGAACAACAGTCTGCATGGCATCCGCATGCAGAACCCCATGCACGACAGTGAATGGAGCTCCATGCTGGAACGGTTGGTGGCGCAGAATCCGCAACAGGATCAGTCGGTCTACCTGCAGGTGACCAGGGGTGCCGCCGAACAGCGGGACCACGCCATACCGGATGCCCTGGATGCCACCGTGTTTGCCATGGCCTCCCCAATGCATGACCCGGACCCGGCGCTGGCCAAAAACGGCGCCAGCGCCATAACCCTGGATGATATCCGCTGGCGTCTGTGCAACATCAAGTCCACCGCCCTGTTGGCCAACGTGCTATTGAAGCAGCAGGCTAAAGACGCCGGGGCCATTGAGTCTATACTCATACGAGACGGTAGAGCTATGGAAGGGGCCGCAAGCAACCTGTTCATCGTCTCTGCAGGCGAGTTGCTTACACCACCTAAAAGCAACTTCCTGCTGCCAGGCATCACCCGCGACCTGATACTGGAACTGGCAATCAAACATGGCCTGCCACATGGCGAACGGGATATCACTGAGGCAGAGTTACGGAGCGCCGACGAGGTGTGGCTCACTAGCTCCACCAAAGAGATCATACCGGTCACCAACCTCGACAACACCCCGGTGCACGATGGCGCACCAGGCCCAGTCTACCGACAGATGTCCAGACTCTATGCCGATTACAAGGACAGAATCAAACAGGGTCTGGAGCAGTAGGCAGCGTCAGAACACAAACCCTATTTTCACCAATCAGCTAAAGATAGATTATGTCGGAAGAAGAGACACTATTCGAGTTCCCCTGCGAATTCTCCATCAAGGCCATGGGCCTGGCCACCCCAGAGTTCGATGCCCTGGTGGCGGAGATCGTACGCCAACACGCCCCGGACCTGGGAGAGGGTGCAGTGCGCTCCAGACCCAGCAGTGGCGGTAAATATCTGGCCGTCACCGTCACCATCAACGCCACCAGCAAGAAACAGTTGGATGCCATCTACCAGGACCTGACCGACCACGAGCTGATCCTGATGAGCCTGTAACCTATGCCTGATCCGCAGCAACTCCGTATCAAACACCTGGGGCGGCGCGACTACGCTGAGGTATGGGATGAGATGCAGCGATTTACCGACAACAGAAACGAACAAACTCCAGATGAGATCTGGCTGCTGGAACACAATCCGGTATTCACCCAGGGGCTGGCTGGCAAGGCGGAGCATCTACTGGACCCAGGCCATATCCCTGTGGTCCAGAGTGATCGCGGTGGCCAGGTCACCTATCATGGGCCGGGACAGCTTATCGCCTATATCCTATTTGATCTGCGCCGGGCCGGTCTGGGGGTACGCCAACTGGTGGATCTGCTGCAGGAGTCGGTGCTTGAACTACTGCAACAACATGGCGTTGTGGGGCACATCCGGCCCAAGGCCCCGGGGGTATATGTGGACAACTGCAAGATCGCAGCCCTGGGACTGCGGGTGCGTCATGGCCGCAGCTTTCACGGCCTGAGCCTGAACGTGGATATGGACCTGGAGCCATTCTCCCGCATCAACCCATGCGGCTATCCCAACCTGGAGGTAACGCAACTCAAGGATCTGGGAATCCCGACCAATCTGGAACAGATCGCACTGCAGCTAAGCGAATGCCTGCAAAAAAACCTCGAATAAAAATGGTCTGAGAAAAAAAGATGGGGGAGACTGTCTTTTTGTACAACTGGTGAATTCAGTTGGCAACTGTTCATTATTTAGTCCCCATATCCCTTTTCCGAATAATTTGTGGCAAAGAGTTATCACAAAGGTTATCACCGGCCAATTAGCCACACCTAATAATCTGACGCATTTACCATAGAACTCCTTAATTATATTGATATTTTTCAATTGCCCACAAACAGATACATCTCCCATTGCCTCAATCCACTCGCTGACTGTTCCGCCCTACCCCAAAAAATTGGTTTCTACGCCCCATTATGGTGCAAAGCGGTCTAATATTGTCTATAGTCAGTATTGTGGTCGGGTAATCACCATATACAAAAAACAACAATAAGAAGTGCACTTATGGAATACGACAGTTCTCGCTGTATACGTGAGATACGCCAGCTCACCTGGCGCTTCATGGCCGCTATTTTTATAGTGACCATCGCATTGACAGGTCTGTATGGATGGCAAAAGGCTCATTTTGAGCAACATGCAAAGGATTTTGCCAAGAACGAGGCGCTGGCCAACTTCAATAAGGATCAGGCCTTTCGTTTCTGGGCAGCAAAGCATGGTGGAGTTTACGTTCCGGTAACCAAAGATACCCCGCCCAACCCCTATTTATCAGAGATCCCTGAGCGTGACATCACCACGCCTTCAGGCAAGCGCCTAACCCTGATGAACCCAGCCTATATGCTACGTCAGCTAATGGGCGAACATGCCCGACTTTATGGCACCATTGGCCATATCACCAGTCTCAAGCTCAAGAATCCAGACAATGCCCCGGACGAATGGGAACGTGCCGGACTTGAGGCGTTTGAACGGGGTGTTAAAGAAATCATTGAGCTAACGACCCTCAATGGCGAAGCGTATCTCCGCCTTATGCGCCCGATGAAAACCCGCCGGGGCTGCCTTAAATGTCACTCTAAACAGGGATATAAAGTCGGTGATATCCGGGGAGGAGTAAGCATCTCTGTCCCCATGGTCCCCTACCTGGCACTGCAAAACAGCGAGATAAGAAAGCGCCAAATTGTGTTCAGTAGCCTTTGGCTGATTAGCTTTGTCGGTTTGTCCTTTGGATGGCATCGGGGACGAATGGGTATCCTGGAAAGGAAAAAGGCCCGTCAAACCCTCTTAGAGAGCGAAGGGAAATTTCAAAGCATCAGTGATGTCATACAGGATGCCATCGTCCTCATCGGTGAAGACAGCCGTGTTGAGTACTGGAACAAGGCCGCAGAAACCATCTTCGGATACTCCCCAGAAGAAGCCCTGGGGAAAGATATGTACAAACTTATTGTACCTGGCCGCAACCATAATAAAGTTGCCAAGGCGTGGGCCCATACTTGTGCCTCAAATAAATTCAAGGCCGCCAACAAAATACTGGAAGTAACCGCATTACGTCACAGCAGCAAGGAATTTCCCGTTGAAGTATCTATTTCCACGATTTGCATGAGTGGCGTTTGGAAATCAGTTGGAGTAATACGCGACATAAGCAAGCGCAAGCAGGCTGAACGACTCCAGATAGAAACCAATAAAAAAATTGAACAGGCGCACCGCGAGTGGATCGATGCCTTTGATGCCGTTCAGGACCCTATTTTTCTCCATGATGGACAGGGCACGATTATGCGCGCCAACCGTGCCTATGCCGAGAAAGCCGGCATGGCGATAACCGATGTAGCAGGCAGACCATACTGGGAGTGTTTTCCAAAACAGTCTGGTCCCCTGGTTTCGTGTCATCTAGCCAGTCATGGAGATATTGCAGCAGAGTACGATGAAGAGATAACCCTGGAGAGTGGTGATATCCTACTCTCACGTGCATTTGCTATTCGAGAACCGGATGATCGGTATCGTTACTCCATTCACATCCTTGAAGACATCACTTTTGAACAACAATCCAAGAGGGCGCTTCAAGATAGCGAAACCCGTTTTCGTTCTCTCTTTGAACTAGCGCCGTTAGGCTATCAGTCCCTGGATTCCAACGGTCAAATTCTTGAGGTCAACCTTGCATGGCTAGAGCTTCTTGGTTATACCCGTGAAGAGGTTATCAATCACAATTTCGATGAATTTCTTTCACCAGAAGGCACGGCAACGTTCCGGAAATATTTCCATTTCGACAAAGAAGGCGGTGAACATATTTCATTTGAGTTGGAGATGTATCGTAAAGATGGTTCAATAAAAATCATCTTGTTCGAGGGCAGGCTCGCTTACACTCCTCAAAATAACATGTCGATAACCCACTTTATTCTTGCCGATATTACCGAAAAGTATCTAATGGAGCAGGCCACCAGGGACTCTGAGCAGAAATTTCGCACCATATTTGATAATGCGCTTGATGGCATACTAATGGCT
Source organism: uncultured Gammaproteobacteria bacterium (assembly GCA_964628835.1). GTDB lineage: Bacteria > Pseudomonadota > Gammaproteobacteria > Chromatiales > Chromatiaceae > JAAGZL01. The sequence continues at coordinate 17,109 of CAZVME010000044.1, read as the reverse complement.
AGCATTGAAAACAGGCACTTTTACGCCGCAAACAATACAATCTGTCAGATGCTCGGCTACAGTCATCAGGAACTGAGCCAGCTAGGTGTTTCTGATATTCATCCTGAATCGACATTATCCTATGCCAAGACACAGTTTGAGAAACAGGTAAACGGCGAAATCAGCCTGGCCGAAGATATTCCTGTCAAACGTAAAGATGGCAGTGTATTTTATGCCGACATCAACGCTTCACAGATAACTATAGACAAGCATACCTATCTATTGGGCATGTTTCGTGACATCACCGAACGAAAGAATTCGGAAAATGAACTCATCAGCCTCAACCAGACGTTAAAAACCATCAGCCGCTGTAATGAGGCGTTGGTCCATGCCACGGAAGAGCTGGATCTCACCCAGGAAATATGTGACATCCTGGTGTCCCATGGGGACTTTTCCCTGGCGTGGGCAGGCTTCTTGCGTGGTGAAGAAAAGGGCTGTATACAACCTATCGCAAGTGCAGGGATTCTACTAGAAGATCTTGTCAACATAACATCCAGTAGGGGCGACGGTGAAGGCCCATGTCCCGCACGAATGGCTATAGGCACTGGTAAAATACAAATCATCCGTGATACAGATCCGGATAATCCATATACCTTCCGCCTGAAGATAAGTCGTGACTATAAATTTAGATCCATGGTGGTTTTACCTATAACTCAAAGTAAAAATACCCTTGGTACTCTCATCGTTTATTCAAAAGAATCCGGCTCATTCTATCAGCAGCAGATAGACTTGTTACATGAACTAACCGATGATCTGGCGTATGGCATTACCACCCTTCGCGGCAGAAAGGAAACTGAACTGCTTAATAGTCGACTCAATGAAAACCTTATAAAAACGGTACAAGCCATAGCCTACACGCTTGAAACCCGTGACCCCTACACAGCAGGACACCAACGTCGCGTGACCAAATTGTGCATCGTCATAGCAAAAGAACTGGGGCTCGACGAAGATCAAATAGAAGGCCTCAGTATTGGCGCCTCCATACATGACATTGGAAAGATCCATATACCCGCAGAAATTCTAAACCGGCCTGGCCAACTATCCGAACACGAATTTGCAATTATCAAAAATCACGCACAAGTAGGTTACGACATTATCAAGGACATTCATTTCCCATGGCCTATTTCCGATATGATTCATCAACACCATGAACGACCCAACGGTTCTGGTTATCCTCAAGGACTGACAAGCAAAAATATTATAATAGAGGCCAGGATTCTGGCCGTAGCCGATGTTGTTGAAGCAATATCATCACACCGCCCCTACCGGCCAGGGTTAGGCATCAATGTAGCGTTAGATGAACTTCGTAAAAACCGCAATACTCTCTACGACCCCCAGATCGTGGATATTTGCATAGATCTTTTTGAGAACAAGCAATTTTCATTTTCAGATAATGGTCACCATCAGATCTGACACATCACTGCTGCCCGTTAATTTCCGGTGAATTTGGTTAGAAGTCTTACTGATAAAAGCAGGAAGAATGCACAGAAGCCTGGGAGACATAAAAATCAAAAAAAAGTCCCATCATTCCGGACGGCATTTTTTGCTGATCAGAAATCCAGGTTTATTAACGACTTTAAACGCGCCTGTATGTGAAATAGACCTGGAACCGTTCTCCCGCATCAACCCTTGCGGCCACCCTGGCCTGCAAGTTATAGGGGGCGAACTGTCTCCAGGTACAAACAGAGACATAGCATCAGGACTCCCCCCTCCCCATCAGGCGAGCGGGCGGGCCGTATGCCTTACCACTTGCGGGGATATCACGCATGGCTGTGGCCCCGGCTCCGAGCAGCGCCCAAGGGCCGATACTCAGATTGGGTGCCACCCGGCTGCCGATTGCCAGAAACGCCCCCTCACCCACAGATACACCGCCGCCAATAAGTACTCCGGGGGCGATATGGACAAAATCACCGACCCTGCAGTCGTGGGCCACCACGGCTTGGGCACTGACGACACTATGATTCCCGATTACCACGTCGGCGCCAATCACTGCGCCTGGCAGTACCACGCATCCACTGCCGATATTTGCAGACTGATAGACAGTGGCGGCGGGTGAGATGGCAGTTATCCAGCGCATGTGGGAAAAACGCTCAGCGACTGCTTTTCGGTCTGCATTGCTGCCAACAGCGATCACAGCCCCCATACCAGGGCTGGCGGCAATAGCGGAATCGGGAGCAACAATAGGCACATCCAGAAGCGTCCCCCCCCACTTGTCTTGCGCCGAGTCAATGACGGCCTCGACCCTGTAGCCAGCCTGCCACAACACGTTGATCACAGATTTTCCGTGACCACCGGCGCCTATCATGACCACGCTCTCTCCAGTCAGGCTCATCGAAAAGCAAGCCGCTGCGGCCGTGCCAGGCGCGAGCGCAGAAAGAGTTCAAGCTGGGGGCCATTCACTGAGAGATCAGTCCTTTATAGATATAGAGGGTGCGCGTTAATGAGCATACCGAAGGACATGGCGGAAGTAAAAGCCAAGGCGCTAGCAGTAGAAGCAACGCGACTGGCAACTTATGATGGGCAGTGCGCGTTCGTCTTCGCGGTTAGCTGAATGCCGCCCATGACAATATTTTATTGTTGGCAGTTAGTAATTAGCGAGACTCCCATGCCCTTCACTCTGCTCCCCCCAGACAGGAAAACGGGCTGAGGAGTGTTCGCCTCAGCCCGTTTCATGTGATAGTTACACCAGACGGTCGCCCGCCAGCCGAACCTGATAGATCAACCCTTGAGCAGATCCTTCACCATCTCACGCTCACTGCGCAGTTCGTTCAGGCTGGCCTCAAACTTGCCCTTACCCCAATCGGACATCGGCAGGTCTTCAACCACCTTCCAGTCACCGTTACCGGTGGAGATCAGGGGGAAACCGAACATCAGACCTGCATCCACGCCATACTCACCGTTGGAGCAGACGCTGGCCGAGAACCAGTCGCCGGCAGCAGTCGGAGTAATCAGGGATTTCACATGATCCAGGGCGGCGCTGGCGGCAGAAGCAGCGCTGGAGGCACCACGCGCCTTGATCACTGCGGCACCACGCTCCTGCACGGTGGGGATAAAGGTATCTCGTAGCCAGGCCTCATCATTGATAACTTCTGAGGCTGGCTTGCCACCAATCTTGGCATTCTCAAAATCCGGGTACTGGTTATTGGAGTGATTACCCCAGATGGTGGCGTTAGAAACATCGGCCACAGGGACCCCCGCCTTGGCGGCCAACTGGCTCTTGGCCCGGTTCTCATCCAGCCGCATCATGGAGGAGAAACGATCGTTCGGCACCTCAGAATTATTCATGGCGATCAGGCAGTTGGTGTTAGCCGGGTTACCCACCACCATGCAGCGCACATCCTCTGCGGCACGATTCAGGGCGTTGCCCTGACCCACGAAGATAGGACCGTTTACCTTGATCAGATCAGCCCGCTCCATACCGGGGCCACGGGGCCGGGAGCCCACCAGGAATGCCTGATTAATACCGTCAAACGCCTCATCGGCGTTATCAAACATCTTGATCTCAGCCAGGGTTGGGAAGGCGCAGTCGGTCAATTCCATGGCCACACCCTCTAGCTTATCCATCACCTGGGGGATCTCCAGCATGTGCAGATGCACTGGGCGGTCTGCGCCAAAGATCTCACCCGAAGCGATACGGAACAACAGACTATAGGAAATCTGACCGGCGGCGCCGGAGACTGCAACACGAATTGGAACTGCCATTATTTTGAATCCTCCATCTATTTAGATATGTAGTTGTATCTGGTTACTATCTGACATCTTGTACACCCCATTCAGGATGTTTAAAAGACGCACCTCACTACCCCTATTCTGGGACATACTAGGGCCTTTAGCCAGTAATGTGAACTCACTACTATAGCATTTACAAATGGGCGGATAAGTATATTTTCTGCGAATAATAGCCCTATTCAGGCATTTGAACAGCTAAACAAACAGTGAATTACCAGCCACCTCCAGGTCAACTCAAGCGCAAAGATACCGCTATTCTCCACCATTACCCCCCCTTTACCGACAATCGCAACGGCACCTTCTCCGGCGGCAGACACACCTTATCGTTGCACGCCTGTAACGACAGCTGCAATGGCAGAACCGGGCTGGCATCTCCGGTGCGCTTGAAGCTGGCCTTGATGTTTACCGCCCCGTGGTACAGAGAGAGGGGATCAGACTGAAAACTCAACTGCTGGGTCTCAGCTGGGGGATAGACAATATTCTCCAGCACCCAACCTTCAGCCTTATCCATTAGCCCAAGTTGCGTAGCGATCAGCTCCTGCTGCAGTGGCTGGTTGGAGTTGATGTGCCACCGCTTGGGAATCAACACCTTAATCTCCAATTGCGAATCGGAGAGCTGCTTGGCCTCGATTCTGACACCACCCATAGCGGCATAACCACGGGCCGCGATCTCCCCCTGTTCCATATCCAGCGCCGCCGACAGCATATAACCAAAACCGGAGGGGCGCAGCTTGATCAGGCCGGAAAATGCGGCCAGGGTTGCTGCGGCCTTGTTGCGATACTCCAGGTTATTGCTACGCCGAGATAGCATCTGTAACACCTGCAACGCCACCGAATTACCCGATGGCAGAGCAGCGTCACCACCACTGTCTCTGGGGCGACCCATGGCGGCAACCTGACTATTTTCCTGGCCCATGAAAAAGCCCCCGTTGGCCTTATCCCAAAAGCCCTTCAGCATTGCATTGGTCACCTGTTGCGCCTGCTCCAGCCATAGCCGATCACCCGTGGCGTCATACATGTGCAGCAGCCCTTCGGCATAGTAGGCGTAGTCTTCCTGGCTGGCAGTCACCGAAGACTTGCCATTCAGATGCACCCGCCACAGCTCTCCCTGCTGTTGCCAGTTGTGATCCCAAATGAAGCTGGCAGCGCGTCTGGCAGCTTCAATGTATTTTGGTTGCTTGAGCAGATCCCCTGCCAGCGCCAAGGTAGAGATCATCATCCCGTTCCAGGCAGTGATGATCTTCTCATCCCGTAACATATGCGGGCGCTGCTCCCGCGCCCGGTACAGACGTTCACGCATCCCATCCAACCGTTGATACAATTCAGATGGTGGCACCCCCGTATGCTCTGCATGCTCTTCCACCGAAACCGGAAGATGCAGAATATTCGAACCCTCAAAGTTGCCACCAGCGGTCACGCCGAACAGCTCTACTGCCAGATCCGCATCCGCCTTCCCCAGCACCTTTCTGATCTGCTCAATGGTCCAGAGAAAAAACCTGCCCTCTCCGCCCTCACTATCTGCATCGGTAGCAGAATAGAAACCACCCTGGCCTGAGGTCATATCTCTGAGCACGTAGTCGAGGGCCTGCACCGCCACCCGCCGAAAACGCGGCTCCCCGGTCAGGCGCCAGGCCTTCAGATAGACCCGGGCCAGGTGTGCCTGGTTGTATAGCATCTTTTCAAAGTGCGGCACCAGCCAGTCATTATCGATGGAGTATCTGTGAAAACCTCCCCCCACCTGATCGTGAATTCCCCCCCTGGCCATGGCATCCAGGGTGGTTATCACAGCCTCCATTACCGCCGGATCTGGAGTGCGTTCTACCGCCTGTAGCAGCAGAAACAGGATCGACTCCTGAGGAAACTTGGGGGCCTGACTGAACCCGCCCTGCATCTCATCATGTCCGGTCATGGCCTCGGCTACCGCCGCCAGAACCACCTTGTGGTCAATCTCTGCAGATTGCAGTTTGCGTTGACTGACCTGAGCCACCGCTGCGGCCACCCGATCCGCCTGCTTCTGTAGGTCAGACCGGTTCCGGTCCCACAGGGCCGCAATCTGAGTCAGCATGCGGCTGAAATCACCTGGTCTGAAGTAGGTGCCACCGTAAAATGGCTTACCCTCAGGGGTGAGAAAACTGGACATGGGCCAACCACCATGGCCGGTGGTAAGCGTCACCGCCAGCATATAAGTCTCATCCACATCCGGGCGCCGCTCACGATCCACCTTGATGGAGACAAAATGCCGGTTCAGTAACCCGGCAATCACCGGGTTCTCAAAACTCTCCCGCTCCATTACATGGCACCAGTGACAGGTGGAGTAACCGATGGAGAGAAAGATAGGCTTGCCCTCACGTTTGGCCCGAGCAAAGGCCTCATCCCCCCAGGGATGCCAATCCACCGGGTTGTGGGCATGCTGGATCAGGTAGGGCGAATCTTCCAGGATCAGCCGATTGGTGTAGAGCGGCGCGCCATCGGGCTTTAGGTGCTCGGTACGGGGCTTGTACTCTGCCCCCTTGGAGCGAAGCACATCACTGATCTGTTTAACCAGTTCCGGAGCACGTTGGGCAATAGGCACAATAGTGGTTTTTTCCAGTTCAGGGGCGGCCGCCAACAGCTCCGGACTCATACCCAATACCAGGATACCCACGGTTACCTGAATTCTACACAGCCAGCCTTTGGTCATTTCTTTCCCTAATATTTCATTGCTGTTAGAAGTTGATTATGGACGATCCCCAGCAACACATAGACAGAATCGAGTCAGTCAAGTTCTCAATCCAGCCCCATGCAGCAGGAAAAAAAACCTGCGCAGGGCTACAATCTCACTCATGAGCAATCCAAAAGACAACTCTGCCCCATCCCGCTTTACCCCGGAAACCCACCAGCGCGGTGCCGAGAAACTTTCTCGTATCCCGATAAAGGTTCAACCCACCACCAGGCTTCCACGTAAACCTGCATGGATTCGCGCCAAAGCTGCTGGAGGTACTGAAGTAAGCCGGATCAAACGTATCCTGCGTGAGCACAGTCTCAGCTCTGTATGCGAAGAGGCCGCCTGCCCCAACCTGGGAGAGTGCTTTAACCAGGGCACCGCCACCTTTATGATCATGGGTGATATCTGCACCAGACGCTGCCCGTTTTGTGATGTAGCACATGGCAAGCCCAAACCTCTGGACCAGGAGGAGCCGACCCATCTGGCCGCTGCTGTCAGCACCATGCAATTGCGTTATGTGGTAATCACCTCGGTGGACCGGGACGATCTGCGGGACGGCGGTGCCGGCCACTATGTGGAGTGCATCCGCGAGTTGCGTCGAGCCAACCCGGATCTATCCATCGAAATACTGGTGCCTGATTTTCGTGGTCGTGAGCAAGTGGCTCTGGATCAGTTCAGTTCAATCCAGCCGGATGTATTCAACCACAATCTGGAGACGGTCCCCCGCCTATATAAACAGTGCCGTCCCGGAGCCGACTACCAGGGTTCACTACAGCTGCTTAAGAACTTCAGTGAGCTGCACCCAGAGGTCGCCACCAAGTCCGGGCTGATGCTGGGGCTGGGTGAGGAGATAAGCGAGGTGGAACAGGTGATGCGTGACCTGAGAGAGCACCATTGCAACATGCTGACTCTGGGACAGTATCTGCAACCAAGCCGCGACCACCTGCCGGTGGAGAGGTTTATTGAACCGGCAGAGTTTGATCACCTGCAGCAGTTGGGTGAAGAAATGGGGTTTTCCAATGTAGCAAGCGGCCCATTGGTACGCTCCTCCTACCATGCGGACCTACAAGCCGGTAGAGTTCTGAACCAATAATCTAACAGTAAAAAACAGGGCAAATCTATGGATCAGGAAATTGTAATCATCCTCAAGAATTTATTACTTCCACCCGGCGGCCTGCTGCTATTGGGTATGCTGTCACTGCTGTTAAGCCGACGGATATTTGGAAAGATCTTATTTGCTTTCACCTTGGCATCATTCTACCTGCTGAGCACCCCGTTTGCTGCCACCAATCTGATGGCCGGTCTGGAACGGCATATTTTTATAACCCCGGAGGAGATCGTCTCAAGCAAGGCCGAGGCCATACTGGTTCTGGCTGCAGGTCGCTATGAGGGTGCCCCGGAATATGGCGGCGACACCATCAAGGGCATCTCTCTGGAGAGGGCGCGTTACGCCGCCTGGCTACAACGCAGGACCGGACTGCCAATTATCGTAACTGGTGGTGACCTGGAGCAAAGAGGGGCCCCGGAGGCCAAGCTGATTGGGCAGACACTGAAAGAGGAGTTTGGTAGCAAGGTGCTTGCCACCGAAGATAAGAGCACCAATACCTGGGACAACGCCCGGTTCACTCGCAAACTGTTAAAGTCGCATGGGGTAACCAAGGTGGCGCTGGTCACCCACGCCTGGCATATGCCGCGCGCGATACGGGTGTTCAAGGGAAATCAGATTGATGTGGTAGCGGCGCCAACCATCTTTTCTACCGGCAAGCTCACCATTACCCAGAGTTTAAAACGGGACTGGCTGCCCAACTCCCTGGCCTTTAGGAAAAGCTACCTGGCCCTGCATGAATATCTGGGCATGGCCTGGTATCGGGTCAGGGAACTGGCCGGACTCAACTGAACTGCCGGATACCCCTGGGGCTATTCGTCGTCGCGGTGGTATTCGCCTTCGATGATGCGCGGCTGATCATCACCACTACTATCTCCTGGTGCGGACGGAGGCGGCGGACGTAGGACCTGAGCCCGCTTAAGAAAGGCAATCACCAACCAACGACGGATCGCCGGCACCAGGGCCAAAAACCCAATAATATCGGTGAAAAAACCCGGCAACAGCAGGAAGAAGCCACAGGCCAACAACACCACTCCCTCCAGCATCTCTATGGCCGGCATTTCGCCCATGGCCATGGATTTCTGCACCCGCATGGCTGTTGCCAGCCCCTGCATACGCACCAGCACGCCACCAAGCACCGCAGTGAACACGGTCAAAAAGATGGTAGGGATGGCCCCCAGATAGGAACCAACTTCAATCAGCCAGTAGAGTTCAAACAGGGGTATGCCCACAAACAGGAGCAGGAACAACATCATCGGATTCATGCGCCCAGAGCTTACGCCCTCAAGACAGCCGGTACAAGCCACCACATTTTGCGGCGGGAGGATCAATCCTGTATCTTTCGCCCATGGAATCCAACACGATAATAGTTTTCTGCTCCTGCCCTGATCAGGAGAGCGCCAGCCGCATAGCCAACCATCTGGTGGAAAACCGATTGGCCGCCTGCGTCAACACATCTTCCCAGATTAAATCTGTTTATCGCTGGCAAGGAGAAATCGAGACCGCAGATGAATATATGTTGTTTATCAAGACCGTCACATCCAGTTATGATGAGCTAGAACTGGCCATACTTTCAATACACCCCTATGAACTTCCAGAGATTATAGCGGTCCCTGTTGAGATGGGCCTACAGAATTACCTCGGTTGGATTAACCAATGTACCAGCAAATAACACAAAAAATATTTCTCTATCTACTTCTCGGCACGCTGCTCTCCCTAATAACCATAACTGCAACTGCCCAGGGCTTCACCAGCACCCCCCAGGCCAGCCCAAGCCTGCAAAGCCTGCTAGCTCAGAGCACTGACGACAGCGTCATCCCGCCAGATAAAGCGTATCAATTCAGCGCCCAGGTGGAAGGCCCGGAGCAGCTCCGACTGAAGTGGGTAATTGCAAACGGCACCTACCTGTATCAGGAGAAGATTCAGCTCAAGCTGAAGCAGGCCGATGGGGTTACACTGGGCGAATACCAGCTCCCACCGCCCAAGATAAAAAAGGATGCCCTGCGCCCAGACGGCTCCACCGGGGACCTTCCAGTCTATTACTATGGGATAGATCTAGCAGTGCCGCTGGCCCGGACCAATAATGCTGCCACCACCATCAAGCTTGAGGCCACCTACCAAGGGTGCGCCGACCTGGGAGTCTGCTATCCACCCCAGAGAAGGCAGCTAAGCCTGAACCTGCCAGCGACCGAAGCATCGACAACCACCATAATCCCCACGGGGACATCTACCGCTACGTCCACACCGGTAACGGCGAGCAACGGTGATACAGAACCAGTCTCAGAACTCGACGGCCTGATCGCCATCCTCAAAGGCGGTAACTACTGGCTGATAGTAGGCATCTTCTTTGTGGCCGGCCTGGGGCTCGCCTTAACCCCGTGCATCTTCCCCATGATCCCAATCCTCTCCGGCATCATCATCGGTCAGGGCCGGGAGATTACCACCGCCAAGGCATTTACCATCTCACTGGTCTACGTCCTGGCCATGGCCATTGTCTATACCATGGCCGGAGTCCTGGCGGGGCTATTTGGAGACAACCTACAGGCCTCCTTCCAGGACCCGTGGATTCTCAGCATCTTCGCCGGAGTATTTGTACTACTGGCCCTCTCCATGTTCGGTTTCTATGACCTGCAACTGCCCAACAGCATACAGAGCAGATTGACCGAATTAAGCAATCGGCAGCAGGGTGGAACCCTGATTGGTGCCGCCATCATGGGTATACTCTCAGCATTAATCGTGGGTCCCTGCGTAGCCCCGGCCCTAGCTGCATCCATCTTGGTTATCGGCCAGACGGGTGACCCGGTACTGGGTGGTACTGCACTATTTGCCATGAGCATGGGTATGGGCGCCCCGATCCTCGCCTTCGGCACATCCGCCGGAAGACTGCTACCACGTGTGGGTAGCTGGATGGATATAGTAAAGAGCGTATTCGGAGTGAGTATGCTGGCCGTCGCCATCGTCATGCTGGAACGCATCTTACCGGCCACTGTGGCTATGGTGCTGTGGGGAACCCTGATGGTGGTATCCGCCATCTATATGGGCGCACTGCACGAGCTACCGATTGAGGCCTCCGGCTGGCAACGCCTGTGGAAAGGCCTGGGCGTGGTGATGTTGGTGTATGGCTCCCTGATGCTGGTGGGTGCAGCGGCGGGTGGCAAGGACACCGTCCAGCCACTACGTGGCATTGGCCTGGTATCAAGTACAGCACAGCCACAACATCTCAATTTCAAGCGCATCAAAAGCGTGGCCGATCTGGACCGAGAAGTGGCCGCAGCTAGCGGCAGGCCGATAATGTTGGATTTCACAGCCGACTGGTGCGTTACCTGCAAAGAGATGGAGCGCTACACCTTCTCTGACCCAGCTGTAATCAAGGCACTGGAGGAGTTTGTTCTGTTGCGGGCCGACGTAACGGCAAACGACAAAACCGACAAGGCTCTGCTCCAGGGCAGATTCGGCATGCCCGGACCACCCAGTATCATGTTCTATAATCGCAACGGCGAAGAACGCAAGAACTTCCGCGTGGTGGGATTTGTACCAGCGGAAGAGTTCACCACCCACGTAACCAAAGCAGCAAAATGAATACAACAAAGATCGCAATAAACCTCACCCTAGCAGTTATAGTTGGCCTCGGCATCTGGTTTGCCCTGCACTATGAACCAACACCCACCAAGCCCAGCGCTCCGGTATCTTCCATACCAGAGCAGCTTCCCCACTTCATCATGCAAGATACAGATGGAGCAATAAGGGACAGCAAGGAGTGGCGCGGCAAGGTGTTGATAATCAACTACTGGGCCACCTGGTGCCCACCATGCCGGAAGGAGATGCCAACCCTGATGGAGTTCCAGGATCAGTATGGGCCACAAGGCGTGCAGGTGCTGGGAATAGCGGTGGATGATCTGGACCAGGTGAAGGAGTTCATGAACACCTACGGCATCAATTTTCCAGTTGTGGTAGGTGGTGATGACGCAATCGAGCTGGGCCAAAAGATGGGTAACCGCATCGCGGCACTACCCTACACCGCCATCTTCGACCGCAAGGGGAAAACCTTGTATGCACAACCAGGCATGATTACAAAAGCGATCCTGGAAAAGAGCGTAAAACCCAGCCTATAAACCACTACAACATAGAGCAATAGTCAGAAATACGAGGATAAATTGCCGCGATCTGACTCTATCTTGCGAGAAAACTGGACAATCAGGCACTCAGGATGCAAAATCCAAACCTTATATAGAATGGGGTGGCAACCAATCCTGACTGGGAAGCGTCCATCTACCACCTGGGCAATCGGAAAAGACTACTATGGCAAGCATTTTGGTGCTGAACGGCCCCAACCTGAACCTGCTGGGAACACGTGAACCAGAGATCTACGGCAGTGACACCCTAGACTCAATTCACGCCCGACTTGAGAGCATCTCAAATGACGCCGGCCACAGCCTCTCCTTTGTCCAGAGCAATGCCGAGCACGAACTGATTTCCGAGTTACATAAGGCCAGAGAGGATGGAGTTGCAGTCCTTATCTTTAACCCAGCCGCATTCACCCACACCAGCGTAGCCCTGCGTGACGCCGTACTCGGAACTGCAATCCCGTTTATTGAGGTACACCTGTCTAACATCTATACCCGAGAAGAGTTTCGCCAACACTCTTTCTTTTCCGATATCGCCATCGGCGTTATCAGTGGACTCGGAGCCCAGGGATACGAACTGGCCCTCCAGGCCGCACTAGCGCGCATAAACAACTAAACGCAATGCGCTATCGCATAAACACAGCAGAGACTAAACAAAAATGGACATCCGTAAGGTAAAAAAACTTATTGAGCTTCTCCAAGAATCAGATATAGCAGAGATTGAAATAAACGAAGGCGAGGAGTCGGTGCGTATTAGCCGCGCCACCTCCCAGGTCATGGTCGCCGCCCCCATGGCAGCTCCGGTTGCTGCCGCACCAGCTGCCGCACCCGTAGCGGCCCCAGTTGAAGCCCCAGCAGAGGCTGAGGAGATCGGCGGTCATCAAGTCACCTCCCCCATGGTGGGAACCTTCTACCGGGCGCCGTCACCAGAGGCCAAATTCTTCGTTGAAGAGGGACAACAGGTAAGCGCAGGCGATACCCTGTGTATCATCGAGGCCATGAAGATCCTGAACCAGATCGAATCTGACAAGGCAGGAACGGTCAAGAAGATTCTGGTGGAGAATGGTGATCCGGTGGAATTCAACCAACCCATGTTTATCATCGGCTAATAGGTCTCAAAATCCATGATTGATAAAGTTGTTATTGCCAACCGGGGCGAGATCGCCCTGCGTATCCTGCGCGCCTGCCGTGAACTTGGAATCAAGACAGTAGCCGTTCACTCGGATGCCGACCGCGACCTGATGCACGTACGGTTTGCTGATGAGAGCGTGTGCATCGGACCCGCACCCTCCGCCGACAGCTACCTGCAAGTCCCGGCCATAATCAGCGCCGCAGAAGTAACCGATGCCACGGCCATCCATCCCGGCTATGGTTTCCTGTCAGAAAACGCCGACTTCGCCGAACGGGTGGAGCAGAGCGGCTTCACCTTCATCGGCCCCAAGGCCGACACCATTCGCATGATGGGTGACAAGATCACCGCGATTGAAAGCATGAAAAAGGCCGGGGTACCCACCGTACCCGGATCTGACGGACCGCTGGGAGATGACAAAGATCATATCCTCAAAACGGCGGCAAGGATCGGCTATCCGGTAATCATCAAGGCCTCCGGTGGTGGCGGTGGACGCGGCATGCGGGTGGTACATACCGAGGCCACCTTGTTCAACTCCATCTCCCTGACCAAGACCGAGGCCGGAGCCGCCTTCGGCAACTCCACCGTATATATGGAAAAATATCTGGAAAATCCACGCCACGTGGAATTTCAGGTGATCTCCGACACCCACGGCAACGCCATACATCTGGGGGAGCGCGACTGCTCCATGCAGCGTCGTCATCAAAAGGTGGTTGAAGAAGCACCGGCTCCCGGAATTACCGAAGAGCTGCGAGCAAAAATCGGAGAACGCTGCGCCGAGGCCTGCCGCCAGATCGACTATCGTGGTGCTGGCACCTTTGAGTTCCTGTATGAGAATGGAGAATTCTATTTCATCGAGATGAACACCAGGGTACAAGTAGAACATCCAGTAACTGAGATGATCACCGGTGTTGATATCGTTAAAGAGCAGCTGCTCATCGCGTCCGGCGAGAAGCTCTCCTACCAACAGGAAGATATCAAGATCAACGGCCATGCTATTGAGTGTCGGATCAACGCGGAAGACTCCAAGACCTTTATGCCCAGCCCGGGCCGCATAACCCAGCTGCACTTTGCCGGCGGCGCCGGTGTCAGGGTGGACTCACACATCTACAATGGTTATATGGTTCCGCCCTATTATGATTCCATGATCGGCAAGTTGATCACCCACGGCAACAACCGCGATGTGGCCCTGAAACGCATGAAGATCGCCCTGTCAGAGATGGTGATTGACGGCATCAGGACCAACATACCCCTACAACAGGAGATCATGGATGACGGCGCATTCGCCGCAGGCGGCGCCAACATCCACTACCTGGAAAAGAAGCTGGGTATCTAACCCGGAGGCAGCGAACTGGGGACGCGGTGCATATTAACTCCCAGTTCGCGCGCCGAAGCCCACACCATGGCATGGATACAGATTCATCTGACCACGGACAGACCCACAGCGACACTGGTGGAACTGCTGCTGGAGGGCCTGGGCGCACTATCCATAACCATGGAGGACGCAGCGGACGAGCCCCTGCTGGAACCGGCACTGGGCACCACTCCCCTGTGGCGTCAGACCCGGGTCACCGGACTATTCCCGGAAGATAGCGACCCGGAACAACTGAGCCGGGAGATACGGAACGGTCTACCAACCACAGCACCATTCGAACTTGAGGTGGGGCACCTGGCCGATCAGGTGTGGGAGCGGGTATGGATGGATGATTTCCACCCCATGTGTTTTGGTCAACGCCTATGGATAGCCCCTGACGGCCAGCAACCGGAAGACCCGGAGGCCATCACCGTGCAACTGGACCCGGGACTGGCCTTTGGTACTGGGACCCACCCCACCACCGCTCTCTGTCTCAACTGGCTCGACCACACAGACATAACGGGGAGTAGCGTGATCGACTTTGGATGCGGCTCCGGCATACTCTCCGTAGCCGCACTGCTGCTTGGGGCCGATAAGGTAACGGCAATAGACCATGACCCACAGGCGCTGCAAGCCACTGCCGACAACGCAGAGAAAAACCGGGTACGGGATAATATGACCATTCTGGACAGCGGGCAACCGCTAACGACCATGGCCGATGTGACCCTGGCAAATATCCTTGCCGCAACCCTGATTGAACTTGAACCTCTGCTGGCCGCCCACACCAAAAGCGGTGGACAGATCATACTCTCTGGTATTCTGGAGGAACAGACAGATGCAGTTGCCACCACCTTCGCGGACAATTTCCAGATAGAATCACCCACAATCCGGGAAGGGTGGGTCCTGCTGCACGGCCTGCGCCGCTAAGATATACTAACCAAAACCTCACACGGATTCAGCGATCAGTGCATACCCAATGCCCAGAGTGTAAAACCAGGTTTCGTGTCAACGATGACCAGTTGCGCGTAGCGCAGGGCCAGGTGCGCTGCTCCCGCTGTCACGTCATATTCAATGCACTAGAGTTTCTACACGCCCCCACAGACAACCCACCCCCACCCGTCACCGAACCGGAGATAGAGGGGACAGCAACAGATTCAGACGCAGATTTTCTGTCAGAGATGGATGAGTTCTCCGACCTCAAGGCGCAGATAACAGACGACCTGTGCCCATTTGAAGACAGCAACACCATCACCCCACCAGCGGCGCCTGAAAACACCATCGACGATGATCTGTCAGATGTACTCAGAGAGCTGGAGGCGTTCGAATTAAATGCCCGGCAACAGCCGGCAGCAAAACCTCAGGATGAGGCAGAAACAACAGAGCCGGATGAACCCATAACCCTGGATCCGGCGGGAATAGAAGCACCGGAACTGCCAGTTTCTTTTGAGGAACCAGAGCCGTTGCTGGATACAGAACCAGAGCTACGAGACCAGCTACTGATTGACGACATCCTGGGCAAAAAAACACCAGCAAAAAAAAGCGGCGGCCTGTGGTGGTCCATTGGCATACTCACCCTGCTGCTGCTGGCGCTGTCACAGCTCTCCTGGTTTGGCCGCGATAAACTAATGCACTACACAGAAGGTCGCATGCTGCTGCAAAATGCTTGCGACTTCATCGGGTGTGAGCTGCCAATCATTCGTGCGCCAGAGCAGATACAGGTATTGAGCCGCTCCATCACCTCCCACCCCAAGGTGGAAGACGCCCTGATGATCCAGCTCACCATCGCCAACAAGGCCAACTTCTCGCAACCCTACCCGGTGCTGCAGATCAGCCTCTACAGTAGTGAAGAGTTGCTCGTGGTCCAGCGCCGTTTCAAGCCGGATGAGTATCTGACCAACAACAGCCCTGCCGGGCAACTGGACCCCGGCAAGGCCCTGTATGTGGAACTGGAGATCAACGATCCAGGCAGCAACGTCACCGGATTCAAACTGGAGTTCTTCTAGAGTTAAGGGCTGAGCAGATCGCCACATATGGCGATCACTACAGCATGATTTAACCTCCGCTTAATGCCCTGACTCTCACAACAGTGAGAATGGCGTCACTTTCCTACAGACTAAACCAGCATTGGCCCACTCAAATCTTGCTTCACAGATATTTCGAGGTACCATGTACAGCCCCTTGATGGTTAGCTACTAAAATGCGCATCGGACCATATACACTGAACAACAATCTGCTGCTGGCGCCCATGGCGGGAATTACCGACCTCCCCTATCGTCGTCTGTGTCGGGCGCAGGGCGCAGGTCTTGCGGTGTCCGAGATGATCACCTCAAACTCCACACTATGGGCTTCGCCCAAGAGTGTACGCAGAATGGATTTCTCAGGAGAATCCGGCCCGATCTCGGTACAGATACTCGGCTCGGACCCGGAGAGCATGGCCCAGGCTGCGCGCATCAACATAGATCTCGGCGCCGACATCATCGATATCAACATGGGCTGCCCGGCAAAAAAAGTGTGCCGTGTGGCAGCAGGCGCCGCCCTGTTGCAGGATGAGGAGAAGGTAAAACGGATTCTGGATGCAGTGGTATCGGCAGTGAACGCCCCGGTAACACTCAAGATCCGTACCGGCTGGGACCGGCACAACCGCAACGGCGTACAGATTGCCAGGATCGCCGAAGAGTCAGGGATTCAGGCCCTGACGGTACATGGCCGTACCCGCGCCTGCGGATTCTCCGGCACTGCGGAATACACCACCATCCGGGAAATAAAACAGGCCATATCCATTCCGGTCATAGCCAACGGCGATATTAATACACCAGAAATTGCAAAAAAAGTCTTGGCAAAAACCGGCGTTGACGGCATTATGATAGGCCGCGCGGCCCGGGGACGCCCCTGGATTTTTCGCGAGGTGCAACACTATCTGGAGAC
>CAZVME010000043.1:8685-27220 GCA_964628835.1 uncultured Gammaproteobacteria bacterium | reverse complement strand
TAGTGGTACTGGATGAAAACGGCAAGGTCATCTACAACGAACAGGTCCCTGAGATCGTACAGGAACCAAACTATGAAGCAGCCCTGAACTCCCTTAGCTAAGATCTCCACCTCGGGGCCGCGCAAGCGGCCCTTTTTTTTGGAACAGGAAAAAACAATGGCAATCACTGAAGGCAAGGCCGCACCCATGTTCACCCTGCCCGATGCCCAGGGCAACAAGGTTGCCCTAAGAGATCTAAAAGGCAAGGATGTGGTTGTCTACTTCTACCCACGGGACAACACCCCTGGGTGCACCAAGCAGGCCTGCGCCTTCCGTGACATCTGGGGCGAAATTGAGGCACTGGGCGTGGTGGTGCTGGGGGTATCACCAGACAGTGGCGCATCCCATGAGAAGTTCATCAATAAATTTGATCTTCCATTCACCCTGCTATCTGACCCGGCTAAAAAGGTCATGACCAAATATGATGCCTTTGGTGAAAAGGTGATGTACGGCAAAAAAAGCATGGGCGTAATCCGCTCCACAGTGTGGATCGACCCTAATGGCAAGGTGAAGAAACACTGGAGAAGAGTGACTAAGGCGGCGGATCACCCCACCAAGGTACTTGAGGTGATCCAGGCAGACAGCAAAAAATAGAATTCTTCCAGGATAACGTAACGCCAAAGTTATTCCGCCCTGACGATGAAAATATAGGCTGATCCTCCAGTTATACTGCAAATAAGGTATGCCCAGATTCAGGCATTCTCATAGAATGCGGCGTGCAGATTGAAAGATTGCAGTCTGGATCACGATTTTGCAGCCCATTTCGCTATTTCACAGCCTGCTTATCCGCCATCAGACCTATCCATCTTGCACAACCTAATTGTTAGCCAACTTAACTTAAAGATTTTCGGTGCGATACCGCTACATAGTTGAAGTACCAAATAATATATTCGGAGCAAATCGGGATGAAACGCTTAACCACAAGAATAACTTTTCTGCTGCTGATTCTATCACTCTCAGCCGGGTCCGCTGTGGCGGCCACCATCAACGTCAATTACAGTCTGAGTAACGGTGAGGCTATATCGTATACACTAGACAGCGCCGACATCAAGGACACATATGGACTTGAGTTCAGCCCAATAAATCTAGATTTTGATATGGATGGAAGCTACGACCTATCCACCATCGCCTACTGTGTGGAACTGACCCAAGGCGTTGGCAACGATGACACCTACCCGGTTGATCTGATTACCGCCAGCGGTAACTATCTGGCTGCAGCCTGGATCATGGACAACTATGCCGGCAGCAGCAACGCCGCTCAAAATGCAGCAGTTCAAGTGGCTATCTGGGAAACGGTGTATGACGGCATTGGCGGCTCCCTGACCGATGGCAGATTCACGCTCACCACCAGCAGCACAACAGTACTTACCCTGGCAGCTCAGTACATAACTGATTTGACCAGCGCTAGTCTGGCCGGGCTGGAGAGATACATGATCGCAGTCAATCCCGACAAGCAGGACCTGCTGGTGACAGTGCCGGTCCCAGCCGCAGTCTGGTTGTTCGGCTCTGGTCTTCTGGGACTTATCGGTTTCAGGAAGAGATCAAATAGATCCTGATTCAGAGTTTAAAATCAAATAAAAAAGGCGGATATTTATCCGCCTTTTTTATTGTCTTGCGCCACAGTTATCTAAGCCATCTTGGTCTGCGCCTGACTGCGGGCCGGTCGCAGGGGATCGGCTCCAATAGTACCCACCAATCCATCCAGATATTCCGGACTCTGCACCTGCTCCAGCTTGGCCTGGGCCGACTCCAGCCGAGAGTTGATCTGTAACTGCTCAGCCGCATCGGCATGGCTTGCCAGATTCAGGAACTGTTTCAGGCTATGAACATGACGTCGCCATAGAGAGATATCGCGCTCCTGCTTCACCTCCAGGCGCTCTCTATACCAATCAGAACCCAATAGATATTCGCGGCTGAACATGGCGCGAATATCGGCATGTTTGGCGTCCTTCCCATTATAGAGACCAGTGGCCATGATATACAGCAGTGCCCTCAGGGGAGGACAGGCCTCCTCTATGCTACCGTCATCCAGATACTGCTGCGCCACCCGCTGCTGCGCTTCTACAATATTGTTGACCCCATCCACAAACACATCCAGATCCTGGGTCTCCGGTTTCAGAATAGCCTCGGTTAATACGGTATTTGGATTATCAAATATTTTGCCCAGATAACCGTGTACGAAGCGTTCGGTAATGCGGTAGCCCAGGCGACTGGCCAGGACCCGTTCACCGGCGTGATCAAAGTCCTCCAGTGGTTCCAGGTAGCTGTTCTTTATAAGATATTCAGGATCACGCTGTTCCGGGGTAAGCCTGGCCCAGATCTCCGGTATCAACAGGCTGACGTCATGATCCACCCGTACATCGGGACCTATATATCCGGCGGAGCTGGAGTAACCGGCATATCCGGTCAGAATGAATGAGACCAGGGCGTTGTTCAGATCCGAGGTGGCGCAGAGCGCATTAAACGGTCCCTTGGTGAGGGCACCCTCACTACCAGCACCGGTGGTGGATGGTGATTTACCGGTCAGGCTACAGATGAAATCCATAAACAGTTCCGGCAGCTCCTGATAATGGATTGGATTAGATACTGCCAAGGCGCGGATACCAGGCTCTGGTGGATTGTTACGCCGCCCGGCCAACACGGCGTCCACCGGGTGGCTTACTGCTGCCTCAAGTGGCAATTTACGGTGAAACCTGGTGCCCATCTCTGCCACATACTTACGAATTGGATCGATTAGATCCGGCCTGGTCTGCAGATAACGCGGATTCTTGGACGGCTTACCGTCCACCAGACGTGGATGCGCAGATGAGACCACATAGCCACTACCCGCATCATAGGCACCCTGGATCAGCTCCCGCATGGGCGGGGTAAACCGGTTAAGGGTCAGTATGTCCTCTGCCACCTCATTCAATGACTCCCCTGTGAGCGGCTCATAGTTGGCAACAAAGTTACCTGGGCTAGCCAAGTCCCGCTCGGCCTGCTTGTCAAACCCAGGGATAATCGCATCATCCGGTCGCTGAAACAGACGGTACTCACAATTCTTTACCAGCTTCACGCTGTGGCCATCTCTGGTTACAGAACCGCCACCAGGTACCGCCTCGCCCGGCACCACCACCGACGAGCTGATATCATCCTCCATCTGGATCTTCTCAGCCGGCATAAAGTCCTGACGCAGCTTAAAGGTGCGCCACTTGTGGTCCGGATCAAAACCCACTCGCAGATAGGAGGCGATCACCAGGCGGTCATACAACTTGACCTCATGTCCGGGGGCTCCATCCACCTCATCCACTGACAGCAGCCGGCGCCAGTCGCCACCCCACTCGGGGTGGAAAAAACGTTTGATCATAAAGGCCAGGGCCGTAATCCGTGGTGGAATCGACTCCAACCACTGGTTGTACTCATCGGTGTAGGTTGAAGATGGAGTCAGCAGCTTGATCACCGAACCGAGGCTGCGCTCCGGGTTGAGTGGCTTGCGACTTGGGTCATGGTCTTCATTCTCAAAACCAGGCCTGAAACGGCTGGAGTAATCACGATCGAATATCTCCTGAACCAACTCCAGATCCTGTTCCAGATTATCTACGAACATAGGTCCGTAGATGATGGCGTCATCCAGGGCCTTGGAGATCTCAGACTTGCCGCCGCCGGATACGGTACTGGGCTTGTGGCAAAAAGTGCCCTCGGCATCGGTACCCACCAGGCGCCAGGAAGGTGCGCCCGGGTGTTTTAGCATCTCTACCTTATAGCCGTTGGGCTGCATGTAAACCTTCTCCGGCTGCATCCTGATCTTGTGTACCACACCATCGCGCAGCCAGCTTATGCGCTGACCACTCAGATCCATGCGTAGATCCTGCGGCACATAGATCACATCCGGAAAATTACGGTCAATGGCGTGCCCCTCTGGCTGCAATTCCATCATCTCACCGTATCGCTCCAGCATTTCCTGAAAACTGTAACCGGATTCTCTGGTATGGCTATCCACACCATACTCATCACCATGGCTACGACGCTCAAAAGCCAGCGCCCCACCGGCATGCTCCTCTTCGGCCAAACCGTATAGGTTCGCAGCATAGCCAATCTGGGTCTTTACCTCTTTCTTGCAGTAACCGTAGTAGTTATCTGCCACCAGGGTGACAATAACGCCGCTCTCATCACGCGCGGTAAGTTTGAATGGATTGCCATTGTTATAGAGCTCATCTTCGGAACTCCAGCACATACCATCTTTCTGCTGGCGTTCTGTAGCGTGATCAACATGTGGCAACCCCAGCTCTTTCTTGCTAAAACGAATCAGGTGCGGCGCCAGGATCACGCAGCCGGAATGGCCGCTCCAGTGATCAACATCCAGTCCGGGATCAAACTCAGACAGGTTAGGGTTTCCGCCATTACCGAAGATACTCTCAACAAAATCCAGGTTACTGACTAGATTTCCCGGCGCGAAGAAACGGATCTCCATGTTCTTTTCCGCCTCATGTCCTGGGATCTCAGGACAGATTACCGGACGCAACAACAGAGAAATGAACGTACGTGCTTTCTCCTCCTGATTGCTGGTAAACGGCAGTTCTAGTAGCTCCTGGGGAGGGTTCAGCGCCCGTTCCAACATACGGGCAAAGGTCAGCTTGGGCACCGCCTTCTTGTCGCCAGGGATAGGCAGACCGCCCTCGGCGATATGAAACGAACCCTCTGTGGTGCGCCGGTCACTGGCAGGGTTGTGCAACACCCCCTGGCGGATTCGATAGCTAGATACGATGTCGGAGTGAAACTCATCATCTCCCATGGGGATGGATAGTTCCCGCGCCACACCGTGCCGATCAAGAACAAATGTTCTGTTGGGTAACACTGGCATCCGGTCCAGATCCAGGTCCCACAGGTAGCGACTCAGAAAGTCCTGAATCCTCTGGTCAGATGGGCAAAGATAGGATGAGAGCAGACGGCCCTTCTCCCGAAATGCCTTAAGCAGATCCTGGGAGATTTCCATGAATTCTGCCGAACTTCTATCGAGACAGGTGGGCAGGCCAGATGCGGCCAGTTTCAGGTTAATATAGAGATGAAACCGTTTTCGTTCTTCCTCTTGGTTGCCTACATCGACACTCAGGCCCAGGGAGCGCTCAAATTCCATACTCTTCTCCACATCCGTCCATTATGGTTCGGATTGCAATACTGTAACGGGCCCGGCTAGTAAACCGACCCAACTGGTTGTATAAAAAATACTAACGGTATGGGACATTATCGGCCTCTATCACCACCAGCTTCTATACGAGATTTACATCATAGTATTATGCTATTGCTAATCCCAGCCAATTAATTTCACTCATCCTGCCATTTATTTACTATGTTCTAGCGGACAATAAAAAAGGCCGGTCTAAGACCGGCCTACTTGCATCCAACTAGATGTAACTAGTTGATTTACTTGGGCTGCGTCACATAGAAGGCGCCACGAATGTCACCCTTATTGAAGCCACGCGCTTTATCTTCAGGATAGAGCTCATCCAGCTTGGCGGCAACCTTGGGAGCAATATTGGCCCCATGACACTTGAGGCATATCTCAGCGGTCGGAATCGCCTTCATGTAACGGAACTCGCCACCAACAACTTCCAAATGATCCATCTTGGTTACGTCCTCACCAGCTGCTTTGCGCTCTTCAAACTTAAGCAACACTGCACGCTGCCAATCCGTAGGTGCATTACCCGAATTGCGGTTTTTCAGACTGGTGCGACTGATCTGCGTGCTGCTATTTTCATTGGTTTTCTTGGCGATCTCCTGAGCCTTGAGGTTGCAAACGCTGATGGCTTTGACGGGGCCACCTGCCTTCATGGCCGTCTTCAACTCACCCCCGAGCTGTTTAGCAAAGGCCTTGATGGTGGTGCGCGCCACAAGCGCTTGTGAATCGTGCTGACTTGCTTGCACGGCGCTGGCTAAAAGTATGGCTGATAGTAATAGAACACTTTTTTTCATATTGTAGGCTCCTAATAGATGGTATGCACAAAAATACTATTTTGTAGAATATACAGCAGACCGATCAGCCGGTAAGACGACCTGTATCCATGTTCCAGGCTTTTCTCAAGACGCTAAACACTAAGAAAGCACTGATTAAGTTAAGCAGGATCACGCTCGTGGTGAGCCTGCTTCCTGACGCAGCATAGCGAACGAAGCGCAGCCATTCCATATGAGCGAGCCATATCAAGGCCAGGGAGTAACATCACCCTAGTCCTAACTGGGTTACGCTCAAAATCATCAATTTCGGAATTAGCCTGCTTGGCAAGGAATTCAGCCATTTCACGCGCAGGATATCTTAAACTAGGCGATTTTGCGCAGTAACGCAATCAGTGCATGACTTTAATCAGGAGTCACTCAACCTATAGACCACCTGATAGCCCTGTAAATTTGCATGCTCCGCACTATTAACCCGGCAACCTTAATAGGTGACGTTCAGGTCTTCAAGAAAATGTCAGGTCAAGGCGCTACTTGCAGCTAATGGTCACCCCATTAGCAAAAGTTGCAACGATGGGCTGGCGTTTACTTGAAGACCCTGACTCATTGAATAATCAAAAGACAGGCCTGTTCACGCTGGCCCACGAGCTGCGTTATCAGCATTTGCAGTAGAATGACTACAGTGGCGCAGTGATCTCTTGTCGTGGCCGGCTGAACATCGTCTATAACTCGAACCAGGCCAGAACCACTACCCCATGAGCGGCGGCGTCACCTCATCCCGGGTCATTTCGGCATCAAACTGAGTCGGGTCTGTTATTGCCGGACCACAGCTGAATCCATCACACACATAGGCCGCTATTTGCTCTTGGGCCACGCGCTGTTCCAGAGCCGCAGGCAACGGCCCTGCATCGGCAGGCACCGCCAGGATGATACGTCCGGGCGCATAATTTTCATTGGCCCGTTTTGTCCATGTGGCAAGCTCCCCAGGGTCGCCACGCGCCACTACCACTCTGGGTGGATACAGGTAGTCATGTAGGGCAATGAGCATGGAACCATGGGCATTTGGCATCTGCTCCAACTGACTCCAGTAGGCAACAATCACCCCCTCGGCGGCATCCAGATAGCGTTGTTCCCCCAGAAGATGTCCCAGGCGCCCCAGAACCTGGGCGGCAATACCATTGCCGGAGGGCATGGATTCATCAGATGCAGGTTTGGGACGATGAAACAGCTGCTCGTGATCATGGGCGGTAAAGTAGAAACCGCCCAGTTCCCTGTCTTCAAAACTCTCCAACAGCCGGTCTGCCAACTGTATGGCGAAATCCAGATCGCCGTCCCGCCAGCGAGCAGCCAGTAGCGTCATAATGGCATCGATCATAAAGGCATAGTCATCCAGATATGCAGGCAGATGCGCACGCCCATCCTTGCAGGTAGCCAGTAGCCGTCCATCCCGCCACAGGGCTTTCTTTACAAAATCCAGCGCCCGTTCCGCAGATATTATCCATTCAGCTCGCCCAAAAACCCGCGCGGCCAACGCCATACCCCTGATCATTAAACCATTCCAGGAGGTGAGGATCTTTTCATCCCTTCCCGGCGCCAGCCGTCCACCACGCAGCGTCAGCAGCTTAGCCCTGGCGCTATCCAGTAGCGCCACCACCCGTTCTGGCTCAATTTCACAATGCTCAGCTATGGTGTTCAGATCGGTGTAGACGTGGAGGTGCCACTTGCCCTCAAAGTTTGGAGCGCGGTCCAGACCAAAGCGCATACTGAATGCCGCATACTCCTTCGCGGTCAGATGCGTGGAGAGCTCATCCTTGTCCCAGACATAGAACTCCCCCTCCCCGGCCTCAGTGTCTGCATCCAGGGATGAGTAGTAGCCACCATCCGGTGACTGCATCTCACCCACTACCCACTGTGCGATCTCCCGCGTGGCCTGTTCGAATATGCGGTCTCGGGATATCTGCCAAGCCATGCTGTACAGGCCCAGCAACTGTCCGTTGTCATACAACATCTTCTCAAAATGCGGGATCATCCACTTCTCGTCCACTGAGTAGCGGTAGAAGCCGCCTCCCAGTTGATCAAAGATCCCGCCATGGGCCATGTTCCTCAGGCTCAGGGCGGTCATATCCCACGACTCACCACCATGTTCGCCGGCGATGACACTTGCCGCATGTTGTCGCAACAACAGTTCCATATTGGACGAGTGTGGAAACTTGGGCGCCCCCCCAAATCCGCCGTAGGCCGTGTCAAAACTCTCTCTCGCCTGCACCTTGAACCGGCTTAGTGGAGTGGCTGAAATTGCCATGGCATCACCCCCTGCCGCCGGCGCTATATTCTGCATGGCATTCAGCAGCGAACTACTCTGTCGATCTATTTCACCCCGGTTCTCCTGAAAAAACCTGGATATTCCAAGGAGCAGATCCCTGAATGAAGGCAGACCATGGCTCGGCTGCTTGGGGTAGTAGGTCCCGGTGAAAAATGGAATCTGTTGTTCCGGGGTGAGAAATACCGTCAGGGGCCAGCCACCACCACGTTGCACCAGCAGATGATGTGCAGTCTGGTAAATCTTATCCAGATCCGGGCGTTCTTCCCGATCCACCTTGATATTCACAAACAGCTCATTCATCAGGGCGGCAGTCTCCCCATCCTCAAAGGATTCATGGGCCATAACATGGCACCAGTGACACGCGGAGTAGCCGATGGACAGGAGGATAGGCCTATTCTCACTGCGCGCCACCTCCAGCGCTGCAGGACCCCATGGATACCACTGCACCGGATTGTTCGCATGCTGCAACAGGTAGGGACTGGTTTCGCTCTTCAGAGCATTTGCTGCCATGGGTAAGAAGCCTCTGATTTGTTCTTTGTTGGCCGCTATACCAAGTGGCCAGTACTGCAAGTTGTATAGTGAATTGTAGTTTAAATAACTCCTGAGTGTGGGGGTGACGATATGCCTATGCAGATGCTGAAACCAGATCCAGACACGATCAAACCCAACCCTGGCGGTTCTGCTTTGCCATCTCTTCAGCATCGGCGGTAAGCACCTGCTCAAGTTGTTCCCTGGTCTGCAGCGACAGCAATCTGCGATCCTCTGGCGCTTCTACCTCAAACATTTTCAATAGCAGCTTCCGATCATAGTCCTGGAACACCTGTGCAGCATTTCTGGATCTGTAGGCGCCAAATCCCATCTGTTTCAGCGCCTCTTCCCCAAGATGCAGAGCTGAGTCATACATCTCGCGCTGGAACAGATGTACACCACGACGTAATATTTCATATGCGTGGCCATTGTTGCGGGCCCGGGCCAGTATGGTCAGGTGGGGAAAGTGTTTCTGCGCCTGCTCGATGATATGTAATGTCACATCTGCATCATCGATGGTAATAATCAACAACTTGGCCTTATCGGCCCCGGCAGCCGCCAGTACTGCATGCCGACTTGAATCTCCATAATAGACCTTGTAACCAAATTTGCGGATGGCCTCAATCTGATCCGGATCATGATCCAGAATAGTGGTGGGTATCCCGTTGGCATGCAACAAACGCCCCACAGTCCTGCCAAATCTACCGAAACCGGCGATGATCACCGGATTATCATCCTCATCTATCTGGTCCGCTTCCTTGGGCTGGTCCAGATTGATAAAGCGCGGAGTTATCACATGCTCATAGAACAGCAACAGGAACGGTGTGGTCAACATGGAAAGCGCCACAATCACCACCAGATAATCCACTGCTGCCTTATCCAGCACACCGCTACCTGAGGCCACAGAAAAGATCACAAAGGCAAATTCACCACCCTGGGATAGCAGGAACACAAACAGACTTACCTGACTCTTGGGTATATTACCGAACCTGGCCAACAACCAGAGCACCAGCCCCTTAGCCACCACCAGCAAAGCCGTCAGCGCCAGGATGGTCATGGGTTCTCTAAGCAGCAAGCCAAAGTCGATGGACATGCCGACCGAGATAAAGAACAGCCCCATCAGCAGCCCCTTAAATGGCTCTATCTCCACCTCCAGTTCATGCCGATATTCGGACTCCGCCAGAAGCACCCCGGCCAGGAAGGCGCCCAGGGCCATAGACATGCCAACCGCATTCACCAACAGGGAGATGCCAAACACCAACAACAGGGCAAAGGCGGTGAATATCTCTCGCATGCCGGTATTGGCAATATAGCGAAATATAGGCCGAATAAGATAGCGTCCACCCACCACAATGGCGCCAATAACCGCGGCTGCTTTGAGCATTCCCAGCAGCGCATCCCCATCCGTATCCCCAACGGCCAGACCTAGAGCAGGCAGCAGAGCCAGAATGGGGATTACAGCAATATCTTGGAACAGCAGCACCGAAAACACCGAGTTTCCAGCACTGGTAGAGAGCTGGTTGCGCTCCTTCAGGCTCTGTAAGGCAATGGCCGTTGAGGAGAGGGAGAGGCCCATAGCCACAACCAGGGATACGTTAAAGGAGTAACCCAGTGCCAGACCAACCAGAAACAGCACCAATGTGGTCAGGAAAAGCTGGCTGCCGCCCATGCCCATGATGGAACGGCGCATCTTCCAGAGACGTTTTGGTTTGAGTTCAAGACCGATAATAAACAGCAGCAGCACCACACCAAACTCGGCAAAATGTCGTATGTCATCAACATTCTCGACAAAGCCAACCCCCCACGGGCCAATAACGGCTCCAGCGGTCAGGTATCCAAGCACCGACCCCAGCCCTAGCCGTTTCATGATTGGCACAGCTATAACGCTAGCAGAGAGATACACAATACCATTCAGGATAAGGTGATGTTCATTCGTCATTTCCATCACCTCCCGGTCGGTAGTTCAGCAGACGCGCACGGTATACTTCAACCAGGTCAGACAACTCCACATCACTCAGTTTATGCGAGTTATACGCAACAACTGGGGCCTGATAATGCATACCACAGTGATTGGCCATACACGCATAAGGCGTAAGCACCTCATCTATCAAGTGCCGGTTGTGTCCTTGTGGACGATAGGACGACCTGTTCTGGCCAACCGAAATCACTGACATAAAATCCTTCCCTCGCAAGGCATCACCACCCGCCCCAAAGGCAAAGCCGTACTCAAGAACCACATCCTGCCACTGTTTGAGCATGGCTGGTGCGCTATACCAGTAGAATGGGTGTTGCACCACCAACAGGTCTGTCTTGCGCAGGGCCTGCTGCTCCCTCTCTATGTCGATATAGAAATTCGGATAACGCTCATATAAATCATTGACATGTACCCCAGGGATATCCCGCACCCCATCCCGCAATGCGCAGTTCACCTTGGAACGGTGCGGAAATGGATGCACGAAAAGTAATTGAATATACGGGGGAGTATCTTCTGACATCTGGATGCCCTCAGCATCCTGCTCTATCAGGTTATGCCTATAGAAGCTCTGATTAAAGCCATCCATAGCTTTAATCAGAGCACGTAAATGAAATATGCATTTTTACATTTTCTTCATTTTCAATGGCATATAACCATAGAAAATGGCAACACATTCATGTGCTGCTGGAGCCTCTGATTAATCAGAGGCTCCCTAGCTATAAAGCTATTTAACTGGTAACTAATACTGTAACGTATTGTACATAACTGGGATACGGTTGATACAAGGTAAATTGATAATCCACGAAACCTGAATAACCATCTTTGCCAAGCTTGAAAAAATTTCAGAAATGACTATTTAGTGGATTACTCTTAACGAACATATTCATAACATATGGAAACAATATGGCTATAAAAGAGTTAAATGCAATTGTTGGCGAGGTTACCTTCCTGACACCAGAGACCATGATCCTCCGGGTAATACCTGAGGGTTGGGAGATCCCAGATTACAGTCCGGGCCAGTTTGCAGTGCTGGGTCTGCCAGCTGCTTCCCCCAGAATTGCAATTTCTGATGCTGAGGAAGAGCCACCTGCCCCAGACAAGTTCATCATGCGCTCCTATTCGATTGCCTCATCTTCAAAGGATAAGGAGTTTCTTGAATTCTATATTTCACTGGTGCGTTCCGGTTCCTTGACTCCCAGGCTGTTCTGCCTGCAGCGTGGAGACCGGTTATTACTGCGTCCCAAGATCAGCGGCATGTTCACCCTGGATCAGATCCCACCCGAGTCCAACCTGATCATGATGGGAACCGGCACCGGTCTCGCCCCATATATAAGCATGATCCGTACCTTCATCAAACCGGGTGATAAAAGAAACTTTACCGTGATACACGGCGCCAGACACTCCTGGGACCTGGGTTACAACTCGGAACTGAGCACCCTGAACAATATGCTGGACAACTTCCACTACATACCTGCCATCACCCGACCGGAATACGAGATCACCACGTGGGCTGGGAACAGAGGCCATATCCAGGAGTTGTGGAAAAACGGTGTGGCCGACGCCGCATGGGACACTCCAGCCACCCCGGAGAACACCCACATCTTCCTGTGCGGCAACCCGGCCATGGTAGAGGATATGGCTGCCATACTTACATCTGATGGCTTTGCAGAGCATAAAAAGAAAACACCGGGACAGGTACACCTGGAACGCTACTGGTAACAGGGAAAACAGATGTCGTGGAACGAGTGGATAAGTGAGCGGGAATTACTGATACGCCTCAGCTTCTTCTTGGGCGTATTTGCCCTGGTGGCCATCGCCGAGATCATCTCCCCTCGCCGCCGTCTCAAGTTCTCCAAGGCCCTGCGCTGGGCCAACAATCTCGGCCTGGTATTTCTCAACAGCACGCTATTGCGTCTGCTGTTTCCAGCCGCTGCTGTAGGTGTAGCCGCCTTCGCCCAGGACCATGGCTGGGGGGTCCTAAACCATTACCAACCACCATTTGCTCTGGCAGTTGTGGTCTCAGTACTGGCTATGGATATGATCATATATCTACAGCATGTGATGGTACACGCCGTCCCGGTACTATGGCGTCTACATATGGTGCACCACGTGGACCCAGACTTCGATGTAACCACCGGCTCCCGCTTTCACCCGCTGGAGATCATCCTCTCCATGCTAATCAAGTTTGCCACCATTGCTGCACTGGGACCGCCCGTGGTGGCGGTGGTGATATTCGAGGTGCTGCTGAATGCCACCGCCATGTTCAATCACGGCAACCTGCGCCTCCCCCTGGGGCTGGACCGCATCCTGCGCTGGTTTATGGTGACACCAGACATGCATCGGGTGCATCACTCAATCATACCAGTGGAGACCAATAGCAATTTTGGCTTTAACCTGCCCTGGTGGGACCGCATCTTTGGCACCTACAGAGACCAACCACAAGCTGGCCATGAGAAGATGATCATAGGTATCAAGGGTTTCACAGATCCACGGCAGATAAGCAGGCTGCCAGGGATGCTGGCCCTGCCATTTACCCGCACTGCATCTGGCTATTCCATAGGTGAGCGTAGTGGAGACAGAAGAGATGCCGGAGAGTGAGCTATACCCGACAACCCGGTCCTATCTTCTGATCATGCCAACATAGAGATCTTCAGTAAAAATGATTAAAATTGCATTATTAAAGATTTAACAGCGGAATTTTCCGAGTAAAAAAGGTATTGAGAATGAAAAAACATAAATGCGAAGTTTGCGGTTTTATCTATGACGAAGCGAAGGGCCTGCCAGAGAAGGGGATCCCTGCCGGCACCAAGTGGGAGGATATCTCCGAAGATGACTGGGAATGCCCGGATTGTGGTGCAGAAAAAGAGGACTTCAAACTATTAGGCTAGTAGATCCAGCCCTATACTCCACCGTACACCGGGATAAAAACACACTAATCCCATGTCTACATGGAAAAATCCACTATTGACATGATAACTGCCCTGGGTGAGTATCCGAACCAACAGTTTTACAATTTTAATCTTCAGGAAACCAAAACCTCTGACCATGAACCACTCTGAGATGACAATCAGCCCATCAACCGCCCTGGCGGTAGTTTCTGTCGTCTCTCTAGTGAACGTCGTGGTGGCCTCTGCGCCGTAGCGGGATTGGTAACAGATTACCCAAACCCCGCCGGCGCAATCGGCGGGGTTTTTTATTGCCCAACTGGTTACAGCCCACGGGGTCAGCAACAGGAGACCCTAGACCATGTACACAATGACCGGAGCCGACCTCACCATACGTCTGCTCGAACGCCAGGGGATTGAGATCATCTCCGGTATCCCCGGTGGCGCCAACCTGCCCCTGTATGACTCGCTGTATGGCAGCGACAAGATTCGCCATGTACTGGCCCGGCATGAGCAGGGGGCCGGATTTATTGCCCAGGGCATGTCCCGCGCCACCGGCCTGCCTCAGGTGTGCTTCGCCACCTCCGGCCCTGGCGCCACCAACGTACTCACCGCAATCGCAGATGCCAAGTTGGATTCAATCCCAGTCATATGCATCACGGGACAGGTACCCAGCAGCATGATCGGCAGCGACGCCTTTCAGGAGGTGGATACCTACGGCCTGAGCATCCCCATCACCAAGCACAACTTTCTGGTACGCAGCGCCGCAGAGCTGCTGGAGATCATCCCGGCTGCCTTCCGTATCGCCGC
Organism: uncultured Gammaproteobacteria bacterium; assembly: GCA_964628835.1. GTDB lineage: Bacteria > Pseudomonadota > Gammaproteobacteria > Chromatiales > Chromatiaceae > JAAGZL01. Next base: position 12,735 of record CAZVME010000043.1, on the reverse strand, counting down.
CTCTGGACGTCCCGGACCAGTTCTGATCGACATCCCTAAGGATATGCAGACCCAGGAGTTGAGCTTCGAACAGTGGCCGGAACCAGGAAAACAGGAACAGACTCCAGCAGCCGCACCAGAGCAACTTCAACAGGCGGCGGAGATGATCAACCACGCCCAACGTCCTATTCTCTATCTGGGGGGTGGTGTGATCATGTCCAACGCCTCTGACCAGGCCCGCACCCTGATGCAGAGATCCAACCTGCCCACCACCATGACCCTGATGGGACTGGGGGCGGTGCCGGTGGATCATGAGCTGTCCCTGGGGATGTTGGGGATGCATGCCGCACCCTATACCAATATGGTGCTAGAGGCCTGTGACCTGCTGATTGCGGTGGGGGCGCGTTTCGACGACCGGGCCACCGGCAAGGTATCCGCCTTCTGCCCCAATGCCGAGATCATCCATATCGACATCGACCCTAGTGAGTTGGACAAGATCAAGCAGGCCCATCTCGGCATCATTGGCGATGTGCAAAATGTTCTGGAAGATCTGCTGCCCATGATCTCCCACCACAGCCGTACCGAGTGGATCTCCGAGGTGAACAAACTGCGCCAGTCCCATCCATTTGTGCCCCCGGAGTCGGACCAGGCCAACACCGCCTATGGCTCCATACGCAAGATTGCAGAGCTGGTGGATGACAACACCATCGTCACCACCGATGTGGGCCAGCATCAGATGCGTACCGCCCAGCTCTACCCCCTTCGCAGGCCCAGGCGCTGGCTTACCTCCGGCGGTCTGGGGACCATGGGGTTTGGCCTACCAGCAGCCATTGGTGCCGCCCTGGCCGAACCGGAGAGCCAGGTGATCTGTTTCACCGGTGATGGCAGCCTGATGATGAATATCCAGGAACTGGCCACCGCAGTGGAACAGCAGACCAACATAAAAATCATCCTCATGAACAACAATGCCCTGGGGCTGGTACATCAACAGCAGACCCTGTTCTACGGCAAGCGCACCTTCGCCTCTGGCTATGAGTTGCAGATGGACTTCATCACCATTGCCCGTGGCTTTGGCATGGCTACCTGCGACCTGGCGGGCAGTGACAATCCAGAAGCCCTGCTCAGAGAAGCACTGCAGAGAAATGGACCCTGCCTGATCCACCTGCCCATAGACGTTAATGAGAATGTGTTTCCCATGGTGCCACCAGGCGCCGCCAACATAGATATGATTGGAGCCGATGACAATGCCTGAAAACAGTAATAACCATGCCATGCGCCACGAGGTATTGGAGTTGACGGTGCGCAATCATCCAGGGGTGATGTCTCATATATCCAGCCTGTTCGCTCGCCGCGCCTACAACGTAGAGGGGATCCTGTGCATGCCCATCGGTAACCGGGAGCGCAGCCGTATCTGGTTGCTGGTGAATGAGGATCAGCGTCTAGAACAGATGATTAAACAGGTGGAGAAGCTGGAGGATGTGCTGGATGTTCGACAGCATGACACTGATCATCAGGTCTTCATCAAGCTGGAGGATTTCTTCCAGGCCTAGTGAGGCATGCAGAAAATAAGGCAATACACCAAGGGTAATTCTCTCTAGACAAAGCCCGGAACAAGATCTAATATACCAGCATATTTGTTCTTATTTTGTCATTTACCGCTAGCAAAAGGTCTCAATTAAGTATGATTACCAACCTGGCTGGAAACTGTATCCGCGAGCTGAGGGCCAAGCGCAAGATGACCCAACAGCAGTTGGCAGACAAGGCAGAGATCCCGCGCGCCACCCTGGCCACCATTGAAAAGGATGAATCCAACCCCAGCCTGGCGGCGGTCTATAAGATTGCTGTGGCGCTGGATAGCACCATCGATGATCTGCTGGAGACCCATCACGACCGGGTGGAGGTAACGCTACGTGAAGTGATGGGGAGGGCCGAGTCCGGTGATGGGAGATACCGTGCCACCACAGTATCGCCCCTGGGTAGCCCCTCTATCTCCCAGCAACTGTTTCAGCTCGACCCTGCATCCACCTACCACGGCAAGCCCCATCCACCAGGGAGCGAGGAGTATCTGCATATCACACAGGGCGAGGTAGTTCTGGAGATCGCCGGGGAGAAAACAGGATTAAGGATGGGTGACAGCGCCCATTTTCGCGGTAACGTCAAACACAGTTACCACAATCCTGGCGCCACTCAGACCCAGGGTATTGTTACTATTCTTGCGTTTCCAGATATAAAGTAGAATCCCACAGACTGCAGTGCTTAGTACTCTGTGGGAAAACTAGACGTACATGGGCCAGATCAACTGCCGTTGGCCAGCGCCTCCAGCATAACCGGGTCCAGCATCTGTACATGTTTATTGCGAATCTTGATCACCCCCAGTTTCTGTAACTTCATCAAGGTGCGGCTTACGGTCTCACTGGCAAGACCCAGATAGCTGGCGATATCGCCCCGAGACATGCTCAACCTAAAGTCCGCCCCCGACAGTCCACGTTCATTCATACGTGAGGATACATTCAGGATAAATGCCGCCATACGCTGTTCACTGCTTTGACGAATCAAAGCCGCATTCAGCTTGTGACTGAAAGCAACCTCTTCACCAAGAATCGATATAATCCTGCTTTGTAGCTCACGTTCAGGAACGTCAGTCCGCTGCAACTGACCCCGCCTGAGTTCACAGATCAGGCTTGACTCCAAAGCGCGTGCGGTACAGGTGTATGCATCGCCCGCAATCCCATCGGTGCCAACCATCTCACCTGCAAAGTGAAAGCCAATCACTTTTTCCTGGCCCTGAGGTGGAACCATAACGGTCTTGAATGAACCGGATTTAACTGCAAAGAAAGAGCGGAATGGATCGCCCGACCTGAAGATGGTCTCACCACGCGCAACCGCCTGGCGGCGGAGTAGAATGCCTTGCGACTGCCCCGCTTCGCCATTACCATACTCAAGCAGTTCACACAGGGCATCCAGGCCACAATGCTGACAATCAACTTCCATATCTTTATCTGTTGCCGATCTTGATACTCTACTGGAACACATCTGCTCGTTACTCAATTAACTCACACTGAAACTGCCAATCCGTCTAAACACTACCCCGCGTGGGATATGTAAACGCCCTACATACTGCCAGAAAATTGATATGAATGGAAAAATGACATGATTGTTACTTAAATATCGTTTCGATAGAAAACCCATCTTTTTCCAGGATCACCCGCAATCTCTTCAGGCCATCCATCTGGATCTGGCGCACCCTTTCCCTGGTGACTCCCAGCTCCTTGGCCACCTGTTCCAAAGTTGAGATCTCGTAGCCGTGCAGGCCAAACCGCCTCTCCACCACTTCCCGCTGCTTGTCGTTCAGCTTACTGAGCCAGTAATCCAGATTGGAGCTGAGACTCTCGCTCTGTATCTTGTCGGCGGGGTCTTCGGTTTTTTTGTCGGAAATAGTCTCCAGCAGGGGCTTATCGGCATTCTTGCCAAACGGGGTGTCCACTGAGGTGATGCGCTCGTTCAGGCCCAGCATCCGCTTCACCTCATTGATCGGCTTCTCCAACAGATCGGCGATCTCTTCTGCAGTGGGTTCATGGTCCAGGGTCTGAGTCAGCTTGCGTGCCGCACGCAGATAGATGTTTATCTCTTTGACCACATGTATAGGCAGGCGAATGGTCCGGGTCTGATTCATGATGGCGCGTTCGATGGTCTGACGAATCCACCAGGTGGCGTAAGTTGAAAAGCGGAATCCACGCTCTGGATCAAACTTCTCCACCGCCCGCATCAAACCCAGATTTCCCTCTTCAATCAGATCCAGCAATGCCAGACCACGATTCATGTAACGGCGAGCAATCTTAACCACCAGACGCAGATTGCTCTCAATCATGCGCTGGCGTGCTGCTGTCTCTCCCTTCTGGGCCTTGCGGGAAAAATAGACCTCTTCTTTAGCGGTAAGCAGTTCAGCTGCGCCAATCTCATTCAGATACAGCCGAGTGGCATCCATCTGTGATTTGGTTGCATCCTCACCACTTTTTGTCTTGGCCGAACTCTTTGCTGCGGTTTTAGTCTTGGCCGAACTCTTTGCTGCGG
>CAZVME010000043.1:0-8585 GCA_964628835.1 uncultured Gammaproteobacteria bacterium | reverse complement strand
GTCTTGGCCGAACTCTTTGCTGCGGTTTTAGTCTTGGCCGAACTCTTTGCTGCGGGTTTTTTGGCCCTCCCTTTAGCGGCCGACTTTTTGGCCTTATCCTTGGTCTCTGAAACTCCCACTTCAGAATCTGCCATATCATCCTTTTTAACCATACCACTCCTCCAAGACCGAATTGTAACTCCAACATACTACTTACGCGGCAGTAATGGTAATGGATCAACCGGAACACCATTACGTCTTATCTCAAAGTGCAGAACAATATTACCACTTCCGTTGCTTCCCATCTCCGCTATCCTGGCGCCCTTCTTCACTTGGTCGCCCTCTTTGACCAGAAGCCTCTTATTATGACCATAGGCGCTCAAGTAGTTTTTATTATGCTTAATGATTAATAACTGTCCATAGCCAATAAGTCCACTCCCACTATACACCACGGCCCCGGCTTCAGCGGCTTTTACCCCTTGTCCCAACCGACCAGATAACACCACACCCTTACGGCTTGGATCACCCCTTTTATACCTAACCTTTACCTTACCAGCGGTCGGCCACCGCCAGTGCAGTTTTCTGGATGAGGAGGCCACCCTGTATTTTTTGGAGATCTTCTTTTTCTTCGGCGCAACTTTGGCCTTGGCTACCCTGCTTGGCTGCAGCTTGGTTATCTGAGCCGGCTTGGTGTCGGCTTCTCTCCACCGCCCCACACTCCTGCCTAGTGGGGACGCCACCCGCAAGGTCCGTCCCGGGTATATCCGGTAAGGTGGTCGAATATTATTCCAGCGCGCAAACGTCCCAGGATCAAGGCCGTACCTCCATGCGATGGAATATATGGTATCCCCCCTTCTGACCCGATAGAAACCAGGCTTGGCGGCCGGTTTGCGCTGCTGCCCAACTTCACGACTGACCACCGGCGCTGGTCTGGGCGGGGCACATGCATTCAGTAACAGAGAAACCAGCAAAATGGTGCAGATAGCCAGTAATGGCCGTAAAGAGAAATCCAGTGGACCACGAGTGGATTGAGCAGGGTGTAGCGGTCTGTCCCGTGGAGGACTTGGTAATACGGTGAGTAGCAATCTGGCCAGATTCACCAATTCGCTACCAGTTTATAATCACAAGCAAGAGAACCACCAACACCACGGTTACCCAACCGATAATATCTATGTATCTACGCAGGGTCTCTTCCATACCCTTGCCACCCCAGGAGAGGAGTGCGGCGACCAGAAAAAACCTGGCTCCCCGGCCAATGGCAGAGGCCATAACGAAGGGCAGAAAGGCCATAGAGATGACCCCGGCGGTTATGGTGAACACCTTGTATGGAATGGGCGAAAAGCCAGCCAGAAACACTGCCCAGAACCCCCATTCGGCAAACCATGTCTTAGCCTGAAGATATTTTGGATAGTAGCCGGCATCATGCAGTATGGGTTCAACTAACTCAAATGAGAACATACCAATCAGATAACCCAGCATGCCCCCGAGCACCGAGGTCACAGTAGTCAACAACGCCAGATTCCAGGCCTTGTGCGGATTAGCCAGCACCATGGGCGCCAGCATTACATCTGGCGGGATGGGAAAAAATGATGACTCAGAAAAACTGAGCGCCGCCAGATAACGTGGAGCATGGCGATGTCGGGACCAGACCAGCACCCGTTCATAAATAGGTGAAAACCACTTCATCTCTGTACTCCTCCCAGCAGGGGTACAAAGACCACCCGTTCCAGTATCTCTTTTTTGTATCCGTCTTCGGTCTTTATCACTTTCACCAACACCTGTTCCCGAGCAGATCCCACCGGCAGAACCATTCTTCCACCCACCTGCAACTGTTCCACCAGGGCCAGGGGGATTCCTGCCGGAGCCGCCGTAACCATAATGCCATCATATGGGGCATACTCTGGCAGCCCCATGCCGCCGTCGCTCAACTTCAGACGCAGATTCTTCAGCCCCATTTCGCGCAGCCGAGCCCTGGCCTGCTGCAGTAGAGGCTCGATCCTCTCCACACTGTAGACACGCCCCACCATCTGCGCCAACACCGCCGTCTGGTAACCGGATCCGGTACCCACTTCCAGGACATTTTTCAGTGGCCCGTCTTCCAGTAGAATCTCTGTCATCCTGGCCACGATGTAGGGCTGGGAGATGGTCTGACCCAGGCCAATGGGGAGCGCAGTGTCCTCATAGGCCCTGCTGGCAAGCGCCTCCTCCACAAATATGTGTCGTGGGGTGTTGCGCATCACCTCCAGCACCCCCTGGTTTTTGATACCCTCTTCGATCAGGCGATCAATCAAGCGGTTACGGGTCCGCATTGAGGTCATGCCGATACCACGGTGGTGCGCCGAGTTCATTCACCCACTCCCGGCAACCAATCACCTATCACATCCAGTGCCGAGTGGTTGGTAAGGTCCACCTGTAGTGGAGTTACCGATACATAGCCCTCTCTGATCGCATGAAAATCTGTACCAGGACCCGCGTCCTGCTCCGCCCCGGCTGGTCCCACCCAGTAGATGGTGCGCCCGCGCGGATCCTTGGTCTTTACCACGGGCTCTGCCTTGTGCCGGTGCCCAAGACGGGTGGAACGGAAACCACGAATCTCCGCATAGGGCAGATCCGGAACGTTGATATTTAGGATGGTATCGGCCGACAGGGGTTTCTTCTGTAGCCGCTGGACTATCTCCCGGATCACCCTGGCGCCGGTGGCGTAATGCTGCGGGTCTGATGAGGTCATGGAGATGGCGATTGCCGGAAGCCCCAGAAAACGCCCCTCAGTGGCGGCGGCAACCGTGCCGGAATATAGCACATCGTCCCCCATATTGGCGCCGGAATTGATCCCGGCAATCACCATGTCCGGCTCCTCTTCCAACAACCCGGTAATAGCCAGATGCACACAGTCAGTTGGAGTGCCATCCACCCGAATAAAGCCATTGGGCTCGGTATGGGCTCGCACCGGACTGGTGAGGGTGAGGGAGTTACTGGCCCCACTCCGATCCAGCTCCGGGGCAACCACGGTTATCTCGGCGATATCAACCAGATTTTGGGCCATAATCTCCAGCCCTGGCGCCTTGTAGCCGTCATCATTACTCAGCAGTATTTTCATACGATAAACAGATCACCCCTAATAAGATTACTAGGGCCTACCTCAAGCAACATAAATACCCTATCCCCGAATCCCATATAATACTGACTTTCAAGCCATCAGACACTCTTCTACGGGATATTGGTAGACTATATCAGAGTACAGTTATAGTGTCGGCACCGGCCATGCATATATACTCACAACATGTCAGACGACCCAAGCAAAAAAGACCTGGATAAGCAGCTATTTCAGGAGACGATGCAGGATGCCGCCCCACTGGTTCAGGATAAGATCAAACCGTGGCGCCGGCGCCTGCCGCCACACCCGATACGCCACCACATCACCCCTGAGGATGAGACCGGATCAGACCATATATCAGAGGCAGAGATTGAGACGGGAGACGTTCTGTCGTTCTATCGTCCTGGGCTGCAAAAGAGGGTATTTCAGGATCTACGCCGTGGCCGACTGGAGATAGAGATGGAGCTCGACCTGCACGGCCTTACGGCCAGGCACGCCCGCAGCACTTTGGAGCTATTCTTCCGCGACTGTCACCGCAGGCGAGTACGCTGTGTGCATATCATCCACGGCAAAGGGTACGGCTCCGAGGACCGGCAACCGGTATTAAAACAGAAGCTGAACCTGTGGCTACGCCAGCGGCATGACGTGCTGGCATTCTGCTCCGCCACCTCCCGTGATGGCGGCACCGGCGCAGCCTACGTGCTGCTGCGCTCTGCCAGCAAGTGCTGACGCATCCAGGCGCACAGAAACCACCCTGCCAAAAACACCACTAATGGTCTACTAGCTGCTAGCCTTCACGTTCGCTGGGAAGAGGCTTGGGCAGTCCCGCCAGTTTGCACAGCTCTGCTATGGGCTCACTGGGGAAAATCTTATACAGATGGCTCACCAACACCTTATGGTCATGAAAATTCTTACCCAGACTGCCACCCAGCTCCTTGACCACTATATGCATGGTGGGGTGCATCTCATTTTCCGCCCAGTACTCACGAAAGTAATCCACCAGCCCTTTGTGATCATCCTTCAACTCATAGCCTTCACTCTGGGCTATAGCATCCGCCACTTCTTCCGACCAATCGGCAGGATTGAGCAGAAACCCCTCTTCATCCGCAGGTATGGACCTGCCATCAACCGTGAATACCATAAGAGTACCTCCATTGATTAGTATCTTGTATCAAATGAGATCAGCTACTTCCTAAACATCGACCGGGAGTGCCAAACGCCGGATAAGGGATTCAACTCTCCCTACTAAAAATGTAGCTCAATCAGCGGATATATCCATAGTGCTTCACTAGGTTTAAATATACTAATGCATTAATCCAACTGGGAAACCGCAGCCAATCACGGCTAACTAAAATCTGTATATATTTTTGAATCCATAAACCTGGCTCCTGCGTACCACTCCCAATAACCTTAAATTGCCTGGATAAAGAAAGTCATGAAAAAAACCACATTGATGATCTCTCTACTGCTCCTGTTCACCAGCACCATGATCCAGGCCGCCGACCGCAAGGCGCCAGAATGGGATATTGCAGAGTGGATTAACGGCCCAGGCACCAGTGTCTCCGAGCTTGGCGGCAAGGTGGTGGTGGTGGAGTTTTTTCAGCTCTGGTGCCCTGGCTGCAAGAGTTTCTCCCTGCCACTGTTAAAGCGCTGGGAGAACACCTTTGCCCGCGAAATAACCGATAAAAGACTGGTAATGCTGAGTATCCACACCGTGTTCGAGGGGCATGACTACCAGAGCGCCCAGCGGTTACGTGGATTTCTCAAAGAGAGGGGAATCAAACGACTGGTGGGGGTGGACCGACACAGAAACGGCAACGAGATACCTGAAACCATGCGGCGCTACCGTACCCGTGGCACCCCGGAGATGGCCATTATCGACAAACAGGGAAATATCCGTTTTCAATTCTTCGGTGGATTTGATAGCAAGCCGGTAGAACAGTTTATTCACAAACTGCTGAATGAGCCTCATCAGGTTAGCATCAAGTAGTATTTCCGAGAATGTATGATAGAGGGAGGGATACTCACCCTACCCCTCCTAACATAATCAAATATCACCGCTCGCGACGCTTCACACCCAACAGCCCCAAAAGCCCAGAACCGAATAGCCATACTACGGCTGGTGCCGGAAGTACCAGGCACATGCTCGATACCAGACCGGTAAACGGCATACCTTGCACCCGCCGCAATGGCATCAGCCCAGGTCGAGACTGTAGCCTTTTTCACGGAACAGCCGCAGGCAAGCATCGACCACATCTGGCTCAAAAGTGGTACCACTATCTTTCTCCACGGTTTCCAGTGCAAAATCGATACCCAGCGAGGCGCGGTAGGGACGATGCGCTGCGATAGCCTCGGTAACGTCAGCGACCCCGATAATTTTTGCACCCAGCTCAATTTCGTTGCCCTTCAGGCCCTGCGGATAACCCGAACCATCGAGGCGTTCATGGTGCTGCCATACCATGCTGGCAACCGACCAGGGGAAATCAATATTTTTCAGAATGTCATAACCAACCTGGCTATGGGTTTTGATCAACTCGAACTCTATGGGGCTGATACGACCCGGCTTGCTGAGGATTTCAGCCGGCACATAAATCTTACCCAGGTCGTGGATGGTGGCTGCGATACGAATACCCTCGACTTCATGTTCGGATAAGCCCATCTCGGTGGCGATGGCGGTCGCCAGCGCCGCCACGTGACGTTGATGGCCAGCGGTATACGGGTCACGCACCTCGACCGCATCGGCCATGGCCTGTACCGTGGTATTCAGGTTGGTTTTGAGCTTTTCCAGTGTCTGGCGCTGTTCCAGCTCCGCCTGGTCACGCGCCTTGCCGACACGTAGGGCGACAACGCCATAGCTCAGATCATCTGCCAGCCCCTGCAGTAAGCCAATTTCTTCCGATGAAAAGTGTTCAGACCCAAGCGCAGATATCGTTAAGGCACCGAAACAGTCCTGATTCTGCATAAGGGGAAAAGTGAGTATGGAATTATAATCGTGTTTGATGGCCAGTTTCTGGCATGTCTTACAGGCTGGATTGTGCTGTGCATCGGTTATCAACTGGCGTCGGCACTCTCGAATGACTACCGATGCAGGCACCCGTCCATGCATATTCTGTCCGTTCCTGCTCAGGTTGTCTATATCCTCTTCATCGATCACCCCGGCATGCGCGGCAACACTATATTGTGGCACATCAACTTCGTCGACCAACGTCACCCAGGCCAGTGGATAATCTCTTTCGGCGACAATAAGATTACAAATCTCCTGCAGCAGGTCGACCTCATTAACAGCGTGCACCAGCATAGAGTTACTGGCGCCGATCACTCGCCGCGCACGGTTTTCCCGCAACAGCTTTTGCTCCATCTCATGGCGCTCGCTGATATCACGCACAAAACCGACCGCCGCCAACTGCCCCTTGACCTTTGTGGCTGATATCGAGAGCTCTATCGGAAACTCACTGCCATTTTTATGCAGCGCTTCCAGTTCGACCGTTTTGCCCACAATCCTGCCCACACCTGTTTTTATAAAGTTTTTAAACCCTTTGTGGGCGGCGTCACGGTAGCGCTGCGGCGTAATCAGACCATGCACATCCTTACCCAGCAGTTCTTCCTTGCAGTAACCGAAGAGTCTCTCTGCAGCAGGATTGTTGTATCTGATACAGCCTTGCTGATCCACCATAAAAATCGCATCCTGCGCCGTCGAGGTTACGGCACATAATTTTTCTTCGTTGTCGGTGAGCCTCTGTTGCGAGAGTTTGTTTTCGGTGATGTCACGTGCAACAGACAACAGGCGGAGAATACGGCCTTCGGCATCCCGGATGGGTGATACAACCACGTTCCACCACAACGGCTCACCTCTGAGGCTGGGTGCGTAAGCACTGAAACGGCCAGTTTCTCCTGCAGTTGCCTTTACCAGTACGCTTGTGGCGACCTCACGATCTTCTTCCTGCCATGAATCCACCCACGACGTACCGAGATAAGGAGTAATATCCCCTATCCCCATCAGTTCCTGGCCACCCCTGTTTATCGATAACAGCGTACCGTCCAGATCCAGTATTTTAATACAGTCCACACTGCTTTCGACAATGGTACGACTGTATTCCTCGCTGTCACGCAGCGCCTGCTCAGCCCGCCTTTGCTCGGTGACATTCTGCAGTATATGAATAGAATGAACATAATTATCTTTGTCGTCACGAATGACGAATGCACGCGATAGAAACAACTCTCCGCTGTCCAGTTCAAGCTCTTCTACCTCAGCACCCAAACCCGTTTGGCTCACTCTATGCAAACACGAGACCATCGGACCATCTGACTTAGGAAAACATTCGTAATACGGCCTGCCAATTATCGATTCTATCGGCGCACCCGCATATGCGGCATAGGCCCGATTAGCCCGCACCAGGCAAAATTCTGCATCGTGAATAAAGATGGGGTCATCGACCGCATCAAAAGCATTCACCCACTCCTGCTTGACACGCTTGATAGAGCTCTGGCTTTCTTCAAGATCTTCCAGCATAAACAGCATCGCACGCCGGGACTCTTCAGCTTCACTTTCAAGCACGCAGGCTTCTTCCAGCGCCTTTTTCAGTCGCTCGACTTCTGACTGCAATGTTTTTACATTATCATGTTCCATCATTATCGGAGTTCCGCTTACTGCACATCACTCCCTTCATCAGCAGAAAGCTGTAATTCGAGTCGTTTAACTTTGCCCCGAAGCTCCTTGATGCGTGATTCCCTGCCAATCGCCACACACTGAAAGCGTTTAAGTTCGTCCAACTGCTTTTGCAGCCTGTTTTCCTGTGCCTTGCGTTCAGAGATATCGGTTACGGTGAAGCTAACACCTGCGGACAGATCATGTCTTTCAATAGCGCTTGCTCGTATCATGACATCAATAATTCGATCATCCTTGCGGCGCAACCTGGATTCAATCTCGGCGCAACCGCCTTCCCCTATAGAGTCATATAACACTTTGCCAGCACGCTCAAACTCCGCAGCATCAGCGTATAACATCCGAGTCGACTGTCCTATCAGTTCATCTTCGTTATAACCCGTGATAATACAAGCATTTTCATTTATGTAACGTATAACCCGATGTTCCACCAGGCCGACACCAATGGGTGCGGCGCGCATAATACTGTCCAGCCTTAATGCCGCATCTCGAACCTGCTTCTCTTTTTCGCGCTCCCAGGTAACGTCATGCATAATGTGAATCGCGTGTCTATATACGCCCCGTCTGTTGCGCATAACAAAAGCACGCGTAACATAAGTACTACCATCAGGCAGTATTATTTCACTTTCACACTCATCGTATATACTGGATTGCAGTGCCCCCACGCATTCCTTAATAGGCCGTTCAATATTGGGGAATACTCGGTAATACGGCTGACCGATAATGCTCTGCATAGTCATACTCGCCAGCTTCGCGTAGGCCATATTGGCGCGCACCACGCGGAACTCCTTATCGTGGCAAGCCCCTAGTTTTCTAGACAGTTGCTAGCTTCTCAAAATACTGCTTTTC
>CAZVME010000042.1:0-28303 GCA_964628835.1 uncultured Gammaproteobacteria bacterium | reverse complement strand
CAGGGATATCACTTATAAAAGATGATTTGCTGTGTCAGTGATGGGGTCCACTTCTGTGGTGTAAGTATGTCATCTGACAGATCCAGAACAGTCAGCATGGGTTTGCCACTTCTCTTTGCCTCCCTACTCCTGGGATTGGCTGTTTTTTCCCACTACATAAATCAACCACCAGGCAAACCGATCCCTATGGAGTTTGTCCGTGTTGTCTATGAAAAAGAAGCCAGGGCGATAGTATTTGAACTGGTTGTTCCGAACATTGGTGCAATTAACGACCTGTCCCACATTGAGTTTCTGATCTGCAATACGAATAATGTCGCAGAATTTAGTGTGCTGCTGAATCGCAGCGACCGGGTTGCGCCAATCCCGCCTGGAGCCTTTGGAGTTATTATCCACCCAAACAGTAAAGATCGGTCCATCAAGAATGTTTCCAGTGCCGGATATGACGGCCAGTGGGATCAAGACTCCACTAATGGCACTTTACTCAAGCAGAGTGCCAGCGGAGTGGCTGGTGGAAACCTGGGTATCGGCATTTGGATCACACCACTAAACTGGAACCAGGATAGCTATTTCATCAAAACCAGAACTACAAAAAAAGACCAGCAACCAACCCCTTGGCAGAAACTGGCAACGTTCGATTATTCAGGGAAAGGTGTTAGCCGTATCATATAAAGCCTGGGGTTGGTAAAACCAATTTTTGTGGATGTTAGAAATGGAAAAACCTTACCCCTTGACTACATTAACTTTGTAACACTCATCCGTTATGAGCGTAAACAGCAAGATGAGGGGGTAACCATCAAGCGTTGGGCCGGGGACACAAGCGGTCAGTATAAGTATGTTGAGATAGAAAAACGGAAATTAAAACTCAGTGACTTCCAGGAGGGAGGCATTCCTCTTGCACCAGGCATTTACCAGCTCAAACACAACTCAGTGTACGGGCAACCTCCATCAGGATTTTATGGACAGAGCAACTTTTTCGAAGTAAATACCGAAAAAGATATCGATAACATCCAGGTTCTGTTAAACCCCGCGATTTAGTAGCATTATGAAATGAGCATTTTAGAACCTCTGAGCAACATCACCAACGCAGGCAGGAGAAGATACTGGTGTAAACTGTAAAAGGCTCTGTAGACACTAACTCTTTCTATTTGTTGCAATTACAGTGGCAATATCAACCATTAATCATGATGAAAAATAAGCAAATCACATTTCTAATCTTGCTCCTGCTTTTGACACAGGCAGTCGTAGCAGAGACCATATCAGGACGCCCTTCCAGGATAATCAGCGGCGACAAACTGGTGCTCACCACCAGTGACAACCAACATCTTGATATCCAGTTGCTGGGAATCCAGGCCCCACCCCTAAAATCCAGATGGGGACGCGCAGCCAGGAAACAGCTCTCATCCCTGATTGCCGGACGCCCGGTTGTAGTTGAATATCGGATCAGAAATCGATGGGGACACCCACTGGGAAAGGTGCTGCTGGGAAACAGCGACGTCAGCCTGCGCCTGCTGGAGGCGGGGCTGGGCACGCACAAGCCTGACTTCCAGACCCTTAGGGATAATAACCTATACTCAAAAGCCATACGTAAGGCCAAACGTCTCAGGCTGGGCATATGGAGTGGAGTGAGATAAAGGGGCCAACCAATCATCCAACAGGAGTATCCACCATGGCGAAAAAGAAACACAAGGACAAAAAAAATAGCAACAAGAAGACTAAAAAGGAGAACAAAGCTGCTAAGAAAGATTCCAGGAAAAAGACCAAGAAATCCAAAAAAGAGCATGCTGCAAAAGTTAAATCGGCCGCATTCAAATCCACGCCAGTCATAATCAGCAGTGAACAGCGCCTCGCAATGATCCGCACTGCCGCATACTACCTGGGACAGAAACGCGGTTATATGGGTGGTTCAGAACTGGATGATTGGGTAAGAGCAGAGCGGGAAATAGATAATCTAATCAGACAGACCAAAGGTTAATCTGTTTCAGCATCAGGTTTCTTGTCTTCAAAGTTATTGATGCAACTGGCAGACTGCATGCGTAGTTTGAGCAACATCCCGATGAGGGTGGATTCCAGCGCCTGGTAGGCCCGAGTCTGGGCCTCCTGGTGGATGGTAGAGGTGTCTCTTGCAAGCATGGAAAGCCTGGCGTCAAAATAGGCAATATCCGCCTCCAGCGCACTGACGCTCACCTTGGGCCAATTTTCATCAGTTTTGTCAGGATCGGACATCTCTGTAAATTACTCTTCCGCGTTAGATTGCGTACAACATGCGCATGATTTGAGTTTGGAGTCCCACTTATTTTTCTGATAGCAGTTTCTCTGACTAGTCCTTGAAGTATACTAGCACGAGTACAACTTATCCAAAGAGACAAACCAAGGTGACCCAGAGAACTGGAGCACCATAGAAAACAATATCGGTAACCAAGCTATGACTACAATACGCCAACAAGATCTGATCCAGAGTATTGCAGATGGGCTGCAATACATCTCCTATTACCATCCCGCAGATTACATCAAGGCCCTAACCGCCGCCTGGGAACGGGAAGAGTCACCATCAGCAAAAGATGCCATGGCCCAGATCCTGGTCAACTCCAGGATGTGTGCAGAAGGCAAGCGCCCGATCTGTCAGGATACGGGTATGGTTGTGGTGTTTCTGGAAGTGGGCATGGACCTGAAGTTTGAGTCAGATATGAGTCTGGAAGATATCATAAACGAAGGCGTACGCCGTGGTTACAATCACCCGGATAATGTATTGCGGGCATCCGTAGTGGCCGACCCTGCCGGAGCGCGCAAGAATACCAAAGACAACACCCCTGCCGTGATCCATACCAGACTGGTCCCTGGAGACAAGCTGGAGGTGAAACTGGCAGCCAAGGGTGGTGGTTCAGAAAATAAGACAAAATTCACCGTGCTTAATCCCTCCGGCAGCCTGGTAGATTGGGTGCTGGAGATGGTCCCACAGATGGGCGCTGGCTGGTGCCCACCGGGGATGCTGGGCATAGGCATTGGCGGTTCCGCAGAGAAGGCCATGCTGCTGGCCAAAGAGTCCCTAATGGAACACATCGACATCCATGAGCTTCAGGCGCGTGGCCCACAAAACCGGGTTGAAGAGCTGCGGCTTGAGTTGTTCGACAAGGTAAACGCCCTCGGCATTGGCGCCCAGGGTCTGGGCGGACTCACCACGGTGTTGGATATCAAGATCAATGATTTCCCGACCCATGCCGCCTCTCTGCCGGTGGCCATGATCCCCAACTGCGCCGCCACCCGTCATATTGAATTCACCCTGGACGGCAGCGGCCCGGCCGACCTGCAACCACCGAGTCTGGACGATTGGCCGGAGATATCCCTGGATGGCTCCAGCAACTCCCGCAAAGTAAATCTGGATACGGTTACCAAAGAGGAGATCGCCAGCTGGCAACCGGGCGAAAGCATTTTACTCTCCGGCAAACTGCTAACCGGACGCGATGCCGCGCACAAACGAATCCAGGAACTCATGGAGAAGGGTGAACCCCTGCCGGATGGTGTGGATTTCCATAACCGCTTCATCTACTACGTGGGTCCAGTGGACCCGGTACGGGACGAAGCCGTAGGCCCGGCCGGACCCACCACCTCCACCCGCATGGACAAATTTACCGATATGATGCTATCAGACATGGGGCTTATCGGCATGGTAGGCAAGGCAGAACGTGGCCCTGCCGCCATTGAATCGATCAAACGGCATGGTGCTGCATACCTGATGGCCGTGGGTGGCGCCGCCTACTTGGTGTCCAAGGCAATACGCTCCTCCCGCATCGTAGCCTTCGAGGATCTGGGAATGGAGGCAATCCGTGAGTTCGAGGTGGTGGACATGCCGGTTACCGTAGCCGTAGACAGCAAGGGCACCTCAGTACACCAGACCGGCCCGGCCGAGTGGCGCATCAAGATAGAACAGATGAAAAAATAGCGGCTTAGAGTCGAAGCCAATTGCGGTGCCAGAAACGCTTATCGCTTATTCTGGCCTACAAACCGTTGCAGTAGGCCGGGATAAGCGCAGCGTTCCCGGCAAAATAATCTTAGTCAAAGCTCATAAATGGAAAAGGAGATCCTCATGAGCAGCTATAAACGAATTTACATTTCTGACCATTACTATTTTTTTACAGCGGTCACCCACAAAAGAACCCCCATCTTCAAATCACCAGATCATGTGCAATTGCTTAGAGATGCTTTTCGTTACGTGAAAGAGCGCCGGTCATTTGATCTACTTGCAGCATCGGTGATGCCGGATCATATCCACTGCATATGGCGCATGCCGGAGGGAGACAGCAATTATTCGGTCCGCTGGCAGATGCTCAAGACGGCATTTTCCCGCAAGATTCGAAAAAAACATCCTGGGAAAAAAGTATGGCAACCACGTTTTTGGGAGCATGTAATTCGAAACGAAAAGGACCTCATCAGACATCTGGATTACATCCATTACAACCCGGTTAAGCACGGATTATGTAGATCACCCTGTGATTGGCAATACAGTTCATTTCAGCGCTATTTAAAAGCAGGGTTTTATGAGCCAGATTGGGGGTTAGAATATCCTTCATCAATCAGCGAAATGGATTTGGAGTAGCTGGTCGCCAGAAACGCTATCGCTTATTCTGGCCTACGGACCGTTGCAGTAGGCCGGGATAAGCGCAGCGTTCCCGGCAAGACGCTTTTTCCTAAACCGCTAAACCACCAGATCTAACTGCTGGATCGTGCCAACACCACCATCCTCTTCCATAATAAACCCGGAATAATTACTCCTAACTCATTGGGGTTAAAGTGTTTTGCAAATACGTCCAGTTTTCGCTACAACTCACGTATAGCCAGGAAACGGATATCCGGCCAGCGTTCAATGGTCAAATCCAGATTTACTCGTGTCGGTGCCAGATAGACCAGCTGATCATCCCCATCTATGGCCAGATTGTCGTGGGCCTTGGTGCGGAACCGTTCCAGCATCTTGGGATCATCACACTGCACCCAACGCGCTGTGGCCACATTGATGGCTTCCACTATCGCCTCTACCCCGTACTCACCCTTGAGCCGATGGGCCGCCACATCAAACTGCAGCACACCTACCGCCCCCAGGATAATGTCGTTGTTACGCATGGGGCGGAACACCTGGGTGGCCCCCTCCTCGCACAGTTGGACCACACCCTTCTGTAACGCCTTCAGGCGCAACGGGTCTTTCAGTACCACGCGCCGGAACAGCTCGGGGGCAAAGTATGGGATACCCTCGTACTTTAGCTCCTCACCCTCGGTGAAGGTATCACCAATCTGGATGGTGCCGTGGTTGTGCAGACCGATGATGTCTCCCGGCCAGGCCTCATCCACATGCCTGCGCTCGTCGGCCTGGAAGGTGATGGCGTTACTTATCTGCACCGTCTTGCCGATGCGCACGTGACGCATCTTCATGCCCTTTTTATAGGAGCCGGAGCAGACCCGGAGAAATGCAATCCGGTCACGGTGAGCCGGGTCCATATTGGCCTGAATCTTGAACACAAAACCAGTGAATTTCCCCTCGGCAGAGTCCACCTTGCGCTGAACCGTATCCCGCGGGATTGGGGTAGGTGCATACTCTACGAAGGCATCCAGCAGCTCTTTGACGCCAAAGTTATTGATAGCAGAACCAAAAAACACCGGAGTTAGTTCACCCCGATTGTAGGCATCCTGATCCCACTCATGACTGGCGCCCAGCACCAGTTCAATCTCTTCCCGCAGTTCGTCTGCCTGATCACCGATAATCTCATCCAGCCTGGGATTGTCCAGACCCTCGATCAACTCTCCTTCCTGGATCTTGCCACCATGGGCAGCATTAAACAGGTGGGTGGTGTTGCTGCGCAGATCAAACACCCCCTTGAAGCGCTTGCCCATACCTATGGGCCAGGTCAGTGGCGCGCACTTGATCTTGAGTACCGACTCCACCTCATCCACGATCTCCATGGGGTCTCTGCCCTCACGATCCATCTTGTTAATGAAGGTAATGATGGGGGTGGTACGCAGGCGACACACATCCATCAATTTGATGGTACGTGACTCCACACCCTTGGCGATATCGATCACCATCAGGGCCGAGTCCACTGCGGTCAGAGTTCTGTAGGTGTCCTCGGAGAAATCCTCATGCCCCGGGGTATCCAGCAGATTCACCACGGCATCATGATAAGGGAACTGCATCACCGACGAGGTAACCGAGATACCGCGTTGCTTCTCCAACTCCATCCAATCCGAGGTGGCATGGCGCGCCGCTTTACGTCCCTTAACCGTACCCGCCAACTGGATGGCACCACCGAACAGCAGCAACTTTTCAGTCAAGGTGGTCTTACCCGCATCCGGGTGGGAGATGATCGCGAAGGTACGACGGCGATTCAGTTGTTCAAGCAGTTCAGACATAAGGGATTATCGCAACAGAAAGCGGGGTATTATACATAATCTATGGCTTGATGCCGCCCTATGCTGACAGGGTTAAAGCGCAAGCGCCAACACCATGGCATCTTCCCGCCCCTTCTTGGCTGGGTAGTAGCCCTGGCGCAGACCGATCTCGTTGAACCCCATGGAGACATATAGACAGAATGCAGCCCAATTGGAAACCCGCACCTCCAGAAACAGAGTATCGCAACTTTTCCTACCAGCCGTAGCAATCAGGTGCTGCAACAAACGACGCCCCAGGCCTTGGCCATGCATCTCTGGGTCGATGCAGATATTCAGGATCTGTGCCTCGCCAGCAGTAACCGACATCACCGCATAACCCACATACCGCTCATCCTGACGATAGACGCAACAGTAGTAGTTGCTGCGGAGGCAGTCACGGAAATTGCCTTCGGTCCAGGGAAACTCATAGGCCCGTTGCTCCAGCTCCATTACCGCGTCCACATCACCCGGATGCATGGGCTGTATATGCAGCAGTGGGTCTTTTAGCAACGTACTCATACGGAGAAAATAGTCTGGAGTCGGTTATAACAGGCGTCTGGCCCGCAGCAGGTCCTGCCACGCCTTACCCTTCTGATCAGGGGAGCGTAGCAGATAGGCAGGGTGGTAAGTCACCACCAGCGGTATTTTGGTTTCAGCCAAGAGATGCTCACGGCCACGCAGGCTACCCACGGCCGCATCGCTCTTAAGCAGGTTCTGCGCCGCCACCCGGCCCACCGCCAGGATCACCTTGGGCCGTACCAGCTCTATCTGGCGTTGCAGAAACGGCTCACAACAGTTGGCTTCGTCCACATGTGGATCACGATTATCCGGAGGACAGCACTTGATGATATTGGCGAAGAACACCTCACTGCGATCCAGGCCAATGGCCTTGAGCATGGCGTTCAGCAGCAAGCCGACATGCCCCACAAAGGGTTCGCCCTGGCGATCCTCATCGGCATTCGGCGCCTCACCGATGATCATCAGATCGGCATTCTGATTTCCCGCACCAAACACGGTCTGGGTGCAGGACTGGTGCAGGCTACAGGCCTGGCATGCCCCCACCCTTGCCTTTAGCGCGGCCCAGTCAAGACTCGCCACATCACTCTGCTGCATATCGGCTTGAACCGTTGGTGCCGACAGCTGTTCCTGCGGCACCGTCTGCTCAGGCGACTGAGGTGTAGATGTAGGCGGGGCTGCATCCGCTGTGGCCATGGCAGCGTCTGGCACTGAGTCACGTACGACCCAATTCTGTATACCCATAGCCTCCAGGTATTGCTGCCTTAGTGACTCTTCCACCAGGATCTCCTATACAACCCGCAAGAAACAAACCGGGGTCAGAGTAAAATATGCACTTCTATGGAAAAAACTAACCTTCCAGCCAATTTGACTCCGACCCCTCATCTTCGACCAGCGGTTAAACACCACCACTCTGCGGATGCGCCCGCTTACTGCCATGCATGATCAGGTTGCAGGCATTGATATACGCCTTGGCCGATGCGATGACAATATCGGTATCTGCGCCCTGACCATTGACTATGCGTCCGCCCTTCTCCAACCGCACGGTCACCTCACCCTGGGCATCGGTACCACTAGTAATGGCGTTTACCGAGTAGAGCTGCAACTCGCTTCCGGTTTCAACAATAGACTCGATGGCCCGGAAGGTGGCATCCACCGGGCCGCCGCCCTGAGATTCACCTGCCACTTCCTCTCCGTCCACGGTCAACACCACCGCAGCATTGGGGGTTTCACCAGTCTCGGAACACACCTTGAGAGAGACCAGATTTACCAGCTCATTCTCCGCGCTGATGGAGACATCGGTAACCAGGGCCTGCAGATCCTCATCAAAGATCTCATGCTTCTTGTCGGCCAGGTCCTTAAAGCGGCGAAAGGTATCATTCAGCTCCTCTTCAGAACTGAACTCGATACCCAACTCCTCCAACCGGGCACGGAAGGCGCTGCGTCCAGAGTGCTTACCCATCACCATGCGGTTCTGGGCCCAGCCCACATCCTCGGCCCGCATGATCTCGTAGGTCTCACGACTCTTGAGCACGCCATCCTGATGGATGCCGGATTCATGGGCAAAGGCGTTGGCCCCCACCACGGCCTTATTTGGCTGCACCGGAAATCCGGTTATGTTGGATACCAGCCGGGAACAGGTGAGGATCTGGGTAGTATCCAGATTGGTATCGCAGTCAAAGATATCCGCTCTGGTCTGCACCGTCATCACCACCTCTTCCAGCGAGGCGTTACCGGCCCGTTCACCCAAGCCGTTGATGGTGCACTCCACCTGGCGCGCCCCATTCAGCACTGCTGACAGGGAGTTGGATGTGGCCAAACCGAGGTCGTTGTGACAGTGCACGGAGAAGATGGCCTGGTCGGAGTTCGGCACCCGTTCGATGATCTGGCGAATGGTCTCGCCAAACTGCCAGGGTACGTTGTAGCCAACCGTATCCGGGATATTGATGGTAGTAGCGCCCTCTTTGATCACCGCCTCCACGATACGACAGAGAAAGTCGATCTCGGAACGCCCGGCATCCTCAGCGGAAAACTCAACATTGTCGGTATAGCGGCGGGCGCGGCGCACCGCCTTTACCGCCTGCTCCACCACCTGATCGGGCGACATGCGCAGCTTGTGCTCCATGTGGATCGGCGAGGTGGCGATAAAGGTGTGGATGCGACCTGAATTGGCCTTCTTGAGCGCATCTCCTGCACGGTCGATATCCTTATCCAGGGCACGTGCCAAGCCACAGACGGTACTATCAGTGATGGCCTGGGCCACTGCCTGCACCGACTCGAAATCACCTGGGCTGGCGATGGGAAACCCGGCCTCGATTACATCCACCCGCATCTTCTCCAGTGCCTTGGCGATACGGATCTTTTCATCCTTGGTCATGGAGGCGCCAGGACTCTGTTCGCCATCGCGGAGGGTGGTATCAAATATGATCAAACTATCTTTAGTGCTCATGCTTCACTCCATATCCATCCTGCAGAGGTGTGGATTGAGGATGGTACAGTCATTTCGGAAATCTATTGTGTGTGCGTGCTACGGGCCCTCGCCAGGGCAATTATAAAAAAATGCCCATCAGGGCAGCAGTCGTAGCGCATATAGAGGTAGGCAAACAGACGCATCCTGCCGGGTGACGGCATGGGAGATGTAATTGGGTGCGTCATTAAATGTCATGACTTAAAATATAACCCATGGCTCGGCTCTTGCCAAGACACTCCTGCACACCCTGCCCTAAGGTTTAGTCATCCTGGTCTTCATCATCCTCGGACATCTGGCCCTGTTTACGCTCTTCCCTGCGCTGGCGCAGGTAAATCAGGGTCAGTAGCGGTCCTGACACCGCATAACCGATGAATACCAGGAACAGGATTAATGATGGCTCCCACATGATAATGGCGAATGCCAGCATTATTACTACCAGGACAAAGAACGGCACCTTGCCGCGGATATCCAGCTCTTTGAAGCTGTGATAGCGGAAATTGCTGACCATAAGAAGCCCCACGGTAGCGGTAAGGATTCCAGCCAGCCAGGCTACGCTTTCGCTCTCAACCCCATATTCAACCGCGCCCCAGACGCAGGCGGCAATAATCGCAGCGGCGGCTGGGCTCGGCAGCCCTTGAAAATAGCGTTTGTCGGCAATCCCCACCTGGGTATTAAATCTGGCCAGTCTCAAGGCGGCGGCGGCGGTGTAGATGAATGCAGCCAGCCAGCCGAACTTGCCCAGCCCCTTCAGGGCCCAGACATACATGACCAGCGCCGGCGCCAGACCAAACGCCACCATATCGGAGAGGCTGTCATACTCGGCCCCAAAGGCAGTTTGGGTGTTGGTCATACGAGCCACACGGCCATCCAGACCATCCAGGATCATCGCCACAAAAATGGCAATGGCCGCCAACTCGAATTTACCATTCATGGAGGCCAGCACGGCATAGAAACCGCTAAACAGGGCCGCCGTGGTAAACAGGTTAGGAAGCAGGTAGATACCACGCCTGCGCTTTATTTTTTGTTCTTCTTCCTGCATCTGCAGATCATACCATGATTGGAACATTGGGTTGATATCACTACTGTCCCGTTAACTTTTGACGCCTGGGAGACATGAAAACCAAAAAAAGCCCTGTCATTCCGGACAGCGTTTTTTGCTGATCCGGAATCCAGGTTTTTTAAAGACTTACTGGATACCGGGTCAAGCCCGGTATGACGGATTTTAGTTAACGGGACAGCAATGGTTGATTATAGAGAAATTTCACTGGAGTCGCATGTGTAGGCTGTGTGTACCTTATATATTATTTTTATGGTGTCGGAGTCAAATTAGGCAGCCATTCTCAAATCCGTTCATCTATGTTTGACCTAATTTGACTCCGACCCCGGCGCATATACATAGAGTCTCAGATATGAAAAAACCGCCAGCGGCTGCCGGCGGTTTTCTAGGACCTGCAAACTCTGATCTATTCAGAGTTGAACTAGCAGAATCAGTTCTTGCTCTTATCCACAATCTTCTTGATCCAAGGCATCATGGAACGCAGATGCTCACCAACTTTCTCAATGTCAGAAGCGGCATTGAGGCGACGCATGGCGGTCATCTCAGGATAGTTGGACATGCCCTCCAAGATAAACTTCTTGGCGTACTCGCCAGTCTGGATGTTGTGCAGGCACTCCTTCATGGCCTTGCGGCTCTCTTCGTTGATCACCTTGGCGCCGGTCACATACTCACCATACTCCGCATTGTTGGAGATGGAGTAGTTCATGTTGGCGATACCGCCCTCATACATCAGGTCCACAATCAGCTTCAGCTCATGCAGGCACTCGAAATAAGCCATCTCCGGGGCGTAACCAGCCTCGGTCAGGGTATCAAAACCGGCCTTGACAAGTTCTACGGCACCACCACAGAGTACCGCCTGCTCACCGAACAGATCGGTCTCGGTCTCATCCTTGAAGGTGGTCTCGATGATGCCGGTACGTCCGCCACCGATGGCAGAGGCGTAGGAGAGTGCTGTCGCCTTGGCCTGGCCGCTGGCGTCCTGGAATACGGCAATCAGATCAGGGATACCGCCGCCGTTCTCAAACTCAGTGCGTACGGTGTGACCCGGCGCCTTAGGCGCGATCATGATTACGTCCAGATCCTCCCGTGGCACCACCTGGTTGTAGTGGATGGCAAAACCGTGGGCAAAGGCCAGGGTTGCGCACTCCTTGATGTTTGGCTCAATCTCATCACGATAGAGTACAGACTGGAACTCATCTGGAGTAAGAATCATCACAACATCTGCACCTGCAACCGCCTCAGGTACGGACTTGACCTTGAGGCCAGCATTCTCTGCCTTGATGGCTGAGCCGGAACCAGGACGCAGGCCAACGGTGACATCAACACCTGAATCTTTCAGATTGTTGGCATGGGCGTGGCCCTGGGAGCCGTATCCAATAATAGCGACCTTCTTACCCTGGATGATAGATAGGTCAGCGTCTTTGTCATAATAGATGTTCAAACTCATTTGAAAATACCTTTTGTAGTCTTCCAGCTTATTTAGTGTGGAGGGGCTTTACCCCTCATGTTTGCTCGCAATCTTGTAACAACTAATTCGGTTAGGTGAACGCGTTAGAGACTCAACCCCTTAGCGCCACGGGCAATACCTGAAGGCCCGGTTCGCACCACCTCCACCACCAGATCTTCGTGTACCGCCTTGATGAATGCATCCAGCTTATCGCCGTGGCCAGTCATCTCCACAATGTAGCTGGTGTCGGTTACATCAATGATACTGCCACGGAATATCTCCACCAGCCGTTTCATCTCTTCCCGGTTGGCCCGTTCTGCCTTTACCTTCACCAGCATCATCTCACGTTCGATGTGCGGCCCTTCGGAGAGATCCAGCAGCTTCACTATCTCCACCAGCTTGTTCAGCTGCTTGGTGATCTGCTCAATGATCTCTTCGCTCCCCCTGGTCACCAGGGTCATACGCGACAGGGACGGGTCTTCGGTGGGGGCCACGGTTAGGGACTCGATATTGTAGCCACGGGCGGAAAACAGCCCAGCCACTCGGGACAGGGCACCGGATTCATTCTCCATCAGGATCGAAATAATATGTCGCATGATCAAACCAGCTCGCTTTCAGGGGAGAGATACATCTCGTTGTGGCCCTTACCCGCCTCAATCATCGGGTATACATTCTCTTCCGGATCAATCACCACGTCCATGAACACCAACTGGTCTTTCATGGCAAACGCCTTCTGCATGGCCTGTTCCAGATCTTCCTTGCGTTCTACCCGCATCCCCACATGGCCATAGCTTTCCGCCAGCTTGATGAAGTCGGGGGTACTCTCCACCGTGGAGTGCGAATAGCGGCTCTCATAGAAGAACTCCTGCCACTGACGCACCATTCCCATATAGCCATTGTTCAGCATTATGATCTTCAGCGGCAGACTATGCTGTTTACATGTCGCCAACTCCTGGATGCACATCTGGATGCTGGCCTCACTGGTGACCACCACCACATCCGCATCCGGGTGGGCCATCTTTACTCCCATGGCTGCGGGCAGGCCAAAGCCCATGGTCCCCAGCCCACCGGAGTTGATCCAGCGCCTGGGCTTGTCAAAGCCGTAGAACTGGGCGGTAAACATCTGGTGTTGTCCCACGTCGGAGCAGACGTAGGCATCGCCGTTGGTGACCTTATGCAGGACCTCCAGCGCATACTGAGGCTTTATCGTGCTACCGTTTTTGTCGTACTTGAGGCACTGTTTTTCACGCCACTTGTTGATCTGCTCCCACCACTGCTGTAGCGCATCCTTGTCCTGTTCGACCTTGCTATCCTTGAGCAGCTTCAGCATATTCTGCAGCACCTGATCAACCGCGCCCACAATAGGCACATCAACCCGCACATTTTTGGAGATGGAGGAAGGGTCTATATCTATATGGATAATCTTGGCGTTCGGACAGAAGCGCTCCACATGGCCAGTAATCCGGTCGTCAAAACGCGCACCGATGGCAATCAGCACATCGGTGCCATGCATGGCCATATTGGCCTCATAGGTGCCGTGCATGCCCAGCATGCCCAGGAACTGTTTATCGCTGGATGGATATGCCCCCAACCCCATAAGGGTGCTGGTTATGGGTAGCTCCAGTTGCCGGATAATCTCTATAAATGGCTCAGAGGCGTTGCCCAGCACCACGCCGCCACCGGAGTAGACCACGGGACGCTTGGCGGCCAGGATCATATCCACCGCCTTTTTGATCTGCCCGGTGTGTCCCCGCGTCACCGGATTGTAGGAGCGCATGGAGATCTTCTCAGGATAGTCGTATAGGATCTTGATCCCAGGATCGGTGATATCCTTAGGTATATCTATCACCACCGGACCGGGCCGACCGGATGTGGCTATATAGAAGGCCTTCTTGAAGGTCGTAGCCAGATCCCGCACATCCTTCACCAGGAAGTTGTGCTTTACACAGGGACGGGTGATACCCACGGTGTCCACTTCCTGGAAGGCGTCACTTCCGATGAAGGGGGAAGGCACCTGACCAGTGAGGACCACCATAGGAATCGAATCCATATAGGCAGTGGCAATACCGGTTACAGCATTGGTAGCACCAGGACCGGAGGTGACCAGAGCAACACCGGGCCTACCAGTGGCGCGAGCATAGCCATCAGCGGCATGGGTTGCACCCTGTTCGTGGCGCACCAGGATATGCTTCACATCCTCCTGCTTGAATATCGCATCATAGATATGCAGGACGGCGCCACCAGGGTAGCCAAAAATATATTCCACACCTTCGTCTTTCAAACACTGAACGACGATTTCGGAACCACTCAATTCCACGTCAGAGACCTCCAACAACAACTACACTAAGCAAAAGACCGGGAGCCAGCCAATACAATATTCTATGGAAATTACAGAACCGCACAAATTACTAATATTGGGCATTCAGGTCAAGGAGAACCGGGGCTGAGGACCATATTTATCGCTCCATATGCCCTGATCCCGACAGATAGGCCCAGTATAGCGTCCGAACACGCGGTTCCAGCGGGTGGGCCAGCGGCCCGGGCGGACCCAGATAATTGGCTCATTTGCTGCAAAATAGAAAACAGAATCACATACTGATAGCAAGTAAATACTTGCCAACCTGGAATGCTGGCTCATAATAGATAGAATTAATCACAATCCATAGGACGGCATAGGCATCATGAAGCGTAACCAGATCATTTTTATTTCCATAATGTTCCTGATTTGGCTGTTGCCGGCAACGGCCAAGACCTACCGCTGGGTCAATGAACAGGGAGTGACCATCTACTCCCAGTCGCCTCCTCCATCTGGCAATGCCACTATTATAAAGCCACCGCCAAAACCGGCTGCAGCTCCAGATGAGATAATGAACAAGCTCAAGCAACGTCAGACCACACTGGACGAAGCCAAAAACAGGGAGGCTCAGGCCAGCAATAATGCAGATGCGGAAGCCAGGAACGCCGAGATGAAAAAGAAGAACTGCGAGGTGGCCAGACAAAATCTGGAAGGAATTTCTCGCTACCCCAGGGTAAGAATGAAAATGGAAGACGGCAGCTACAAACAGCTGACCCATGAAGAGCGTCAGGCAGAGATAGACAGATTCACTAAGGATGTAGAGGAGTTCTGCATCTAACTAACCAACCACCCAGGTAGAGCGCTTTTAAATATCCATAAGTGCCCGGCTGGTTCCACAACTATTAACCCGGCAACCCAGAAAAAAGCAGGTATGGCTACAACCAGTCCTGCCTCTGCAACTACACCGCGACCTGACAGTAGCCGAGGGCTAAACTGCTCAGGGCTGCTTCCCCCTGAGATCACCCAGGATTCGTGTAGCCTCTTCCTGGCCCTGGAATGGCCTCTCAAATTTTAACGCCTGTTCCAGCTGCTCCATGGCCTCCTTGTTCCGCCCTGACTTATAGTAGGCCATACCCAGATGGTAGTTGATATCAGGCAGTTTCAGCTTGGCTCTTTCAGCCCGCTTCAGCACAGAGACCGCATCAGCCAACTCTCCACGCATATAGTGCACCCAACCCAGGGTGTCTACATAGATAGGGTTCTCAGAAATCGCAAAATCCTTGGTCAGCTCCAGCGCCTGATCCAGTGCCGCCTGATCCGGATTGCCATCTAACAACAACATGGCAAGGTTGTTCTTCACCACCGCTACATTTGGACGTTTTTCCAGCAGCATCTGGTACATGGCCAGGGCTTCACCAGCTTTTCCGCTGCGCTCATAGAGTGCCGCCAGCTCCACAGCTAGTGACAAATCGTTGGTTTTTTCAAACCCATGTTCAAGCAAGCTGATTGCAGCTGGAATATCCTTCTCAATCAGGCTCAGCTTGGCCTGGTTGCTGTATGGTATTGGCCATTTTGGATTTATCTCTCCGGCCTTTTTAAATGCGGCCAACGCTTCGGGCAGACGCTTCTGGCTGATGTGAATCTCGCCTTCCAGGTTATAGGCCAGGAAGTTTTTCTCATTCTGCTGAATAACCTGTCGCACTCGCCCCAGGGCCTTTTCCGGCTGCTTCAGTACCATCCAGCTCTTAGCCACGGCGATCAGGGGCTCCACCGCATTGGGAGAGAGTTTTAGCGACTTATCAAACAGGCCGACACTCTCCTCCAGATTGCCTTTACCCTGCAACCCAAGACCTTCGTAGTGGTAACCCAGCGCCTTGTCCGGATGTTTTGCCTGCATCTGCTTGGCCACCGATATAACCTCGTCCCACCTCTTCTGCCGGGTATATATCTTGGCGATACCCAGCATGATGCCGGCATGGTCCGGGGCAAACTTCTGCATCTTTTGCAGTACTGCTATAGCGTCATCACCCTTACCTGTCTGCACCAGAAGCTGGGCCAGTTCAAAGTTGGCCGCCGCCTCCTGGGGACTCACCTGAATGGCAGCCTCAAGGCTCTCCCTTGCCAGTGCTATCTCCTTTTTAGCCAGATGCGCCCTGGCCTTCAGCCTGAGGCCCTTCACATGCCCAGGGTCCTCGCCCAGCAGGGTGCGCAGATCGGCAATGCCCTTATCGGCATCCTTCGCGGCCAGTGAGAGCGCCGCCCTGGTGAGCAGTGCCTCCTTGTTTTTTGGATCTTCAGCCAGGACACCGTCGATCATAGCCCCGGATTTCTCAAACTCCCGGCTCATCATCAGCAGGCCCGCCAGCTTGGTTCTGGCTTGCGCCCCATCAACCCCTTCCGGCTCCTTCTCGGAGATCTTCTGATACAGCTTTCTCGCATCTTCCCGGCGACTGGTACCTAGATAGATCTTGGCCAGGGCAAACTGAAGTTGGTACTCCTGTGGGTTTTGCTTTACGAACCCCTGCAGTTCCTGCTCCGCCTTCTTCTGGGTCGACTTATCTTTGCCCAGGTACTCAATCAGGGCCAACTTCGCATCGACGCTATCCGCCTTGGCGGCAATGGCATCCCGCAGCACCTTTTCCGCTTCTGCCTTCTTTCCCTTGGCGTGATAGTAGGCTGCAAGCCTGGTACGGTTGGACTGGTTATCCGGCTGCAGCGCTATCATCTTCTTGAGAACTTCAATTACCCCCTTGGTATTGGCGGTCTTCTCATACATGCGCGCCAGCAGCAGATGCAACCCCATATGCTCAGGGCTCTCCTTCAGGCCCTGGCTTGCCAACCCGATAGCCTTATCCAGATCCCCCAAATCAGCATGCAACGCTGACAGCAGGGAGACGGCATCAACATTTTTAGGGTCTACCTTAACCGCGGCCTCCACATCCCGCACCGCATCCTCTTTGTTACCCATTCGGGCCTTGGCCAGCCCCTTCAACACCATTGCTGCAGGGTCGCCTGGCCTTAGCACCAGAACCTTGTCAGCCGACTCCAGGGCCTTTTCCGGTGCGCCACTCATAGCGTAGAGACGACCAAGATGTGTCAGTGCCCCCACATGATCCGGGTTCAGCTCGACCGCGCGTAAAAATAGGGCATAGGCCTTACGCCAATCCTGCTGTTTTTCCATAATCTGGCCGAACATGAAATGCGCTTCGGCATCCTTTGGATCGATCTGCAGCACATTTTTGAATTCTAGTCTTGCCTTGACGTAGTTACCCTGCTCGTACAGCTCCATCCCGCGCTTGAAATAGTTCGCCTTGCGATCCTCGGCCCCACCACATGAGACCAGGAGCTGAATCAATAACAGAAGCCCCAATACAGACAGTACTTTTTTGTAGTTGAAATTCCTTGTCACGGACACAGCAAATACCTCGCTAACAGATTCAAAGACACCAGGGCTATTCTTAAAGTAACCTCATGATTAATTCGTCATTTCAGCACATGCCGAAACCATGTGGTTGATTTTACTGGATTCTGGCCTGAGCCAGGATGGCAACACACGAATTGATCAGAACCATTCTAATTGTGGTCTCTACCCGGAAATATGATCATACGTCATTCCCGGCTATGCGGGAATGACGAATCATCTAGTACCCACAAAGCGGGCAGTATGAAGAGAATCCCTGGAGGAGGCCAAAATATCCACTCCCACAGGTGAACAAACTCACCCTTCCGCAAACAAGTACCACTCGTTCCTTTCCCAGCCCTGCGCGCAGCAATGGCAAAGCCGTTTAGCATCTCACCACCAGAAGCGGTGGTTTACCTGGATTCAATTAATCTACCCCCACATTTAACTCCATCCCCGCTACATGCAAACGCCCAACAGTAACCCTTACCCCGGAACACTCTTGTTCAAGCCGCTGCTTAAGCAATTCTTTTGCCTCCATATCACCATGCACCAAACGAACCTCCACCGGCTTGTGTCGCATGCGCGTAACAAACCGCACCAGGTCAGACTGGTCAGCATGGGCAGAGTAACCACTCAGGGTGTGAATGCCTGCCCTTATTTCAATACGCCGCCCATCCAGGATCACGTAACCCTGCCCCGGTCCGTAGCGTTGGATATCCCTTCCGGGAGTACCCTCGGCCTGGTAACCCACAAACACCACATCGGTCTGATCATTGCCCAGCATGGCGTGCAGATAGTTCACAATGCGACCACCGGTACACATACCGCTACCGGCAATAACCAGGGTGGGACGTCCAGTTTTCCCCAGGTACTCCACCACCTGCTGATGGGTCTTGTGGTCATCTATGGTCGTCAGCTGTTCGAATGAGAGTGGATGGCGGCCCGATCTCAGTTTGCGCCTGGCCTCCCGATCCCAGTAGGGCCTGAGTTTTTTATAGGCCTCGGTAAATCTTGCCGCCAGGGGGGAGTCCAACACGATCTCCATATCCTGCCACTGCAACCCCTTGGCTACCGTGTCTTTGCCATGGCGACGGATGATCTCCTCCAGTTCATACAGCAACTCCTGGGTCCGGCCGATACTAAAGGCAGGTATCAGGATTACCCCCCTATTCTCAAATGCCCGCTCCACGATCTGCTTCAGTTGTGCCCGGCACTGTTTACGCCCCTCGTGCCGCCGGTCGCCATAGGTGCTTTCCAATACCAGCAGGTCCGCCGACCAGGGGGATTTGGGGGTGGGCAACAACGGGGTGTAAGGCGCACCCAGATCACCGGAAAAGATGACCTTCCGGACAGCTCCAGCACCCATGACTTTACATTCGATATAGGCTGAACTAAGAATATGCCCTGCCCTCTGCAACCTGATATCCAGAGATAAATCGCTGCCAGACATATCCACCGTTCGCCAGCGATTATAGGGCAGTGGGATTAGCCGCTTCTCTACCAGATTGAGAAACTGCTCCACCAGTCGCCTGTTTTGGGTAACCCCCATCTTCAGCGCATCCTCCAGCACCAGTGGAAGCAGAATCGCAGTGGCTTCAGAACAGTAGATGGGGCCGTCAAACCCGGCGGCAATCAGGTGCGGAATGCGGCCTACGTGATCGATATGGCAGTGGGTAACCAGCAGCGCCTTAACCCGATCAAGCGGAAAGTTGATCGACAGATTGTCCTGGTCTTTGGCTCCGGAGGCCTCGGCCCCCTGAAACATCCCGCAGTCCACCAGCACAGAATGCCCATCATCCAACACCAACTCGTGGCAAGAGCCGGTTACGCCTGTAACGGCGCCATGATGTAAAACGTCCATATTATGTTGCTCCTGTAGAGGCTCCATGAGCATAGGAGCCAAGATGGCTCAATTCAAACCATGCCAGCTCGGCTGGTCCACTGTAATCCTGGTAAATGTAAGAAAAGGTACCACAGACCACAGCCGCATGCCGGGTTCGAGAGTTTAAAAAGTTACCGGAAGCATCTTCCAGTTTTCTGTGGGCATGGCCTGTGTGTCTCTTCTGTCATTATCCGGTTCTTGGGAGCAACCAGAGTATCACCACTGTAGAATAGGCCACTGCTGCCGACAACCTAGCCAAGAGCAGAATTAGTGTAGGCCGGGATAAGCAGAGCGTTCCCGGCACATACCCTACCGGAAAGCGAACAGGCCATAAACTGGAAACACCGCAGGCAAAGGATGTGATAAGGTCACTATCATTTAAGGATGAAAGACAATTGGGTCAGCCACTTATGGGTTTATATTGAGCGCAGGCAAATCAGGATGGAAGAATAATCATGAAACCATCAATCGCACTTGAACAGCATAGAGAAGCTATTCGACAGATCGTAGAGCGCCATCATGCTGTCAATGCCAGAGTCTTTGGTTCTGTACTTCACGGCGATGATACCAATGAAAGTGACCTGGATATTCTCATTGACACCACTGAAGAAACCACGCTTTTTGATGTAGGGGCCATACAGGCAGAAATCAGCGAACTACTTGGGGTAGGTGTTGATGTTCTGACACCAGGCGCACTTCCTGATAGATGGAAAACAAAAGTTCTGAAGGAGGCCCGGTCCGTATGAGCAAGCGGGACAAACAAGCTCTACATGACTACCTCGAGCATATTCAACAGGCTATAGAACGTATACGACAATATCTCGTCGATATTGATCGCACCGCCTTTCTAGCTAGCGAAGAAAAGCAGGATGCAGTTATCCGCAATCTAGAGATCATCGGTGAGGCATCGGAAAAAATCCGACGTAATTTCCCCGAATTTGCTGGCCGGCATCCTGATTTCCCATTGAGGTCTGCATACGGTATGCGAAATGCCTTGGCGCATGGCTATTTCAAGGTTGATCTGGACATGGTGTGGAAAACCATTGAGAAAGACTTACCACTGCTGGATATTCAGGTGGCAAATGTACTTACCTCACTGTAAAGAATTCTACATATTAAATCGTTGTGGGCCAGCACAAATTACCCGTTATCCTGGCGAAGGCCGTAGAAGTACTACATCGCCTCCATGGATGGAGGTGGTAGAGTCGAGTCTGGAACAGAGACCGAAGATGCACCGTTTACGGACCAAAGGATGGAATCCAGTTGTAGGCAGGGATAAGCAGAGCGTTCCCGGCACATACCCCGGGAACACGGCAGGAAAAAGATATGATAAGGCCACCTCAATTTATGGAAGAATATAGCCATACATTTGCTACGTTCCCCACTAGCGAAGCAGATAGATAATTGTGATGACAAAACACCAAGAACCAGAACAACATATGAGATCAAACCAGCAGACTTGGATGGTCACAGGCATGACGGGGTTCATCGCCTCGAACCTGCTAGAAAACATCCAGATACTGAAGCAAAGGGTAATAGGCCAGGACAACCTAAAAACCGGCTACCAAAACAACAAGCCTGGCAAGACACCACACCACTCCGGTCATTCCAGCGCAGACTGGAATCCAGCTATTACAACCACCATACCCACAAACGTGGGTATACAGCTATTTTCAAGTGTTAATGTATGGCCAAATTATAGATGTTTTTGGATCACTGGAATAACCGCACTACAGTAATCTGGCACTACTGCCGATAGTGAGAAGGTAGCATTTAAGTGGGATCTGGTGTCTTAATATCCTTTATTTCTACACACGCCACTAATATAGTAATTAGTAGCATCAACTGGAATATCAACAGATAATGCACTCAATATATGGCGATATGGACAGTGCCGATGGAAACCCATGTTTGCTTAGCAAACGGGCGGGCACATTTCTGGCATGCACCACACTTAAACAGTGGAAGTTGTGAATAACAAATGAATAATCTAAAAATAGCCCTAATTGGCTTGGGTTACGTGGGCCTGCCTCTAGCGGTGGAATTCGGCAAGGAGATAGAAACCATTGGTTTCGACATTAATCAATCCCGTATTCAAGAACTCAAAGATGGCAGGGATCGTACTCACGAGGTAGAACCAGAGGAGTTGAAGCAGGCTGTAAAACTGGGCTATACCACGGACCTGGAAGATATCCGTGATTGCAATATCTATATTATCACCGTTCCCACGCCCATTGATGAATATAAACGCCCTGATCTTACTCCACTGATCAGATCCAGCGAAACTGTAGGCAAGCTACTGAATGATGGTGATATCGTCATTTACGAATCCACTGTATATCCTGGCGCAACAGAAGAGGTATGTGTACCCATCCTTGAGAAACAGTCTGGCCTCACATATCTCCATACCGACAACCACCAACTACAATCTAAAGGGTTCTACTGCGGTTACAGCCCAGAGAGAATTAATCCTGGCGACAAAAATCACCGCATCACCACAATCAAAAAGATCACCTCCGGCTCTACACCAGAGATTGCAGACAAGGTTGATGATCTTTACCAAACAATCATCACTGCCGGTACCCATAAGGCCAGCAGCATCAAAGTAGCAGAAGCAGCAAAGGTTATCGAGAATACTCAGAGAGACGTCAACATAGCCCTGATCAACGAGCTAGCACTAATCTTCAACAGGCTTGATATTGATACAGAGGAAGTACTCAAGGCTGCAGGGACAAAATGGAACTTTCTTCCATTCCGACCCGGCCTTGTCGGTGGTCACTGCATTGGGGTTGATCCATACTATCTCACACACAAAGCAACTGAGGTTGGGTATCACCCGGAGATGATACTTGCCGGACGCCGTCTGAATGACAATATGGGTAGTTATATTGCAGATCAAGTGGCCAAGCTGATGACCAAAAAGCGTGTCCATGTTGTCGATGCCAATATCCTAATTATGGGACTTAGCTTCAAGGAAAACTGCCCCGATCTGAGAAATACCAGAGTTGTCGATTTGATCAACGAATTCCAGAGCTTTAATTGTAATGTTGATGTATACGATCCATGGGTAGACAAAGATGAGGCGCAGCACGAATATGGCATAACACCAATTGACTCATTAAAAGAAGGGGTATATGACGCTATTATTCTGGCTGTTGCTCACACCAAATTCAAAGAGATGAATGTAGAGCAGTTCAGGCAACTAGGGCGAAAGAATCATGTCCTCTATGACATTAAATATCTGTTGCCCGCAGACGAAGTAGATGGAAGATTATAATGGCAAAATACCAAGAACTACAAGAACACCTGAGATCAAACCAATACACCTGGCTCGTCACCGGCGTTGCAGGTTTTATCGGCTCAAACCTGCTGGAAAATCTCCTGATACTGAACCAGAAGGTGGTCGGTCTGGATAACTTCGAAACCGGTTACCAACATAACATAGACCAGGCTATACAAGATGCTGCAACGGCACTATCCGTAGGCCGGGATAAGCACAGCATTCCCGGCAATACCCCCAAAGACAACCACCCAATCACCGAAAACTTCACCTTCGTGGAAGGCAACATCAAAGACTTGGGAACCTGCGCCAAAGCCTGCACCGGAGTAGATTTTGTCCTCCACCAAGCAGCACTAGGCTCAGTACCAAGATCCATCGAAGATCCCATTCGCACCAATGGCGCCAATATCGATGGCTTCCTAAACATGCTGGTTGCCGCCAGGGATGCAAAGGTAAAACGCTTTGTGTACGCAGCCTCCAGTTCCACCTATGGAGACCACCCTGATCTGCCAAAGGTAGAAGATGAAATCGGCAACCCACTCAGTCCATATGCAGTAACAAAGGTGGTAAATGAACTCTACGCAACTGTCTTTGCGCGCACCTACGGCTTCAAGACCATCGGCCTGCGCTATTTTAACATCTTTGGTAAACGCCAGGACCCAAACGGTGCCTATGCCGCCGTAATACCCAAGTGGGTGGCCAGTATTTTGGAAGGTGAAGAGGTGTTCATTAACGGAGACGGAGAGACAAGCCGAGACTTCTGTTACATCGCAAACACGGTGCAGATGAATTTATTGGCAGCGATGACAGATAATAGTGAAGCAACAGATCAGATCTATAATGTAGCACTCAATGATCGAACCAGCCTGAATCAGTTATATGAAATGATAGAAGAGTTATTGATACATAGAGTAGATGGTTTGACGAAACAAACCCCCACCTACAGAGATTTTCGTGCTGGAGACGTGCGCCACTCCCTGGCTGATATTACCAAAGCAAAGGAGTTGCTGGGGTATGAACCTAGTCATCTGATTGGTGAGGGTTTAGAAGAGGCTATGGATTGGTATGTTAATAGCTTGAAATCTTAAAAAGCAGATAGCTCTAAACAAATGAAATATGTTGCATGCTGTTGTAGATGTCGTTTGTTAAAGTACCAAACAAGAGCAGTGTGCAAATTCTTCGAGATTAGAGGTAGACAGAGATTAAGAAGATAAGGCCAACAAGATGTACACATCATTAAGAAATGAGAAGTGCGGTGAAAACCGCTTCAAATATCAACACGGATATCTAGCATGCCAGAAAATAAAGTCGCATTAATAACAGGTATTACCGGGCAGGATGGTGCCTATCTTGCTGAATTCCTGCTGGATAAAGGTTATGAGGTGCACGGTATAAAGCGCCGCTCTTCCTCCTTCAACACTGATCGCATTGATCACCTGTATCAAGATCCACATGAAACTGACCGTAAGTTCATCCTCCACTATGGTGACTTGGCAGACTCCATGAGTCTGGTACGGATAATCCAACAAATAACGCCGGATGAGATCTACAACTTGGGAGCGCAGAGCCATGTTGCAGTATCCTTTGAAACCCCAGAGTACACTGCTGATACCGTGGGTTTAGGTGCACTGCGCATACTGGATGCAATCCGCATATCCGAACTAGAGAAGAAAACACGTTTCTACCAGGCATCAACATCAGAACTTTTTGGAGAGGTTCAGGAGATCCCACAAAAGGAGACCACCCCTTTTTACCCCAGGTCCCCTTACGCGGCGGCAAAACTCTATGCCTATTGGATAACGGTAAACTATCGTGAAGCCTATGGCATGTATGCCTGTAACGGAATCCTGTTCAACCATGAATCACCGGTCAGAGGTGAAACCTTTGTAACCAGGAAAATCACCCGCGCACTATCACGCATCAGCCTGGGGCTACAGGACTGCCTTTACCTGGGTAATATGGATGCCAAGCGTGACTGGGGCCACGCCAAGGACTATGTAGAGATGCAGTGGCTAATGTTGCAGCAGGAGAAGCCAGAAGATTTCTGTATAGCCACAGGAATACAGTACTCAGTACGAGATTTTTGCGATGCCGCCTATAACCACCTTGGTAAGAAGATACGTTGGGAAGGCAAAGGTGTAGATGAAAAAGGCTACGACACCGAAACAGGCCAGTGCATAGTTGCGGTGGACTCACGTTACTTCAGGCCAACTGAAGTTGAGACTCTATTGGGCGACCCAACAAAGGCCAAAGAGAAACTGGGCTGGGTGCCAAAGATTACCTTTGAAGAGATGGTCCACGAAATGATGGAGTCAGATCTTCAACATGCCAAACGTGATGAGTTGATCAAGCAACATGGCTATAAGGCCTATGACTACAATGAATGATGTTACGCCCCCCAACAAGGCGCCACACACAACCTGTCATCCCGGCGCAGGCCGGGACCCAGAGAATTCAACACGTCACTGCCGACTAACACTCGCCAAATGACAATAGATATAGTTTATGGATTAAATCAAAATAGTCATGGATAAAAACAGTAAAATCTACATAGCCGGACACCGTGGCCTTGTTGGCTCAGCCATCGTGCGACAGCTTGAGCATAGAGGTTTTACCAACCTTATCACCAGAACACGTGACGAGCTTGATCTAACCAACCAAGACCAGGTCCGTACATTCTTTGCAGGTGAGAAACCCGAGCATGTAATCCTTGCCGCGGCAAAGGTTGGTGGCATCCACGCAAACAACACCTATCCCGCCGAATTTATCTATCAAAATCTTTTGATAGAGGCTAATGTCATAGATGCAGCATATCGCAATGATATTAGCCAGTTGCTGTTTCTAGGCAGCTCATGCATCTACCCCAAGGCAGTAGAACAACCAATGAGAGAGGATGCTCTGCTCACCGGGGTTCTTGAGCCCACTAACGAGCCCTACGCGCTGGCCAAGATTGCAGGAATCAAACTGTGCGAATCTTATAATCGCCAATATGGAACCGACTACCGTTCTGTTATGCCAACCAACCTGTATGGCCCTGGTGACAATTTTCACCCAGAGAACTCCCATGTGATACCAGCCCTAATACGACGCTTTCACGAGGCCAAGGTCAAAGGAGATAAAAAAGTTGTAGTGTGGGGTAGTGGCAATCCGAAGCGAGAATTTCTGCATGTGGATGATATGGCCGCTGCCTCTATACATGTTCTGGAACTTAATCAGAAAACGTATCAGGAAAATACCCAACCGATGCTTTCCCATATCAATGTTGGTACTGGTGTTGATTGCACTATACGAGAGATGGCAGAGACCATGAGGCGTGTAGTCGGATTTAGGGGAGAACTGGTGTTTGACGCATCCAGACCTGATGGAACGCCAAGAAAGCTGATGGATGTTTCACGCCTTCAAGCGCTGGGTTGGAAGCATACAGTATCATTAGAAGATGGGTTAACATCCACATACGAGTGGTATCTTACTAATGGGCCATAACCTACAGTTAAGCAGTTGTGTGCCATGCTCTTGTGAGCACAGATGGTACAAGTCTTGATGCGGACCAAAGCAACCCTTGCTTGAGGTCAACAATACTTTGGAAGGTTTCTAAGCTTTATCTTGAGATCAATGGTCGATGATCAAATGAACAAACACAATCAGAACACAATAGTTTTTTGTTTTGGCGAGGGCGGGCACAGCGCGCAGGCGAATCGTTTAGCAAATATTATAATCCCTTTGTTGGGAGGGTATAAAATAGCCACCCTAAGTGATGTTAAAAAAAAACCAGCTTGGTCACACC
This sequence comes from uncultured Gammaproteobacteria bacterium, assembly GCA_964628835.1. GTDB lineage: Bacteria > Pseudomonadota > Gammaproteobacteria > Chromatiales > Chromatiaceae > JAAGZL01. Next base: position 1,757 of record CAZVME010000042.1, on the reverse strand, counting down.
AGCACTATAAAGTAGACGAGTTAAGATCAAAACACAGCCACATTGACACCATTATTCATAATTCAATCTTTAAGATTATTCGCGTTATTGCTCAAGTTTCAAAGGAAGAAACTGTTAAAGCTGTTATTTCTACTGGACCAGGTATAAGCTTGGTTGCGGGCATTTATTTCAAGCTACGTGGAGCAAAAGTCATTCATATTGAAACCTGGTCAAGATTTAAAACGACATCATTAACAGGCAGATTAATGTATCGAGTAGCTGATAAATTTTATGTCCAACATAGATCACTACTTGAGCTATATCCAAAAGGGATATATTCAGGTTTATTATGAACATATTTATAACTGTAGGCACCACTCATTTTAATTCATTGGTTGAGGCCGCAGATAAATGTGCAGCTGAACTTACTGAGCACAAATTTACCTTTCAAACTGCTGGCAGTGCCTACAAACCATTACATGGAGAGTGTTTTGAGTTTGGAGATGCTATTGATGATTATTATGATCGATCGGATATTATCATTACTCACGCAGGTGCTGGGTCAATCTACAAATTATTGGAGCTGCGTAAAATAGTTATTGTAGTGCCTAATTTAGAACGGGTGGATAAGCATCAAAGTGATATTGCAAAATTCCTTGAAGAGAATAAGTACGCATTGATTGTTTGGAATTTAGAAGAATTGCCAGCAGTTTTGCAATCAGCAGACATTTTTCAACCAACCTTATTTGAAAAAAATCATTTCTTTAAGGCAGAGGAAATTGCTTCATTTATTTCATCGTAGTTTAGCCTGTTTCTGGATAAATGAATTCAATTCCATTTTCTAAACGCAATCATAATTATAGGGATTTAATATGAAATCAGAATACACAAAGTCAAGTATGTCTAAATTACAAGAAACATTACGCTTAATTAATAATAGTATACGGGGCGCACAACAACAGGCTTCACTATTATTCAAAACATATGTTGATATGGATAAGCAATTTAATTTAAAGAATAAAACTATTTTGGAGATTGGAGCAAATAGCAGAGGAGGGCTTGTCTCCTTAATAGACAGTTCAAATAAAATATTTGGCATCGATAAATATTTAGGGACTATTCAAGAAGGACTTTGGAAATATTTAAAAACAAGTGTCAGAATGATTTTTTTTGATCCTTTATTTCGTTTTCACCTGAAAAAGCTAAACAATGGCGGCTTGCAAAATAATAAAGTAATCGCCATGGACGCAACAAAATTAGAGTTTGATAATAATTATTTTGATTTTATCTTCTCAAGATGTGTTTTAGAACATATTGATGACATTAATAAACTTGCACAAGAAACGTTTAGATGTTTAAAGCCCGGTGGTAGGACATACCATATTATTGACCTGTACACTTCATTAGGTGGGGCGCATACATTAGACTGGCAACAATACTCCCCATGGGAGCATCTATACGCAAAGGTCCCAAGTAACACACATATTAATAAGTACCGCTATTTTGAGTATTTAGATTGGTTTAGAGATGTATATGGCAAAGAAAATATTAAATGGGAAATGAGAACTATTGACAGGACAAGTTTGTTACTCACAGATACAATATATACAGAAATATGTTCTGTTGAATACTTTTCTAAAGAAGAGTTATTGGCTGAGAGTTTAGTAATTATTGCCCAGAAAGAATGCGCGTAAATTTTTATCTTTGAGCCTGCAAGCAATTCCATTTTGGCAAGCCCCTAGTTTTCTAGACAGTTGCTAGCTTCTCAAAATACTGCT
>CAZVME010000041.1:0-29280 GCA_964628835.1 uncultured Gammaproteobacteria bacterium | reverse complement strand
AATAATGCTCGGATTATGGTGTTTGCTACCTATGGAAACAACAACTGCACATAGAAAAAGAATAGGAAACTCATACTCTATTTTCAAGCTAATGGCTAACAATGGGGTTTTTCTGCTAACGGATGCAGCAACTCACAGGATCAGCAGACCAGCAAGCCAGTCGCTCTTCCTCGTCAGGTGCAACGGGCTATCTGTCCAGTTGAAAGATCTGTTCCGACATCCGGCTTAGCCCCTTATCCGAATACCTGTCGCTATCCGTCATCAGGTCCTGGCTATGCAGTATTTTAATGGAAAAGTCGTTTCGAAACAGATCGTTCACCTCGGTCTCGGGTACGCTATGCGGAGGACCCTGCATCTCTGTTTCCGGGTAATCCATACTCACCAGCAGGATAGAGGCAGCAGGGGGCAGGATGTCCGCCAGCAGACGGGCGTAGCGCTGGCGTTGTGGTTTGTTGAGAGCCACCAGCGCGGCACGATCATAGACGGCAGTAACCCCCTGGAGCTGTTCTGATGTGAGTTTAAATATATCCCCACACAGCAGATGGAAGTCGGCAGCCTTGTAGGACTCAAACTCACCCTGGGTGGAAACAACCGGCGTCAGATTCTGCTCGGCAAAGAACTCCTGCACCGCCATGGGACTACATTCAACCCCCAGCACCGAGTAGCCCTGCTCGACCAACCAAGCCATATCCAGACTCTTGCCACACAGGGGCACAAACACCTCTGTCCCTGGCTCCACTCCCAGACTATCCCAGTGGGATTGCAGATGATTATTTACCTGACCATGATGCCAGCCGGTTTCACCATCCAGCCAACGCTGATGCCAGTAAGCGGGAGATAGATACTCAGATTTATTGCCGGGTGATGACATTTGGCACTGCCCTGGAACTTGCTATGAGGTACGACGGATCAGGTGAGGAACGCCGCACACTAGCCGTTTGCGACCAGTGTGCAGCAAAGGGTTATCAGGCGTCAAACGGGTTGCGCACCACCAGGGTCTCGGTGCGATCAGGGCCGGTGGAGATCACATCGATGGGCACACCGGTGAGCTCTTCCACCTTCTGCAGGTAGTCGCGTGCAGCCTGCGGCAAAGCATCCAGACTCTTGGTGCCTACGGTGGACTCGTTCCATCCTGGAACTTCGATATATACCGGCTCGCACTTCTCAATGCGGTCGGCCCCAACCGGTGGTGCCTCCACTTCCTGGCCATCCAGCTTGTAGGCCACGCAGATCTTGATCTTATCCAGGCCATCCATCACATCCAGCTTGGTGATGCAGATGCCGGTTACGCTGTTGATCTCCAGGGAGCGGCGCAGAGATACGATATCCAACCAGCCACAACGGCGCTGACGCCCGGTGGTGGCTCCAAACTCATGCCCTTTGGTTCCCAGGTGATCACCCACATCATCGAACAGTTCAGTAGGAAAAGGACCTGCTCCCACCCGGGTGGTGTAGGCCTTCACGATGCCCAGAATATAATCCAGGTCGCGTGGCCCCACGCCGCTGCCACTGGCCGCGCCACCTGCGGTAGTATTGGATGAGGTGACAAACGGGTAGGTGCCGTGGTCGATATCCAGCAGAGCGCCCTGAGCGCCCTCAAACATGATGTTCTCACCGGCCCTGCGCATGTTATGCAGGGTTCCAGTTACATCTTCCAACATGGGCAGGATTCTCTCGGCCTGGGCCAGGGTCTGATCCAGTACCTTTTCGTAGTCTACGGCCTCGGCCTTAAAGTAATTCACCAGGGTGAAGTTGTGGTACTCCATCACTTCACGCAGTCGATTTTTGAAATGTTCGACATCCTGTAGTTCACCCAGACGAATGCCACGACGTGACACCTTGTCCTCATAGGCCGGGCCGATGCCACGACCAGTGGTGCCGATGGCCTTGTTGCCACGGGCGATCTCGCGGGCCTGATCCAGGGCGATATGGTAAGGCAGGATCAAGGGACAGGATTCGCTTATGCCCAGGCGGGATATCACCGGCACGCCGTTCTGCTCCAACATGTCTACCTCTTCCAGCAGCGCCTGCGGTGACAGCACCACCCCGTTTCCGATCAGGCAGCGCACATTTTCACGCAGGATACCGGAAGGAATGAGATGCAGGACGGTCTTTTCACCATCAATCACCAGAGTATGTCCGGCGTTGTGCCCCCCTTGAAAACGGACTACCGCCTGTGCGCGATCGGTAAGCAGATCAACAATCTTACCCTTGCCCTCGTCGCCCCATTGGGTACCGATTACTACGACATTTCTACCCATACTTAATTTCTCTAATGTGAATAGCTTTATAATATTGTGTGGTTGGCTCAGTTAGCCGTTACTGTCCAGCTCCCTTCCTGCTGGACCAGGGTTTTATCACATCCAGTCTCTGCTGTGGATCCATCCTGTCCGGGTAACCCCATGACAACCCTGTTGCCCTCAGCCCGCAGCTTTTCGATCACCTGATGCTGTTCTGGATCATCGGACCAGGGAGCAAATATACCATTAATGGCCTCAGATTCGACACTTTTTGCCAGACGCAGCAGCAGTTTCAGATCTGTACTGAAACCACAGGCCGGGCGCGCCCGCCCAAAGGCCGCTCCGATATCATCATAGCGGCCACCGCGGGCTACCTCCTGCCCCAATCCAGGGACAAATGCGGCAAATACAACCCCAGTATGATAGTGATAGCCACGCAGTTCTGCCAGATCAAAATGCAGTGGCAGCTCCGGTAGCCGGCTTTTAATCAGTTGGGCCAGTCGCTCCAGATCCGCCAGGGCGGATTTTACATCCGAATCGGCGGCGGCCAACAGCTGTTTGGCCTGCTCCAGCACATGATCGCCACTTAGTTCCGGCAAAGCAACCAGCATCCGCGCCTCGTCATCCCCAATATCCAGGCCCGTCACCAGGGCCTCAATCTCGGGTATCGACTTACGCTGCAGGGCGTTGAACAATTCCATCTCGTCCTGGCTGTTGAGTCCGGCCTGACGCACCAGTCCGCGGAATATCCCTACATGCCCCAGATCGATATAAATATCTTCCAAACCAGCCAGTTGCATGGACTTCAGCATCAGGCAGATGCTCTCCAGATCACTCTCCACCCCGGAGTGACCATACAGCTCTGCACCCACCTGGAGCGGGGCGCGCGAGCCGGCAAAGCCGTCGCTCATAGTGTGCAGCACGGTTCCGGCATAACAGAGGCGAGTAACGCCCGCATGGCGCAGCTTATGGGCATCTATACGGGCAGTCTGGGTGGTGATATCAGCCCGGATTCCCAGGCTACGCCCGGTCACCTGATCGGTCACCTTGAAGGTCTTTAGATCCAGGTCACCGCCGGTGTTGACCAGCAGGGATTCCAGATACTCGACGATGGGGGGAAACACCAATTGATAGCCCCAACTGGCATACAGGTCCAGCAGATTGCGACGCAACTGCTCCACCGCTTTAGCCTGAGGTGGAAGTACCTCATCGATGCCTTCCGGCAACAGCCATGTTTCTCTTTGCATGGTTCAGGCCTAACTTTAATTAACTAAGTAGAGCATGACGACACCCAGCGCCATGCTGACTAAGCCACTGATTCGTAGAGAGTGGTTGTCCATCTCACTCATGGTACGCAATGTTTTGCGCATCGCCTCCGGATTGAGAAACGGCAGGATGCCTTCAATCACCAATACCAGGGCCAGGGCGGCTAACAGATCGTGCCACATAGTTTCATCCAAAAAAATACCGGGCGCATACCGCCCGGTCGATGTTTCATGAGACCCGCTTCAGCCACAGATTATCTGGTGTGACTGTAGCCACACCAGATTCTCTGTAAAACTATTTTTCAGATTCTTTGTTATTGAAATACTTGAAGAACTCAGAATCCGGCTTCAGCACCATCATGTTACCACTAGAGGCAAATACCGAACGGTAGGCCGCCAGACTACGGTAAAAGGCATAAAACTCGCTGTTGGTCTCGTAGGCCTGGGCGTAGATGGACGCCGCCTTGGCATCACCCTCACCCCGCAGTTTTTCCGCATCCCGGAAAGCGTTGGCCAGGATCACCGTACGCTGGCGGTCGGCCTCAGCCTGGATTCTCTCCGCAGCCTCATCACCCTTTGCCCTCAAGTCGCGAGCCACACGTTCACGTTCAGCGCGCATACGCTCATACACCGAACCACTAACCTCAGATGGCAGGTCAATACGTTTAATCCTGACATCGATTACCTCGACGCCCAGCTCATTGGCCTTCTCGTCCGCATCCTTGGTCAGCAACGCCATGATCTCGGAGCGCTCTCCAGAGACCACTTCAACAATTTTGCGTTTACCAAACTCGTCCCGCAGGCTGGTATTGATACGCTCTGCCAGCAGGGATGAGGTGCGGGCTGGGTTACCACCGGTGGAACGATAGTATTGTCCCACGTTTGCGATACGCCACTTCACGAAGGAGTCCACGATCACGTCCTTCTTTTCCACCGTGAGAAAACGTTGGGGACGCGCATCCAGGGTCTGGATACGGCCGTCAAAGCGTTTGACGTTGTTGATGAGCGGGACCATCCAGTGCAATCCTGGCTTGTAGTCTGCGTCCACAATCTCACCCAGACGCAGTTTAATGGCCATTTCCCACTGTTTTACCGTAAAGGCAGACAGGGAGATTCCCACTGCCACCAGACCTGCGATTATCAGCAATCCAAGTTTTTTAGATGACATTAGCGAACCCTCCTGCCACGGTTTACGTCACGTTGACGTGGCTGCACCTGCCGCTGTACCTGCTCCGGCAATACGTTTTGTAGCTGGGATCCTGGTCTGTTCATCCCTGGCTGAATCAGCTTGTCCAGAGGCAGATACATCAGACTGTTGCTGTCTTTGGTATCTATCATCACCTTGTTGGTCTTACCCAAAACATCCTCAATGGTATCCAGGTAAAGTCTTTTACGGGTTACTTCCGGAGCCTTCTCATACTCAGCAAGCACCGCTAGAAAGCGGCTGGCTTCACCCTCGGACTCAGCTATGACCCGCTCTTTGTAGGCGTTGGCATCCGCCATTTTGCGCGCTGCATTACCTCGCGCTACCGGGATCACCTCGTTGGAGTAGGCCTGGGCCTTGTTCTCTTTCTTCTCCTTATCCTCACGCGCCTTGATGGCATCATCGAAGGCACTCTTCACCTGCTCCGGCGGCTTGGCCGGCTGCATGTTGATGCCGATGATCTCAATACCGGTGCGGTAGTTGTTGATCAACTCCTGTACCCGTGATTTTATCCGGTCAGCAATGGCGCCACGGCCCTGGGTCAGGATAAAATCCAGATCGCTCTTACCAATGGTTTCACGCACCGCCGTCTCGGTGGCATCGCGCATGGTCTTGTCGGGGTTCTGATCCTGAAACCAGTAGTCAGCAGCATCCTGAATTCTGGATTGAACTGTAAGCTCAATATCCACAATGTTCTCATCCCGAGTCAGCATCAGCGCCTGATGGCGGAAAGATGAGATCTCGTCCACATTAAACTTCGCCACCGTTTCGATGGGGAATGGAATGCGCCAGTGTGGACCAGGGTCGGTAACTTCCTGGTAACTGCCAAAGCGCAGAATTACGCCGCGCTCAGCCGGCTCGATGATATAGATGCCACTTGCCAGCCATACTAGCAGGGCAATAACCGCGATCATGCCGATACCGGTTGAACTGGGACCCTGAATAGAGCCGTCAGAACCACCGGAAGGGGTCTTGCCCCCACCAAACAGTCCACCCATCTTGTCCTGAAGTTTCTTTACCACTTCATCCAGATCTGGTGGGCCCTGATTCTTACCATTGCCTCCCCAGGGATCTTTATCCCCACCGGGTTCGTTCCAGGCCATGCACTACTCCTGTTAAATTCCAAAGTTCAGTTATGCGGTTTGACCGCGAAATTGGCTAATTCTAGCCTGCTGGTTCAATAAAATGAACCAAAATAGTGGCCATTATGCTCTCTGGTTAACGGGTTGAGATAAAATCTTTAGCAGAATCAATGAATTTTGATACTGTAACGATCTTCAAATTTCACTCTGGCCCCAACGTATTCAACTCATGTAACCAGTCGGCTTTCCAGCACATGCTCCTTACTGGCCAGACGTTTATACTCCCGCAGGGGCAACTCTATCTTCAGCTTCCATCCCCCCTGCTCCAAATTCTCCTCAGACAGTATGTTTGCAATCTGGTACAGACGGGAGCGCAGACGGCCATCCTCCGGCCTCAGGTGCACCGTATGCCGCACATGCCCCTGGTGAAAGAACTCGGCCATGGCAGCTGCCAACAGCTCAATTCCATCCCCATCCTGGGCTGAGATCCAGACCCGTTTTACCAAGCCATCGCTGCCCCGTTGCACGTGTGGCCCTTCTCCATCCAACAGATCCACTTTGTTGTAGACCTCTATCTGCGCTATGTCATTGGCCCCAATCTGCGCCAAAACGTCATTCACTTCAGCTACACACACCGATCTTTGGGGACTGGCGCAATCGATCACATGTATCAGCAGGTCGGCCGAGACCGTCTCCTGCAGAGTGGATTTGAACGCAGCCACCAGTTCATGGGGCAGGTGGGAGATAAAACCCACTGTATCCGCCAACACCACAGCCCCTTCACCCGGCAAGTCTACCCGTCTCAAGGTCGGGTCCAGGGTGGCAAACAGCTGGTCAGCGGCATACACGCCGGAATCTGTTAGCAGATTGAACAGCGTAGATTTCCCCGCGTTGGTGTAGCCCACCAGAGATACGGTGGGAACCTCGGCCCTGCTGCGTGCTTTGCGCCCTTGATCCCGCTGGCTATCCACCTTCTCCAGACGCTTTCGAATATGGACAATGCGATGGTTTAACAGCCGCCGGTCGGTCTCAAGCTGGGTTTCACCCGGACCACGTAGTCCAATGCCGCCCTTCTGGCGCTCCAGATGGGTCCAGCCACGCACTAGTCTGGTGGATAGATGTCGCAACTGGGCCAACTCCACCTGCAACTTTCCTTCGAAGGAGCGTGCCCGTTGGGCAAATATATCGAGAATCAGACCGGTGCGATCAACCACCCGACACTTGAACTCGTGTTCCAGATTGCGCTCCTGACTCGGAGACAGGTCGTGATCGAATATCACCACCTCGGCCTCCACACCGGCGATGGCATCCACTACCTCTTCCACCTTGCCGCGTCCGATAAAAAAACGCGGATCCGGGGATTTACGGCTGCCAGTGATCGTTAGCAGCGGCTCTGCACCTGCCGATATCACCAGATCAACAAATTCACTCAATTCTTCAGGATCAGGGCGTACTCCGATGTCCTGGTGAACCAGGACAGCGCGCTCGCCGGTCTTGGGGCGTTCAAACATATTTCAGGCGTATATGACTCGGTGTAGCGTTCTACACAAGGGCAACTACTCAGGTATGCACGAATGTACCGGTTCACGGTACCTCATGAAATGACTAAACATTTCCAGGCTCTGGTTGGCTATCTGGCTGGCCATCATGCTGGCTATCATGTCCGGTCTGAATTCGGATATTGCGAGCCGGAACAATGGTGGATATGGCATGTTTGTAGACCATCTGGTTGACGCTATTTTTCAATAAAACCACAAACTGATCGAACGAATCTATCTGTCCTTGTAGTTTTATACCGTTAACCAGAAATATTGACACTGGCACCCGTTCTTTTCGTAGTGCGTTGAGAAAAGGGTCTTGTAAGCTTTGCCCTTTCGACATGGTTTTCTCCTTGATTTTTTATTAATTTCTGCTCCACCGATATCTAGCCCGCACGAGAGGCTAGGTTTTATATCTCTTCCCTGAGAATTAGTGTAGCACATGATATTAAAATTACTGTTAGCCCCTAGATGCGGACGATATGACTGTTTTCAAGGCCTGATCCAGAACATTTTTTTTCTCTTCATTCAACCAGTTGGCATCCTGTTCTGAGCGCAGCCAGGTGAACTGCCTCTTGGCCAGCTGGCGGGTGGCAATAATGCCCCTTTCCACCATCTCTTCCTTACTGTACTCACCCTGCAAATAGCGCAACATCTGTCGATATCCTACTAAACGCATGGCCGGCATTTCGTGGTGCAGATCCCATTTTTGCATTAGGCCTGTCACCTCATCCTCAAACCCCTGTTCCAGCATCTGGTGGAATCTCTGCTTAATCCTTGCGTGCAAGACAGATCTGTCTTCTGGCGCCCGTACCAGTTTAATGACCGGATAATCCAGTTTTGGTTCCCCATCCCTCTGTTGCAGTTCAGACAGCGGCCTGCCGGTTAGCTCATACACCTCCAGCGCGCGCTGAATCCGCTGAGGATCATTGCGGTTGATACGCTCCGCTGCAACCGGATCCAACTGTTGCAGACGGGCATGCAGCAGTTCCAGGCCAGACTCTTTGGCCTCTGCATCCAACCGCGCCCTGATCTCAGGATTGGCATCTGGCAGCTCTGATAGCCCGTACTGAAGGGCGCGAAAGTAGAGCATGGTGCCACCAACCAGGAGTGGAATACGTCCACGGGAGATGATCTCCTCTATCTCACGCAGGGCATCCTGGCGGAATCTGGCTGCAGAGTAGCTGTCGATTGGATCACATATATCTATGAGACGATGGGGGGCGCGGGCCAGCTCTTCCGCAGTAGGTTTGGCAGTGCCAATATCCATGCCGCGATAGACCAGGGCCGAATCCACGCTGATGATGTCGCAAGGCAACTCCTGCACCAGATCGATGGCAAGGTCGGTCTTGCCGGATGCGGTGGGTCCCATAAGAAAAATCAGGAACGGTGGTGTGTTGTTGAGTGGGTCCTGCATGATTACTCTTAAGCAAATCTGGCCATTACTGGCCACGCAGAAACAGCTTGTCCAGCTGACCCATGCTCAACTGCACCCAGGTGGGACGGCCATGATTGCACTGCCCGATACGCTCGGTGCGCTCCATGTCCCGTAGCAGGGCATTCATCTCGTCCATAGTGAGTCTCCGGTTGGCGCGTACCGAACCATGGCAGGCCATGCCCGCCAGCACCGCATTGATCTCCTGGCGGATGCGATCACTGGTGCCGTGTTCAACCATATCTGCCAGCAAGTCTCTCAACAGTTGCTCCGGATCGGTGCCCTGCAACATAGCCGGTATAGAGCGTACCAATAGCTTTTCTCGATCCATGCGATCCACTTCCATACCCAGTTCACCCAGCAGTTCTGCGGTCTCTTCAGCCAGATCTGCCTCTGCTTCAGATACCGCAACGGAGGCCGGCATCAGGAGTGGCTGGGTGGTTATGCCCTTATCTTTAAAGGTCTGTTTAAAGCGTTCGTAGACCACCCTTTCATGGGCTGCATGCATATCCACCAGGACCAGTCCGGTCGTATTCTGAGCCAGGATGTACACCCCCTGCAACTGAGCCAGAGCGAATCCCAGTGGCGGAGTACCAGAGTCATCTGCCTGCGATAGACTCTGCCCCTGGTGCGGCCTCTGGGCCTGAAATGCCGCGCCATAGGACCCTCTCTGATCCGCCACTCCCAGGTTTAGGGGACGCGCCTGGTAGCTCTGCTGGGCAGTATCTTCAGATCTCATAGCAATCTGGGCTATGGCAGTATCTGCACCAACTGACGTCAGCTCTCTCTCTGGTGACTCTATACCGTCCTCTGCCAGCGCCCGCTGCAAAGTCCGAAAGATAAAATCATGCACCTGGCGACTTTCACGAAAACGTACTTCATATTTGGCCGGGTGCACGTTTACATCCACCAGCTTGGGATTGAGTTCCATGAACAGCAGATAGGCCGGATGTCTACCGTGAAACAGCACATCCTGATAGGCCATGCGCACGGCATGACTTACCACCTTGTCCCGCACCATGCGGTTATTTACATAGAAGTACTGCATGTCGGCCTGACTGCGATTGAATGTGGGGCGACCCACCCACCCTGAAAGTCGCATCCCAGCGGCCTCTATCTGGATGCAGAAGGAGTTTTCCAGAAAGCTGCTTCCCAGCACCTGACTCACCCGCGCATCACGCTCTGAACTGATCTGCGCCGATGGCAGGGAGAACACCTCTCTCTGGTTGTGACGCAGAATAAACCCCACATCGAACCGACTCAGGGCCAGGCGTTTCAAGAGTGAATCTATATGGCTGAATTCAGTACGTTCAGTCTTGAGAAACTTGCGTCGGGCCGGGGTGTTATAGAACAGGTCACGCACCTCTATGCTGGTGCCATTAGGGTGTGCAGCAGGCGCCGGATCACTCTGTTGACCAGAGCCATCCAAGGTCCAGCCAGAGCTATCATCTACCTGCCTTGAGGTCAGGGTAAGACGGGAGACCGAGGCGATGCTAGGCAGGGCCTCGCCCCTGAAACCGAGGCTGCACACCTGCTCCAGGTCTTGCAAGCTGCTCACCTTACTAGTGGCGTGTGGGGAGAGGGCCAGGGTCAGATCCTCTTTATGGATACCATTGCCGTCATCCCGGATCCGAATGAGCTTCACCCCACCCTGCTCAATATCTATTTCAACCTGATTGGCGCCAGCATCCAGACTGTTTTCCAGCAGCTCTTTGACCACAGAAGCCGGGCGCTCAACCACCTCACCGGCGGCAATCTGGTTGATCAGCTGGGAGGATAGCGCATGTATTCTCAAGGGATCTGTAAGACCTGTCCGATCCTGATTATATCATTTGACAGCCCATTGGCACTGCGCAATCCAGTGACGCTAACCTGGTACTGTTTGGCGATCATGGCCAGGGTATCGCCACGATTAATCACATGTTTACGTGCTATATCTGGCTGGTAATTCAACCTCTGGGACAACCTGGTTCCGGGCGGCGGATTTTTATGGAAATAGTCCCGAATACCGGAAAGGATGGAGTTGGCCAGTTTGTTCTGATGTTGATGACTTCTCAGCCTCTTCTCTTCCGTGGGATTGGTGATAAATGCCGTTTCCACCAGAATGGACGGCACATCGGGGGACTTCAACACTGCGAACCCAGCCTTCTGAACCGAGGTGTGATGCACCTTGCCGATACGCCGCATACGTCCCAATACCTTGGCCGCAACATCATGACTGGCCTGACGGGTGCCGGTCTGAGACAGATCAAGGAGTACCGATGCCAGCACATCATCCTTGTCCTTCAACTCAACACCACCCACCAGATCTGCGCTGTTCTCCCGCTCCGCCAACCAACGCGCCGCTTCACTTGATGCGCCACGGTTAGAGAGGGTATATACCGACGATCCCCGCACCCGCTTATTGCGGAAGGCGTCGGCATGGATGGAGATGAACAGGTCAGCCTTCTTCTGACGCGCCATGGCTGATCGTTTACGCAGCCCCAGATAGTAGTCACCTTTGCGGATCATGACCGGACGCATACCCTTTTCCTTACTGACCAGGGCCGCCAGCTTTCGTGCAATCGATAGCACCACGTTTTTCTCGCGGGTGCCGTAAGTGCCAATGGCCCCCGGATCTTCGCCGCCATGCCCGGCATCTATGGCAATAACCACATCCCGTGCCGGCTGGTATTTTTTATATTGTTTTACGACCTTCTTCTTAACTGGCGCACGCGCGGTGCTCTCAGTACTGAACAGATCCAGCACCAGGCGATGGCCGTACTCTCGGTTAGGCGCCAGGGCAAATATCTTTGGGCGAATCCGGCCCTTTAGATCCAACACAATCCGCAGATTGTCTCCATTCCTGGTACTACTGCGGATTCGTTGCACATAGCGGTCATTACCCTTAAAACCCGCAAGAGAGGTGTTCAGTCTGGCGTTACTGAAATCTATAACCAGACGCTCCGGCTTACTCAGGGAGAATATTCGGTGCTGTACAGAGGCACTGGTATCGAAAACCAGCCGGGTATGGTCGGGCGCACTCCACAGCCGCAGACTGTTGATACTGGTCTGTCCCGCCTGGAGGGGAAAACTAAAAATAAGCAATAGGATGGCGGCAATCTTGTTCATTTTAATCAACCATCACACGAAAATAGTCTTTAAAGGTATAAAATAAAGCTAGCACGCGAAAAAAGAAATATCCAGCGTTTTCTTAAGGATAGCAAACTTTCCTATATTTAGTTATTAAGTTTTTTTTAGAAGTTTGACCGAGGCCGCATCCAAGATCTGTTCTCCCAGCTCTGTTTCAGCCACCAGCTCCAGATCACGCCCCTGTTGCAGGTATTGAATATGGACAGTGAGATCTGGCACCGGGAGCTCACCCGCCCCTCTTTCCGGCCACTCCACCAGCAGGGTGGCCCCGTCCTGCAACAGATCCCGCAGGCCAAGATACTCCAGTTCCCCGGCATCAGAGAGACGGTAAAGATCAAGATGACAGTAATTTTTGCCTTTTATTTCATATGGTTCCAGCAGAGTATAGGTTGGACTCTTAACCGAACCCACATGTCCGAGGCCCTGTAAAAACCCCCGCACCAGGGTGGTCTTCCCGGCCCCCAGGTCACCATGCAGATAGATGATAGAGCCATGCGGACAGACAGAAGAGAGGATAGCGCCAGTAGCCTCCTGTTGTTCTGGACTCTCAACCCTGAACTTCAGCACTCATCCATCTCCGGGTTTATCAGCTCCCTAATCAGTGGCATCAGATCTCCGGCAAGCAGACCTCGTTCTCCGCCTTTGGCGGCAATATCGGCGGCGGCGGCATGGATGCACACCCCCATACTGGCGGCAAGCTCCAGGTCATGGCCCTGTGTGACCAAAGAGGCGATCACCCCAGTTAGGACATCCCCCATCCCACCTGATGCCATCCCCGGATTACCATCGGTGCAGAGGGCCGTGGCCCGCTCCGCCCTGGACTGTATCAGGGTCCCGGCCCCCTTCAACACCACCACACCACCATATTTCAGTTGCAGCTTGCGCACGCTCTGGAACCTGTCGGCCTGGATCTCTGCTGTGGTGCACTGCAACAGGCGAGCCGCCTCACCTGGATGTGGGGTAAGTATCCAGTTGTCACGTTGTGATGGATCAAACGCCAGAAGATTCAGGGCGTCGGCATCCACCACCAGGGGCAGCTTGCTATCCAGTACGCAACCCAACAGCATCAAGGCCCATTTTGTGGTGCCGATTCCCGGACCAATGGCAACCACCCCGGCCCGCTCCAGCAGCGGCACCAGCTCCCCTGGAGTGCTAACCCCATGGCACATGAGTTCCGGGCGCAGCATGTTCATGTGGGCTGCATGTTCCGGGCTGGTGGCAATCGAGACCAGACCGGCACCGCTTCTGGCTGCGGCTTCCGCCGCCATGCGCACCGCTCCGGAAAACCCTGGAGCACCGCCGATCACCAACAGATGCCCATAATCGCCCTTATGCGCAGTTCTACTTCTGGGCGTTAGATGTCCTGACATGGTCTCCCAGCTGATCCTGGATGCAGACACACTCTGTTTGGAGTGGATGCCGGAGGGAACCCCAAGATCATCGAAATGGAGTTCACCACACTGCTCCGGCCCATCACCGGTGAACATCCCCTGCTTTAAACCAATGAAGCTAATGGTGGCATCCGCCTTTACCGCCGTGCCCAGGATTTTACCACTGTCTGAGTGCAGCCCAGATGGGATATCCAGCGCCAGAACAGGTGCCCAATGCTCATTGATCACGGTGATTGCATCTGCCCAAACCCCGGTCACCTCCCGCTCCAGCCCGGTTCCAAACATCCCATCCACCAGCACCTCGCTCTGTTCCGGCACGGATTGAAACTGAACCACCTCGCCGCCCAGGGCCATATAGGCATCTGCATTGTGTCTGGCATCTCCGGTGAGCTTTTCCGGGTTACCAAGCTGCAACACCCGCACCGCAACCCCGTCTTTTAGGGCCAGCCGGGCCACCACAAAACCATCACCACCATTATTGCCAGTGCCACAGACTACGGTGACATCCTGCGCCTCGGGCCATTTCTCCCGCAGTAGCTTATAAGATGCAGCGCCCGCACTCTCCATAAGTGCAAGTCCTGGAATGCCGAACTCCTCAATCGCAATACGATCCAGCTCGCGCACCTGTTCCGCCCGATACAGCCCATCAGGCAGACTTTCATTTAGTTTCATAGTTTTCATACAGATTCAGTGGTTCCGCTGAAACATAACCGATGGAATCTCTGATTCATTCAGAGGTTCCAGTAACATGGATGTGCTGCCATTTTCTATGACTATAAGCCATTTGAAATGAAGGAACTGAAAAATTGCATTTTCCATTTACGTGCTTTGATAAAGCCATGAATGGCTTTAATTCAGAGCTTTCCCATATGGGATTGTATCCGAGAATTGTTATCTAGTGGTGGTATAGTTGCCCAGCGATGAAAAATGAAGCGTACCTGCAATTGGCCGATCAGATAAAAAGCTGGGGTCTGGAACTTGGCTTCCAGCAGATCGGGATTACCGATACCGAGCTGGATACAGCCGAGCAGCATATGGACCGGTGGCTGGAGCTGGGGCGACATGGTGATATGGAGTATATGGTCAACCATGGGCATAAACGCAGCCGACCACAAAGCCTGGTGCCTGGCACTATCAGTGTGATTTCCGCCCGCATGGATTTTCTGCCGCCAGACACCAACCCTGAAGGAGTTCTGACAGACCCGGGACTGGGGTATATATCCCGCTACGCCCTGGGCCGCGACTACCACAAGCTGATACGCAACAAGTTGCAGAAACTGGCGCAGCGTATCCAGACAGAGATCGGCGAATACAGCTACCGGGTATTCACCGACTCTGCCCCGATACTGGAAAAACCACTTGCTGCCAAGGCTGGCCTGGGCTGGACCGGGAAAAACAGTCTGCTGGTCAACCGTACTGCCGCATCCTGGTTTTTTCTGGGTGAGATCTACACCGACCTGCCACTACCCATGGACACCCCGGAACAGAATCACTGTGGAACCTGCGACAGATGTATAGTGGAGTGCCCCACCCAAGCCATAATCGCGCCATATGAGGTGGATGCACGGCGCTGCATCTCCTATCTGACCATTGAACTCAGAAACTCCATACCGAAAGAGCTGCGACCACTTATGGGTAACCGCATCTACGGCTGTGACGACTGCCTGCTGCCTTGCCCCTGGAACCGTTTTGCTACTCCAAGCCCAGAGGCAGACTTCTCTCCAAGAAACGGACTTGATGCACCCGACCTGATCCAGCTGTTTGCATGGAGTGAACCAGAGTTTCTGAAGCGTCTGGAGGGATCGGCCGTCCGGCGCATCGGCCATGAACGCTGGCTGCGTAACATCGCGGTGGCACTGGGCAACGCCGAAACCAGCGACCAGGTAATCGCTGCGCTACGAAGTCGTCAGACACATGAGTCAGAACTGGTGCGGGAGCATGTCTACTGGGCCCTGGGCAGGCACCATTGTTAAAACAAAAACGGGAGCACAAGCTCCCGTTTTCAACATATGTGGACTAGCACTAAGTTAACTTCTACGTTTCCTGACCCCCATCAACCCTACAAGGCCGGTACCAAACAGCCACACCGCCGCAGGAATTGGAACAGCAGTTACCGTCTGCACCAATAGGTCTTGTCCACCATCCATGGTCAGGGCTAGCAGATTGTCCAGTTTTGGACCTCCTGTGCCGACATAACTACTCAACCATGTTTGGGCCAATGATATGGCTCCAACATTATCCTCAAAACTCACATCACCTGAAAGCAGGTCGTATGATCCTGGTTGCTCTTCTCGCACAATCTCCCACAAGGCGATTTGGATGGCTAACGCGTTTTGGTCGGATAGCGCCACGCCAAATACAGGATAGACCTGGTACATAAGCTCGGCAATGTGATCGGCTTTTGCCTGCCCAATACCACCGGCAGCGGCAGCAAAGCTGTACATTGAGGCCGTTGCTACTCCGCCAACAGTATAGGTAGAGCCGGGGTTTATCCCTACATTAGGCTCAAGGCAAAAAGCGGAGAATTTATTAACCTCAGATGGTGAATTCGCCATCAGACTTGGTATATATGTCCCACCTACCTGGTCCAAATCAAACATACCTCCATCTAACGTCTTGCTAGACTCCGGGGTAATGCGTTTGACAGAATCAAAAGCCTCCAATCCATTGGAGTTGAATATTACAGTGCTTGATGATGCGGCAAATGAAGACAGGGCCAGAGCGACAAATATCACAAACACCAGTTTATTATTAGCAGACATTTTTCGTTCCATTTAAGTTGCCTTTACTATTGTTAGTTATAAAAATGTGAGTGCCATCACAAATATGGGATGCAATTTTACAGGTTTACCAATTTCTTTGCTACAGATTGAGTCAAGTACTTCTATTTGGCTTGATCTGGCCAATATGTTCTAGCCGGTTACAGCCGAATGGCTTACCCATCACAGCTCCTTTCGGAGCTAATATAAACCCTTACAATTACACAAAGGAAGCCGATTGGACTGGAACGCATGTTACGCATCCATTTTTTAATGAAACAAGAAACTTCAATTAATCAGACCATCCCTAATCTTTTCTTTGGACGCCATTATATGAAATAGGTGTCGAATACGCACTAACCACCCAATATGTCGACGCTATAAATGTAAGCACAACAACAAGCTGTATAAGGTATGACGAGCGCTCATCTATCAACCCTGAAGCCAATGCGCTGAAGGCAATTAATAGTGAGAACTCACTGGCCTGCCCTAACCTGATCCCCAGCTCTGTCGAGTTTTGCTTATTTTCGCCGATAGCTTTAAACCCCAAGTTAAATATTACTGGTTTTGCTACCATCAACAGTGCAGTTAGCATCAGCCCGGGCACAATTAATTCTTGAGAGACCACTAAATCGAACTTCGCGCCAATCGAAAAGAAGAACAGTATCAGGAAGAAATCGCGCAATGGTTTAAGCTCTTCTGCAATTATCAGAGCAATAGGCACCGTTGCCAGGCTTATACCTGCAATGAAAGCACCTATCTCAAGAGACAGCCCCAGCATTTCTGCTGCACCGGCAACAAATAGGCCCCAGCCTAGAGTCATTACAAATGTATGTTCTTTTATCACATCAAACTTCAACAATAGTTTTATTATGACGAATCTAACGATGGCGAACGACATAACACTTAACCCAACGAGTTTTAATAATAGCAAAGCAACAGATAGTGTAATGTTGTTCAATCCGCCCTCGGTTACCAACACTATAAGTACGATAGCCATCACATCCTGTAACAACAGCACGCTAATCATCACATCACCAACATGATGGTGATGCAATTGCGTTGTTGGAATTAGCTTCAGACTAACTATAGTGCTAGAGAACATCAACGCCGCACCAATTATCAAACTATCGATAAAGGGGTAACCTAATAACAATACCGTTGCCATACCCAGTAGCATGAATACGAAACAGGTAATTAAGGTTACTATACCGATACGTCCTAACAACCCGCCGAGTTTTGCTGGCCGGAAGTTTAGACCTATCAAAAAGAGCAGCAGGATAATGCCGATATGTGCAAGTTGTTCAATTTGCTCAGCATCGTTAATCAGCCCTACCCCCTTTGGCCCAACGAAGACACCCAGAATGATGTATGCAAGAATAATCGGCTGCTTTAAGTACAGAAACATGGTAGCGAACAAGGCCGCACCGGCAAAAATCAATACTAATTGAAAAATAATATGATCAGGCATTGTTTAGTGTTAAATAATATTTGGGTTCAGTGTAAAAACTCACAACCTATCCAAGCACGAACAGTGGAAACCTAAAGCATCACGGAAACTAAGTATTAAAGCTATACCTCCAACGGTAACGAAAAACTGAAAACCGCCCCACTTTCTGCACTATTTTTGACTTTTATACTGCCTGCCTGTAGCTTAACCATACGACTGGCTATAGCTAGCCCCAGTCCTGCGTGGTTACCATCTTTGGTGGCGTCTACTCCACGATAGAACGGCCGGAAGATATTAGGCAGATCCTGCTCAGGGATGCCGGGACCACTGTCGGCAACCGAGACAATTGCACTACCATTTCCCTGCTCCAAGCTCAGCATCACATGACCACCTTCAGGGGTATGATCGATGGCATTACCTATCAGGTTGTCTAGCACCCGCTCGGTCATCGCAACGTCCGCCATCACCATGGGGAAGCTGGTAGGCGGTTCCACCTTGAGTTCCACTCCGGCCTGTTGCGCACGCAGATTGATCTTCTGCATCACGTCGTGCATCAGCTCGGCTATGGCAGTGGATTCACATACCGGCTCGCGATCCCGCGCCTCCAAGCTGGCCAGTTCAAACAGCTCCTCCACCATCTGCCGCAGGCGTCCGCTCTGGCGCAGGGCTATGTCTATATACTCTTGGCTCTCACCACGCTTGAGTTCATCCACTTTCATGTCTAGGGTCTCAAGGTAGCCGTGCAGGGCCGCCAGAGGTGTACGCAGATCGTGAGAGACCTGAGCCACCAGTTCCCGCCGCAATTTATCCTGCAGCTTTAGTTCACCCCACTGGTCGATGATGCGCTCTGCCATCTCATCAAAAGTAGCGCCTAGGCGATCCACTTCGTCACTAATCTTGGCCTGTTCCCCGGTGTAGTTGTGATGCCGGGTGAATTCACTCTGCTCAAAATTATGCATCACATCCGACAGTCGTTGCAGCCTGCGGGTAAGAAAGTGAAACAGCAGCAGGCCGGCCAACAGCCCGAAGCCCAGACTTCCAGCCAGGGCCCAGCCACCCAGGCGCAGGGCATAGCTCTCCTTCACCGCCTGCTGTGCCGAGTCATACTGTTCCCCTCGTAGCACCACATAGAGATAGCCAGTAGGGACCCGGGTGGCGGAGAAGGCCTTACGTCGATCGTGAGAACGCGGATCATCCCCCAACAATGGGAACATCTCTCCATCCAGAAAATCATGGATCGGTTTCAGGTCCACATGCTGGCGCTTCACCTTGCCGGGATCAGCAGAGAAGGCAATGATCTTCCCGACTCGGTCCAGCAGGTAGATCTCTATGCTGGGGTTGATGTCCATGTAGGCACTGAATGTTTTCTTCAGGGCCTTCTGATCAATTCGCCCTGCGGCCACCAGATTGCGGTCGCTGACAATGCTCTGCGCCAGATAGCGATTGAAGTGCTGGGTCACCTCCTGCGTGTGGCGTTCGGTTATATTGGTAATAATCAGGGTAAACAGCACCCCTATAATCAGAAACAGCATGACCAGCGCAGCGGCCAGACGCGCATACAGGGTACGGAACACGTTAACCCTCCCGGTCAGCAAACTTATAGCCGACACCCCAGACCGTGAGTACATATTTTGGGTTGGACGGGTCCAGTTCTATCTTGGAGCGCAAGCGGTTGATGTGGGAGTTTACCGTGTGTTCGTAACCGTCATGGTTATAACCCCACACCTTATCCAACAGCTGCACCCGGCTGAACACACGCCCCGGATTGCTGGCAAAGAACTGCAGCAACTCGAACTCGCGCGCGGTCAGTTCCACATCCCTGCCAGCAATGCTCACACTCCGCCGGGGTGAGTTTATGTGCAGGTCGCCGCACTCTATGGAGTCTGAGCTTTCAGGCTCAGTTGCAGCAGATTTCTGTAGCGCTTCCACCCGTCGAAACAGCGCCTTGATCCGAGCCATCAGCTCCGGCACGCTAAAGGGTTTGGTGAGATAGTCATCCGCGCCCACCTCCAGCCCAAGCACCCGATCCAACTCAGTAGATTTGGCCGTCAGCATAAGGATCGGCACATAACCACCCTGCTCTCGGAAATTGCGACACAGGGTGAGGCCGTCGCTATCTGGCAGCATCAAATCCAGCACCACCAGTTGATACCCACCTTGCGTGAACAGCTCTGTGGCACGGGCTCCATCACCGGCGATATCAGCCTCGCAACCAATATCTTTCAGGTGCGACTGCACCAGCCGTGCAATATCCGGCTCATCTTCAACGATCAGGACTTTCCGCATAATCTTATAATTTGCTTAATATTCATGTATAGAATGATAGTAGCAGTGACACCATATATTTTACATATTAAAAAAACAGGATCAGGCCCTCCCATCACAGGACCTGATCCATAACAAACGTCTCCGTTACATCTTCTTTTTCATCATCTTATCTTTCATGCCGTCCATGGTATCTTTTTTCATGTCGTCCATATTATCGCCTTCCATCATCCCATCTTTTTTCATCATGCTGTCCTTTTCCATGGCCATCTTGTCATCCATCATTTTCTTATCGTCCATCTTCTTTTCCACCATGGTTTCCTGCTTCATACTGGAGGCTTTGTCCATCATGGTATCTTTCTTCATCATATTGTCTGCTTGCAGAGTAAGACTCATCCCCAACAGACATGTACCCATCAATATTGTGAAACTTCGCATAGACATGATCATTCCCAGATCTCCTTTAAAGCGTCCCGGCCAGGCCAGCCCTGAACCGGTATGCACTTTAATTAAAGACCTAAGAACTCGCACCGGAATCACGATAGATTCACAAAAGTATCACAGGTTATGTTTACCTATGTCTGATCCTACCCCAGATCGAACTTGATCCCCTGAGCCAGTGGCAACTCACTACCCCAGTTGATAGTATTAGTCTGGCGGCGCATGTAGGCCTTCCAACAGTCAGAACCGGCCTCACGTCCACCGCCAGTATCTTTCTCGCCACCGAAGGCACCGCCGATCTCTGCCCCCGATGTTCCGATATTGATATTAGCAATCCCACAGTCACTGCCGGTGGCAGCCAGGAAATGCTCGGCGCGCTGCATATCCCGGGTAAACATGGAGGATGAGAGCCCCTGGGCAACATCGTTATGCTGCTGTATAACCAGGTCCAGATCCGAATAGCTCATCAGATAGAGGATGGGACCAAAGGTCTCACGCTGCACCACCGGCCAGTGATTCTCGGCCCGAACCAGGGTGGGCTGCACAAAGTTGCCAGGACCACCCATGGGTAAGCCACCGTATAGCAGTTCTCCACCCGACTCCTGGACCTCCTTAATTGCCACTACAAACTCCGCCACTGCTTTGCCGCTGATCAGCGGCCCCATCAACACCCCGGACTGCATGGGATCACCCACCTGTACCTGACCATAGGCATGCACCAGACGCTGCACCAGTTGCGCAAATATATTGTGATGCACGAATAGACGTCGGGTGGTGGTACAGCGCTGGCCCGTAGTACCCACCGCACCAAATAGTATGGCCGGAATGGCCAGGTCCAGGTCCGCCGTTTCATCCACGATGATGGCATTGTTCCCGGACAGCTCCAGCAGACTACGCCCCATACGCTGGGCCACCAGTTCACCCACCCTGCGACCCACGGCGCTGGAGCCGGTAAAGGAGATAAGCGGGATATGACGATCTGTCACCATCTGTTGTGACAGCTCCCGGTCTGAAGCGTAGAACAGATTAAATACTCCGGGCTGGGCAAACTCCTGCATCACCCGGTTGCAGATATGCTGTACCGCAATGGCGCAGAGCGGGGCCTGAGATGAAGGCTTCCAGATCACCGTGTCTCCGGCCACCGCAGCGATCATGGCATTCCAGGCCCAGACCGCAACCGGAAAGTTGAAGGCGGTAATCACCCCAGTCACCCCCAGTGGGTGCCACTGCTCATACATGCGGTGCTGGGGGCGTTCCGAGTGCATGGTCTTGCCATAGAGCATGCGTGACTGTCCCACTGCCAGATCGGCAATATCGATCGCCTCCTGCACCTCACCATCCCCCTCCTCCTTGAGCTTGCCGGTCTCCATGGTAACCAGGCTGCCCAGGGGGTCCTTGAAGCGGCGCAGCTCATCACCAATGGCGCGGATCATGGCCCCACGTTCCGGTGCCGGCACCTCACGCCAACACAGGAAGGCTGCACGCGCCGCCTCTATGATCCGGGCATAATCTTCAGCACTGGCGCCCGCCACCTGTGCCAGCTCTACACCACTGGCTGGGTTGTCAGAAACGGTCACTCTTCTGCCTGCTGTATCCGACCAGTGCTCAGGCCCCCAGCAGGCACCGGAATTGACCGCTGCGATACCAAGCTCGGCAAGTATCTTCTGCCTGTTCATCCACTGCCCTCCACCGGCGTACAGGAGTCGGCATCACCCGCTGTTTCAGATGAAATCCCAGACGCGTCCTGGCGCTCCCGGTAGTAGTGGCCGAAGCGGTTTTCCAGGATCTGGGACAAAGGAAAGCTCTCCTGGGTGACAAAGCCGTGGTACTGTCCTGCATGTTGTAATACCACATCCACCACGCTGCACAATCCAGAACTGGTGGCCACCTGGATGGCTGATAGCTCGCGACCATTGATGGCGCGCGGATAGACCTTCTGCACATAGGTCTCTTCAAACAGCGCCCCCATCCTGGTGCCGGTTACCGATACATAGATCAGGACCACATCCTGCAGGGTCTCGGGGATGGCATTCTCCAGGATATGTTTCAAGGTGGGGCGATCCTGATTCAGTTTCAGGTCATTCATCAGCAGACGGATCTTGCGACAGTGTCCTGGATAGCGCATGGTCTTGTAGTTCATGCTGCGGACCTGATCGATGTAGCTGTCCACCAGGGTACCCAGACCACCCGAGGTGTTGAAGGCCTCATACTCATCTCCATCCAGGGTAATGGTCTCCAGCCCTTCCAGTGGCAGCAGGGTCACCTTTTTACCATTCTTCAGGCCGTAACAGGGATTGCCATACTCATTGATCAGACCATCGGTGGACCAGGTCAGAGAG
Source organism: uncultured Gammaproteobacteria bacterium (assembly GCA_964628835.1). Classification (GTDB taxonomy): domain Bacteria; phylum Pseudomonadota; class Gammaproteobacteria; order Chromatiales; family Chromatiaceae; genus JAAGZL01. The sequence continues at coordinate 6,739 of CAZVME010000041.1, read as the reverse complement.
TAGCCCAGTGCATTGTTGGGGTGCAGCGGTAGCGCACCCACCCGCATCTTTACCGTATCCACCTGTTCAAAATTCTCTATCAGGGCCGCGGCAGCAATACTGATAAAACCGGGGGCAAGTCCACAGTGGGGAACAAAGGCCTTCTCTGCACCCTGACTGATGCGGCGAATCTGATTGGATGCATCCACATCTTCGGTAAGATCGAAGTAGTGTATCTTGGTGGTACGCGCCACCTGCGCCAGTGGCACACTGCAGTGGTAGGGCAAGGCAGAGACTACGGCAGCAATTTTATGGGTGGATATATAGTCCATCAGGGCTGCTGCATCCATGGCGTCCAGCCTGGCAACGTGAAGATTGGTCCCGCCGTCAGCCTTAATCTCCTGCTGTATCCGGGCTGAATCCAGATCGGCAATGTGCACCATATAGTCGCCACTGTCCGCCAGTTGCAGTGCACTGGGCAGACCAATCTTGCCAGATCCAAGTATCAGTAAGCGATGCATAGACTTCTCCTATAACACAACCCATAACGGAATCGTTCCATCTACTCTGCTGCTGATGTTGAATGGAACGTACCATCTCCGCTGTTGCCTCTATACTTAGGCAAGACAACTTGTGACAGGTCCCTACACAACAAAGATAGTGTATCGCTAGGTTTTCGGCTAGAAAGCAGGAGGCAGGATTATGTCAAGGGATAGCAACAGCTTCGCAATATTCGCCAACTCCCTGGCCGCAGATATCACTGCCCATGAACCATCTCTGACGCCACACCCAGAACTGCCAGAGAAGGTACTCGCCACCCGACCGGATGCACAAACGGTATGCATAGATCTGACCCCGGTGCAGCTAGTGCCGCACCCGGTCAGTGCACAAGAGCAGTTCTACCAGGTGGAGGGAACAGCCGACCTGCTCCAGGCCTATACCAACGCCTGCAACACCCTGCCCCTGGAGTGGGACGATAGTGATGCCATGCAACTGGTTGACCCCTTCGCCATAACATTTCACGACCGGGTGCTGCAACGCGCCGCAACCGAACTGGATGATTCCGAGGCGATAGAGATTGCACAGTGGCTGAGCAGGTTGGATCTGTATGCCGCAATCAAGTCCTTTGAGGCCCTGGTAAACACCCCCTATGATCGCGCCCTGCTCAAGGTGGCGAAACAGCACAATTGGATTGTACATCTGGATCACCTGGCGATCCGTTGTGGCTCAGAGGAGAGAGATGCCGCCCAACGCGTGGCACGGCTGCTGGTGAAGCACCATGGCTATACCCCGGCCCAGATCAAGAGCGAGGCCTGTTATCGTTTTGATGATGGCTGGGACGCCTACCCCCTGTATAAGCTGTTGAACAATGGCCGCATGATTCGGATCTTCGTGGATGAGTCTTCCCGCCAGAATCCGCTCCAGATCATCCAGCACTGGAACCGAGTCTACGGTTTCACCGCCCATCATCTGGCCATGCGCGCATTTGAGTCACTCCCCGGTGGCAATCGAGCGGTGCCGCTGGCCGAGGTTATCGCTACCTTAAACAGAACCGGAGTAGAAACCATGACCCCCACCGGCGGTTACACCTCCGGGCTGTTGGAACAGGTATTCACCCGGCCCAACCGCACCCCGGATATACCTGCCATCATCAGTGCACAGTTGGCGGCCATCGACCCGGAACTGCCGCGCCAGGTGGAAAACGGTAAACTGATCGAACTTGTATCCAGGCGCGAGATGCCACCTGTTGCCGCTGAACAGCTGTTTGATCTGTGCGGCCTCAACTATCAGAGTGACAACCCGGATCACTCGGCCCCGTTCTATCACTACTTTCTGCCGGCACAGGCCATCCACGTAATGCACACCTCAGTGGAGACGGCATGAACATTGCGGAACAGGCCAGGGTAACCCCACCGCCTCTGGATGATACCAAGCAGGCTGAACTTGCCGCAGTATTAGAAGGCGAAGTGTTTACCGACATCGCCACCCGCATGTGCTACGCCACCGATGCCTCCATCTACCAACAACTACCACTGGCGGTGATATACCCCAGGCATGGCGCTGATTGCGCAGCAATAGTGAACTTCAGCCAGCGGCACTCCCTGCCGATTATTCCGCGTGCTGCCGGCACCAGCCTGGCAGGGCAATGCGTGGGTACCGGTCTGGTGGTGGATGTAACCAGACACATGAATACGTTACTGGAGGTGGACCTGGATGGCATGCTGGTACGGGCGCAACCCGGCATCATAATGCAGAGCTTGAACGATGAGTTGAAGACCCATGGCGTCTGTGTACCGCCGGACCCATCCACCGCCGACCGCTGCGCCATCGGCGGTATGCTGGGGAACAATGCATGGGGCGCCCACTACCTGCGCGATGGCTCCACCCGGGATCACGTGGTGGCGGTGGACGCCGTACTCTCCGACGGCAACCGGGCCCAGTTCGGTCCAGCCAATACCGAACTGCTCCAGTTCAAGCGCGAACAAAATACCCGTGAGGGGGAGATCTACCGCACCCTGCACGGCCTGGTGGATCAGCATCGGGACCTGATCCTGGAGAAGTACCCTGATCCTGACATCATCCCCAACAACATGGGCTACGCCCTGGACCTGCTGGCCCGTGGTCAACCCTGGGTAGAGGATGGGCCATGCTTCAATTTGGCTCCATTTCTGTGTGGCAGCGAAGGCACCCTGGCGCTCATCACCGAGATCACATTCAGACTCTCCCCACTCCCGGAAAACCGGGTGATGGTGTGGGGGCAGTTCCCCATGCTATATGACGCCTTCAAAGCTGTGCCGGAGATCCTTAAACAATCACCCGTGGCGCTGGAGCTACTGGACCGCTTCGTCCTGGATGCAGCCTTTGAACACCGTCTGGGGCACATGCAGGCATCCTGGATCAAGGGCAACCCAGAGGCGGTGTTACTAATCGAGTTTGAGGACACCCCAGACGCACCGGCTTCAGGGCAGGCCCAGGCCCTGATTACGGCCATCTCTGCCAGCGGCATCAGGTATGACTTCTCCATTCTTGATCATGAACACGCAGTGCGCGCCTGGAGATTGCGGAGGGCAGGACTTGGACTGCTCATGGGTAAGGCCAGCCCGATCAAGGCGGTAACGGCGGTGGAGGACTGCGCCGTCCCTCCACAGAAACTGCCTGAATTCATGGAACGCATCCAGGAACTCATGCTCAGCCACCACTGCGATTTCGTGTTCTACGGATCAGTGGGGGCCGGGCTGATACATCTGCGTCCCTGGCTGAACATAGGTTCCTCCGAAGGCCGCATCCGCATGCTCACAATCCAGACCGATGTGGCGGGCGTTGTGGCCGAGTTTGGCGGCAGCATATCCGCCAAGCACGGTGATGGACGCCTGCGCGCCCATCTGCTAGACACAGTTCTGGGTTTTGAGATCCACCCACTACTGCAACAGGTCAAGGCCATATTTGATCCGCACAACATACTTAATCCAGGCAAGATCCTGAATGCGCCGCCACCGGGGCAGAATCTGCGCAGCCAGCGCCAGCCCAGCCTGATCCAGGACGAGTTCAACTGGGGCAGTGACCAGGATCTGAGAGGTGCGGTAGGGCGCTGTAACGGTGCAGGAGTGTGTCTGAAGCAACCGGGCAGAGGGGTGATGTGCCCCTCCTATATGGCCACGCACGATGAACGCCACACCACACGGGGTCGGGCCAATGTGCTACGTCAGATCCTGGACAGCCCGGACCCACTCCCGGCCCTGAACAGTGCCGCAGTGGGTGAAGCCATGGAGCTATGCATCTCCTGCAAAGGGTGCAAAGCGGAGTGCCCGGCCAGTGTAGATATGGCACGGATCAAGGCCCAGGTGCTACAGCATCGCAACCGTCAGAGTGGCGTACCACTGCGCTCCCGGCTGATTGCATCACTGCCGGCACTGGCGCAGTGGGGCATGCAGTCGCCCGTCCTGGCAAACGCCCTCCTCTCCAGTGGCCTGCTACGCCGCGTCTTTGGTCTGACACCAAAATACCCTCTACCAAAACTGGCCAAACAGACCTGGCTGGACTGGTGGGAACTGCGCGCAACCGCAACACCCAGACGCAGGGATAGAGTGCTGCTGGTGGTGGACCCCTTCACCAACTACCTAGAGCCAGAGATAGGCATAGCCGCTGTGGAGTTCTTTGAGTGGGCCGGATACAGGGTGGAGCTGACCTCCTGCCTCTCCTCTGGTCGTCTGCAGATCAGCCAGGGGCTATTGGTGGATGCCCGCACTACCCTGACCCATATGATTGAAGAGCTCTACCCGGCCGCAGCAGATGGAGTGCCCATAATCGGTTTCGAGCCAGCCGAGTTGTTAACGTTGCATGACGAGGCCATTGACCTGATGGATCGGGAAGACCTGCGCAATCAGGCCCGAACCCTGGCCGTTGGCACCTGGTTGTTCGAAGAGTGGGTGTGTCGTATGGATAGAAACCGGCATCTTAATCTACCGCAGCACCCGGTGCAGGAACAACACATCCTGGTGCACACCCACTGTCATCAGAAGGCGCTGTCCGAGCCCCAGGCCGCAACCGATTGTCTGCAGATAATTCCAGGTACCAGAGTTGAGGCGATTGAGTCTGGCTGTTGCGGTATGGCCGGTTCCTTTGGCTATGAACTGGAACACGCCAACACCGCCAGGGCTATAGGTGAACTGGCTCTGTTACCGGCGGTACGACTGGCACCACCTGAGACCATAATCGTGGCCTGCGGCACCAGTTGCCGCCATCAGATAGAGATCGGCACCGGACGGCACGCTGTGCATCCGGCCGAGGTAATACGGGCTGTGCTTCCCTAAGACAACACCTACTCCGACTGGGTTGGAAACATCACCAGATGCTGCACGTCCAGCCGTATTCCGATCTGTTCACCAACGGCATGGTTATGATGACTCTGCACCAGGCACAGGATCTCCTCCCCAGTGGGCAGTCGCAGGGTATAGAGATACTCGGCGCCACGAAACGCCTTGGCCACCACCTCGGCCTGCATCTCACTATCATCATCATGCACCACATCATCCGGGCGCAGCAGAATCTGCACCGCTTGCCCCTCGTCACAACAGTCACCATGAGTTATGCCGTGGATCACTCCAAATGGAGTCTGTGACAGATTCTCCCCCATCACGCTCCCTTGCAGGAAGACGCCCTGGCCAATAAAGTCGGCCACAAATCTATTCTCAGGTTCATGGTAGAGATTATAGGCCGAGTCCCACTGCGCCAGTCTCCCCTGATTCATCACCCCAATCACATCGGCCATGGCGAAGGCCTCCATCTGATCATGGGTCACCAGGATCGCGGTTATCCCATCCTGCTTGAGAACCTCACGCACCTCGCGCGCCAGCTGTTCGCGCAGTTCCACATCCAGGCTGGAAAATGGTTCATCCAGCAGTAACAGATCTGGACGCGGGGCAATAGCCCGGATCAGCGCCACCCGTTGTTGCTGACCACCGGAGATCTGGTGTGGATAGCTATCCCGCAAACCATCCATATCAACTAGCTGCAACAGCTCATCCACCCGCAACTTGCGCTCCTGCGCCGGGAGATCACGCAGGCCAAAGGCGATATTGTCACCGATGGTCAGATGCGGAAACAGGGCGAAGTCCTGGAACACCATTCCCACCCGTCTGGACTCAGGTGGCACCTGGAACCCTGGAGCACTTACGCGTTGACCATGCAGGGTGATATTCCCCGCCTGCACAGGTTCAAAACCGGCAATAGCGCGCAACAGGGTGGTCTTGCCACACCCGCTGGGTCCCAGCAGACAACCGATCTCACCCGGCTTGAGGGAGAAACTGACACCCTTCACCACCTCCACCTTGCCGTAGGCGACTTCCGCCTGAATTACCTCAAGTTGCATCATGCTCTTTTCTTGATCTGGTGATGGAACGACTCAACAGGATAACCGGAACAATGCCGGCCAATACAATGGCCACCGCAGCGGTGGATGAGTCGGCCAGCCGTTCGTCCGAAGCCAACTCATAGGCGCGCACCGCCAGGGTATTAAAATCGAATGGACGCAGGATCAGGGTGGCGGGCAGCTCCTTCAGCACATCCACGAATACCAGCAGGATAGCTGTGAGCAGACTACCGCGCATCAGTGGCATATGCACCTCTCTCAACACCTGCAGCGGACGGCGTCCCAGGGAACGGGCCGCATCATCGGCAGAGGGTTTGATCTTGCCCAGGGCCGCCTCTACTGTTTGCAGAGATACCGCCAGAAACCGCACCATGTAGGCAAACAGTATGGCCACCAGGGTACCACTGAAGATCAGGCCGGTGGAGATACCAAAACTGGCGCGAAACCAGGCATCCAGGGTGTTGTCCACCCAGGCGAATGGGATCATCACCCCGATGGCAATTACGGTACCCGGAACCGCGTAACCCATGCCGGAGAGCCGTACCGCGGCTATCATCAGCCAGGAGGGACGCAGACGTTTACCGTAGCCCAGAAACAGCGCCAACAGTAGGGCCAATAGTGATGCACCACCGGCCAGTATCAGGCTGTGCCAGGTGAGGAGCAGAAAGCTCCCATCCAGCATCTCATCGGCGGTCTGAAGCGCCCACACCAGCTGTTGCCCCCCAGGTAACAGAAAACCCAAAAACAGCGGCGACAGGCAGACCATAAAGGCCAGAAACGAACGCCAGCCAGTAAGTTGATAACCCGGCGGTAGGCGGTAGCGTTGGCTAGTGTGGTGATAGCGGGCACGGCGTCGGGACCAGCGTTCCAGAATGATCAGTGCAAACACAA
>CAZVME010000040.1:0-30528 GCA_964628835.1 uncultured Gammaproteobacteria bacterium | reverse complement strand
CTTTTTGCGTTATTGTAACGCTAACAGGTGTCTACGATACTAGGGGCTTGCCATCGTGTATAAAAACAGGGTCCGCAATGGCGTTGAAAGCGTCATCCCAGTACTGCCGTCCCTTTTCCAGCTGCAACTGAGCATGTTCAAGTTTTTTGTATGCGGAAGTAAACTGGTTTTCTGTGCGCTGCGTGATCTTGCGAAGTATAAGCAGTAAACCTATCACAATCAGCAGGGTAAGAGATGACGCCATCACGATTGAACTTTTCAGGGCCAGATATTGCGTGCTTACGTCCCTCAACGCAACAACTGTTCCAATACGTTCACTATTAATTGAGACGAGCGGCAGTGACATTGTCAAATAATACTGTTCGCTTTCCGTCTGGATGATCTTGTGCTGATCTTCTATAAAACCATTACTATTAATCCAGTCGTGCAGTAGCGGTGAAATATAATCAATGGTTTTGCCCAGCATTACAAATGATGCAAACCGCTCGCTATCGACTGCTTGTGATTCGACACCTGCTATTTTTTTAGGTTTGTATTTCTCGATATAGTCTTTGCCCACCAGGGTAATATGCTGAACACCAAAGGTCTCATCAAGATGCCGCAGCAAGTCATCGATGCTTTCACCTGCAGCGACATAACCCAGAATGGTATCTTGCTCCAGCACCGGGACAAACACGCGCTCTATCAAGTAGCCCTTATAGTCGAAACCCACCCCATGCGCCTTTATTCTGCCGGATTCCGCACCGAGCAGAGTCAGATACCCGACCCGGTCACCAAATTTATCAGGGTCGTGATAACGCACCAGTATCCGCCGCTCGCGGTCGATAATAGCCATACGATCAACGTGATGCAATTCTCCGAGTGACTCGTACAGGGGAGTACCGGCTTCGATCAACCGCGCACGATCCCCGGCTTTCATTGCCTCGCGGACCTGGCTATTCTGTGCCAGTGCAAGACCTACCACACTGAGTTTATCGATATGATGAGAGTGATCAATCTGCCACCTGGCTTTCATGCCTGCACTGTCGTACGCAAACTCCTCTACGGTATAATCCAGAATCAGCGTAATAAAACTATACAGTGAGACAACAACAATCGCGATCAGGCCAGAAAACACTGGCCACATGATACGACGCCTTAACCAGCCGTGGTTGATGGCAGGAGCTGGATTAACTTCTGTTGACATTATTATCGGCCACACCTAACCCATGCTATATACGCAATATGCGACTCCGCACCAATCAAACGATTGTTACAACTACAAGCTCAAAATGACAGGGATACTTGCATAACAATAGTAGCAATATCCCACTTAGGATACGACCATTACCGTTATACATGCTCCATATCATCTACTACCCGCAAGGCGGGTAGTATGAAGAGACCCCTGGAAGGGACCAAAATATCCACCCCCTATCAATTAGCCTGTGGGAGGCGCGTCCCGCGCCGATGGAATATGGCAGGCTGATTGCAAGGTCCATCGTAGCGAGTCGCCACTCCCACAGGTGGACAAACTCACTTTTCTGCAAACAAATGCCACTTGCTTCCTACCCGGCACTGCGCGCAGAAACGACAAAACCTTTTATCTGAATTCAATTAAAATAGCCGTTAATACTGACTGGGGTCTCGCAGATTAACCTGTTCAGAACGACTGTTTGAATAGCGAAACAAAACGTTCATACTGATCTTCGGCCAGGTGGTTAATGCCCGCTGCCGCCTTACGGCCGCCGCCGCTGTTAAACTGACGGCATAGTTCATCCGCACCGGCCTTGTTATTCAGCGGCGCCCGTACACTCACCAGATAGCCACCATCGGCTTTTTCAGTCAGCATGGCATGCCCCCTGTCCGGGAACCGTTGAGCCAGATCGTTGGCATAGACACCACTAACGCGACGCGCCCACTTTTCGTTGGGAAGAATATAAAGTGCATGCCCATCATCGCTGTAACTGGGACTCAGACCGGAAGCCTTATCCATGTCTGCGCCATAACCGTTAAGCAAAATCTGATAACCCGGTTCGTTAGCGATAAAATCAAACGGGTCTTCATACTGGCTGATCAAGCGGTATAGATCTGCCGGAGTAAAAATAAGATCATCCAGCGATGAACCATACCCGTTGTAATTGATACAGGTGCCAAGCAGTTTCAATGCTTCAAGTTGTTCTTGATCGAGATTTAGCGGTGCCGCCGCTGCTTGCGCTGAAGTGAACAGGTTATCCCCAAACGCTGCTGTGACCGCCCAGGGCAGGTATTCCCCATCCAGGTACTGGTTCACCAGCAAGCTGCTACAAATATTAGCATCGGTATCTATGTGGCATTCAAGTGCGTAGCTGACAGGTATTTCACCGGCAAAGTGATGATCAAAATAGACCGCATTGGCACCGGCATCGAGCAGTCGCAACAGATCATCGCGATTTTTATCCAGTGAAATATCCAGCACCGTTACCCGGTCCCCTGCCCCGGCATCAACCTGCTGCAACAGACCGATATCACGTTTCACACCAGTGATCAGGGTACTTTCCACTGGCTGCGCCAGCCGTAGCTGGTGGAGTGCACAGATACCGTCTGCATCTCCGTTAAATACATCAAAATATTTCATAGGCACAAGGGTTTCACGAATAAATGTAGGAACAACGAAGTATATCGGCTCTACAAGCTGTTGCCACTCTGATAGACAGATGGGTCGGAGTGAGCCTCAGAGTCAGGCTAAATCAAAAGCAGGGTTCTTTGCGCAAAACTCTGCCAGCCTGACTCCGACCCCTGGTACAGGCTCACCTAATCTCGACGATCTCCCGCAGCACCATGGTGGCATAGCTGCCGGGGTTGAGCGCAAACTCCAGTTCCAGGTCATTATCTGTCAGCCAACTCCAGTTCAGGTCGATCACCCGGGCGCGCAGGGCGCGACGGTCATGGCTAAGGCCGAATCTTTTCAGGCCCTGCAGCCACTCCTGGTGCCGCTGCAACAGCGCCTCCTCCAGCTCTGCCACAGCACCAGTTACCTGCGCACCGCCCTTACCCCAGAGCGGACCGGTGGGGTGTATATCCAGTTCAGCGACCCGTTGCAGAATGGTTGCATCCACCTCCTCCACCGCAAAGTGGGAACCGCTGCCATCCAGCAGCATTACATCTCCCGGCATGGCCCGGTTCCAGTTCCCCTGTTCCACCCGTTGAGCCAGGATAAGGTTGAACAGATAGGAACGGGCTGCTGAGAGGTAGATGCCGCGTTTGTGGCGGGTAACCTTTTTCAGCTCACCGCGAAACAGGCGGTTAGCCATCAGCAGATTATTGCAACTATGGCCGAAGCGCTGTTCGCCAAAGTAGTTGGGGATCCCCTGGGTGGAGATCTGCCGCAGTCGCTGCTCCATCTGGCCAGGATCCGCATCCAGCTCGCGCAGATGCAGGCGGAATCTGTTTTGCGCCAAGGCCCCGCGCCGCAGTTTACGGCGGTGTCTCACCGCCTCCAGCAGCTGGATCTCATCCGACTCTAACTGGCTCCAGTCCAGATCCAGTGTTTCCGGCAGGCGCACCGAAAACCACTGGCTGGTGACCGCATGGCGATCCTTGAGCCCGGCATAGCTCACATCCCGATACGGCACCCCGGCAAATTCAGCCAGCTGCCTGGCCAGCCACTCGGTATTGGTGTTACGTTTACGCAGACGTAACAGCAGATGTTCGCCTTCACCCTCGGGCTGAAAACGCAGCTGTTCATCCACCTGGAAATCTTCCGGCTCGCTGCGGATCAGGGCGCTGGCCTGGGGCCTGCCCAGGGCGTGGGGATAGGAACTGACCGGGGCAAATCCAGTCGCTGGTACTTCATCCATCCAGAAGCACCACAGCATGGGCAGCTATGCCTTCACCCCGTCCGGCATAACCCATGCCCTCGGTGGTGGTGGCCTTGATGTTGACCCGGCTCTCCTCAATTTGCAGGTCTTGTGCGATTTTTCTCCGCATGCCATCGATATGTGGGGCCAGCTTGGGCGCCTGGGCAATTATGGTGGTATCCGCATTGACTACAGACAGGCCTCTCTCTCCAACCATTTGCACCACCTGGCGCAGCAGAATACGGCTATCCACCCCCTTCAGATCGGCACTGCTGTCTGGAAAGTGCTTGCCGATATCCCCCAGAGCCGCAGCCCCCAGGATGGCATCACACAGGGCATGCAGTAGCACATCTCCGTCAGAGTGGGCGATCAATCCCTGATCGTACTCAATCTCCACCCCACCCAGGACCAGGCGCAATCCCGTTCCCAAACGGTGGGCATCAAAACCGTGTCCAATGCGCATCACTGCCCCTCTTGTTGTTTCAGATAGAACTCCGCCAGGACTAGGTCCTCCGGGCGAGTGATCTTGATGTTGTCGTCATGCCCCTCAATCATCAGCGGCTTTACACCTGCCAACTCCATGGCGCTGGCATCATCGGTAACTATGAGACCCTTGGCTATGGCCTGTTCCAGAGCCTGGTGCAGTGGTCCCAATCGGAACATCTGCGGAGTATAGGCGTGCCACAGGCCATCACGGGAAACGGTTTCAGATATTGCAGCCTGGGTGTCGGCCCGCTTCATGGTGTCGCGCACCGGCACCCCCAGCAGACCGCCAATGGGGTGATCATGCAGGGTATCGATTAGCTTCTCCAGGTCATCCGAGCGCAGGCAGGGTCTGGCGGCGTCATGCACCAGCACCCAGTCATCCGGTGCTGCGCTCTGTTGCAGCAGGTTAAGTGCATTGAGGACAGAGTGGCAGCGTTCAGGCCCGCCATCCACCCGCACCAATTGAGGATGTTTGGCCATGGCGGTATCACCCCACCACTCATCATCCGGTGAGACGGCCACATAGACCCCATCCAGACGCTGGCAGGCCAGCAGGGTTTCCAGGGTGTGTTCGATCACCAGACGGCCATTGAGTTGCATATACTGCTTGGGAGTGACGCTACCCATGCGGCGACCAACCCCGGCCGCAGGCACCACCGCCCAGTACCGGACCCGGCTCATTTCGACTCCTGGTTCGGGGCGTCAATGATCTGATAGAACTCCTCGTTGTCCCGGATCATACCCAGCTCGCTTCTGGCCCGTTCCTCAACGGCATCCAACCCCTTTTTCAGATCCTTCACCTCGGCGCGCAGGGCATTGTTGCGCTGCTGCAATCCCTGCAACTCGGCCTTCTGACTATCCACCTCTTGGCGCAGGGCATGCACCTCGGCCAGGCTCCCCTCTCCCACCCAGAGGCGGTACTGGAGCACCAGCAGCAGAACTATCAAAATCCCTATAAGAATTCGCATATCTCGCTGATTGCCAAGCCATCCCCTCAAACCGCTTGTTGGGGCTATTTGGATTAAAAAACATACATACTCTCGCAGAGACGCAAAGGACGCAAAGTCAAACTAGATATTTAAGGTTGTTCTCTTTGCGTACTTGGCGTCTTGGCACGAGTACCTTCTCAGCCTGTAGTTCCGACAAATTCGGCTGCAGAACCAATAATCCTATAGCTTTACCCCAGCAGGAAAGGCTCCCATACCAGCATACACCGCGTCGGCTCCCAACTGATCCTCTATGCGCATCAGCTGGTTATACTTTGCCACCCGATCCGAGCGACTGAGAGAACCGGTCTTGATCTGGCCGGTGTTGGCCGCTACCACCAGATCGGCAATGGTGGTGTCCTCGGTCTCACCGGAGCGATGGGAGACCACCGCAGAGTATCCGGCATCGTGGGCCATGTTGATGGCCTGCATGGTCTCGGTCAGGGTTCCGATCTGGTTGAACTTGATCAGAATTGAGTTTGCAATATTTTGGTCAATACCGCGTTGCAGGATCTTGGTGTTGGTCACGAACAGGTCATCACCTACCAGTTGGATGCGATCACCCAATCTCTCAGTGAGCAGCTTCCAGCCATCCCAGTCACCCTCGTCCATGCCATCTTCAATGGAGATGATGGGGTACTGATCGGCCAGGGCCGCCAGATAGTCCACGAAACCTGCGGCATCGAACTTGCGGCCTTCGGATTCCAGGTCATACATGCCGTCTTTGTAAAACTCGGAGCTGGCCACATCCAGTCCCAGATACATATCGCTGCCGATCTTGAATCCGGCGTTATCGATGGCCTGCAGGATCACCTCGATAGCGGACTCATTGGATGGCAGATCGGGGGCGAAACCACCCTCATCACCCACGGCGGTATTCAGACCGCGTCCCTTGAGCACACTCTTCAGGGAGTGGAACACCTCGGCGCCATAGCGAATAGCCTCGCGCACCGAACTGGCGCCGGTGGGCAGGATCATGAACTCCTGGATATCCACGCTGTTGTCAGCATGGGCGCCACCATTGATGATATTCATCATTGGCACCGGCATGCGATAGGGACCAGAGGAGAGATAGCGGTACAGCGGCATGGCATTCTCCTGGGCGGCGGCATGGGCTGCGGCCAGGGATACCGCCAGCAGGGCGTTAGCGCCCAGGCGCTCTTTGCTGTCGGTGCCGTCCAGCTCAATCATCTTGCGGTCTATGGCCTCCTGATCGGAGACATCCATACCGCTGACGGCATCGTTCAGCTCGCCTTCGATATTCTTTACCGCATTCAGTACGCCCTTACCCAGGAAGCGGCTTTTGTCCCCATCACGCAGTTCCAGGGCTTCGCGTGAGCCGGTGGAGGCCCCAGATGGTGCAGCAGCCCGGCCGATGGCGCCATCGGCGGTGACCACATCGGCCTCTACGGTTGGATTACCCCGTGAATCAACGATCTCACGCGCGCGAACATCAACTATTTCAGACATTATTATCTCCTGACTTCCACCTGGTATCAGCGACCTTGGCCATCTATTTCCAGGTTAGGTTTTTATACTAGAAAACTGTTTGTGTCTCAGGATCGGAGTCGATTGCAGCTGCAATATCCGGTATTTCTACCGTCTAGAGGCAGTCGACTCCAACCCCTGGCTAAAATATCTACAACCGGCCCGGCTTTACCGTCTGGTCGATCAGCTGCAAGGTCTCCAACAGCTCCGGCATGGCGTCCAGGGGCCAGGAGTTGGGACCATCACTGAGCGCCTGCTCCGGGTCCGGATGGGTCTCCATGAACAGACCGGATACTCCAGCCGCAACCGCTGCGCGCGCCAGTACCGGCACGAACTCACGCTGGCCACCAGAACTCGCACCCTGTCCTCCGGGCAGCTGCACCGAATGGGTGGCATCAAACACCACCGGACAGCCGGTGTCACGCATCACAGCCAGGGAACGCATATCCGATACCAGGTTGTTGTAACCAAAAGAGACCCCGCGCTCACACACCATTATCTGCTCATTTCCCGCAGCCTTGGCCTTGGCCACCACGTGCTGCATATCCCAGGGCGCCAGAAACTGGCCTTTCTTGATATTTACCGGCTTGCCCAGGGCGGCCACAGTCTGGATGAAATTGGTCTGGCGGCACAGAAACGCCGGGGTCTGTAGTACATCCACCACCTCCGCCACCTCATCCAGGGGGGTATCATCATGGATATCGGTCAACACCGGCACCCCGATCTGCTCCCGCACCCGTTGCAGGATACGTAGCCCCTCCTCTATGCCGGGACCGCGATAGCTGTCACCGGAAGAGCGGTTGGCCTTGTCAAAGGATGATTTGAAGATAAACGGGATACCCAGTTCCGCGGTGATATCCTTCAGGCGCTGGGCCGTGTCCAGAATCAGCTTTTCGCTCTCGATGACGCAGGGACCTGCGATCAGAAACAGGGGCCGGTCCAGGCCCACCTCAAAGTCACATAGTCTCATGCCTGCTCAGCCACTCGGCACAACTTCTCTTGATACGCCATGGCGGCCTTAACAAAGCCGGTGAACAGCGGGTGGCCATCTCTCGGGGTGGAGGTGAATTCCGGGTGGAACTGACAGGCGATAAACCAGGGGTGTTCCGGGATCTCCACCATCTCCATCAACTTGTCATCCATGGAGCGACCACATATTTTTAGCCCCGCCTGTTCCAGGACCTCCAGGTACTTGTTGTTAAACTCATAACGGTGGCGATGCCGCTCCACGATCACCTCATCTGCATACAGCTCGCGGGCCAGGCTGTCTGGGGCCAGACGACACTCCTGACCACCCAGGCGCATGGTTCCACCCAGATCTGAGTCTTCGTCCCGGGTCTCGGTCTGGCCATCTGCGTTCAGCCACTCGGTAATCAGGGCGATCACCGGGTGCGGGGTCTGCTTATCAAACTCGGTGCTGTGGGCCCCGTCCAGACCCGCAACGTTACGGGCGTACTCGATCACCGCCACCTGCATACCGAGACAGATACCAAGGTAGGGCACACCGTTCTCACGGGCGTATTGTACGGTGGAGATCTTGCCCTCCACTCCACGGTCGCCAAAACCTCCTGGCACCAAAATAGCGTCCACATCGTTCAGACAGACGGTTCCATTGGCCTCGATGTCTTCGGCGTCCACATAGATGATCTTGACCTTGGTCAGAGTGTGGATACCGGCGTGCACCAAGGATTCGGTGAGACTCTTGTAGGCCTCAGTCAGGTGCATATATTTACCCACCATGGCGATCTTTACTTCACCTCTGGCCTGTTCCAGGCCATCCACCACCTGACGCCACTCGGTCAGTTCTGCTGGCGGCACATCCAGACCAAACTGGCGCACCACAATCTCGTCCAGGTACTGCTCGTGCAACAGCAGGGGAATGCGATAGATATGGTCGGCATCCGGCGCCGAGATTACTGAAGCTTCCGCCACGTTGGTAAATAGGGAGATCTTACGGCGCTCGCCATCCGGTAGCGGATGGTCGCTGCGGCAGAACAGGATATCCGGCTGGATACCAATGGAGCGCAGCTCTTTTACTGAGTGCTGGGTGGGCTTGGTCTTCACCTCTCCCGCAGTCTTGATATACGGCACCAGGGTCAGATGCATGAACAGGGCGTTATCATGCCCCACTTCCACTCCCATCTGGCGTATAGCCTCAAGGAATGGCAGGGATTCGATATCACCTACGGTACCGCCGATCTCCACCAAACATACATCCGAATCAGCAGCACCCAGCAGTACGTTCTCTTTTATCTGGTTGGTGATATGGGGAATGACCTGTACCGTACCTCCCAGGTAATCTCCACGCCTTTCCTTGCGGATTACACTGTCGTAGACTTGCCCGGTGGTGAAATTATTGTCCTTCCCCATGGTGGCGCGCACGAATCTTTCATAGTGCCCAAGGTCCAGATCAGTCTCTGCCCCATCCTCCGTGACAAAAACCTCTCCATGCTGAAATGGGCTCATGGTGCCTGGATCGACGTTGATATACGGATCCAACTTGATCATGGTGACCTTTAGGCCCCGAGCCTCAAGCAGCGCGCCCAGTGATGCCGACGCAATTCCCTTGCCCAGGGAGGAGACAACACCGCCCGTAATAAATACAAATTTGCTCATGGAACCCACTTAAATTAGTTATGGAAAGCTTGTTACTTGGACGGCATTAGAAGTTACCAGAACACCGCATCTTCTACAATCGGATATGTGGTTAAAAAACAGTGCTTATTTCAAATCAATCCGGTTGATTAACCGACTATGAGGGCATGGTCACGGCCCTGAACATGCTCTGACCCAACCCAGCCCCAGGCCATGGATCATGCAAACTTTGTTGGGTGAACCATGTTTTTCTTGATCTATATCAACTAAAATAGCAGAATAGCGCAATATTACAGGTAAACAAGTACTCAGGTCATGACCGTGTCAAACGATAAGATTGTATCCATCGACAGCACAAAGATGCGTTGCGAGGTATGTAGCGTAGCTTCGCTAGTGCTACCAGAGTCTCTGGGTGGCAAAGAGCTAGAACTGTTTGAGTCTGTGGTAACGCACTGTTGCCCGGTCCATCGCGGGGATTACATATTCCAAGCTGGCGACCCCTTCCGCAGTATCTTCGCCATAAAATCCGGTTCTATCAAAACCTATACCAGGAAAGAGGCTGGCACCAACCAGATTACCGGTTTCTATCTGCCGGGCGAACTTATTGGGCTGGACGCCATTGAAGAGGGTGTACACCACTGTTCTGCCAAGGCGCTGGAAACCGCAGCCGTGTGCGAGATCCCCTTCGATCGCCTGGAAGAGCTGAGTTCATCCATCCCCGGACTGCAACGCCAGATGTACCGCCTGCTAAGCAAAGAGATATTCCAGGAGTCCAATCTGCTGACCCTGCTGGGGAGCAAGAACGCTGAAGAGCGGCTGGCCGGGTTCCTGCTGGATTTTTCTAACCGCTTTAAAAAACGTGGCTTTTCCGCCACAGATTTTTATCTCAGCATGTCACGCAACGACATAGGCAGCTATCTGGGACTGGCAGTGGAGACGGTAAGCCGACTATTCACCCGTTTCCATGATGATGGCCTGCTGCATGTAGAGCGCAAACATGTACAGTTGAAGGATCTGGATCGGATCAAATCCCTGTTCAATGGCGGTGGCGGCCATCGCGGCCGGGAACAGCACGGCTAGGACTCTTCCACCCCCCCTTTCCAGACACAAGAACCTGAGGCCTTCTCAATGGCATCCAGGCGCGCATGGTGGGCCTGCAACTCCTGCTCAGCGGCAGCTATCACCGTTAGCGCGGGTCGATCTACATCTACACGTCTAATTCCAGCCTGACCAGAACCATCCACCTCGCTGGAGAGCCCGTCCAGCATCAGGGCGGTCTGACCACCGGTCATGGTCAGATAGACATCGGACAGGATCTCGGCATCCAGCAGCGCCCCGTGCAACTCACGATGGCTGTTATCAATCTCGTAGCGTTTACACAACGCATCCAGACTGTTGCGCTGCCCAGGATGGCTCTTTTTCGCCAGTACCAGACTATCGATTATGCGGCACTGCTTCTCCAGCAGACCCCACTCACCGCCCAGGCGCGCCAGCTCATGGTTGATAAACCCCACATCAAACGGGGCGTTATGGATGATAAGTTCCGCCCCCGACACATAGTCCATAAAGTCCCGAGCGATATCGCCAAACCTGGGTTTGTCTTCCAGAAATTCGTTGGTGATGCCGTGAATCTCCACCGCGGCGGCATCGATCTCCCGATCTGGTTGCAGATATTGATGGAACACGTTCCCGGTGAGACGCCTCTCAATCAGCTCAACACAGCCGATCTCGATGATCCTGTGCCCCTGTTTGGGCTCCAGTCCAGTGGTTTCAGTATCTAGTACAATCTGGCGCATTCTTAGCTCATAGCTCTGTAATTCAGATTAAGACTCATCTATCCCCCGGTTGGCCAGATCATCAGCCAGTTCATTTTCCGGGTGGCCGCTGTGCCCCTTGACCCAGTCCCAGGCCACATTATGGCGCGCCACCAGTTCATCCAGTTCCCGCCACAGATCACTGTTCTTCACCGGTTTTTTGGCCGCAGTGCGCCAGCCGTTGCGTTTCCAGTTGTGGATCCACTCGGTTATACCCTTCTTTACGTACTGGGAATCGGTGGTGACACGCACCTCGGCAGGACGGGTCAACTCCTCCAGGGCCTTGATCACCGCCTTGAGTTCCATGCGATTATTGGTGGTCTCGGCTTCTCCTCCAAACAGCTGCTTCTCCTTTCCCTTGAAGCGCATTACCGCACCCCAGCCACCGGGCCCGGGATTACCCCTGCAGGCACCATCGGTAAATATCTCCACCCTGTTATTCATTGCAGTTTCTCGTTGTTGGTTCAATCAATTTGCCGCTCAATACCTGCGACCGTCTTCTCCAGGCCGGTAAAATTGGAGTAAGTGGCGACACCCGCTTCACTGCCTGGACCACATATCCTGCTGAAAAAAACGGCCAGTATTTTGGCCCCACGCGCTCCAGAAACAGCAGTCGCTGCATCATAGTCTCATTTTGTAGAGGCGGCCGGAACATCACCGGTTTGACCACCTCCACACTGAAACCCAGCAGCCGCAACCAGTCCTGTAGACGCAGCACCGAGATAAACTGTCCACACCAGGGGATCTTTCCCTTACGCCGCATCAACAACCGGTAACCTCCCCACAAGCTCCAGGGATTGAACCCGGTGATGATGACGCGCCCTTCCGGGATCAGAATTCGTTCCACCTCCCGCAACACCTGGTGCGGGTCTGAGGCAAAATCCAGACTATGCGGCATCAGCACCGCATCCACACTATCGGTTGCTATGGGCAACTGCGGCAACTCCACCTGGGCCGTAGCCCTGATCTCACCCTGGCTTCTATTGGCCGCCAGCACCAGACAACTGCCGATACGGCACTCCTCCAACACCCCATCCAGGCTGCCTATCATCCCCAACTGCACCAGATAATAGCCAAACAGCTTTGGCAGCAGATCATTTAGACAGAGAATCTCCTGCTCCATAAAACCCTGCCCAGGATAGCGCCCAAACCACTCCTGCAAGTGGTCTGCAAGCTCCTGTTCTGATTGGGAAAAGCGCTTTTTTTTCATGGTTTCCAGAAAAACCCGCCAGTCAGTGAAGAGTTCTGGAAACTATGATACTGCCAAATAGCCAGAAGACCAGCAGTGTTTTTGGTTGGAAAATTGGGGGCGTATTCAGTATAGTCCTGGGTTCGTGTTTTATCTGGCCCATCCATATTAGGTTGGGATTAACCAAATATATGACTAGCAAATACCCAGCCATCATAGCTCTTGCCGCAGCTGCAATCCTGATCCTGTCAGGCTGCAATTCCAGCCTTCTGCTCAAAGGGGATTGGGCTCAAAAGGCCACCATCCTGGACGGCCCTCAAATCTCAGCCACAATCGAGCAGGAGAGCACCTCAGCAGGCACCGACGCCAGCAACCAGGTGCAACAGCCGGCCAAACAGAAAGATCTGTGGCAACGGGTGCGCAGCGGTTTCAGGCTGGAGACGCCGAAAAACAAGCGCGTAACTCAGCACGTCAACTGGTATAAAAAACACGACTCATACATAGAACGGCTACAGGAGCGTTCCAAACCCTACATCCACTTTATTCTGGAACAGGCGGAAAAGCGCGGACTACCTACCGAATTGGTACTACTGCCTGCGGTGGAAAGCGCCTTCCGACCATTTGCCTACTCCCATGGCAGAGCGGCTGGACTGTGGCAGTTTATCCCGGCCACCGGGCGTCATTTCAAGCTGAAGCAGAACTGGTGGTATGACGGCAGACGCGATGTGGTGGCCTCCACCAACGCCGCATTTGATTACCTGGAGCAGCTGTCCAAGCGATTCAACGGAGACTGGAATCTGGCTCTGGCCGCCTACAACTCTGGCGCAGGCACGGTGTCGCGAGCCATCACCAAAAACAAGCGCAAAGGTAAGCCGACCGACTTCTGGTCCCTGAAACTTCCCCGCGAGACCCGCAACTATGTACCAAGGCTGCTGGCGCTGACCCAGGTCATTAACCAACCTGAAAAATATGGGATAGAGCTCAAGCCAATGCCCGACCAGCCCTACTTCGCTACGGTGGATATCGGCTCCCAACTGGATCTCGCACTGGCCGCAGATATGGCCGGAATGTCCACAGACAATCTCTATCGGCTGAATCCAGGCTTTAACCGCTGGGCAACCGCTCCAGACGGCCCACACAAACTCAATCTGCCGATCACCAAGACTAAGTCCTTCAGCCAAAAACTGGCCCAGCTTGACCCAGGCAAACGCATTCGCTGGAAACGCTACAAGATACGCGGCGGAGACAGCCTGAGCATCATTGCCGAAAAACACGGCACCACCACCGCTATGCTGAAGCAGGCCAATAAGCTTAGTAACAACGGCATTCGCGCTGGCAAGCATCTGGTAATTCCCATGTCCACCAAGTCACTCGACCACTATGGGCTGAGTGCCGACAAGCGCAAGCAACGCATCCAGAACCGAAAACGTAAGGGACAACGCGTGGTGCACGTGGTTAAGGCTGGAGACACCTTATGGGACCTGGCCAGGACCTACAAGGTAAGCCACAGCAAACTGGCCAGATGGAATGGCATGGCCCCGCGCGACACCCTGAGTCTCGGCCAGAAGCTGGTGTTATGGGTAGACAGCAAGAGCATCAAGACCAGTAAAACCGCACAGCTTCCATCTATCATGGCTGTAAAACCACCCAGCACCACCAATCCGGTGCACTACCGGGTGCGAAACGGAGATTCGCTGGCCAGGATCGCCCAACGCTTCAATGTGCGGGTAACGGATCTTAAGCGCTGGAACACCCTTGAAGGCAACCACCTCAAGGCCGGGCAAAGTCTGAAGCTAATGGTAGACGTTACGGCCCAGACGCTCTAACAGATCTACCCTATCAACCTCCATTGACACTCCAGTTGTAAGGCAGATCCGCCCTCAGAGTGACCTTTTTTGGAAGGTTTTTATACCGCTCCACAAATGCCCTCACTCCACCAAACCGTTTGAAATCATCCTCGAACCAGGAGAACAGCTTGGACACCCGCACCCTGCCGGCCCTGCGAGTCATACCCTTGCTGCGGTTATTCAGGAACCGCTTTGACTGGTCATCCAGTTGCCGATTGAGCTGTCGGGCCGTATATGGCTGTCGGCGCAGATCAGGACAACTGGCCGAACCACAAGCCAGGGCAAAGTAGCTACGCAACTCACCAAAAGGTCTGAGCCTGCCCCGACCAATATCACTGAGAGACATCCGCTTGCCGCCAACCATACCCGCTGTCTTCTTCCATACCGGAACAAATAGACTGCCCAGATCACGGATGTTCTCCAGGGGCCAGTTCTTTACGATCAGCTTTATGGTCAAGATGTTATATAGGCGTTGATATAGAACGCCAGGCGCTCCTTGCGGGTCTTGAGCCGGTGCAGGGGGTAGTTGGCCAACCGCTGCAACACCTTACGCCAACGCGGATCCCTGGCAATACCACTGTAGTCAACCCTGTTTACCCGCTCACCTTTAAGCATATCGGTTTTGACATGGCGCTTGAGCAACACCCTATAATCAGACCATCCAGGCTCTTTTGCCACAGCCGGAGTTACAAACAGGAACAGGATTAGAGGAAACGACAGAAACACTGAAATGATTCTGGACATGATCTACTCCACTGGCCGGACCACAGGCCGAATGATGAAAAAGATTACCTATACACCATAAAGTGCAATAATCAGACCAGCCAATAATTGATGCCTGGGGTTGCCACCACGCAATAAATAATTTTTATTAGGCGGTAATAATCAACAGGTTACGAGCGCAAGAAACCTATTCCCAGACCACGGATTGCCGGAAGGCGGCAACAGATTGCAGGCAACCAGGAATAAGCCACGCAGATACCAGCAACAGATAACTGGCATGAATTCTCCGCAGAAAGGTATTCATTCTGACATGCTGTTTGTGCTAAATTGCTTGCCTCAGATCTTTCGAAACGAACACTACAGGAACAAATAGATGCCCATACACAAAATAAAGGCCGGCCTGATCACCGCGATCATGTTCTCTCTGCTGGCAGTACCATTTCAACTGACTGCTGCAGAAAAGCCAAAGAACTATAAGGATTGGGGCTACAAGTGCGAGACACCAAAGGGATTTGATAAGGAGATCTGCTTTATCTTCCAGAGAATCACCAACAAGGAAAACAACAAGAGAGTTGCTGATATAACCGTCGCCTATGCTCCGAACTCTGGAAAAAAACCACTCATGGTAGTAACCCTGCCCCTGGGCGTATTCCTGCCTGCCGGGATTCAGCTCAGGGTAGACCAGGGGAAAGAGGCAGCCCGGGCTCCGTATGTCCAATGCATCAAGGATGGGTGCCAGGCCAGAGTAATCCTGGACGACAAGATTATGGACAAGCTGAAGAGCGGCAACAGACTAGGGGTTGCCTTCCTCACACCGAAGCAGAAGCAGCTTGGTTTTCCAGTCTCCCTGAGTGGTTTTACCGCCGCAATAAACTCGCTCAAGAAATTATAATCTAAGGGGGGTATTGATCTCTATACCACCCTGTCATTTCCACCGTCGACCGGCACCTGGGCGGCGGTGGTCTTGGCAAATAGCGGACCACACATGGCCGCAGCAAGTTCAGCCACATCTCCGGAGCTGATTTCAGTACCCAGCAGGTTTTTACTCTTATACTCCTGCACCGTCATGCCGTAGTGGTAGGCGCGACTCTCAAGCACCTCTTCACTCCAGATACCGGTATCAAACACCGCATCCGGATGCAGGCTATTTATCCTGATACCATCTGCAGCCCACTCCAGGGCAGCAATCCTGGCCAACTGGTTCAGCGCCGCCTTAGAGGCCGAATAGGCTGCAGCCCCAGGACCGGGTGCCGCTACATTCTTGGAGCCGATCACCACCACCCGGCCACTATTTGATGACAATTTCAGCAATGGATGACAGTCACGCAGCAGCGCCATATTGGCATCCAGATTCACCGCCATCACCTGACGCCAGATATCATCCTCCAGCTCTGCAATCTGACTACCACCGGGGAACATCCCGGCATTCAGTATCAACATATCCAGACCACCGAAGTGTCGTACCCCATCCTCCAGGGCCAGTTTCACCGCCGAACGGTCAGTTACATCGCAGGTAAGTCCAAGAAAGGCCGGCTGCTCCAGCATGGTCTCAATCGAGGCATCCAGATCCAGGCCAATCACCGCCGCACCCCGCTGTAGAAGTGACTCCACACAGGCCCGGCCTATACCGGAGGCCGCCCCGGTCACCAGCGCTACCTCGCCCTGTAGTTCTGGTGCTGACCCACCCTTGCGCAGCTTGGCCTGCTCCAGCTCCCAGTACTCCACTTCAAAGATCTTAGCAGCTGGCAATGCAGTCCAGGCATCGGCCAGTTCCGCGCGCTGAATGATCTGCATGGTATGGCGATAGATATCGGCGTTGATACCAGTCTCCTTGCAGCTCCTGCCAACGGTTAGCATCCCCAGATCTGGATCGAGAATAATCCTGGGCGCCGGGTCCAGCATGCTCACCTCCTGGCGGGCATGGGGCGCATTCGCAGCAAAATAATCACGATAGGCTGCAACGTAGGTCGACACCTCCTGCCCTAGCATGGGGAGGCGCTTGGTGCGGATAACGTGATCCGGGGTAGCCGGCCCCTGCTGGCTGATTCGGTCCAGGTCATCACGCTGGCAAAATGCGATGGCTGCAGGGGATCGGTCCATACTCAGCAACATGGGGCAGCCTGCGACCTGGGAGATATCCCGGCGCAACTTGGCCACCTGCTCCACTGAATACGGTTTTTCCGGCCCAGCCCCATATTGAGGAAGCTCCCAGGCATTATGGCCCTTGAGATACTGCTCCGCCCGCTCCACCAGTTCAATCATGCACTCATAGGAGTCACGGGCATTATCGGCAAAGGAGAAGATGCCGTGATTCATCAGCACCAGGCCACGGGTCTGGGCGGACGACTCTGCAGCATAACGTTCCGCCACCATACGGGCCAGATCGAACCCCGGCATCACGTAGGGGATGATCACCACCTCATCACCATAGATCTCACGAATGCGCTCTTCACCACCTGGAAGATTGGTAATGGTCACCACCGCATTGGCGTGGGTGTGATCTACAAATCTATAGGGCAGCACCGCATGTAGAATGGCCTCAACCGATCCGGTGGGTGCTGTAGCGATGGTCTGTTGGGTCTTGAGCTCATTTACCATCTGGGTGTCAGACAGGGTCTCCAGATCGGCCAGCTTCAGCAGATGGGCCATGCGGATGGGAGTGAACCCTGGGGCCTCAATGGTGGCCAGATCCCAACCGGAACCCTTTACATAGAGGATATCCTCCTGCTCCCCCACCAGATTGGTCTCCCGGATCTTGACCGAGGTGTTACCCCCTCCATGCAGCACCAGTTCTGGATTGCTCCCTAACAGGCGCGATGTATACACCCTGAGCTGCAACTCGTCTTCATACTTGGCTGCATCCGCGTCATTCCAGAGATTCTTCATTATTTAGTTCTACCCTGTACATATATTTAAGAAAGGGGCTGGAAAGGCTAAGCCCGTGCGTGAGAGCTGTCAAGAAAGGACCTATTCACTCTGGCAATGTTGCAACACTGCCAACATCCAGCGGTCTACTATTAGGACCAACATCACTCCCGGAGCATAATATGGATAGATCTGCTAGAAACACCTCACAACTAATTGCATGGAGTCTGGCAGCACTCTGTTTCGTTATCACACTGCCAGCCCAGGCCTTCTGCATCCATAACCAGACCGACACACGCCTGTTTTTCATGGTCGAGCCAGCGGACACTAAAGGCGGCCCTGCCATCACCTTTCAAACATGGATTGAAGCGGAAAAATCAGAGTGCTGCGACTGGCGCGACAAGGGATGTAATCCAGCGGCAATAAAAGATGCCAAAATGAGCTTCTATGCCTTCGACGCGGAGGATGCCCTGGAGGGATGCGACCGCTTTAGCGGTGCTGACTCGAAGATCACACTGAATGAGTTTATCCGCTTCGACCGTTGCCACTGGGGGCAGTAGCTGCACAGTTTATCACTTCTCCATTCACACCATATCAATAGCAACACAATAACTATAAAATCTGATTGGAACTAAAAACGGAAGCATACCCACCCCCGGGGCTTAATCTGGAATGGAGAGAGACATGCCATATAAGATCAGAACCACCCTCTTTGCCACGATCTGTAGCATTACCAGTATTGCCAACGCCAACGATTTAAACATGAATCCCGGCCTGTGGGAGTGGACTGCCAAAATCCACATGCCAAACGCACCCGTGCAGATACCACCTAGCATAAACAGGAAGTGTCTCACCCGGGATGATCTGATACCCGCCGCAAGAAAACCAGGCCAAGAGTGCGATATAAAAGATCTAAAGACCGGCAGCAACCGCGTCACCTGGGCCATGACCTGCAAGACACCCCAGGGCCCGGTGGCCAGCACCGGCGAGATGAACTACCAGGGCGATAGCGCCAATGGTAAAGTCAAAATCAACACCCAGGGTATGTTGATGACCTCAAACATGAGCGGCAAACGGATCGGCCCCTGTAACAAATAACCACACTGGCAGGTTTGTAACCAGGCGAGACGAGCAAGCACAATGATCAGCTTTATTACCCTGGCTACAGTTCTGGGTCTATCTGCGGGTCTCGCACCAGGGCCACTATTTACCCTGGTGATATCAGAGACCCTGCAACATGATGTGAAGGCAGGTATCAGGGTCGCCATCGCCCCCATCATTACCGATCTCCCAATCATTGGGGCCACCCTGTTCCTGGCCAGTAGACTTGGCGAGTCCCAGCAGATCCTGGGTATCATTTCATTGACTGGGGGCTGCCTGCTGCTCTACATGGGCTACCAGGGGATCAAAACCAGTGCAGTAAAGCTCGACCTCAAACCGGGCCGAGCGCAATCACTTGGCAAAGGGATTCTGGTCAACGCCCTCAGTCCACATCCATACCTGTTCTGGCTTAGTGTTGGCGCCCCCATAAACACCAGGGCTCTGGAGCAGGGAGTGGCGACGGTCATAATCTTCCTCAGCACTTTCTACCTGCTCCTGGTGGGGAGCAAGGTCACCCTCGCTATTCTAGTGGCCAAATCAAAAACTCTCCTGTGCGGCAAGCAATACCTCTATATAATGCGCAGCTTGGGATTGGTGTTGACTGCTCTGGCATTCACCCTGTTTTACGACGGCATGGTCCTGCTACGGCTGGTGCAATAGTACACACACCATCAGACTGGAACTATTAACCCGGCACGCATCAACTAAAAATAACCTATGGCACTTAAAGCAACCATCTTCAAGACCGAGATCCAGGTCACCGACATGGATCGAAATCACTATCAGGACTACTCATTCACCATCGCCCGTCATCCATCGGAGACAGATGAACGCATGATGGCGCGCCTGCTGGCATTTGCCATGCACGCAAAGGAGTCTCTGGCCTTCACCAAGGGCCTGAGCACTGATAATGAACCAGACCTGTGGCAGAAGAGCCTGAGCGGAGAGATTGAGCTGTGGATCGATCTGGGACAGCCGGATGAGAAACGCATCCGCAGGGCCTGTGGCAAATCCAGGCAGGTAGTTATCTTCTGTTATGATCACCGCAGCGCCCAGGTGTGGTGGCAACAGATCAAGACCAAGCTGACGCGCTTCAATAATCTCACAGTCACTGCTCTACCCGCAGGCATAAGCTGCTCTATGGCGGACATGGCAACCCGCAACATGCAGCTACAGTTCACCATCCAGGACGGACACATCTGGATGGCCGATGGCGATCACGCTCTGGAGATTGAGCCCGAAACCTGGCTGGCCACAGATGCAGAGTGATTCCACATACACACCGGACCAGACCCTTTGATCACACACCGCATGCCCAACATCTCAAGGCGCAACCTCAAAATTCTCTCAGCCATAGTCTGGCTCAGCGGCACCGTTGTACTCACCACCAAGGGCAGCTCTCTGCTGCAAGAGGCGATAGCACTCAGGCCTGGTCACTACTGGTCCTGGCTGGCGCCCCTACTTGGATTCTGTATCGGCCTGTTAAAGGTCAGGTTTATATTCGGACCCAGCTGCAAGCGAAATCTGGAGCGCATATCCCAGCTGTCTGACCCGAAACCCTGGCACTGCTTCCGCTTTGGATTCATCCTGTTCCTCATCGCCATGATCATTCTGGGCGCCACTCTCTCAAACATGTCTCACGGCAACTATCCATTCTTGATGGGTATGGTGGTACTGGACTTCAGCCTGGCCACGGCCCTGCTCGGCAGCAGCCATGTTTTTTTGCAGCAGAAGATATTTAGACCGGATTAGTAATATCAATTTGAAATACCAGGCCCCTGAGTGGCATAATTAGCGCCGATTTTAACCAGCCAGCGTATTCTCTTTGGCTGTCCCGCTTGGTTGTTTTCGCAGGATCTACCTTTTTCCTAGTAAAAACATATAGTTGGCAGATACAGGAGAGCTATCACCATAGCTGAATCTTCACTGTATGGGAAACGCACACACGGCTTTCCGACTAAAACAGTCGGATATTTTTAGAGGAAATCTGTTGTGAGTGAATTTATTACCAAACCCGGCAACGAAGATCTAAGCAAAATCATCCGCACCATATGCGATGGTGGCAACGCCGAAGAGATGATCCGCCAGTTCGATAACGAACACGACCATCTGAGCGAAGAGGTGGTGGCCGAAGTATTCCAGGCCCTGGGACAGGATGGAATTGAGTTCCAAAACAACCCCCAGGTAATCGATTTCTATCACGCTGTAATCGTGAACAAGGTCGCCGCCGGGGTACTGAATCAGTTCGCCCCCGGCCACCCGGTCAGGGTCTACCTGGAGGAGAACGCCATGCTGCGTTCCCTGTTCACCGAGATCGGCGGCATAGACCCAAACACAGACCTGGATGGTTTCAACACCGTGTTCCAGAACATTCTCAAGGTGGAAAAGCACTTTGTGCGTAAGGAGAACCAGCTGTTTCCATGTCTGGAAAAACATGGTTGGGACTCACCCAGCAAAAACATGTGGGCCTTCCACGATGACATCCGGGCCCGGCTGAAAGAGGTGCGTATCGCCCTGGAACAGGGAGATGCAGCCCAAGTGGCACAGAAATTCCCTACCACCCGTGACGAGATAGTGCGCCTGATGGCGGTGGAAGAGGAGCGTCTGCTGCCCAACGCCATGAACATGCTGGAGGAGTCCGAATGGGAGGCCATGCGCATCGGTGATGAGGAAATAGGCTGGATGCTGGACGAAACCCCTCCTCCATACCCACCCCAGACAGAGGAAGAGGAGTACGTGCACCCTTCCCAGGACACCAAGAAGCGGGAGCTGGACCTCTCCACCGAGGCATCCCACTACGATGAGGGCTACCTGACACCGGAACAGGTAAACATGATCTTCAAGTTCCTGCCCATCGACATCACCTATGTGGACGAAAATGACCGCGTGGTGTTCTACAACCGCGGCGAAGAGCGGGTGTTCCCGCGCAGTGCCGGCATCATCGGCCGTGAAGTGCGCTACTGCCATCCACCCAAGTCGGTGGACCAGGTACTGCGAATCCTGGAAGAGTTCAAAAAGGGCACCAAGGACGTGGCCGACTTCCGCATACACTTCAAGGGACGCTACGTCCTGATCCGCTACTTTGCGGTACGGGACAACGATAAAAACTACCGTGGAGTGCTGGAGATGTCCCAGGACATCACCGATATCAAAAAGATGGAAGGGGAACAACGCCTGTTGGATTGGGATTGATTATATCACTAAGTGTCTGACCCAGTATGTCAGACACTTAGAAAATTGATCAGTTGTTGTTAAGCTCACCAACCATGGCCACAGTATTACTGCCTGCGTTGGATAGACCGGCATTAATCATGGTATGTCTCTCAGAAAAGCGGTTCAGTACTATGGATAGCATAAACTACTCCAATATGCAGAGTAGTATGAGTCGATCGATAATGCAAAAATAGGTATCTTCGAGTACATTGAGGTGTTTTATAACCGAGTGAGAAAGCATTCGGCAATGAGCTATGTTAGTCCTGCTGAATTTATAAGCAACTAAACTGTAGCTGCTTGTGGGTAAGACCACCACCTAACGGCAAACTGCTTAACGCTTGTAAGCTTTGACCACAACCATTGAATCAGACCACCAGTATTGACAACCTTCAGGTGGTTCAAGGTCACGAACCACACTAATCTCAAATGAGTCAAAATGCTCCAACAACAAGCGCTGATGACCTCGGCTTATGGTATCTATCTCGCAACTAAAATATGTAAACACACCGCCTTTTTTCAAAAGATGAGCAGCCACTGGAAAAAACTCACCACAGTGAGTATAGGGAAGCCCCTCAACCTCATTGCGTACATATTCATCTTGCGATGAAGGGTAAGTATCAAACAGAATACCATCATACGTTTCGAGTTGATCTACCACATCCTGCCACATACCTTTGACAAGACGGATGTTATTGTTTGGATAGCGTTGCATCCAATGCTCAAAACGTGAAATTACCTGGTTATTACATTCAACAACGGTATAAGACTGAACCCCAACTTCTTGCAGATAAGTAGCAGATATGGCCATACCAAAACCAATTTCTAGAATATCACCACGATTGTTTCCACAGGCTTCTGCCAATTCTTTCATCAAGGGGTGTTCCCACGCCTGCATAACCTGCTGCCCCTGAATAACAAGCTCAACATTATCATAACCTGCTTCACTCTCACCCCATTCTTCGCTGATGACTGGGCGCTCGACACCATCGACAAAACCCTTCACTTGGTGCTCAAGGTGGAGTAGGTCATCACCAAATTCTCGAACAGCTCGATTCAACACCCAATCATGTTGGTAACTGGTAGGAGCCTTGGCAAAATCGCTAACCTTAAAGTCAATGTTAATATCAAATTTTGTGAATAGGCGCTTCATTTTTCTCTACATTGATTCAGGAGTAAGATTGCAATGTTCCAGTTCTTCGCACATCCAAAGTTGCACAATGAAAACCACCAATAAAGGGATAATAATCTTCAAAGTCACAGGGTATTGGTTTAAACCCCCATTTTTTAAATGCTTGAATTAGTGGTTCCTGACGCCTCTCCACCACAACACGCTGTTCATCCAACATCAGTGTGTTTATGCTAATCCAGTCGCTCATCAAACATGGACGCGTCTTATACGGTACTGGTTCTGGAGCAATCAATATATCCCAGTTCTTGAAAATCTCAGGCAGTTTTTTAACATCAGTGAATGTAGAGTTAACCAACAATTTCCCAGGTGCAAGTAGAGATAGTGTTGTATCAATATGTGCAGGTTTTGGATCAAGACTCTGGATTAAATGTATTTTGTAATCATTTCCAAGATGACGTTGCAGCCAGTCAACCCCAGCCTGATTGGTAACATGGCTGAGCTGACCAATAATATCACGCCCACAGCGTACAAAATCAGCTGCATCAAAAACTGGTTCAAGTTCGGTTAATACATAAGATGTTGTGGAGCCCACAACCGCATGGTCTGGGTTATACAATTCATCTGATAAGCTGGGCTTTGGAGCAGATACCAAATGTGCACCTTGTCTTGCATAACCATTAAATAGACTACGATACGCCAGCGTTTCGAAATGACGTGACCGTGAACACATTGGGGCTTCAATGATTTGGTTTCCAATCACCAGAAAGGCATCACGAGGACTTGCAGCACAAAAACCACCAAGTGTTTTCCACGCTGGTGTGGAAAATTCTCTGGCATATTCCAGCTCTTCTATTCGTTGGACAATTACACCTTCAATTTCAAGTACCCGGGTAAACCGCTCCAATGCTTTACAGGCTGCTTGCGTATAACTATCAGGGTAGGGCCGATTGAATGCCAAATACCGCTCAATATTTACCAGCTCTTCTTTATTGTATACATATTTATAAAAAGGGTCCCAAAAAGAAAAATGTGCATTTTTTGGGGTCCCAACAACAACTTCTTCCAACAAATCCCACTCAGTGTGAGCATTGACAGGCGATACTATTGAGTGAGCATACATGCTAAAAAATAGTTATTATTCCGTTCTAAGAAATGGGCCATGATTTTCGAATCATGGCCTGCAGTATACTGTTAGTATCACATCTATGTACACACACTACTGTCCCGTTAACTTCCGATGAATTTGGTTAGAAGCCTTAGTGATAAAAGCCAGAAGAATGCATAGAAGCCTGGGAGACATGAAAATCAAAACCCCCCCGTCATTCCGGACAGCGTTTTTTGCTGATCCGGAATCCAGGTTTTTTAAAGACTTACTGGATACCGGGTCAAGCCCGGTATGACGGATTTCAGTTAACGGGACAGCAATGATGTACACAGGACACTTCTCTAACGTTTACGCACACCTAAGTGTAACGACGCTGACCGGTGAGTATGAAACACAAAAAGCAGTAAAGATTACCAATGCATATTAAGATCTTTAAGAAATAGATTAAACATGCATAAGCAGAAACATTAACCCCCAGTCATTGACTGGCCAAGATTGACTTGATATTTCTGCAAATGCCGTTTCCAACACATACCAAGCGAGTCTTTGATCTGGAGATGCCTTTTGGGACATCTAAACCCCAAACTTCGACAGCCTGATATTGCTCTGGACGTCCAGATCACCGGCACTGCGCAACAGCATCACAAGCTCGCTGCCGCTCCGCTGCCAGCTCCCGTATGACTGGACGCCCTGCTCTGAAGCCTGCTTTGCTTAACCTCAAGCGCTATGCACACGACGGGTAAGCAGTGCGATTTCACGGCTACCGGGAGTTACCAGCCTTCGCTTTACTATCCATGGCTGGCAGCGCCAACTGGCCAACCCCTGCTGTTATTGATCCAGCTTGATACAACTCACACTCCTGGTGTCGCTGAGTTTTACCTGTTGCGGATAGGCCTGCTGGCACTCTGGCACCGCCTCAGGGCAGCGTGGATGGAAGTGGCACCCGGCCGGTGGATTGGCCGGTGACGGCATATCCCCCTCCAGACGGATCACCTCTCTCTTGTTTTCCTGATCAACCACCGGCACCGCTGACAGCAGCGCCCTGGTGTATGGATGAGCCGGCGATTCCAGCACCTCCTGTACCGTGCCCCGCTCCACTATTCTGCCCAGGTACATTACTGCTACCTCGTGGGCCAGATAGGCCACCACCGAGATATCGTGGGTGATAAACAGGTAAGACAGGTCCAAATCATCTTGCAGGTCTTTTAATAGATTGAGGATCTGGGCCTGTACCGACACATCCAGGGCACTGGTGGGCTCATCGCAGACGATAAGCACAGGCTCCACCGCCAGGGCACGGGCCACACAGATACGCTGGCGCTGGCCACCAGAGAACTCATGGGGATAGCGCTTGGCAGCATCTGCCGGCAGACCCACCTGCTCTAGCAACCGCTCCACCCGCTGCATGCGCTCTTGGCGGTTTTTGCCGATGCGCTGGGCCTGCATGCCCTCAGCAATAATATCACCTACTAGCATGCGCGGGTTCATGGAGGCCATGGGATCCTGGAAAATAATCTGCATATCGGAGCGACGTCGGCGCAGGGCCTCGCCCTTGAGTTGGGTAAGCTCGTCCCCATCGAAGCGGGCGCTACCCGCAGTGGGACGCAGCAGTTGCAGGATGGCCTTGCCCACCGTGGTTTTACCACAGCCGGACTCTCCCACCAGGGCCAGGGTACGGCCGGTGGTGATCTCCATGGAGACACCATCTACTGCCTTCACATAACCCACAGTACGCCGTAGCACACCCTTATGGATGGGGAAATGCATCTTCAGATCTGCTACCTGCAACAGTGGACTGGTAGTTTTTTCGCTTATCTCTGTTACCGGTTGTACCTCTAACTTTGTCTGGCTGGATACCGGCACCATACCCATGCTATAGATATGACACAGCACCCCCTGCCCCGGCCCGGTACCGGTCCATTCCGGGATCTGGGTATGACAGTTCTCCATTACCTGATCACAACGATCAGCAAAGCGGCAACCTTTGAACTCCTGGCTCAATGATGGCACCGTCCCCTCAATCACTGCCAACGGCTGTCCACGTCTGGCCTTGCCAGGTAACGAATCGAACAATTTGCGACTGTATGGGTGCTGAGGATCTGTGAAGAACTGCTCCCTGGTAGCCACCTCTACGATCTGCCCCGCATACATAACGGCAATACGATCAGCCACCTCTGACACCACCCCAAGATCATGGGTGATCAGCATGATGGCCATGCCGGTCTCATCCTGTAGCTCCTTAAGCAGGGCCAGGACCTGGGCCTGAATGGTTACATCCAGTGCCGTAGTTGGTTCATCGGCGATCAGCAGTTCCGGCTTACCGGCCAGGGCGATGGCGATCATTACCCGCTGCTTCATGCCACCGGAGAGCTGGTGGGGATACTCGCGCATACGACGCTTGGGATCTGGGATACCCACCGCTGTGAGCAGTTCCAGCACCCGGCCATCAATATCCGCCTTAGCCGCTATATCGTGTACCTTGACCGATTCGGCAATCTGGTCACCGATGGTAAGCACCGGATTGAGTGAGGTCATGGGTTCTTGAAATATCATACCCATACGACCACCCCGCTCACTGCGCATGGCGGCCTCCGGCAGGGCCAGGATATCTGTATCCCCCAACCTGACCGAACCATCCACAATGCGCCCGGAAGCTGGCAGTAGTCGCATCATGCTCAGTGCTGTCATGGATTTACCGCAACCAGACTCACCCAGCAGGGCGAAGGTTTCACCCTGGTGGATCTCCAGATCCACCCCGTCCACCGCCTTCACTGGGTTGTCTCTGCTACCCAGCCAGGTCTTGAGGTGTTTGATTTGTAGTAGTGGAGCACTCATCCGGGGCAATATCCTTTGGTTATCTACTACTACGCAGACGCGGATCAAACGCATCGCGTACCACATCGGAAAACAGGTTGGCCGACAGCACCAGGGTGAACATAAACATCAGGGCCGCCATCAGGGACCACCAGACGATAGGCTCGCGCGCCATCTCCAGACGGGCGCTGTTTATCATATTGCCCCAGCTGTTCATGGTGGGGTCCACACCGATATTCACATAGGAAAGCACCGCCTCTGCCAACACTAGACCAGAGAAATCCAATACCACCGTAATTAGGACAATATGCAGAACATTGGGCAGGATATGGCGCAGAATGATCTGGAAGTGACCAACGCCAAAGGCGGTGGCGGCCTGCACATAATCCACCTCGCGCAGCTTAATGGATTCACCCCGCAGCAGACGGCACAGGCCGGTCCAGCTGGTTACTCCCAGGATGATACATAGAAACAGCAGGCGCATATCCGCCCGCTCCAGCAGGCTGTTGAACTGATCGGCGTGGTTACTCATATAGATCTGCAACATCAGGATGGCGGCCGCAATCAGCAACACACCGGGGATGGAGTTAAGTGTGGTATAGACGTACTGGATGATGTCATCCACCCAGCCTCGAAAATAGCCCGCCATGATCCCCAGCAGGATAGCCGCTGGCAGCATAACCAGGGTGGTGAGGGTACCGATCATTAGACCGGTGCGAATACTCTTCAGGGCCTGATAGAACACATCCTCGCCCACCTTGTCTGTTCCCAGCAGGTGATATTTCAGGCTCAGCTCGGCACTCACCATAAGCACTACAAACAGCACGCCAAGTGTAAACATCACCACCCGCCAGGGTATGGCGGTATGGCCCAGCAACATACGCTTAGCCTGTCCACCGTAGCCGCAATCGGAGCCAATGGAGCTGAACATGATCAGGATATTGATCACCACCAGGGTCAACAAAACCCCTTTGATACTGCCGATGGCAATAGTGCGCAGGATGTCTGGCAACCACTCCTGTTCCGGCTGTTGCAGATGCGCGCCACCATATAGCAGGCGCGGGAAGTCCCGAACCTGAGTCCCATCCGGAAGTTCGATGGTCTCTTTGGCGTATTGATGGGTGGCCAGCGGTGCTGAGTAGGTCTTCTCCTGCCTGACCCGCAACGGCGTGACCATCTGGTCAAACAGGCTAATAACCTCGGGCGCATGGGTAACACCGTTGACCTGATCCTGCTCACCCAGGGCCGGATGAAAATGGATTGAATCTAGCAGTCCTATGGTTACGTAGAACAGCAGCACCACCATAGTGCCAACACCAACCTTGCTCTCCACCACGCTGCGCCAGGGGCCACGCAGATGTTCCTTGCGGGCGGCATAGAGACCAAAGCCAACTGTCATGAACAGCAACAGAAAAATCAACGCATCGGTCCAGAGAACTACGAACTGCGGCATTACCATATTCCAGAATCCAACATAGTCAGCCTACTCTTCCGCGCGTGGACATAGTTTCTCTTCCACCGCTATCACCGCCGCATCCACCCTGGAGTGCACCTGTAGTTTACGCAGGATAGACTTCACATGCAGCTTCACAGTGCCATCCGAGATCCCCAACTCGCGCGCAATAACCTTGTTACTCTTGCCCCCGGTGAGCTGGCACAGTATCTCCATCTCGCGTGGGGTAAGACCCGCCAGTCCCACCCGCTCCATGGTCACATCCAGCTCGCCCTGCAGTATGCGGGTGAGGGTACCGGTGAACTCCGTTGCTACCACCAGGTGTCCGGCGATCATATTCCGCAACGAGGTAATCAACTCATCTGGCCCGATGGTGCGCAGCAGGTAGCCGGTAGCTCCGGCGCGCAAGGCCTGCAACATATCACTCTCCCGCTTGCTGAGGGTAAGCATGGCGACCGGTAGATTTGGCCTGCTCTTGCGCAGTTCCCGCAGTACCTCCACCTCAGTCATTCCGGGCAGTTGCAGGTCCAGCAGCATGGCATCCGGCCGGTCTGAAACCGCCAACTCTATACCCTTCTGCCAATCTTCCATGGCCGCAACCACCTCCACACCACGTCGTTCCAATAACTCTTTTAGACCCACGCGAAACAGGGCATGATCCACCACCAGCAGCAGGCGCATGGGTGCAAACTGCTGTGGTACGGACTCTGGTTTCGGCAGGGTATCTGACATAATAATTATTTATTCATTATTGAGTTAGATTAACTTTAGCACGAAAATTCTAGAACTTAACGCTGCTAATGGCCTCCAGCCGCAGTCTGGTCAGCTCCTCACCCAACTCCTTGCCGCTTAGTCCCTGCTCCTGGAGATCTGCTGCCGAAATCATATTGAGCGCCTTCAAGGCTAGGTCCAGGTTTGGCGTGGCCTGATCCATAAGTCCCGGCCAGATGGCACTGCACGCCAGGATAAATTGCTGCAAGCGTTGCGGCTGTTGTGGTGCACGCAACTGGGTGAGCAGGCGCAAAATAGTCTTGGCCTCACCTGCCGCCACCGCTGCCAATTCATTGGCATGCCGCAGCAGTAATTCCAGGAGCTTGGTGTAATTGGCCGGCAGACGCAGAGAACTGCTCAGGGCATTGGCGTGGCCCATATGCGCCGCAGTGCTGTACACCACCGCAGCAAAACGCACTTCAGGGTCTGCAGTTATTGCCACCGCCCGTTTCAAGGACGCCAGGGACTGGGCCTGATCAGTCAGACCAAGCTGGAGCTGCGTCAGCGCCCCACACTCCTGCAACACCTCAAAGAAACGCCAGGGCGCCCGGCCCTGAAGGGCATCAAGCAGCTCTTTCCACACTCGCTCCCGGTTGAGTGTACTTAACTCACCTGACCGAGCCATCTGCCGCATCAATTCCATGGTCTCTGGAGCAACACTAAAATCCAGCCTGGCCGCAAACCGGGCGGTGCGCAACAGGCGCAGTGGGTCTTCCACAAAGGCTGGAGATATGTGCCGCAGACGACCTTGTTGCAGATCATCCTGACCATGGAATAGATCGATCAGCTTGCCATCATCGGCCTGAGCCATGGCGTTGATGGTGAGATCCCGGCGTATCAGATCCTGTTCCAGGGTGACCTCTGGCCCTGCCTCCACCGCAAAGCCCTTATAGCCGCTGCCGCTTTTGATCTCGGTGCGGGCCAGGGCGTACTCCTCACCAGTGTCGGGATGCAGAAATACCGGGAACTCAGCATCTGCCGGGCGGAACCCCTGCTCCAGCATCTCAGCCTCACTGCCGCCCACCACCAGCCAGTCTCGCTCCTTCGGCTGCATGTGCAGCAGGCCATCACGTACCGCGCAGCCTGACCCAGGAGAGCCTGCGCGCCGCCATCGGCATAGTGCCCCAGGAC
>CAZVME010000039.1:0-31690 GCA_964628835.1 uncultured Gammaproteobacteria bacterium | reverse complement strand
CCTGGCTGGCACCACCTATCCCATCGACCGCCACTATACGGCTGAGCTGCTGGGCGAGAACGCCTGCGGCAGCTGGTGGGAGAGATCGGGGTGCCATATGTGGTGGTGGGGCAGGCGGCCAGTGGTGCCGGGGCGGTTGAGATGTGCTCTGCCCTGGAGATCGATCTGGTGCTAATGGATATTCGGATGCCGGGCATGGACGGGCTGGAGGCGGCGGCCCGCATCATGCAGAATGATCCACCCCCGGCGGTGATATTCGTTAGCGCCTATGAGGAGCATGCCCTGGAGGCCTTTGACCGTAGCGCCGTGGACTACCTGCTCAAACCGGTGCGTAGGGAGCGTCTGGAATTGGCGCTGGCTCGGGCCCAGGCCCTGAGTCGGGTGCAGA
Source organism: uncultured Gammaproteobacteria bacterium (assembly GCA_964628835.1). Lineage (GTDB taxonomy): Bacteria > Pseudomonadota > Gammaproteobacteria > Chromatiales > Chromatiaceae > JAAGZL01. Next base: position 31,302 of record CAZVME010000039.1, on the reverse strand, counting down.
TCCAGGCTTTGGAGGAGTTGCAGGGGGATACCACGGCGTATGTCTACTCCAGCTTCAGGGGTGGAGTGCTGCGTATCCCGGTGGATGAGATCTACTTCTTCCGGGCCGAACAGAAGTACGTAATCGCCCGGCATAATGCTGGGGAGGCCCTGCTGGAGGAGTCTTTGAAGACGCTGGAACAGCAGATGGGAGACGGCTTTCTGCGCATCCACCGTAATGCGCTGGTGGCCAAAGGCAGTTTGAACGGCCTGGAGAAGCGGTCGGACGGGCATTTTCAAGTCTACTTTCGGGATATTGATGATCGGCTGGAGGTGAGCCGTCGCCATCTGCCGGAGGTGCGGCGCTGGCTGAAAGGTGGCTAGAAAGGCTATTTATTAACGAACTACCGCTAAGGTGCCAAGACAATATTGTTTCGGTCTGAGTGGGGTTAAGTGTACTCTGCGTCTCTGCGAGAAATTTAGATGTTGCCTTGCTGGTGGGAGTAACGGTATGTCAATTTGAAAATAATATTTAGCGCTGAATTTGCCACCCAGCCTGCAAGCATTTAGCATTCACCCTTTTCAGCCGGATCTTTCTTTATGAGTGACCAGATAATACGTATTGCAACCAGAAAATCACCGTTGGCCATGTGGCAGGCCGAACATGTGGCCGCAGAGCTGAAGAAGGCTCATCCTGGTCTGGAGGTGGAACTGCTGGGCATGAGCACCCAGGGCGACAAGATCCTGGATACCCCCCTGGCCAAGATCGGTGGCAAGGGCCTGTTTGTGAAAGAGCTGGAGCAGGGCATGCTGGCCGGCAGTGCCGATATCGCGGTGCACTCCATGAAGGATGTGCCGGTGGAGCTGCCCGAAGGGTTGCACCTGCCGGTGATCATGCAGCGGGAGGATCCCAGAGACGCCTTCGTCTCCAATAATTTCAAGGGGCTGGATGAGCTGCCACAAGGTGCCACCGTGGGCACCTCCAGCCTACGGCGTGAGTGCCAGCTGCGGGAGGGTCGTCCTGATCTGAAGATTGCCCCCCTGCGCGGCAATGTGAATACCCGCCTGCGCAAACTGGATGAGGGGGAGTTTGACGCCATCATCCTGGCCGCAGCCGGATTGATACGGCTGGGTTTTGAGCAGCGCATAGCCGGTTACATTGCGCCTGAGCAGAGTCTGCCTGCTATCGGACAGGGCGCGGTGGGTATCGAGTGCCGGGTGGATGATGAGCGGGTAAACGTCCTGCTGGAGCCCCTGCGCCATGCCGAAACGGCGCTGTGCGTCTCGGCCGAACGTGCCATGAATCATCGTCTTATGGGAGGCTGTCAGGTACCCATCGCCGGCTATGCCATCCTGCAGGGAGATGAACTCTATCTGCGTGGACTGGTGGGTGAGCCGGACGGCAGCAAGATCATCCGGGCCGAGACTCGAGGTGCCCACCAGGACGCCGAGGTCATGGGCGTGGCGCTGGCGAATGAACTGCTGGCCAATGGGGCCGGTCCCATCCTGAAGGCGCTGTACGAAAAATAGCAATTGTGGTCATGCATCAGACACTTCTCATACCGGACCCTGCCCAGTGAGTTGTGACCTCACCGGCATTGGTGTTCTCATCACCCGCCCTCTTGGGCAGGCGGAACCCCTGTGTGATCTGATCTGCGCCCAGGGCGGTAACGCCATGCGCTTTCCCACCATCGCCATCCATGGGCCGGAAGACCCGGCAAGGGCCAGGGCACTGCTGCGGCAGCTGCCGAAGTATGATCTGGCCATCTTTGTCAGTCCCAATGCGGTGCGCTACGGGGTTGAGCTTTTGGGTGAGCATGGAGTGCCCCCAAGGCTGCCAGTTGCCGCGGTGGGCAAGGGTACCGCCAGAGTCCTGTCCGAGATGGGGATTGCAGTGGATGTCTTGCCGCAGCAGCGGTTCGACAGCGAGGCTCTGCTGGGGTTGCCACAACTGACTCAGGTGGCAGGCAAGCGTGTTCTCATCCTGCGCGGTAACGGCGGACGCCCACTGTTGGGCGATACCCTGCACGAGCGCGGGGCCGAGGTGCAGTATGTGGAGGTGTACACCCGGCAGTATCTGACGACAGATGCCACAGCGCTGTTATCCACCTGGTATGAACAGGTACAGATAGTCACCGTCACCAGTTGTGAGATCCTGGATGGTCTCTTCCGAATACTGGGAGAACCGGGCCAGCCCCGGTTGTGCCAGACCCCTCTGGTGGTGGTGAGTGAACGGATTCGGGACCGGGCCCTGGAGCTGGGCTGTAACCAGATAATAGTGGCCCCTGAGGCGTCTGATCAGGGTCTGCTGAGAGCAGTCTGTAACTGGGCAGAAGAGATTGGTAATAGACCGGCATGACGCTACACTAGGCTTTATATAATACCTCCCTTGGAAAAGATGATGAACGAAACAGAGAAGCAGGAACTCGATCCCACCACCCCGGAGCCCTCTGAAGAGATAGCGGTCTCCCCTGAAGAGCAGGTCGAGCCCCTGGTGGAGCCGAATGTTCAGCCGAAGACATCCAAGCTGCCGCTGATTATTGCGCTGCTGGCACTGGTGGTGGCAGTTGGTGGTGTGGGCCTGGGCTATATGAAATGGGCTGAGCTCAAGGGTGCAGTGCAGCAGGAGGGGCAGGCGGTGGTGGAGCTCAAGGAGAGGCAGATTGAGACCAAGGGACGACTGGATGAGTCCGGCAAGACCATCGTCGCCCAGCAGGCCGCCTTCTCCGCCCTGGATCAAATGTTGAAACAGGAGCGCGCCCGGCTGCAGCAGCAGAGCCTGGAGATGAAAGAGTCCCTGGATGGGGTGTTCCGGCGCATTGGCCGTAGCAGTACCCAGTGGATCGTGGCTGAGGCGGAGTATCTGATGCGGATTGCCAATCACCGTCTGCAACTGGAAGGGGATGCCGCCACCGCCCTGGTCGCCCTGAATACTGCCGATGGACGGTTGCGCGATTCCGGTGACCCGGTGTGGAACGGGGTGAGAGAGGTGCTAGCCAGCGAGATGGCGCAGCTAAAGGCGATCAAGGTGCTGGATCTGGTGGCCCATGTCTCCACGCTCTCAAGCCTGGTATCCCAGGTGGAAAAACTTAAGCTGCCCCAGTCCGGGCCGGTGATCAGCGCCAAGGCGCAGGGTCAGGCTGAAAAGTCCAAGGAGTTCACCGTGGATACAGTGCTGCACGACGGTTGGGAGGGATTCAAATCTCTGATGGTGATCCGCAAGAACGATCGCCCACTCACCGCCATGCTGGGGCCGGAGCAGCGGTTTTTCCTCTATCAGAATTTACGTCTGCAACTGGAGGCGGCGCGCCTGGCCCTGTTGCGTCGGGATCAGTCCCTGTATGACTCCAGTCTGGAGCGGGCGACGGCCTGGGTGGCGGAGTTTTTTGATCAGAAGCAGGCGGTCACCAAGACCATGCAGGCCGAAATCGGTGATCTCAAGGGGTTGCAGGTGCAGCCGGCACTGCCCGATATCACCAGATCGCTACGCATGCTTCTGGAGCAGCGGCGTCTGAACAGTGAAGGGCAGAAGGCGGAATCATGAAGTCTCTGATAAGCGCACTTATTTTTATCGGGCTGTCGGTGGTGCTGGTCTCCCTGTTGAATCAGGGCAATGGTTACGCCCTGCTGGGGTATGGCGAGTGGACGGTGGAGGGGAGTCTGGCCCTGTTTATCCTGCTGGACCTGCTGCTGTTCCTGGCCATGTATCTGCTGGTGCGCACCATATCCAGGGTGTGGTCCATGCCGGAGCGCCTCCAGGAGTGGCAACAGGATCGCCAGAAGAAGCGGGCGCGTAACTCCCTGGCCAATGGTCTGATGGATCTGGCTGCGGGCAAGTGGAAGAGTGCGGAGCAGAAGCTGCTCAAGCATGTGGACTCCTCAGACCGGCCGCTGTTGAACTATCTGGGCGCGGCCCGCACCGCCCAGGCACAAGGCGCGCAGGTGAAACGTGATAACTATCTGCAACTGGCCTACGCCAGTGCACCCTCTGAAGATATTGCGGTCACTCTGACTCAGGCCGAGCTTCAGCTCTCCAACGGTCAGATGGAACAGGCTCTGGCCACCCTGATGCATCTGCGTCAGTTGGCTCCCAGACACGCCTATGTGCTCAAGCTGTTGAAGGATCTCTATCTGGATCTGGGGAGTTGGACCCAGCTCCAGCAGTTGTTGCCGGAGCTACACAAGCGGGATGTGATTGCCCGGGATGAGTTGCGCGGTCTGGAACAGAAGGTCTACGTAGAGCTTCTGCTCCAGGCGGCGACCGAACAGGATACCGAGGCCATGGAAACTGTTTGGCGCCAGGCGCCCAAACAGCTGCGCAGCAACGGGGAGATGGTGCTGATCTATGTGGAGTATCTCTCGGCCAATGGTTTCGAGGCCAAGGCTGAGCAGCTGCTGCGGGATGCCATTTCCGATAACTGGGATGATGGCATGGTGGAGCTGTATGGCCTAATGGAGGGGGTGGATACTGCTCGGCAGTTGAGTGCTGGCGAGTCCTGGTTGTTACAGCATCAGCTCAGTCCGGTACTGCTGCTGGCCCTGGCGCACATCTGCCTGCGTGGCAAGCTGTGGGGCAAGGCGCGCAGCTATCTGGAGGCCAGTATCGGGGCGGGTTCGTCTGCCGAGGCGCATCAGGAGTTGGGGATGTTGTTGGAGCAGATGGGGGAGCAAGAGCTGGCGCTGGACAACTACCGCGCCGGATTGGAGCTGGCATCCAATGGCCCGGCTGCAAGATCCTGGCGCTATGATGGCCCCAAGATCCAGGACGATTCAGCACTCGAAAGAGATACCTTAGCTCTGCGTCAACCCATGGATGCTGCTCTGCCGGCTTCCGGTAAGACCGGTTGACTGGTGTACTGTAACGTATAAATAGCACATATCAGAGGCCCACAAATGACTCAAGACAAGGCGCAGTCCGCAGTTGATGGTTGTTCCCTTAATAAGGGCTGGAACGCAGGATTGAGTCATTTGTGGGTCTCCCTCTGGGCGCGGCGAGAAGCCGTCATCTGCGGCGTTGCGTCTCTTGAAAAGGGCATGCCATTCCCTGCAAGACGCGCCTTGCAGCTAACGGTTTCTCGCCACGCTGATATGTGCCATTTATACGTTACAGTACACTAGCTGAATGCCTGAGCTGATATTCGGGTGTGGCCACCTGGGGCGTCTGGTTGCCGCCGAGAGATTGAGCCATGGGCGGCAGGTCCTGGGGATCGTCCGCACCGCATCCAGCTGTGAGCCGTTGCAGGAGCTGGGAATTAACGCCGTACGGCTGGACCTCGATGCCGCTGCCACATCTGAACTTCCGCTTGAGAATTCAACCCTGTTCTATTTTATTCCACCACCCAAAACTGGTGAGCTGGATACTCGGGTGCGCAAGCTGATCTCTGGCTTCAGTGACCAGGGCAATCCGCGCCGTATCGTCTATCTCAGCACCACCGGGGTGTATGGGGACTGCAAGGGGGCGTGGGTCACGGAGCAGCACCCGGTCAACCCGGTTGCATCCCGGGCCAAGCGGCGTTGGGATGCTGAGTGCAGTTTTCAAAAGTGGCGTTCGGACGCCGGTGGTGAGTTGGTAATTGTGCGCGTGGCTGGTATTTACGGGCCGGGCAAACTACCCCTGGAGCGCCTGCGGCGCGGCCTGCCACTGGTGCGGAGCGAGGAGTCGCCCTGGACCAATCGAATCCATATATCTGATCTGGTGCAGGTGTGCATTGCGGCCATGGAGCGTGGTGGCGACGGAGAGGTCTACAATGCAAGTGATGGTTCACCTGGAGCCATGATCGATTACTTCACCAGGATTGCTGATCTGGCTGGCCTGCCACCGCCCCCGGCCATCTCCCTGGCGCAGGCACAGGAGCAACTGTCTGCCGGTATGTTGTCATATATGCAGGAGTCACGGCGTCTGGATAACAGTAAAATAAGGGGTGAACTGGGGGTTGAGCTTGTATATCCCTCAATGGATCAAGGCCTTCCTGCCTGCTTCTGATCTAACTAGCTGGTTTTAACGGAGATTCTCTCCCGTGCCTGGGAAAAGAAAATACTAAAGTTTTCAGCCATTCAAGCGCAGATTATAGTATGTGGTTGGTAAGCCGTGATTTTTAGGATAAATAGAGCAGACGAAACTCAGTGGATTGTAAGCTGAAATTTATCTGTGGGGCATAATGCTATGAAAGGGCTGGTATTTTGTGAATTTCTGGAGTTTGTGGAAGCGGTCTATTCACCTGATTATGGTGGATGACCTCATTGAGGCGTCTGATCTTCCCTCCGGTGGGGTCTATACCTCCGTAGGTGCATATAACCACCATGAGCTGCTATATCTGGCGGCTGCCTTAAGCGATATCAGCGGGGTCCGCGCCCCCGACCTGGTGCGGGCCTTTGGCGCGTATCTGTTCAAAAGCCTGTTTGCTAGTTATCCCCACTTTATTAAGGATGCTGACTCAACCTTCGAATTCCTGCATTCGGTTGAACAGTACATCCATGTGGAGGTGCGCAAACTCTATCCAGATGCGGAGCTGCCATCATTTGAGTTTACCTCGCCCAGCCCCGACCAGTTGAAAGTCACCTATCGGTCACGTCGCGCTCTGGGTGATCTGGCCCACGGAATGATGGAGGGGTGAGCGAGCACTTTGGAGAGGATATCAGTATCGAACGTGACATGGAGTATCGCTCCTATGGTTCTGCAGTAAGGTTCTCTCTTACCTTGAGGGAGTGAGAGATGGATCAGATTGAGCGGCTTACCAAAAGATGTGCACGGGAACGTGCGGCCCACAAGCAGGCCGAGGAGTTACTGGAGCAGAAGAGTCTTGAACTCTATCATTTGAACCAGGATCTGGTAGAGCGGGAGAAGGCCAGCCATTCCATCCTGGAGGCCACTGGTGATGGCATTATCATCCTGGATGAGGCGGGTCGAATCGAGATGTTCAACCGGGCCGCCCAGATGAGTTTTGTCTACTCTGAAGTAGGGATAATTGGACACAGCATAGAGGAGCTGCTGAATTTTTTTGGCAGTGAAACCACCTTTCTCGATTACGTCTGGGCCAGTGCTAAGGAACCGGATGGGGTGTTACATGAGATCATCGGAATCCGCAGTGATGGCTCCAAGTTTCCCATCGAGATGACCATAAGTAAGGCTAATCTTACTGAGCGTATGATTATCATCATAAGTGTGCGCGATATCACCCGGCGAAAGAAGAAGGAGGAGGAGTGGATTAACATGGAGATCTAACTGCGCCAGGCGCAAAAACTAGAGGCCATTGGCCAACTGGCTGCTGGGATTGCCCATGAGATAAACACCCCCATTCAGTTTGTCGGGGATAACGCCAGATTCATCCGGGATGCTTGTGCGGATATCGAGAAGTTGAACGAGGTCAAAGAGCGCCTGCTGCTGGCGGCCAAGTAAGGTGCAGTGCCGGCGGAACTGACTGCAGCATCCGAGGAGATGGCAGAGGAGATAGATTTCCCCTATCTGCGGAAAGAGATACTGCTGGCTGCGGAGCAATCTCTGGAGGGGATTGAGCGAGTGGCGGGTATTGTGCGAGCCATGAGGTAGTTATCACATCCCGGTGTTGAGGAGAAGACCCATATAAATATCAATGCTGCGATCGAGAGTACGGTTACGGTCTCTCGCAATGAGTGGAAATATGATGCCAATCTGGAGACAGATCTCGACCCTGACATGCCAGACGTACCCTGTCTGCCTGGAGAGTTTAATCAGGTGATACTGAATCTGGTGGTAAATGCGGCTCATGCCATCCGAGATGTCACGGGGCGTAAAGATGGAGCCAAGGGAGTAATTCATATCACAACCAGAAGGCTGGGGGAGTGGGCTCAGATCAAGATCAGTGATACCGTTGGTGGAATACCGGAGGAGATTCGCAGCCGTATCTTCGATCCATTCTTTACTACTAAGAAGGTTGGTGAGGGTACTGGCCAGGGCCTCGCCATTGCCTATTCTGCCGTTGTGGACAAGCATAGTGGCTCCATCGAAGTGGAGAGTCGGGTGGGAAGCGGTACGATCTTTGTGATACGCCTGCCCATTGGACAATGAGTTTTAACCGGCCCTAGAGGGAATATCCGAGCATGCACAAAATTTCTAATTACTATGTTGGTGCTCTATTTTCTGTGAGCCGGCAGCCGTCAGTAGAGGTGGGGTATGGCCGGTCCTGCTGAGAAAGTATTGTTGGTTGATGATGATCGCAATCTGCTTGCATCGTTTACCCGTCAGTTCCACAAAAGAATAAATCTGGTCACTGCCGCCAGTGGCGAGGATGGTATTCAGGCGGTTACCCACGATGGCCCGTTTGCGGTTGTAATATCGGATATGCAGATGCCAAATATGGATGGTTTGGAGTTTCTGACCCAGATGCGCACTCTATCGCCGGATACTGTACGTGTCATGCTGACGGGAAATGCCAATCTGGATGTGGCCTTAACCGCAATCAATGAGGGCAACATATTCCGCTTTCATAACAAGCCGGTGCCGATCGGAGTGCTATTTGAAACCATGATCGACGGCATTCAGCAGTACCGACATATTACGGCTGAACGTGATCTGATCAATAAAACTCTCAAGGGGACGGTAAACCTGTTGGCAGATATATTGGGGCTGGTGGATCCCAACTCTTTTAGCCGGGCCTCGCGGATTAAACGGCATGTACTGTCCATGGCCAAGCAGCTCAAGCTGAGTGATAGTTGGAGCTACGAGTTGGCTGCAATGCTGTCCCAGCTCGGCTGCATTACCCTACCCCCGGAGGTGATGGAGAAGCTGGCCTATGGCAAGTCAATTGAGGATCATGAGCGTGTGCAATTCAATAAACATCCAGAGATCGGCGCTCGCCTGCTGCAGCACATACCGCGTTTTGAAACCGTTGCGACAATGGTGGAGCAGCAGAACTCAACGCCTGACACTATCGAGATGGGTCCCACCCTTACCTTAGCGCAACGAGGTGTTTTGGGGGGGCAGATTCTGAAGGTGGCGCTGGCCTATGACGCCCTGGTATCCCAGGGTATGAATGATGAGGATGCCATCAATGAACTGCGGGCCGAGCCAGATCAGTATGCTCCAGCCCTGGTGCAGGCGTTGGCTGCGGGTGGGGGCGGGGCCAGCTTTGAAGTGATGAGCCTGCCGGTTACCAAGCTGCGGCCAGGCATGATCCTGGACCAGAACATTGTCTCAGGGGTGGGGGCTCTGTTGGTGGCGAAAGGGCAGGAACTGAGCACGGCCGTCCTGTTGCGTTTGGTGGCTTCCGAAGAGAATGGAATTATTTCGGGGCCGGTGCGAGTGTTGCTGATTACCAGTAAATAGTGCCATATTGCGACGTCAATTGGTGCTAGATCCGGCGCGGAGGTGGCTTTACTCCCGTTGTGGATTAAATATCATTTTCATTAATGATGATTGATCCATCATCTTCCCATTCGACCTTGGCCAGGGTTGGGTGCTCCTCGGTAAACTGCTTCAACGCCATCTTTCTGTTTTCCAGTTCACTCTGCTGTTCTCGGACCAGGCTGGAAAGGCGCCGGTTCTCTTCCATAACGTCATGCAGATGCAGGGCCTGGTGCAGGGTTTGCAGTAGCTCCTCCACTTGTACCGGCTTGGGAATGAAACGAAATATCTCGGCCTGATTGATGGCGTCCACTAGAACAGAAAAGTCTGCGGTGCCGCTCAGAATGATGCGCATGGCATTGGGGTTGGAGCGCTTGGTGTTGACCAGAAAATCGACGCCGTCCATCTCTGGCATCCTATAGTCGGAGAGAAACAGGTGAAAATTGGATATGTTGGGATCGTCCAGGGCGGCGCGTGGATTAGTATGCGCCACTATCTTAAGATCGGGTTCCCGTTTTAAGATGCGGGTGAGGGCGCTGAGAATATTCTCTTCATCGTCAACGATCATGATGTTGTGCATGTAATACTCCTTACCAGCAGGTTGTTATTTCAGATCATCCAGAGGACGAGGTCTGGCGATCAGATAACCCTGTGCATAATCGATCTGTAGCCCCTCCAGGCAGTTCAAGATGTCTTGGTTTTCAACAAACTCGGCGATGGTCTTTATTCCCATGGCTTGTCCGATTTCGTGGATAGATTTGACCATGCTCCGGCTTACCTTATCGCTGCTTATGTTTTTTACAAAGGCGCCATCTATCTTCAGATAATCCACCGGCAGGCTTTTTAGATAGTTGAATGAGGAGTAACCACTACCAAAGTCATCCAGAGAGAACATGAAGCCCTGGGCCTTGAGAGCGCTGATAAATTCTATGGCCAGATCAAGCTTTAGGATTGCTGCGGTTTCTGTTACTTCAAAACAGACCTTGTTCTTTGGCACCCCACCGGATTCAAAGGCCTGGGTAATGCACTTCATAACTACGGAACTACCAAGGGAGAGCCCGGAAAGATTTATTGAGCAGGAGGATATTTTTTGTAGTTGCTCCGGGTGATTTTCTAACCAGCTAGCCGCAGAGCATATTACCCAGCAATCGATCTGTGGAGATAGATGGTAGTGCTCGGCAGCGGGCAGAAATTCGCTCGGCAGGTGAATTTTTCCATCTGCATCCAGCATGCGCAGCAACAGCTCAAGGTGTTGGCCTTCGGATTTGCCGGAGGCAATGGGGGTGATGGGCTGGTAGTAGAGCTGGAAACGATCCTCCTTCAGGGCGCGGTTGATATCGCTGGCGACAAGCATCTCATTCAGACGCCGTTTTAGTTCCTGGTCACTGGGGTCTGCTATGTGCAGCAGATTTCTACCACTCTCCTTGGCCAGAGCGCAGGAAGCCTCAGCCTTTCTGATTATGGCTGCAATATCACTGTCACTGTTGGTGATGGGTATGAGCCCCATGCTGGCGCTTATGGAGATATCATGTCCTTCATGTCCGAAACTGAAAATTCTTATCTGCTGCTGTAGCTGTTCCACTATTTCGCAGGCATCCTCCAGGCTGCATTTACTTAGGAGGATGCCGAATTTGTCATCGGATAGACGTGCCACCATGTCATCTTTGTGTCGCTTTGATGTGAGTAGCTTTGCCAGTTGTTGCAGGACCGCATCACCGGTTGCGGTACCGTAGCTGCCGTTTATGACATGAAAGTGATCCAGATCCAGGTAGCAGACGGCATGGATAAGATCCTCTTTCTGGGATGACTCAATTGCCCAGGTCAGGCGAATCTCAAAGGAGTGTCTGTTATCCAGTCCGGTAAGGGGGTCGTGCAGGGACTGGTGAGCTAATTTTTTTGCCAGACCTTTTATTCGTGAGGAGTTTCTCTTGAGCAGGGCCTGGTTGGTCTTAGCCAGACGATGTTGCTGGATGCCGTCTGCGATGGCGCTCTCCAGGGTGTCCAGATTACATGGCTTGGTAAGAAATTTGCAGACCTCGCCCTGGTTGACTGCATCAATGACTGTTTGCTGGTCAGAGTTCCCGGTTAGCATGATGCGTGCGATATCCGGGCTGAGTTTGCGCACCTGGGACAGCAGCTCCAGGCCGTTCATGCCTGGCATGCGCATATCTGTAACGACAACAGCGTAGTCAGAATTCTGGGCAAGGCGATCAATTGCCTCTAGACCGCTGTTGGCGGTATCCAGAGCGAATTTGTGACATAGACCCCTACGGTAGCCATTGAGGATGTGGGTCTCATCGTCAACCAGAAGTATCTTTGCCGAGTCCATTTTGTCTAGTTTACCCTGGGTTGGCGCCAAATCATTATGCACGGACATATGGCGCACATCGGCAGCGCAGTCTGAGCCTCTAGTTACTGTGTACCCCTATGTCTACTATAGTTTAAGTTCCTCTGGTCGGTATTTGCTTTTATTAGCCCGGCAACCTTCAGGTCTTCAAGAAAATGTCAGATCAAGGTGCGACTTGCAGCTGATGGTCGCTGCATTAGCAAAAGCCGCAACGCTGGGCTGGTGTTTTCTTGAAGACCCTGACGCATTGAATGATCAAAAGTCAGGCTGAACATCATCTATAAGGTTGCCGGGTTAATGGGAGGCAGGCAGGCTCTTGCGGCTGCTCAGCCACTCGATGATGGGGTCCCACTGCTCCAGATCCTGCCACACCTGGGATGGGGCAAGTTCAAACAGCCCCAGTCCTTTTTCCGCAGAGCGAATATAGTTCTGACTCTCGCGTAGATGGGTCAGTACCGGTATCTGCAGGTGGCCCAGGTACTCCTCAAGCTGCCGGTATACATTGGTTCTCTCCCACACCCGGTTTGCTACTATGGCTATTTTTGTCTGCTCTTTAGAGATCCGTCCACTCTTCAGCAGCTCTTCCAGAAAGCGGCTGCAGGCGCGCATGTCTATGGGAGAGGGGAGGACCGGAATGAGCAGGGTCTGGACTCGGCGCAGCATGGCGTTGATCTCCTTGCCATGGATCGCGGCGGGTGCGTCCATGATCAGGTAGTCTGTGCCGCGGGCAGCAGTTGCTGGCCCATTGGTGGCGTCAATCCCCTCAATATCCGGGATGCCCTCGTAACCCTTACGGGCCAGAAGCCAATCCAGGGATGACCCCTGTGGATCAAAATCGGCCAGGGCCACTCTCTTCCCTTCATCCGCAAACCAGGTGGCGATATTGGTCGCCAGTGTAGTCTTGCCACATCCACCCTTGGCATTCATCAGCATGATAGTCCGCATGGATCAGCCTCCATTATCTATTAGATTATTAGATTATTTTAGATTTTTAATCTGGTTATTGTTACTCAATGTTTAATTCTTCCCAGATTTCGTCAATGTGTCGTGTTACTGCCGGGTCCATGGTTATGGTGCGTCCCCACTCCCGGTCGGTCTCTCCTGGCCACTTGTTGGTGGCGTCAAACCCCATCTTGGAGCCCAGCCCCGAGACTGGTGATGCAAAGTCTAGATAGTCTATGGGGGTGTTATCTATGATTGTAGTATCTCGTCCCGGATCCATGCGTGTGGTCATAGCCCAGATCACATCTGGCCACTCCCGCACGTTTACATCTTCATCGGTGACCACCACGAATTTGGTATACATGAACTGGCGCAGGAATGACCAGATCCCCAACATTACCCGCTTGGCGTGCCCTGGATACTGTTTCTTGATGCTGACTATGGCCATGCGGTAGGAACACCCCTCCGGTGGCAGATAGAAGTCGATGATCTCTGGGAACTGCTTTTTCAGGATGGGTACAAACACCTCATTCAGGGCCACGCCCAGGATCGATGGCTCATCCGGTGGGCGTCCGGTGTAGGTGCTGTGGTAGATGGGGTTGCGGCGGTGGGTGATGCGGTCGATAGTGAAGACCGGAAACTGGTCTACCTCATTGTAGTAGCCGGTGTGGTCCCCAAACGGGCCTTCCGGGGCCATGTCGTCCGGGTGGATATAACCCTCCAGCACAAACTCGGCGGAGCTGGGCACCTGCAGATCGGAGCCGATACAGTTGGTCACCTCGGTGCGGCTGCCCCGCAGCAGGCCGGCAAAGGCGTATTCAGACAGGGTGTCGGGTACCGGGGTCACGGCGGCCAGGGTGGTGGCCGGGTCGGTACCCAGCGCCACCGCCACCGGATAGGGCTCTCCCGGATGCTGTTGTTGCCACTCCCGGAGGTCCAGGGCGCCGCCGCGGTGTGATAGCCAACGCATGATTACCCGGTTTTTCCCCAACACCTGCATGCGGTAGATGCCCAGGTTGAGACGGGGCTTGTTGGGGCCTCTGGTTACCACCAGACCCCAGGTTATGAGGGGGGCGGCGTCCTCTGGCCAACAGGTCTGAATAGGGATCTTGGCCAGGTCTACGGCGTCACCCTCAAGCACCACCTCCTGGCAGGGTGCGCCCTTTTTCTCCTTGGGCGCCATATCCAGGACCCGCCTGAATACCGGCAGTTTTTCCCAGGCGTCACGCATACCCTTGGGCGCTTCCGGCTCCTTCAACATGGCCAGTAGGCTTCCCACTTCCTGGAGCGCCTCCACCGACTCCTGTCCCATCCCCAGTGCGACCCGCTTGGGGGTGCCGAACAGGTTGCCAAGTAGCGGAAATTCAGAGTCCTTAACGTTTTCGAACAGCAGCGCTGGTCCTCCCCGGCGTAGGGTGCGGTCGCATATCTCGGTTATCTCCAGGTATGGGTCTACCTCTGTTGAGATGCGTTTTAGCTCGCCCAGGCTCTCCAGTTGCCCAATGAAATCCCTTAAATCTCTGTATTCCATAAGATCTCAGTCATTCCAGGTTGTTGTAGTGTGTCATGTGCTCCTGCTCCAGCCGGTTTAGATACGAAATCCCCCGTAGCGTCGGCGCATGTGTAGGTTCTTGTAGGCGATGCCACCTATCAAGCCTACTCCCAGCAGGACGGCGATCAGGATGGCCCAGATATTGAGTCCAAAACCTGAGCCTGAGCTGTTCTCCTTCTCAATCTCGGGCAGGGGTGCGCCCAGGAGCTCTCCCATCTGCTGCAGGCGCTGTTTCATGATGGCGTTCTGCTTGAGCAGGGCTGAGTGGTTGCCGCCAGAGGCCCCGCCGCTGTCTTGCAGTTTCTTTTTGCTCCGTTGTAGCTCTTGCTCCAGAGTGGCTATGTGCTGGCTTGCTGTCTGGTCGGTCTTTTTCAGCAGGTCCTGTAACAGCCTGGCCTCATGTATGGTGGCCTTTAGTTCAGCCTCGCTGGATGCCAGTTTCTTTTTCATGGCCCGGACCTGCTTGGATTGGTTGCCAGAACCCTTGGAACTGGATTTTTTCAACAGGGCGTTAAGACGCCTGGCCTCTTTACGCTCGTTCTTCAGGGCCTTACCCGCCGCAACCAGCTTCTGTTTGGCCTGGGCCAGTTCACTCTTGAGTTTGTCGTTGTTGCCTGTGCCGGCGGACGTAGTTCCGGCAAGAGCGGCCTTAAGCGCCTTCTCCTTTTGGCGCAGCTTGTTTTGGAGTGTGCTGGATTTGGCCTGTAGTTCCAGCAACATGGCTCGGGCCGGTTTCTCATTGCTGATGTAGATGGTCTTGACCCAGCCCACTTTGCCGTCCCCCAGCCGCACTTTGGAAAAGGCGCCGCTTTTTTCCTGTACATCCAGTGGCGTGCCGCTGGGCAGGACCTTGGTTGGTTGACTGGCGGGGTCAGGCTTGGCGTAGAACCCAACCAGTAGTTTGTCGGTAATATGTGCGGCCTGGGCACTGCCAATGGCAAACAGGAGCATAAAAAAGATTCTTATCATCAGGCCTTTTCCTTGGGTCTGTTAACACCAATCCAATAGGCACTGCTAGGACTATTTTTTCGTCCAACAAGGCATAATGAGTGATGTGTAGTAACTTTACATGAGTGAATGATAACGCAGCTGGGCGGAAAAATAGCCCCAGCCCTTCGGGTTACGCCTGAAAAAGCGTCACTCGTTGTTGCTCGTTGTTCATTTGGAATGACCAAACTATACTCCTCGCGCTTAGATTGACGCTTTTTCAGACGTAACAGAACCTGTTGGATTGGTGTTATCAGACCCTAGGTACAGCAGTTGCGGTTATTCCGCTGTGACGTAATAGGGCATCGATCTCCGGTTCCCGGCCCCGGAATGCCACGAATAGTTCCATAGCATCCCGGGATCCGCCCTGCTCTAGGATGTTATGTAAAAATGACTCCCCGGTATTCTGGTCGAAAACACCTTTCATCTCAAATAGTGAGAAGGCATCGGCAGAGAGTACCTCGGCCCATTTGTAGCTATAGTAGCCTGCCGCGTAGCCGCCACCGAATATGTGGGAGAAGCCGTGGGCAAAACGATTGAATTCCGGTGGCTGGATTACGGCCACCTCAGAGCGTACCTGTTCCAGGATTTCATAGATCCTGCCGCCCTGCTCCGGTGTGAACTCCTGGTGGATGCGCATATCGAAGATAGCAAATTCCAACTGGCGCACCATCTGCATCCCGGATTGGAAGTTCTTGGCCGCCTGCATGCGTTGAAACATATCTTGGGGTATGGGTTCACCGCTCTGATAGTGGCCAGATATCAGCTCCAGGGCCTCGGGCTCCCAGCACCAGTTCTCCATGAACTGGGATGGCAGCTCCACCGCGTCCCAGGCCACACCGCTAATGCCGGATACGCTGGGATAGTCGATCCGGGTGAGCATGTGGTGCAGGCCGTGGCCAAATTCATGGAACAGGGTCTCCACTTCGTCATGGGTGAGCAGGGCCGGTTTGTCGCCCACCGGAGGTGAGAAGTTGCAGGTGAGGTACGCCACCGGGGTTTGGGTGTGGTCAGAGGTGACAAAGCGGCTGGCGCACTCGTCCATCCAGGCACCGCCGCGTTTTTGCGGGCGGGCATACAGATCCAGGTAGAACTGTCCGCGCAGCACTCCATCCCGGTCCCTGATCTCATAAAAGCGTACGTCGGGGTGCCAGCAGTCCACCCCGTTGCTCTCGGTGATCTGCATGCCGTAGAGGCGCGCCACCACTGCAAACATGCCGGGTATGACTCGGGTGTCGGGAAAGTATGGTTTGATCTCTTCCTGGCTTATGGAGTAGCGGTGCTGGCGCAGTTTCTCTGAGTAGTAGCCGATGTCCCAGGCCTGCAATTCGTCCATGCCGCAGTGCTCTGCGGTAAATTGCTTCAGCTCGCTCAGCTCGGTCCGGGCCTGGGAGATGGAACGGGTGGCGAGGTCGGTGAGAAACTCCATCACCTCCTGGCCGCTACGGGCCATCTTGCGGGCCAGGGAGCGCTCTACATAGTTGTCAAAACCGAGTAACTGCGCTTGTTCATGGCGCAGGGCCAGAAGCTGCTCCATGATCTCGCTGTTATCCCACTTGCCTGCATCGGGGCCGCAGTCGGAGGCACGGGTGGCATAGGCCTGGTACATCTCGTGGCGTAGCTCCCGATCGTCGGCGTAGGTGAGTACCGGGATGTAGGAGGGGAACTCCAGGGTCAGCAGCCATCCCTGTTTCCCCCGCTGCTCGGCGGTCTGGCGGGCCAGGTCCAGGGCGGACTCAGGCAGTCCCGCTAGAATCTTCTCATCTTGGATCAGCTTGCTCCAGGCGTTGGTGGCATCGAGCAGGTTGTCACTGAAGCTGCTGCCAAGCTGGGACAGCTTTTGGCTTATATGTTTGAAGCGGGCCTTTTTCTCTGGCGAGAGATCAACCCCGGAGAGCTGGAAGTCGAGCAGGGCGTTATCCAGGCTCTTTTTCTGTGCGACATCCAGTTGCAGGCCATCTTCTCGGACATGTTTGTAGGCCTGAAACAGCTGCTCATTCTGGCCCATCTCGGTGGCGTAGTTGCTGAGTTTGGGCAGACAGGCGTTGTAGGCTGTGCGCAGCTCATCCGAGTTGACCACCGAGTTCATATGACTTACGGGCGACCAGGCGCGACTGAGCCGGTCATCCAGTATCTCCAGGGGTTCCACCAGGTTGTTCCAGCTGAACTCCAGGGCGTTGTCCAGCAACTTATTGGTTCCGGATCGACACTCAGCCAGCAGTTGATCCACGGCGGGCTCCACGTGTTCTGGCTGGATGAGCGAAAAAGGCGGCAGTCCCTCAAGATGCAATAGGGGATTGTCCATAAAACGAAAGACCTCGGATGGCATTAGAAGCAAACGACCATTGTGACACGAAATGTCCTTATCACACAGTGTGGCACACTACTTTGAAGAAGCCCTGGTAAAGTCATGAATGGCTTTACCAGGGCGCGTAAATGGAAAATGCGATTTTCCATTCCCTGCATTTCCAATGGTGCATAGCCATTGGAAATGGCAGCACATCCGTATGCTGCTGGAATCCCAGAATAAATCAGAGGTTCCCAAACTTGAACGATAGTAGCCAGACACCCAGAGAGCCACCTAAAAAGAATGCGGCGGTGGCCAGATGAACAAAGAGTCGATAACGCCGCACTAGGTCGAACTCCGGCAGGCTGGAGAGAAGAAAGGGTTGCTGTCGGGAGCCGGTGTCACTCAGGGTGTGCAGTGTGTTATCCCCCAGGAGTTGCTGCTGTTCGGTATGGGCCTGGGTAGCCGCCTTGCGGCGTACCTGTTCCCACTCTTCGGGGTCGATATGCCGGTCCCGGTTGCGATCAAATTCCAGCAGCAATTCAGCTTGCTGCTGTTTCCAGTCGCGCAGCAGTTCTCTGGTTATCTCTCCACGTTGCTGCATATGGTCCATCTCGTCCAGGGTCTTGAACTGTCCAATGGCATAGAGCGGGTCTCGCTCATGGATGCGTGACTCGGTGTAGCGGTAACGGGAGCCGTTGGTCACATGTCGGTTGAGAATTGTGGACAGTTTCCAAAATTTCCCGGGACCGACACTGTTGCCTGCATAGGCGGATGGGGTGCTGCTGTTGCCCTGCCAGACATGGGTATGGCCTGGGGTGATGTCTGCCCCGTCCGGGTCAATGATGCAGTTACCGGTGTTATCGCGCAGCAGGAACAGATGCTCACTACTGCCCTTCTCAATGGTGCGCCAGTGTTTGTCCCCACGGCGCTCAATCTTGTAGCGGTACCAGCAACACTCCTGACCGGTGAGAGGCGCCAGGATGGGGTCGCCCTCCATCCTGGTGGCCATGCCGGCAAGTTCCACATAGCCTTGATGGGCTGAGCGCACCTTTGCCGTGGGGGTGTCCGCAATGGTGCGGACATGACGCAGGTAGTGAACTATTAGATAGAGACCGACCAGTGCGGTGGCGGCCGATGCCAGGGTGAGCGCCCAGAATTCCCAGTTGGAGAGGAGTGCAATCTGTTCTGTTATTGGCATTACTCAAACAGTGATTTCATGTCCATATCCTGCTTCTCCTGCTCGGAAAACTCCAGCAGTTCTGCTGCCTTGAAGTTGAACATGCCGGCGACGATCACATCGGGAAACTGCTCTATGCGAACATTGTTGTTGTTTACGCTTTCGTTATAGAACTCACGCCGGTCTGCAATGCTGTTCTCCAGCCCGGTGATACGGCCTTGCAGGTGTAGGAAGGTCTCGTTGGCCTTTAGGTCAGGATAGGCTTCGGCAACGGCAAACAGGTTGCCCAGTCCCAATCGTAGCTGGCCCTCGGCTGCACCGAGTACTCCCATGTCGCCCTGCTGTCGGGCGGCGGAGACTGCGCTTCTGGCCTGCATTACCCGCTCCAGGGTCTCCTGCTCATACTGCATGTACTGTTTGCAGGTCTCCACCAACTTAGGAAGTTCGTCGTGACGCTGCTTCAAAAGCACATCAATATTTGACCAGGCCTTGGCGACGCCATGTTTCAGGTTTACCAGGCCGTTGTAGATGGTTATCACATAGATTGCTGTTACTGCGATCACCCCCAGGGCTATGAAGGTCGATATATCCATGCCAACTCCTTTTTTCTGTGACGCCAATGATTGTATCATTAGTCAGATCTATAACCCCTCAGGAGTAACATGTGGCAGATATTAGAGTGTTTCAAGGCAAGGCGCCTTCCATTGCGGAGGATGCATGGGTGGACCCCACTGCGGTAATTATCGGTGAAGTGGAACTGGGCGCTGGCTCCTCTGTCTGGCCGCAAGTGGTGATACGGGGAGATATCCACCACATAAAGATAGGAGCCAACACCAATATTCAGGATGGCAGTGTGGTGCATGTAACCCACGACAGCAGGTTCAATCCCGGTGGCTATCCCACCATCGTGGGAGATAATGTTACGGTTGGTCACAAGGTGATGCTGCATGGCTGCACTATTGGAGATAACTGTCTCATAGGCATGGGTGCGGTGGTGATGGATGGGGCGGTGATCGAGTCGCGGGTGGTGCTGGGGGCCGGTAGCCTGGTGCCCGGTGGCAAGACTCTGGAAGGTGGTTATCTATGGCACGGGTCTCCGGTGCGCAAGGTGCGGGAACTGAATGAGAGGGAGCAGGAGTTTCTGGACTACTCACCGGCCAACTACTCCAGACTGGCACAGAAGTACCGGGCGGAGTAGTCGGAAAAATATCGGTGCTGCTAATGGTGGTAGTCACATTATCAAAGGGTCTCCCACAACCACAAGAGTTATACCGCCGTCGCCTGCGACAGGAGCAGAGTAACCGATATCCCAATTGGATTGTGGCGCTTGGCGGGTTCGGCCCCAGGTACAGGGCCTTTTCTGCAACCCTACCCGGTACCCCTTAGGCGACGGCGTCCATCTCCTGGTGCCTCGCTATCGACTCCTCTACCTTGTCCAGCAGACCAACGATCTGTTTTGACAGGGGCTCGATTTTTGTGAAGAGTTGTTCTGCCTCATCGTCCCGGCCATTTCCTTTCAGCGTGACTATCTCCCGGATGATATTGTGCAGCTCGGTGTGAGGTCCTTCCATCTCCTGCATCCCGGAAATATGACCATATTCGGACATCCCGCTTCCGTAGTACCAACTGCCCAGGATGCAATCATGGTGCGATACCGCCTCCTGGTGGGAGAGTGACTCGCGACCATCCAGAAAACCGCGCAGGCGCGCCCTCCAGGCTAGATGCGCAGATTTTGCCATTTCAAAATCCATGGTGTCATGGCCAGATATCTTAAACTGTCCGATAAGTGATTGGAGGTTGGATGCCAGCTCTCCCAGGTCCTCGGTAATTTTCACCGTCTCGCGGGAGAGTACAGAGGTCTCCAAGCTTGCATCGTTGATTGCAGTGACCGAGCGGTTGATACCTTCTGCCACCGAGTCCTGTTCTATGGCGGCAGTGGCTATCTGGGTGTTCATGTCTGTAATGGTGCCAATTGCCTGGGTGATGACCTCCAGGGAGTCCTGGGCCTTACTGGACTGCTCCACATTGGACTCGGCTTTCTTCCGGCTTGCGCTCATCACCGATACCGCTTCGCGCGCCCCACTCTGTAACCGTCCGATCATCTGTTCGATCTCCACGGTTGACTCCTGGGTGCGGGTAGCAAGGTTACGGACCTCGTCGGCAACCACGGCAAACCCCCGGCCCTGCTCTCCGGCGCGCGCCGCTTCAATGGCTGCGTTAAGCGCCAGTAGATTGGTCTGTTCGGCAACGCCCTTGATTACGTCCAGCACAGTGCCGATATCATTGGTATCCTTCTCCACCTTGCCCATCACCTCAGATGCGGTCTGCACCTCTTGCGCCAACTCCTGGATAGAGGTTGCGGCCTTGGCAACCATCTCCTGGCCCGTGGTTGCCGCAGTGTTTGCTGCGTGGGCAGCCTCCTCCGCCTGACTGGCATTTTTAGCGACTTCGGAAACCGTGGCAGACATCTGGTACATGGCAGTGGCCATCTGTGAGGTTTCGGACTCCTGGCTTATGATCTTGTTGGTGATTATGGTGGTTTTTTCTGTGGTTTGGGCCACCGCTTCCAGCACCTGTCCAGTGGCGCCTGCGGTCCTCTTCACTATGTCTTGAATCTTGCTGACAAAGGTGTTGAAGGCAAGGGCTAGGTTACCAAGCTCATCCTTGCTGTTGATGGAGAGGCGCTGGGAAAGGTCGCCATTTCCCTCTGCTATGTCCTTCATGGTAAGTGCTATCTGGCTGATTGGTGCGCCAATAAGATTCCCAATAAACCATGCCAGTGCTGCGCCGATAACCAAGCCGGCAATGAGCAGGGCGCCAACCATGCGAATAGTGGTGCTAGTGTTATCCAGAAGAGTACGGCTAATGCTGGTAATTGACTTCGACTGGATATCTACCAGCTGCTCCAGCTTCTTTTTAATATCAATCAGCAGGGGCCCAACCTCATTGCGCACCAGCCAGGCATCGGTACGCCATTTTTCACCACCGTGGATGGCCAGTATTTTTTCCTTATGTTGGATAAATTCCTTGTATAGGGCGGTGAACTGCTCAATTGCATCTAGCTGCTCCAGGGTCAGTTCATCATCGTATGCGGTGATTTTTTTCGTCAGCGACTCGGTCTGGGAAAGAAAGAGTTGCATATTTGCAACCACTGAGTCGGACCGAAATGCCAGATAGCCACGGATGCCGCTCATGATATTGCTCCAGGCATAACGCAGCTCTGCCATATCCATCAGGATCTCTTTGCGAGTTTCATTGGCCTCCTCTTCCCGTTCGGAAAAGACCATCGTGGAAGTCAACCGGACTATGTTCTGGTTTATGGGATTTATCTTTGTGTTTGCATAGGCAACACCTGGAAAATTCTTTTCAAGTGCTGGTGCAACTTTGATCAGGCTGTTTCCCAACTCGCGGAATTTTTTGATGGAGGTATCCAGCTCTTGGATTAGTTGTGTTGATTCCTGATCTGAGCTGATACTGGGAAGCCCTCTGAGTTCGGCCAGGATGCCGGTTGATCGTGTCATTTCTTTATTAAAATGTTTTTGGTGTATCTCTTCCTTACTGGCGAGAAAAAAACCGAGCGCGCCTGCGGCGCGGTGGATACTGGTGGCCAGATCTTTGGTGAGCATTGCCGTTGGCTGGCGTTTCTCCACCACATCTGTGACGCTCTCTTCCACTTTTGACAGGCTATTCAGTGCTTGCAGGGAGATGGCGGCCATTATCAGCAGGACAATGGTAAAACCTATAAAGATCTTGTGGCGTATACGAAACCCGCTAAGTAATCTGTTCATTCATAACCTCTTTTTAGCCCTGACTATTGTTTATAATCTGGAATCAAGCCAGATAGTACTACCGTGTCAGCAATCAAGTTGACGCTTCCTGCAATGATGGTGGTTAAACCGCCGTTCTCGTCAATCTCTTGTGTGGGGCTATCTCTTATTTTGTGGCTGCTTGGTACGAAAACATTCAGGTGCAGGGCGCAGTATCAGTTCGGTATCTCATTACAGTAGAACCTGAAATCTGTTGTGCAGAATCAGCATCAAGAACAGTCGTCTTGGTCTGTTTAGCGGCAGATTCCATGAGACCTTTAGCTTTGTGCTGACAGTGGTGTGCGGGGGAGGTTGTGGGGGCATTGCTACATCTGATGGCCGGTGGCGCCAGTGAACTACTTTTCCTGGAGTGAACGGATAACCGCCATAGTGTCAGGGCGTACACCTCGCCAGATATAAAAGGACTCGGCGGCCTGTTCCACCAGCATTCCCAGTCCGTCCAGGGCCTGGGCGGCCCCGTGATTTTGGCCCCAGCGCACAAATGCGGTAGGGGTGTCACCGTACATCATGTCATAGGTCCAGCCTCCGGGGCGTAGGATGTTAGCGGGAATATCCGGCACCGCACCCGCCAGTCCGGCGGCGGTTCCGTTGATTATGATATCGAACTCCTGCCCTTCCAGTTGCTCCAGCCCGCATCCTGTCACCGTGCCCAGAGTGGCGCACTCTGTGGCCAGGGCCGAGGCCTTGCTGGCGGTGCGATTGGCTATGGTCAGGCGCTTGGGGGCGGCCTCCAGCAGGGGGCGCAGCACCCCGCGCGTGGCACCACCCGCCCCGAGGATCAGGATCTCTGCCCCGGACAGGGGGCAGCTGTGGTTCAGCTTGAGGTCGTTGACCAGGCCGATGCCGTCGGTGTTGTCGCCGCGCAGCTTGCCATCCGCTAACAGTATCAGGGTGTTGACGGCCCCTGCGGTCTGCGCGCGCTCACTTCGTTCATCCGCCAGTCGCCAGGCGTCCTCCTTGAAAGGAACGGTAATGTTCAGGCCCTTTCCACCCTGTTCCAGAAACTCCCCAACCGCCTGCTCAAACCGACCGGGCTGCCCCAGGATGCGGCCATACTCCAGAGTTTCCCCCGTCTGCTCAGCAAAGGCCTGGTGAATCAGCGGTGACTTGCTGTGTTCGACTGGGTTGCCAATAACGGCATATCTGTCGGTCATATAGACGGGGCTCTGCTGTATTCGCTAGTCGTTAAGCCACTGGGCGGCCTGCTTGGCAAAGTAGGTCAGGATGCCGTCAGCTCCGGCCCGTTTTATACACAGCAGGGACTCCATCACCACTGCCTGCTGGTCCAGCCAGCCGTTTTGGGCGGCCGCCATCAGCATGGCGTATTCACCACTCACCTGGTAGACGAAGGTGGGGGCGCCGAACTCGTCCTTTACCCGGCGCACTATGTCCAGATAGGGCATGCCCGGCTTTACCATCACCATGTCGGCACCCTCTTGCAGGTCCAGGGCGATCTCGCGCAGGGCCTCGTCCGAGTTGGCCGGATCCATCTGATAGGTGTATTTGTTGCCGCTTCCCAGATTGGCCGCGGAACCCACGGCGTCGCGGAAGGGGCCGTAGAAGCTGGAGGCGTATTTTGCCGAGTAGGCCATGATGCGGGTGTGGATATGTCCCTCTGTCTCCAGGATGTTACGGATGGCGCCGATGCGGCCATCCATCATGTCGGAGGGGGCGACCATGTCGGCGCCAGCGGCGGCGTGGGATGCGGCCTGCTTTACCAGTATCTCCATGGTCTCATCATTCATTACATACCCGGATGCATCAATCAGCCCGTCCTGGCCGTGGGTGGTAAAGGGGTCCAGGGCCACATCGGTCATGACTCCCAGCTCAGGCACTGTGTCTTTGAGTGCGCGTACTGCGCGCTGGGCCAGTCCGTCCGGGTTGAACGCCTCGCTGGCGTTTTCAGACTTGGCCTCCGGTGGTGTGACCGGAAACAGGGCAATGGCCGGTACTCCAAGGGCGTGGACCTGTTTTGCCTCCTGCACCAGCAGATCAATGCTCAGGCGTTCCACCCCGGGCATTGAGGCCACTGCCTCACGCTCGCCCTGACCTTCAAGTATGAACACCGGGTAGATGAAATCGGAGGGTGTGATCTCGTTCTCTCGCATCAGGCGACGGGAGAACTCATCCCGGCGCATGCGGCGCATACGGGTGTTGGGGAATGGTGCGGTTAGGGCTGTTTTGTCTTGCATTGGCAGGTCTCCGTTCACCTGTATGGATGGTAAGCGCTATAAGATACCTTAGGCGGCGGTACGATATAAGCGTAAAAAAGAAGTTGTTGGAAAAAAATGCCGTTTTTTGGGGTTTGTTTTGCCATGATGCTGGATTTTACATCCGGCTCCTGTTGAAATCGGAAGCTCTTCCTGGTGACGGGAACGTAACTGGAGGGGAGTTGCCTAAGGTTAGTTGAGGTTTAAGAATAATCGCTGGTCAGACGCTATGGCACTGTATGACCACAAAATAATAGAGATGGAGATTAAATTATGGAGCTATCATCACTTGCCAAATTGCGCCTGCCACTACATCTGGCAGTACTGTTTTTTCTGGTATCGGCCCTGCCTCAGGAGTCTTGGGCCAAGAAGTTAACTGCGCCACAGGCGGTTATTCAGAAGGTTTCTGATCGCATGCAACGGGCATTGAAGGGTAAGCCCAGCCCAAGCCGTGTGTATGGTGCGGTCAACCGGATCCTCGTGCCCTATGTGAATTTCCATTTGGTTTCAAAGCGGGCATTAGGCAAGAAGTACTGGAATAAGGCCTCATCTGGGCAGAGAAGCAGATTTACCTCTCAGTTCAAGCGGTTGTTGATCCGCACCTATGGCACCGCTTTTTCCAGTTACAACAGCTGGAAGATGCAGCACCTGCCTACCAAGGGTTCAGGCAGGAGTGTGGCCGTGCGCACCAGGGTGACGCCTTCCGGAACCAGTTCGGTCAATGTGGTTTATTTGATGTACCGTGGGAAGGGCGGCTGGCGCGCCTACGATATTATAATCTCTGGCGTGAGCCTGGCCAAAAGCCACACCGCCAGTTTTCAGGGGATAATTAAGCGTAGTGGCATGGAAGGCCTGATCAAGCGTCTACGGGCCATGAATAGAAAAAAGTAGCATCGCTAACAGCAGATTTGCCCGGTAGTGCTGCAGGTTACCGGTTTTGAACTCGTGTTATGGCGGCTGTATCCACAGCCGCTTTTTTCCCAGCCATCAGTAGTGGGGTGGTGGCTCGTCTGTCGTGCCGGAGGCAAGGCTGGGGGCCATGGCCCTGAGCTGCACCTGCAGCTCCTCCACGTCCCGCTTTAGCTCCAGCAGTTCCTGTTGCTGTTCTGCTACGGTCTGGTTCAGCGCCTGAATCAGATCTTCCTGAAAGGCCAGCTTGGTCTCCAGTTCAACCAGTTCGTTCTGCATTTGGATGTTCCATTGATAGTTGTTTAATGCTGCCCGCGGAGCTGGATCTGCGCCCGTGTGCAGCGTTTATGGCCGGGGTTTGCCACTAAATTTGCGCCATTATATTGAAAAATGTCAAATTCGTGACTACAGTTTTGTTCAGGTATGTTGGTAATCCGTTTGAATAGATTAATCCTGGGGCCTGCGCAGGCCCTTACCGGTTGATCCTCCGTTAGCGTCACTTAGTGGCGCCCTAAGCCCGCCCCTCCCCTGGTGGGCGTTCTTTTTTGTTCCGCCTGTTGTCTGGAGGTGCAGGGCCTCTAGCCCCGAATCACCCTTCCAGTTGCTCCATCCCGGATAACCGAGGCGCTTTTTTGTCCACCGGTTGCGCCATGGATGATTATATCTGGGCGCTCTCCCAGTTGAGTGCGGACCTGGATGGTGTTTTGTGCCGGATGGTGGGTGCTGATATTGGCACTGGTGGAGACCAGAGGTGAGTTGCAGGCCATACACAGTCCCGCCGCGATGGGGTGATCTGTAACCCGTACAGCCAGGGTGTCATGACTTCCACTAAGCCAGAATGGCAGGTCGTCCGCTGCCGGAAGCAGCCAAGTGTTGGGTCCCGGCCAGCTCTCCATGATCGGTTTCATCTGGGCGGCGGAGAGGGGTTTCACGAAGGGCTGTAGTTGTTCAAAACTGGCGGCGATCAGGATCAGCCCCTTGTCAACTGGACGTTGCTTCAGTTGCAGTAAACCCTCTACGGCGCACCAGTTCATCGGGTCACAGCCCAGACCATAGATGGCCTCGGTAGGGTATGCGATGATGCCGCCCTGGTGGAAGCTGCGCACCGCCTGGCGTATCTTCCATGGGTGGATGCAGGCGCTCAGCATGTTTCAGGGTCCATGGGCTAAGCTTTGGGTCACCGTTATTTTGCCAGATCCACCTGAAGAGCTGCATCCTTGGCGATGACACCCTGGGCGTTGGCTTCGCGCTCACTACGGACGCGTTGGGCCAGTTCGTGGTCAGATAGAGAGAGGATCTGGGCTGCCAGATAGGCGGCATTCTTGGCACCGGCCTTGCCCACGGCCACCGTGGCCACGGGGATGCCGCCGGGCATCTGTACAGTGGAGAGCAGTGAGTCCATGCCCTGTAGTGGTCCTGCATCCAGCGGGATGCCAATTACCGGCTTCAGGGTGGCGGCGGATACGGCGCCCGCCAGATGGGCTGCCAGACCGGCGGCGGCGATGAATACTGAGCAACCACGGGAGTCAGCATCGGTCACGTAGGCGTGGGTTACCGCCGGGGTGCGGTGGGCAGAGGTAATCTTGGCCTCAAATGGGATCTCCAGGGCCTTGAGTACATCGAAGGTTGACTGTAGTACTGGCAGGTCCGAATCGGAGCCCATCAGAACTGCTACAAATGGCTGGCTCATATCACCTTGTCCCGAATAAGTTTGGAAAGGTTGGGGAAGATACCGGATTTTTCTGGATTAGGCTAGTGCGAGACTGGCCCCGGTTCAGGCCCTGGTTTTTGCCACGTATACGGTTTGCGCCGCGTCGCAGTGCTGAAACGGGTTGTGGAATTTAACTATGTGTGATTCCACCTCCACAAACACCTGCTGTAGTCTTTGGGTGAAATCGGGTTCTGGCGGGTCATTGGACCAGAGGGCAAACACCCCGCCCGGGTGCAGCTTATTCACCAGTCGCTCCAGTCCCTGGCGGGAGTAGAATCCGCCATGGGTGGAGGCCAGCAGATGGCTGGGAGAGTGGTCTATATCCAGCAGGATGGCATGAAATCTTCTGCCTGGCTGATCCGGGTCAAACCCATTATCCGTGCTGGCCAGGCCAAAAAAATCACCGTGTACGAAGCGGCAGCGCGGGTCCCGGGTCAACTCCTGTCCCAGGGGCACCAGTCCGGCCTCATGCCAGCCGATCACCTCGGCCAGGGTGTCCACCACCAGTAGTGATCTCACCCCCGGCTGCTTGAGTGCGGTGGCTGCGGTATAACCCAGTCCCAGTCCTCCCACCACCAGATCCAGTTCTGGTGCGGCGATGTCAGCCAGGCCGATCTCGGCCAGGGCGTCTTCTCCGGCGTGAAACAGACTGGACATCAGAAACTCGTCTCCGAGTTTTACCTCATACACCAACACCCCGCCCAGTTGCAGTTCGGTCCGCTTGCGCAGACTGATCTGGCCCAGGTGCGTGTCACGACAATCCAGCTCTTCAAAGATGATATCCATTGGGGTCCATGTGTGTTGGTGAAGGGGGCCTGGACACTGCACTAGTTGGTGTTCGCCCGGAAATACTGGTTAGAACTGCAAAGAAAACGCCATGTTAATAAATATACAAACTGCGCGTACTTCGCGGTAGATCTTTTGCTTACGGACAGATGCTAAATTTGTGCCTGTCCAGGAGTTTAATCCTGCTTGACTGGCTACTCTTCAACCTTGGCGGTGAAGGGGCAGTCCTGCTGCGGGCACACCTTTTCTGTACCCCGGCGTTTGGTGGTCTTGATGGTGAGTATCGGCCAGCCGCAGCTGGGGCAGGCCTCGGCCACAGGCTCATTCCAGGTGGCGTAGTCGCAGTCCGGGTAGCCGGAGCAGGAGAAGAAGATCTTGCCGCGTCTGGATTTGCGCTGCATCATGCTGCCACTGTTGCATTTGGGGCAGGTTACCCCGGTATCTTTAGGCTTCTCCAAGGGTTCGATATGCCGACAATCTGGATAGCTGGAGCAGCCGATAAACTTTCCGTACTTGCCGCGTTTGATCACCAGGTCGGAGTCGCAGTCCGGGCATTTTCTGCCCTCTACAATCTCCGGCGCCTCTTGTTCTTTGCCGTCACCATTCAGGTCGCGGGTGTAGTCGCACTCGGGATAGTTGGTGCAGCCGATGAAACGTCCATGGCGTCCCAGGCGGATGGATAGCGGCTTGCTGCACTGCGGGCACTCCTCATCCATGGCCTCGTGGGTGACGTCGCTGCGCTTTACGTTTTCCTGGGTGTGGTCGATGCGCTCTTTGAATGGGGTCCAGAAATTTTCCAGTAGTGGAATCCACTCCTTTTCGCCACGGGAGACGGCATCCAACTCATCTTCCAGCTCCGCAGTAAAACCATAATCCACATAGCGGGTGAAGTAGTCGGTGAGAAACTTGTTCACCACCCGACCTACGTCAGTTGGGATGAAGCGCTTCTTCTCCAGTTCCACATATTCGCGGTCCTGCAGGGTGGAGATGATGGATGCATAGGTGGAAGGACGGCCGATGCCGTGCTCCTCCAGGGCCTTGACCAGGCTGGCCTCGCTATAGCGTGGTGGTGGCTCGGTGAAGTGCTGCTCAGGGCGTATGGCCTTGAGGGTCAGCTCTTCTCCCTGCTCCAGCGGCGGTAGCATCTTTTCGTCATCTTTGCCTTTTTTGGCGTCGTCCACGTCTTCCATATATACGGCCATGAAACCGGGGTTGGCTATGGTAGAGCCATTGGCGCGAAACATGTTGCCGGTGCCACAGCTGAGATCCGCTGTAACCGTGTTCAGGGTGGCGTGGATCATCTGGCAGGCCAGGGTGCGCTTCCAGATTAGTTCGTAGAGCCGGAACTGATCTTTGGTCAGATGGTCTTTTAACTCTTCCGGGGCCCGCTGGATCGAGGTGGTGCGGATGGCCTCATGGGCCTCCTGGGCATTTTTGGCCTTGGTCTTGTATTGTTGCGGTGTGGCTGGCAGATTTTCTTTACCAAAACGCGCAACAATAAATTCTCGCAGTTCCGCCAGGGCCTCATCCGACAGGTGTACCGAGTCGGTACGCATATAGGTGATCAGTCCGGTGGCGTCGCCGCCGGTATCAATACCTTCATACAGCTGCTGGGCGGTGCGCATGGTGCGTTGGGTGGTGAACCCCAGTTTACGCGCTGCTTCCTGTTGCAGGGTAGAGGTGGTGAAGGGAGCGGCCGGGTTGCGCTTGCGCTGTTTTCTCTGGACCTTCTCCACCAGCAGTTTGCCATTGGCGGCTGCCAGCAGTGTCTGTTCGGTGCTTTTTGCGCTGTCGGTATCGGTGATGCTGAACTGTTCCAGCTTCTTGTCCTGGAAATGGGTCAGCTTAGCGCTGAAGCCCTGCTTCTTCTTCTCCAGATCTGCCTCTACCGACCAGTATTCACGGCTGTTAAAGGCCTCGATCTCTAGCTCCCGCTCTACGATCATGCGTAGGGCCGGACTCTGTACCCGACCGGCAGAGAGGCCGCGGCGTACCTTTTTCCACAATAGTGGTGACAGGTTGAACCCCACCAGGTAGTCCAGGGCGCGCCTGGCCTGCTGGGCATTTACCAGGTCCATGGAGAGCTCTCTGGGGTTTGCTACGGCGTCTTGCACTGCTTTTTTGGTGATCTCGTTGAAAACCACCCTGTATACGGTTTTGTCTTTAAGGTGGCGTCTGCTCTTGAGTAGTTCCAGCAGGTGCCAGGATATGGCCTCACCCTCGCGATCCGGGTCAGTTGCGAGATAGAGGGTGTCGGCTTTTTTCAACGCCTTGGTTATGGCCTGTACGTGGCGCTCGTTTCTCTCTATGGCCTGATACTTCATCTCAAACCCGGCGTCTGGGTTCACTGCTCCTGACTTGGGTACCAGATCACGTACATGTCCGTATGAGGCCAGGACTTCAAATCCCTTTCCCAGGTATTTTTTTATGGTCTTTGACTTGGCGGGTGATTCTACGATAACCAGATTCATGAGGATTAGGAGTTACAGGCTCTTGTGTGGTTGATGGTTCGGATCAAGGCGGTTAATTGGGCGCTATGCAGTATCAAATGCTGACTATCCTGGATATAGGTCGGTCTAATGCAGATAGATCGGCTGGTCGTTGTAGACTAGGTCTTCCATCTGGGCGAAGGCGGTCTCTTGTCCCGGCTGGTTCATGAGCACCATAAGGACGACCCACTTCAGATCATCCACTCGGATGATGGGTGAATCCAGGGCCATGGCGCGATCAATGACAAATTCGCGGTTGGCCTGATCCAGGATTTCACTCTGTTCCAGAAACAGTAACAGTCCCCGGCAATCCAGGTCCAAACGGGCGATCTCCTGCTCAGTATAAACTCTGATGGAGTGTCCGGTCTGTGGTCTGAGGGTGCCAGAATCTCGCTGCAGTGCCAGTTCATCCAGCCACTGGAATGCCTTGTATATCTCCTTTTCAGGGAAGCCAGCGGCTATCAGCTCCTCGTGCAGGTCTGCTTGCTCGGAAGGGGCGGGCTGTTCACTATCCATATAGTTTTCATAGAGATAGATCAGGATGTCCACTACATTTTCGTTCATTTAATCAGCCTAGATCGGTTTGTGCCACTCCGCCCTGTCCAGGTGCGGTCTGGCTGGTTTTGGGTGCGCTGTTCCCGGTGCGGCAGTACATCCCGCCGGGCGCAGATGATACATGACCCTCAAGCTCAAGCAAAATCAGCATGGAGGAAACCTCCTCCGCAGTCAATCCGCTACGTTCAATCAGTAGATCAATCTGCACCGGGTCAAATCCCAG
>CAZVME010000038.1:0-32522 GCA_964628835.1 uncultured Gammaproteobacteria bacterium | reverse complement strand
AAACCAGAAACCAGAAACCAGAAACCAGAAACCAGAAACCAGAAACCAGAAACCAGAAACCAGAAACCAGGAACTGGAAAATGGGACTAAAAACAGCTTTATTTGATATCCACAACCAGATGGGTGCGCGCATGGTCCCATTTGGCGGCTGGGATATGCCGCTGCATTATGGTTCGCAGCTCAAAGAGCATCACGCAGTGCGGCAGGGTGCTGGTATGTTCGATGTATCACACATGCTGGCCCTGGATATTATTGGTGCGGACAGTGAGGGATTTTTACGTCGTCTTCTGGCCAACGATGTAGCGCGGTTGCAGCAGCAGGGCAAGGCGCTTTATAGCTGCATGCTGAACCCGGTTGGTTGCGTCATTGATGATCTGATTGTGTACTGTATGCAACAGGGACGATACCGCATGGTGGTCAATGCCGGGACGGCTGAGAAGGATCTCACCTGGATGGAACAACAGGCCCACGCCTTCGAGGTGGAGATCAGCGCCAGGCGGGATCTGGCCATGATCGCGCTGCAGGGCCCTCAGGCCCGCGCCCTGGCTACTCCCCTGTTACCCAATGTATTGCAACAGCCGGCATCAGAGCTGAAGCCATTTGTGGCGGTGGAAGATGGAGAGTGGCTGGTGGCCCGCACCGGCTATACCGGTGAGGATGGGTTTGAGATATCCCTTCCGACCGAGGATGCGCCCGCCCTCTGGAGCGCCCTGGCGGAAGTTGGAGTTGTGCCCTGCGGTCTGGGGGCGCGTGATACCCTGCGCCTGGAGGCGGGAATGAATCTGTATGGCTCGGATATGGATGAGACCACCTCTCCCCTGGAGTCGGGTCTGGCCTGGACCATTGCCTGGGAACCGCAGGAAAGAGATTTTATCGGGCGTCAGGCACTTGAGGCTCAGCGCAATAAGGACGACAATCTACAGTTTGTGGGGCTGCTCCTGGAAGGTCGCGGGGTGTTGCGTGATCATCTCAAGATTTTTAGTGGCGATGAGGAGTTGGGAGAGATTACCTCCGGGGGGTTTGCTCCTACTCTGGATAGATCCATTGCCCTGGCCCGTATTCGCACCGGTCATGACCAAAACTGCGAGGTGGAGATACGGGGCAAACGTATTGCGGTGCAGGTGGTTAAACCGCCCTTTGTGCGCAATGGTAAGGCCAAGGTGTAGCAGCTGAGAATTTTATAACCGCCTTTAGAGGTTAAACAACTATGAGTAATCTACCGACTGAATTGAAGTACGCCAAAACCCATGAGTGGGCGCGGGACGAGGGTGATGGCACCATCACTGTGGGCATTACCGACCATGCCCAGGATCAACTGGGTGATCTGGTGTTTGTGGATCTGCCGGAAGAGGGCGACAGTGTGAATGCTGGATCTGACTGTGCCGTGGTGGAGTCGGTGAAAGCGGCCTCTGATATCTATAGCCCGGCCTCGGGTGAGATCATCGCGGTTAATGCGGCCCTGGCCGACAGCCCGGAGATGGTGAATGCCAGTGCCTTTGGCGATGGCTGGTTGTTCAAGGTGAAGATGTCCGACCCTTCGGAACTGGACAATATGTTAGATGCGGCCGGCTACCAGGCCGTGGCGGATGCGGAAGAGCGCTAGGTAGAATTCGAGTTACTGGAACCAGATGCCTTTCATTCCACATACAGAAGATGAGATCCGGCAGATGCTGGAGGCCATCGGTGTCTCCAGTATCGAACAGCTGTTTGATGAGATACCGGAGGAACTGCGCTTTAGCGGGCTGAAGAGTGTACCCGATGCCATGTCCGAGATGGAGGTGGCGCAGTTGATGGGGCAACGCGCCCAGGCCGATGGGCAGCCACTGTGTTTTATCGGGGCCGGGGCCTATGACCACCATATTCCCGCTGCGGTATGGGAGATAGCCGGGCGCGGTGAGTTCTATACCGCCTATACCCCATATCAGGCCGAGGCCAGCCAGGGTACCCTGCAACTGCTGTACGAATACCAGTCAATGATGACGGCGTTGACCGCCATGGATGTGTCCAATGCCTCCCTCTACGATGGCGCATCGGCCCTGGCCGAGGCGGTCCTGATGGCGGTGCGGGCTAATCGCAAATCCAAGTCAAAACGGGTGCTGGTGCCACGCAGTCTGCATCCGGCCTATCGTCGCGTTACACACAACATAGTCAAGAATCAGGGTATCGAGCTTGTGGAGCTGCCGTTTGATCTCACTGGAGGGCATACCGATCCCGCTGCCCTGGAGCAGTTTTCCGGTGAAGACATAGCGGCGCTGGTCATCCCGCAACCCAACTTCTTCGGAGTATTGGAAGAGGTAGATGCCCTCACCGACTGGGCCTATACCAACGGGGCCATGGCCATAGCGGTGGTTAATCCGGTGGCGCTGGCGCTGTTGCATCCGCCTGGGGAGTGGGGCAGTAATGGGGTGGATATCTGTTGTGGGGAGGGTCAGCCGCTGGGGGCCCCGCTCTCATCCGGGGGGCCATATTTTGGCTTTCTATGTTGCCGCCAGGCCCATGTGCGACAGATGCCGGGACGCGTCGTGGGTAGGACCCTGGATCTGGACGGCAAGCCGGGTTTCACCCTGACCCTACAGGCGCGGGAGCAACATATCCGACGCTCCAAGGCCACCTCCAATATCTGCACTAACCAGGGCCTGATGGTCACGGCCGCTACTATTCATATGGCGTTGCTGGGCGGAGCGGGGATGCAGCGGGTGGCCGCAGCTTGTAATTCCAACATCGGTTCCCTGACCGAGACGCTCACCAACATAGCTGGAGTGGAGAGGGTGTTTGAGCGTGCGGTTTTTCACGAGCAGGTACTGCGTCTGCCATTGCCGGTGCAGGATGTGTTACACACCCTGTCTGTACATAACATCCAGGGTGGTTTCGACCTCTCTGCCGATTATCCGGAGCTGGGTGATGCCATGTTGATATGCGCCACCGAGAAACGTACCCAAACAGAGATGAAGAAGTTTCAGGAAAAGCTGGAACGTGTGGTGCAGATGCAGAGTATGAAGCCCTGCGGGGCTATGCCGGGCTGATATTGGCGTTTAGCCATGTGCGTTTTTTTATTCGCACAAAGACGCGAAGAGCGCAAAGGGAAAGGCGGTTAGTATTAGGAGCATGAATTACTGAAATAGCGTGCTTTCAAGCGCAGGCTAAAAGGCGTTGTTGAATAAATCATTTGGTCCTTGCGTGCTTGGCGGCTTTGCGAGAGTCAATTGTTTGCTTGAATTAGCCACAGATTTTACTGAAGAGACGTTAAGTTATCAGCGGGAGAGAGGTTTGGTGTTAATCCAGGAGCAGTCCAGAGAGGGTCGCCGCTCGTCGGCTCAAGCGCCGCAGCAGCTAGTAGAGGTTTCAATTCCGGCGCGCTTTCGACGTAAGACGCAACCAGCCCTGCCCGAGGTGTCGGAGATGCAGGTGGTGCGCCACTATACTCGCCTGTCGCAGAAAAATTTTTCTATCGATACCCACTTCTATCCGCTGGGATCCTGCACTATGAAGTACAACCCCAGGGGGTGTAACACCCTGGCCATGTTGCCGGGTTTTCTCGGGCGGCATCCCGAGGCCCCGGAAAACCACAGCCAGGGTTTTCTGGCCTGTATGCACGATCTGCAAGAGACCCTGAAAGAGGTGACTGGGATGCGTGCGGTGTGTCTTAGTCCTGCCGCCGGTTCCCAGGGCGAGTTTGCCGGTGTGGCTATGATTCGCGCCTATCACGATGCCAGGGGCGACAATGCGCGCAGTGAGATCCTGGTGCCGGATGCCGCCCACGGCACCAACCCGGCATCTGCCGTGATGTGTGGCTACAAGGTGCGGGAGATCCCCACCGGTCCGGATGGAGATCTGGATGTGGAGGCGCTGAAGCAGGCCATGGGTCCCCAGACCGCAGGCATCATGCTCACCAATCCATCCACCCTGGGGGTGTTCGATCGGCGTATCGGCGAGATCGCGGGCCTGGTGCATGAGGCGGGTGGGCTGCTCTACTATGATGGCGCCAACCTGAACGCCATCCTGGGCAAGGTAAGGCCCGGTGATATGGGATTTGATGTTATCCACATTAACCTGCACAAGACCTTCTCCACTCCCCATGGTGGCGGTGGTCCAGGTTCTGGTCCGGTAGGGGTAAGTGCGCGCCTGGAGCCCTATCTGCCGGTGCCTATGGTGCAGAAGAGCGGCGATGACTATCGCTGGCTGACCGAGCAGGACCGGCCGGAGAGCATCGGTCGGCTCTCCGCCTTTGCCGGTAATGCCGGGGTTCTGCTGCGGGCCTTTGTATATGCGCGTATGCTGGGTCGGGACGGGCTGGCGCGGGTAGCAGAGTACTCCACCCTGAACGCGAACTACATGCTCAAGCAGTTGCAGAAGGCCGGGTTTGAGGCGGCCTATCCCGAGCGGCGCGCCACCCATGAGTTCATCATCACCCTGCGCCGCGAGGCCCGGGCGTTGGGAGTGAATACCATGGATTACGCCAAGCGGCTCCTGGACTACGGGTTTCATGCACCCACCACCTACTTCCCACTGCTGGTGCCGGAGTGTCTGCTGATCGAACCCACCGAGAGTGAGGATAAGGATATGCTGGATGCATTCATCGAGGCGCTGATAACTATCGAAGAAGAGGCCGAGTCAGACCCGGATCTGGTGAGGGGCGCCCCGCACACGCTGCCGGTCAAGCGGCTGGATGATGTGCGTGCTGCCCGTGAGCTGGACCTGGCCTGGAAGCCAGAATAGGCCCTAATAATGGCCAGCCAGGGTCCTCTCGGGATACAGAGAATCATTAATGCCTGGGGTTACTCCATGGCCGGGTTTCGGGCCTGTTTTAAACATGAGCAGGCACTACGGCAGGAGGTGTATGCCCTGATCTTTCTGATCCCACTGGGTCTGTGGCTGGGAAGCAGTGGGGTGGAACGGGTCCTGCTGGTGGCCAGTCTGCTGCTGGTGCCGCTGGTGGAGCTGCTTAACTCCGCCATAGAGGCGGTGGTGGATCGCTTCGGTGGCGAGCGGCATGAGCTTTCAGGCCGGGCCAAGGACATTGGGTCAGCGGCGGTTTTTCTCAGTATTGTCCTGGTGGCGGTGGTGTGGCTACTGATCCTGGCGCCGCGCTTTGTTTAGACTGAGTTAACCTTCAGGCTGGTCTCTTTACCCCTGTTTGTATCCGTCATTCAGTACGTTTCCATGGCCAGCCAGACTGGGGTAACACTGCGGTATGGTGTAATATCTGCGTTTTCTGTTTATCTGGATTCCACATGTCAGCTCTTATCTGCGGCTCCTTTGCCTACGACACCATCATGGTGTTCCATGACCAGTTCAAAAACCACATTCTGCCGGAACAGGTGCATATCCTGAATGTCTCTTTTCTGGTGCCGGATATGCGGCGTGAATTTGGTGGTTGTGCCGGTAATATCGCCTATAATCTGAATCTGCTGGGTGCCGAAGGCAAGCCCATGGGGACGGTGGGGATAGACTTCAAACCCTATGCCGACTGGATGGATAGCTGTGGTATCAGCCGCGACCATATTAGTGAGATCAGTGGCCAATATACCGCCCAGGCCTACATCACCACCGATCAGGATGATAACCAGATTACCGCCTTTCATCCTGGCGCCATGAACTTCTCCCATGAGAATAGAGTTGAAGCTGCCAACGGTTACACCATCGGCCTGGTATCCCCGGACGGGCGTGACGGTATGCTGCAACACGCTACGCAGTTTGCCGAGGCCGGTATCCCCTTTATCTTTGATCCGGGCCAAGGCATGCCCATGTTCGATGGCGATGATTTGATGCGCTTTGCCGAGCAGGCACGCTGGCTGGCTTTCAACGACTACGAGGCCAAGCTGATGCAGGAGCGCACCGGCAAGAGCCCACAACAGTTGGCGGATATGGTGGATGCAGTGATTGTCACCCGTGGTGGCGAGGGGTCTATCATCTATACCAGTAAGCAGGAGTATCAGATACCGGCGGCCCAGGCGGCCTCGTTGGAAGATCCAACCGGGTGTGGTGATGCCTACCGTTCCGGGCTGCTGTACGGGTTGATGAATGGCCTGGACTGGGAGTTGACCGGACGCATTGCCGCGTTGATGGGGGCGATTAAAATTGAGCATGCCGGAACCCAGAACCACGCCTTCACCCGGGATGAGTTTGAGCAGCGTTTCCAGGATGTGTTTGGGATATCTATGGCCTAGGCCGGGCTTGCTACACTGGGGTCGGAGTTAAATTAGTTTGAACTATGATTAGTATATTTAGCGCATTAACTTAATTTGACTCCGACCCCTCACGTATTAAATTTGTTGTGAGATAGAATTATGACCGGACATTTTGATGAAGCAGGCTTTGTGCCACTGAATATTGCAATTTTGACCATATCCGACACCCGCACCGAAGCGGATGACAAGTCCGGCAAGGTGCTGCTGGATGGCGCCGAGGCTGATGGGCATGCGGTGGTGGCGAGGGCCATAGTCAAAGACGATATCTACCAGATGCGTGCCATCTTTTCGCAATGGATCGCAGATCCTAATGTACATGTGATCATCAGTACCGGTGGCACCGGTATCACCGGCCGCGACAGTACACCGGAGGCGGTAGCCCCGCTGCTGGAAAAACCCATTGAGGGTTTTGGTGAACTGTTTCGCACCGTCTCCCTGGAGGATATAGGTCGTTCCGCCATCCAGTCCCGCGCCATCGCCGGCCTCACCAATCAGACCCTGGTGTTCTGTCTGCCGGGGTCCACTGGCGCCTGCCGTACCGGTTGGGATGAGATCTTG
Source organism: uncultured Gammaproteobacteria bacterium (assembly GCA_964628835.1). Classification (GTDB taxonomy): domain Bacteria; phylum Pseudomonadota; class Gammaproteobacteria; order Chromatiales; family Chromatiaceae; genus JAAGZL01. The sequence goes on along the minus strand of CAZVME010000038.1, from coordinate 25,776 downwards.
AGCGGGCAGTTGGATCACCGCACCAGACCATGTAACTTTGCCCAGATGTTCCGGGCTTAGTGCAGTGTTCGGATTGTGTAGTAAGCCAGAGACTAATAGCCAGGTGTCGGAGTCTCCCGTTTTCGTCCAGGAGTGCTGCTGTTTTTCGCGCCAAGACGCCAAGGCGCCAAGAGAACTAAGATAGCTATTACTTTGCGTTCTTGGCGAGAATTGGTTTTTTAAGTTCAGACAATATGTCGTAGGGGTCGGAGTCGATTGCAGTAAGGTGGTGTAAAAATGCACACATATTTGATGCAATCGACTCCGACCCCTCCTGTAACCAGTAGGTAAAGATTATGAGTGAATGTGGTTGTTCAAGTGTTGCCACCCCGGGTTCTCTGAAGCCCATTGAGGAGGCGCGCGAGTTGATGCTCTCCCATGCCAGGGTGGTGGGTGGAGTCGAGCGGGTGGCAATTGCAGACGCCCTGGGACGGGTGCTGGCAGAGCCACTCTCCAGTCAGGTAGATGTACCGCCCTGGGACAACAGCGCAATGGACGGCTATGCCGTCAACTCAGTTGATCTTACCGGCGAGAATATCCGGCTAGCAATATCCCAGCGTATCCCGGCCGGAGCCTCTGGTAAACAGTTGCAACCAGGGACTGCCGCCCGTATCTTCACCGGTGCGCCGGTACCACCGGGAGCCGACACCGTGGTCATCCAGGAGGTGTGCCAGCAGGAGGGAGATGCGGTAATCATCACTGAGCTGCCCAGCGCCGGGGCCAATGTGCGCAGGGCCGGGGAGGACACCAGTGTGGGGCAGGAGATCCTGCAACCTGGCACCAAGCTGGGGCCGCAGCATCTGGGTCTGGCGGCATCTGTAGGCATCGCTGAGATCCAGGTGTATCGACGCCTCAAGGTGGCGCTGTTCTCCTCTGGAGATGAACTGGTGATGCCGGGTGGTACTTTGGGTCCAGGGCAGATCTTCAACTCCAACCAGTTCACTCTCGCTGGTCTGCTGGAGTCACTGGGTTGTGAAGTGATAAATTTGGGCATGGTGGCGGACACCTTTGATGCCACCTGTGGTGCCCTGGCGGCCGGAGCGGTCCAGGCCGATCTGGTGCTGGCATCCGGCGGTGTCTCCGTAGGTGAAGAGGACTACGTGAAACCGGCGGTTGAGAAACTGGGTAGTCTGGACCTGTGGAAGATTGCCATCCGTCCCGGCAAGCCGGTGGCCTTTGGCCATGTCAGTGATACCCCGTTTATTGGAACGCCGGGCAATCCGGTCTCCCTGTTTGTCACCTTCTGCATATTCGCTCGTCCCTTTATCCTCAAGAGTCAGGGTGTAACTGGCGATCTGCTGCCGACTCCGATTCAGGCCCCGGCCAATTTTGAGTGGACCAAGCCGGACAAGCGGCGTGAGTTTGCCCGCGCCCGCCTGGATTTGGATGAGCAGGGTCAGGCCAAAGTCTCTATCTTTGCCAGCCGCTCTTCCGGGGTGCTGAGTTCAGTGGCCTGGGCCAACGGTCTGGCAGTGATCCCAGAGCGTCAGGTGTTGTCTAAGGGTGACATGGTGGAATTTCTACCCTTTAGCGAGTTGATATAATGATCAAGGTCCTGTTTTTTGCCCGATTGCGAGAGCAGTTGGATACCGAGATGCTGGAGTTTGATGCCAGCCCAGAACTGCCGGATATTGCGGCTATCATCAAGCTACTGAAGCAGCGTGGTTCTGAGTGGGCCGAGGTGCTGGCTGAGGATCAGATGGTATTGATGGCGCTGAACCAGGAGGTGGCGGATGCAGATGCCAGGGTCAAAGATGGTGATGAAGTGGCGTTCTTCCCCCCAGTTACTGGCGGCTGATAGGTGAGTGCAATGAACCAGATATCTGTCCAAAAAGAGCCGTTTGATATCTCTGCGATCCAGGAACAGATGCGTACTGCAAATCCAGCCATCGGCGCGGTGGTTGCGTTTCTTGGTCAGATGCGTGATATCAACGAAGGTGACCAGGTCAGCACCATGACCCTGGAACACTATCCGGGTATGACCGAGAAGGCGCTGCAGGCCATCGTGGATGAGGCCGATCAACGCTGGGAACTGATGGGTATCCGGGTGATCCACCGGGTGGGTGAACTAAAGCCGTTGGACCCCATCGTGTTGGTGGCAGTGGCTAGTGCCCACCGGGGTGAGGCCTTCCAGGCCTGTGAGTTTGTGATCGATTTTCTAAAGACCAGGGCCCCATTCTGGAAGAAAGAGAGCACACCAGATGGTGAGCGTTGGGTGGATGCCAGGCATGGCGACTCTGAGGCCGAGGAACGCTGGTCTTAGAGCCTGTTGGGTTTTAGTACCAGGGGTCGGAGTCAATCTAGATAGTATTATCGTATAAGATAAACATGGGTGGTTGGGTTGACTCCGGCCCCTACGCCTCTGGGTTAGATTTCTTTCTGCTCAGGCTGGACCCTCTCCAGTGTGGCAACGGTCACATTGGTTGTCCGTGGTTCACCCTGGACAGATGTGGTCAATAAAGTCAGTAGCAGTAGGGCTGAAACTGTTTTCATCTCTTCTTACCTTGCTTTTGGTGGTGCACTATCTCTTGCAGTAGCGGCTGGTGACGCCGTTTCAGTAGTTCCAGTACGGCGGTGTTGGCGGCTATTCCATACTCCAGGGTGAAACACATCCCTGGTGTAAGCTGGCAACACTCGGCGCTGACCCCTTTCAGGATCTTCAGCTCTGCGGACACCTGGCTGATCTGGCTCTGCATGATCTCCTCCAGGCGCCGCTCCGGCAGCAGGTGGGCAAACATCATCAGTACCATGAAGTCACTGCGATACTGTTCTGCAGGTTCCGTTGCCATCAGGTTGTCGAAGAAGTGCTGGCGTCCCTCTGGGGTGATGCTGAACACTTTCTTGGTGGGGCGTTTCTCCTGGGTCTCTGCGTGAAAGTGCACCAGTCCCTGCTCTGAGAGTCGGGCCAGGGCGGGGTAGATGGAACCGAAACTCACCGCCTGAAAATGGCTGAATGACTCTTCGAACATCTTCTTGATTTCGTAGCCGGAGGCGTCGCTGAGGCAGAGTGCCCCCAGGCAGAGGTTGTTGATATCCATAATAGCGCAGAGTGTATCGCATCAATATATATCGAAGCAATATATGCAGGGAGATTGATGCGGTCAAATCTGTTACCCTTGCGCACCGTTTACTAACCCGAACGTGGGATAGTATTAATTGAATACAGGCAACCATGAGATGAGCAGCGCCCAACTCCGTTTAAACAAAAACCAGGATCGTCGTCTCCGTTTCGGCCACTGCTGGGTCTACAGTAACGAGGTGGATACCAAGGCCACGCCGCTGAAGGGGATGGAGCCGGGGCAGGCGGTGGATATAGTCAACCACCAGGGGAAGTGGCTGGGTTCCGGTTATGTGAACCCTAACTCACTGATCTGCGCCCGCGTGGTAAGCCGGGACCGGGAGCATCCACTCACCGGGTCTCTGCTAGTGCACCGCCTGAAGATTGCCCTCTCCCTGCGTGAACGCATCCATGCCAAGCCCTATTACCGTCTGGTGTTTGGTGAGAGTGATGGTCTGCCCGGGTTGGTGGTGGATCGCTATGGCGATCTAGTGGTGGCTCAGATCACCACTGCGGGTATGGAGCTGATGAAGGCAGAGGTGGTGGCTGCTATCGAGAAGGTACTCAAGCCTGCTGGGATCCTGCTGCGCAATGACGGTTCGGTGCGGGTGCAGGAGGGTCTGGATCAATATATTGAACTGGCTTCAGGCAAGGTGCCGGAGCTGCTGATCCTGGAAGAGGGTGGGCTGAAGTTTCAGGTTCAGTCCCAGGAGGGCCAGAAGACCGGCTGGTTCTATGACCAGGCGGACAACCGCGCGCGTATGGCCCGCTATATCCAGGGTGGGCGGGTGCTGGATGTGTGCAGCTATGTGGGGGCCTGGGGTGTACAGGCCGCTGCCATGGGGGCTAAAGAGGTGATGTGTGTGGATACATCTGCCAGTGCCTTGGAGATGGTGGAGGCCAATGCTGCCAGCAATGGACAGTCTGACAAGCTAGGCACTCTGCGTGCCAATGCCTTCGATGCCCTAAGGGACCTGCGCAGTGAGAGGGAACATTTTGATGTGATTATCCTGGACCCGCCGGCTTTTATTAAAAAGCGCAAGGATACCAAGGAGGGGACACTGGCTTATAAGCGCCTGAACCAGGCCGCGATGCAGCTGTTGTCCAAAGACGGCATCCTGATTACCTCCTCCTGTTCCCACCACATGTCCCAGGAGAGTCTGCTACAGATGGTGCAGCAGGCGGGTCGGCACAATGATCGCTTTGTGCAGCTACTGGAACAGGGGCAGCAGGCGACAGATCATCCCATTCACCCGGCGATCCCGGAGACCGCCTATCTGAAGACCTTCTATCTCAGGGTGTTGCCAGCGTTCTAGGTCTGTGCTGGTTATGGCCAGCTAGCGGCTGGTTGCCGCCGTAGCAAAATTCATTAGGGTGCCACTGACCTGTTTCAGCAGATCGTTGCATCCGGTAATGTTGTGCCGCCCAACCAGCCAGACCGGGTCGTTATAGGAAAACCACACCTGTCCCTTTGCGTCCTGCCATACCAGGGCCTTTTGCGGCAGATCCATCGCCGCACTATGGCTGCACTGCATCAGTGGTGTACCCACCTTGGGATTACCAAAGATTATCAACTCGGTGGGGCGCAGTTGCATACCCACATTCATGGCCCCCTCTGCGTGGTTGATCCGGGTAAATACAGTCATACCATTCTTGTCGATGGCGGCCTCAAGTCGATCGGCTGTGGTGGTCACGTCGTATGCGCTCTGGATGCTGACCATGCCGCTGCCGGCAGTGGCGATAGAGATGGATAGAAAAAACAGGGTAGTTATAAAGAGTGGATATCGCATGCTGTCTGTTCCTTATGGACCTAGAGTTTATGCAGTGGTACTAGTGAATAATACTGAGTCGTCCTGATCAAAAAATCTGTTCCGTAGGTGATTATTATCTGTGCGGTTGAGTATATGGGATTTGTTCCCGCTCATGTGTCTGTAGCCGTGGTTCTGTGAAGCAGGTCACTGGAGTGGCAGTCATGGCCTTAGAAAGCTGCATTGATCACCCCTGGTTGCAGTAGTAATAGTGCCTATACTCGTGTTGAGGTGAGCGACGCCGGATTTGTTTGCAGCTGGGGGAGGTTCTATAAATAACCCCATCTGCTGATCTGTGCGTTATAGCTACTGAGAACTACCTCTCGCATATACGGAGAAAATTCAATGCACATCAGGCTACTGCCACTTTTGCTACTGGCGGCCATACCGCTGGAGACCATGGCGCGGATCAAGCTCATTACCCTGCCGGTGCGGGAGCGGGTGGAGATCCAGTTGGACAATGCCCAAGCCACTCTGGTGGAGGAGGAGCGCATTGTGCCTCTGATAAAAGGGGTCAATCAAGTGGATTTTTCCTGGGCCAATACCCGCATAGACGCTGACTCAATCCTGTTCCGGATGCTACCGGCGCAAAGCGAATCGGAGGTGGATGCCAAGGTGCTGTCGGTGAGTTATCCACCCAATGAGAATGCCCTGGTATGGAGGGTGGGGGCTGGACGTTCGGGTTCGGCCCGGGTGCGTATCAGCTACCTGCTGGGCGGGTTGGTTAAGACCTTTCACTATAGGGCGGTGGCTACCAAGGATGAGAGTAGTCTGCATCTGGCCCAGTACCTGCGGTTAAAGAACCACTCCAATGAGTCTTATGCCCAGGGTCAGCTCTGGGTGGGGTTTGGTGATCAGGTCCAGCGTCCGGTGGGTCTGAATGAGACCAAGGATCTGCTGCTGAAACGTTACGATAGGGTGCAGGTGCAGAAGCGGTATACCGTGGATGTTAGTGAGTACGGTTATATCCAGGCGGCCAAGAAAAAACTCAAGGTGCCCATGCACTATGTGTTGAAGAACGATGCCGCGCATGGGCTGGGGCAGGTGGCTCTGCCCTTTGGTAAGGCACGCATATTTCAACAGGATGGAAAGGGTGGCACCACCTTTGTGGGTGAGGATTGGGGCCGCTTCACCCCCAAGGATGATGAGATGGAACTCTATCTGGGAGTGGCGCGCGATATCGTGGTGAAGCGCACCATAGAACGCAGGGAGCGCAAAAAGATCAGCGGTAATCTGTATAACTATGATGTGGTGGTGAAGTATGAGGTGGAGAACTTTAAGGATAAGCCGGTGACGCTGGATATTAGGGAGCAGCTACCTAAGTTAAGGGCGGAGCTGGGACTAAACAACAGACGGGATGTGCAGTGGAAGCTGGGGCGTGATACCACGCTGCCAGCTGGCCCTGACCCAGAAAAATCGGATGCCGACAGGCTGCTGTTCCATGCCGATCTGGTGCCACAAAAAGGTTCTGGCAAGGTGCAGAAACAGATCTACAGACTGCACCTGATGCTGCAGAACGAGTGGAGGTAGAGATGAATTATCCAAGACATATTATCGCCCTGTTATTTTTTCTGCTCAGTTGCTCCGGTATTGCATTGGGTAAGAATCTGGACCTCTCCACTGTGCCGGGGCGGGACCAGGTACAGCTCACCATCTATAACTCGGAAGATTTGACCCTGGTGCGTGAGACCAGGCTGGTTAGCTTCAAAAAGGGGATGAATCCATTGCAGTTCTCCTGGGCCAACACCCTGATTGACCCCACCTCGGTGGAGTTGGAGTTTAGGGGCAAGGCCGGTCAGCTGGAGGTGTTGGACACCACCTTCCCCCATGACAAGCCACAGATGCTGTACTGGAATGTGCAGTCGGAGCAGGACACCGAGGCCCGTATCGAGATCAGCTACTTCACCTCGGGTATCAGCTGGGCCGGAGACTATGTGGCCATCTCCAATCCGGCGGAGACCAGTCTGCGCATGGAGGGTTTTGTGCGGATTAGTAACCGCTCGGGAGAGCCCTATGACAATGCCCAGGTACGCCTGGTGGTGGGCAATATCAACCTGGTGCAGAAGATTGCCGAACTGGCCCGGATGTCGGTGGACCGGGTAAAGGAGATGGAGAAGCGCGAATACAAGCGGATGCGACAGAAGGTCGCACGCAAGATGATGGCGCCAGGTGTCATGGATGCCGTTGCCGGAATGGCCATGGAGGAGTCGGCAGCAGCACCGAAACAGGTGGAGAAAGAGGGGCTGGGTGAATACTTTATTTACACCATTGAGGGCCGGGAGAGTATCCCCGATGGCTGGTCCAAGCGGCTGCGTAGCTTCGATGCCGCCAAGGTGCCGGTGGAGGTGGTCTACCGCTACCGAAAGAGTGAGTATGGTGATCGTCTGGTGCGGCTCTACCTGCTACGAAATGATAAGAAATCAGGCCTGGGTGCTACCCCCATCCCCAATGGCAAGGTGCAGGTGTTTCGTCACAACGGAAGGGATGGCCTCAGTTATCTGGCCGGTCAGAGTATTAAATATGTCCCTATCGGTGATCGGATAGAGCTGAACCTGGGGGGGGATCCAGAGGTGGTGTTTGAGCTGATCAAGGAGAAGGTGTTACGGGACAACATCTGGATACGTATCAACAAGGGCCGGGTGTACAAACGGGTGGGTGATGGGGTCTTCGCGGTGGACCACAAGGGAACGGTGGCCGGCTGGGATGAACATCAGCAGCTCAATCAGCGTATCCGTAACTACACCGACCGTAAGATACGGGTGGAGATCAGACGCAGTTATCCTGGAGATGTCACCTTCCGCAGTGGTCTGAATGCCAAATCCCACGACTATCGCAGTGTGGAGTTTACTACCGAGGTTGCGGCGGGCGCACGCGCCAATATGCAACATGAGGTGATCACCCGCAATGGCTACAATGCCAAACAGAAGAGGGTGAAGGTGGTTGGGGGTTGATGGGGCGGGTCCCCGCACTTGGCTGTGGGGGCCTTTACTCGGTTTATCCGGTTCTGCGATGTCTGGAGGGATCCATGTCCCAGCTCGTCTGGCTGAGTCCGTGGATCTCCTGCTTGATTCGGCTGCGGTGTGGTTCAGACAGTTGCGACCACTCCTCGGCCACGGTGACGGCGTCTGGGCTAAGGCTGTTTTCCGCCTCGTCACCAAACATCAGCCAGGCTGGGTTTACCCCCAGAACCTCTGCTATCTCGTTGATTTTGCGTGGTCTAAGGCTCTTGCCGTTCTCAATTTTCTGGATTACAGCCTGATTGGTGCCCGCTTGACGCGCCAGTTGCTCCTGAGTCCACCCCTTCTGTTGACGCCGAAAGCGCATGCGCTGGCCAAGGGAACTCAGTTTGGTTGGATCTTCGGTGTTGATCATGGTGTAAATCATCCTTATCACATGATGTTCTGAGTATAGATAGCGGCACCTGTATGGATATCTTTAATCCCCATTTGCTGGCCAGATAACCACCCCATGGGGTGGCTGTGGTGTTAAGATACCGCCCTATGCTGTCCTATCCAGATATAGATCCGGTCATATTCTCTATCGGCCCACTTAGCATCCACTGGTACGGTTTTATGTACCTGGCGGGATTTGGTGTGAGCTGGCTGCTGATGCGCCTGCGCGCGGATCGCATCGGGCTGGAACAGAATCCGCAACGCATAGATGATCTACTGTTCTATGGGGCCCTGGGGGTGATTGTTGGCGGACGTGTGGGCTATGTCCTGTTCTACGGTATGTCTGAGTTTCTGAGCAATCCACTCTATCTGTTTAAAATCTGGGATGGCGGTATGTCGTTCCATGGTGGCCTGATTGGTGTGTTGCTGGCCATGTGGTTGTTTGGACGCAGCGCCGGCCATCGTTTTTTTGAGCTGACCGACTTTATCGCCCCCATGGTTCCGGTGGGGCTGTTTGCTGGTCGGATTGGGAATTTCATCAATGGAGAGCTCTGGGGGCGGGCTGCGGATCTACCTTGGGCGGTGCAGGTGCCCTGTGTCCGTTTCGCTGACGCCTGTGGCGGGGTCTCTACCGGTTTCAGTGCGCCGCTGCATCCCAGTCAGCTGTATGAGGCCGGGCTGGAGGGCCTGCTGCTGTTTCTTATTCTGTGGATCTACTCGCTGCGCCCTAGGCCCATGATGGCGATATCGGGACTGTTCCTGTTCTGTTATGGCCTGTTTCGCTTTGCAGTGGAGTTCGTACGTATGCCAGATGCCCATATCGGTTATCTGGCCTTTGACTGGTTTACTATGGGGCAGCTGCTAACCCTGCCGATGCTGGTTGCCGGCTTGGTACTCATCTCCATGGCCTATGCCGGAGAAAAAAAAGATGCACCAATATCTTGATCTGATGCCATGCGTGAGGTCCTCCGTAAGTAAAAAACGGCTCCGGGTTTAAAAATGGCATGAAACAGTACTTAGATTTATGTAAGCGAATTATCGAAGAGGGCGTTTGGATTGAGAACGAGCGCACAGGTAAGCGCTGTCTTACCTTGGTCAACGCTGATCTTGAATACAACGTTGCCGCCAACGAATTCCCGCTGGTAACTACCAGAAAGAGCTACTGGAAGGCCGCCATCGCCGAGTTTATTGGATATATAAGGGGTTATAGCAGTGCTGAAGAGTTCCGTAATCTCGGAACCAAGACCTGGGATGCCAATGCAAACAACAATGCAGCCTGGCTGAATAATCCATGCCGCAAAGGCGCGGATGACATGGGCCGGGTCTACGGCGTGCAGGGTAGATCATGGCAAAAACCGGATGGTGGGTCTGTCGACCAGTTACGAAAGATAGTCGATGATCTGAGTGCCGGGACCGATGATCGTGGGGAGATCATGACGTTCTATAATCCCGGTGAGTTTCATATGGGATGCCTCCGTCCCTGTATGCATACGCATAACTTCTCCCTGCTTGGCGATACCCTGTATCTGACCTCCTATCAGAGGTCTTGTGATGTGCCCCTAGGGCAGAACTTCAACCAGGTGCAGGTGTTCTTTTTTCTGAAGCTGATGGCGCAAATCACCGGTAACAGGCCTGGGGTCGCCTATCATAAAATCGTAAATGCGCACATCTATGAAGACCAGCTGGAACTGATGCGTGATGTGCAGCTGAAAAGAGAGCCCTATTCCCCACCGAAGCTGCATATCAACCCAAAAATAAAGACACTGAAAGATGTAGAGACCTGGGTGACCATGGACGACTTCGAAGTAACCGACTATCAACATCACGAGCCAATTACCTATCCGTTTTCGGTTTAGGTTGTACCCTTTTATTTCTTTTTCGGTTTCTTGCCCGGTTCTACTCGTCTGATCTCCTTGACCCAGCGGTCGAAGCCGCCGCGCATGTGGCTCACATTCTCAAACCCCATGCGTTTGATGGTGTGGGTGGCCAGGGCCGAGCGCCAGTCCAGGTTGCAGTAGAAGATTATCTCTTTGGCGTCGGCGAAGAAATCCTTGTAATAGATACAGTCCGGGTCGATCCAGAACTCCAGCAGGCCGCGCGGCACGTGGATGGCCTCCGGGATCTTGCCCTCGCGTGCCAGTTCCCGCACATCGCGCAGGTCGATCAGCAGTACTCCATCCTGCTTGATGCGCTCATCTACCTCTGTTGGCGTCAGAGAGTCGATCTCCTGTTCCGCCTGTTTCACCAGGGCCTTGGATCCAAGTTTTAGTTTCATGTTTTTTTCCTACAGGAATAAATACGTAAATGATCTGACAAGATATCGGAGTGGTTTTGAATATGCAGTAGGTGCTTGTTAGTTAATTTCCTTTATGTGTTTTCTCTTGCTTTCAGGGAGTAACGAGTAGATATAAATTATGAATTTTTCAATTTCAATTAGTATTTTGTTGAGTGTGGTAAATATTTCAAGCTCTTGATTAAACGTGATGTCACCAAAATGGACATCCGGACTATCTGGTAATAACACCCTAGGCTTGTTGCCAAACTGACTCATGTTTATTGGTCCGGGAAACGTGAGAATGCTGTTAAGGGTTATGCTTGTTGGTATATTCCATCTGTGGTGTAAGCAATTTCTTAGTTTAGAAAGGTATGCGTATTCTGTATTTGCATCTCTGAAATTGTCAAAGGCTTCTTGGATTATTGGATGGTTTTCTTGGAATTTCTTTTTTTTATTGAGTCTCGGAAATCCAATATTATTTTCAGACCATTGTATGTCTAGTACTTCAGCGCATTCTTGAGTTAGTATTTCAAGGCTGGAGATCATGGCGTTACTAACGGAGAATGCAATATCTTCAACGGGGTATTTTTCGTGTTGTGATTTGTCAATCAAATCAGGATTATTATATGCGCCTAATGATCCGATTCCAGATGATTGTAATTTAGATAAGTTATTTCTTGCTGATGACAATCTATTTCCAATTGCTGCATGTTTTTGTGCAATAGAGTCTTGTTTTCTATCTGTGAATGACTTTGTAAGAAATTCCATGTAACTCAATTTCTCCTTAGTCCTTGACCAAGTGACAAGTGCATTTGTTTGTTTTAATTCTTGAGTTTTTAACTTGATTGTATGAGTTAACAAATGCGATGTGTAGTTGCATTCATTGCAAGTATAGTGTCTTCCTTCTCTAAGATTATTCCATTCATTTTCATCAATACAAGAAAACTCTTGGCAATTCGGACATGCTGCTAACGCATATCTAATGCCGCATTCTTTGCAAGGATGCCCTAGGCCATTTCCGGAATTCAGCTCATCTTGAATATCTGGAAATAATTGAACACTGCTATCGCATTTGGTGCACTTTATAAAAACAGTCTTATCAAATGGATAAGTGGGAATGATCAAATACTTATCTGTGGACATTGTTGATTTCCTTTCAAATATCTAATTAACGCTATTATTTTTTGGTCTATAGTAATGACTCCTTAAGAACTGTGTCTACCTGGGTCTCGGAGTGCAGGGTCTTATGCACCGGGCATTTGTCCGCTATCTCCAGCAGGCGTTGTTTCTGTTCATCGCTAAGCGGTCCGGTCAGTTCCAGTTCTCTGGTTATCCGGTCTACCTTGCCATTAGCGGTCTCACAGCTCTGGCAGTCTGTGGCGTGGATCTTGGCGTGCTCCAGATGGGTTGTAACCGCCTCCAGTGGCCACTTCTTGCGTGCGGCATACATGTGCAGGGTCATGGTGGTGCAGGCGCCCAGGGCCGATAACAGCAGGTCATAAGGGGAGGGCCCCAGGTTGCTGCCGCCCACCGACAGGGGTTCATCTGCAATCATGGTGTGCTGGCCAGATCTGATCTCGGTATAAAAGCTGCCCTGTTCGGTGCGTACGCTTACCTGGGTATCGCTGGGAGGGGTAACCTTAGGTTCTTCAAGCGCTATGTATTTGCCTGCCCAGGCGGCGATGACTGAGCCTATATATGCGGCATCCTGGCGCTTCATCAATAGGTGGTCGGCCTGGTCCAGGGAGCAGAAGCTCTTGGGGTGGCGGGCAGTCTGGAATATCTCCCTGGCGTTATCTATATCTACCGTCTCGTCCATAGGGGAGTGAAATACCATCAAGGCTCGATCCAGGCCGCTGATGTACTCTCTGGGCTTGGTGCTGCGCAGGTCTTCAATGAACTGTTTCTTGAAGGTGAAGGAGCGACCGGCCAGAGTGACCTCTGCGGTTCCAGTCTGTTCAATCTGAACCTGCTCTTGGGCAAAGTTTTGCAGTACATGGGCCGGATCATAGGGGGCGCCGATGGTGGCTACAGCCTTTACCGAGGATATTTCATGGGCTGCCTTCAATACAGCAGCCCCGCCCAGAGAGTGGCCAATCAGAATTGCTGGGGCTGCGTACTCCTGCTGCATGAATCTGGCAGCCGCAATAAGGTCCAGCACGTTGGTGGTGAAATTGGTCTCGGAGAACTCCCCCTCGCTGGCTCCCAGTCCGGTAAAATCAAACCGAAACACCCCCAGACCAGCGTTGGTCAGTTCGCGGCTGATGTAGTTAACCGCCCGCAGGGTCTTGTTGCAGGTAAAGCAGTGGGCAAACAGGGCAAAGGCCAGTGGTTTGCTGTCTACCGGCAGATCGATCTGGGCCGATAGTTTTATTCCGTCGGTGATGGAGAACATAAATTTCTTTGAGCGCATACGGCCATCTCCTGGTTATTTGGGCGTGGTATGATTTCGTCCCATGCATCAGAACAAACCGATCATATCCATTATTGTAGCCATGGCAGAGAACCGGGTTATCGGTAATGACAATGCATTGCCTTGGCATCTGCCTGCTGATCTGAAGCATTTCAAGGCCATGACCCTGGGCAAGCCCATCATCATGGGGCGTAAGACCTGGGAGTCGTTGCCTGGGAAGTTGCCGGATCGTACCCACATTATCATCACCGCCAATCCTGACTACGCGGTTGTGGGTTGCGAAGTGGTGCACTCGCTGGATGCTGCGCTGGATGCTGCGGGTGATGCGCCGGAGGTTATGATTGTGGGTGGCGCAATGCTCTATGCCCAGGCCCTGCCTCTGGCCGATCGCCTGTATCTGACTATCGTGGAGACAACGTCGGAAGGAGATGCCAAGTTCCCGGAATTTGACCAGTTACAGTGGCAGGAATTGGGACGTGAACGCCACTCCAGTGATGAGCGTAACCCCTACGCCTACATCTTTCTCACCCTGTCACGTATCCGATAGCTCGTCGGTATCCAGTTGTCCGGTGATGCGGCGGCGGATGTGCGACCAGGATACCCCTGCGCTCAGGATGCCGACCATTACCAACTCCACAATGTAGCTGATTACCCGCAGGTTATCTGTGGCTATGGCCAGCCAATCCACTATCAGCCAGATCAGCAGGCCGAAAAAGGCCAGGGCCAGGATGATTCCAAATGGACCCAGAGATCTGATGGTGGCGCGCAGGAGTATAGTCCAGCCGATGAGCAACACCACGCCCACAAAACCTTTCTGGATGTTGAACTGGGTGATGTCCACCAGGGCCCAGTCATAGTAGGAGTAGCCTTCGGGGTTGTAGCTGGCAAACACCAGTACCAGGGCTGCGATCAGTCTAAGCAGAAAGCCCTGCCAGCTAAAGGGTGATGATGTGGCCATTGTCTATCTCCGTTGAATTGTTATGTCAGGTCAGATGGCGTGTTTGTGCGTGATGCCTGGATGGTTGCATGATTCGGGGGCACTCAATCTGGTGCAGCACCGGCGCTTTCTTTTTTCTGATCCTAAGTGCGGTTAACGCTCCACCCCAGAGGCAGCCGCTATCCAGGGACCAGGTGTTACTGTGTACTCCATAGTTCAGGGTGGACCAGTGCCCGAACAGGATGCGGTTGTCCACACTGGCGCGTTGTGGCATCGCATACCATGGGGTTAGGGATGGGTCTTGGCTGCCAGGTGCGCCACTCTCCTTGAGTGATAGGGAGCCATCGGCGGTGCAGTATCGCAAGCGGGTAAAGCAGTTGGTAATGAAGCGCAGGCGCTCCATCCCCTCAAGCTTTGGATCCCAGCGCTCAGGTAGATTCCCATACATCTGCTGACAGTAGTCATGAAAGCCATCTCCTTGCAGTACGGCCTCAAGCTCGGCGGCGCACTCCAGGGCGGTGGGGATGTCCCACTGGGGCGGCAGGCCGGCGTGGATGATGCTGAAGTGGCGTTTTTTGCTGTGGTGCATCAACGGTCGGTGGCGCAGCCAGTGCAGTAGTTCTTCCCGGTCCGGCGCAGTGAGGATCTGATCCAGGGTGTGTCTGGGGTCTTTGTGCTTATCTACATGTTCGGACAGGGCCAGCAGGTGCAGATCATGATTGCCCAGGACAGCGATGGCGCGTGATCCAAGCCCCTTGATAAAGCGCAGCACCCTGAGTGAATCTGGTCCACGGTTTACCAGGTCGCCGGCAAACCAGAGCTTGTCCCTATCCGGGTTGAAACCTATCTGGTCCAGGAGCTGGCGCAGCTGGTCATAGCAGCCCTGTATATCGCCGATGGCATAAATGGCCACTAGCTGTTACCTGGTTCAAATCCTGGAGGGAGGAGCATGACATGGAGGTTGTTTTGTGTATTTTTTATGGTGTTTGTCATGTCACGGAACATTATCTATAGCGAGGGGTAATTGCAAGTTGATTCAGGTTTTACTTGGTATAGTCGATATACTTGGGAATGGTACTGTTATCGGGATAGTGATATGAAGCGATTATATCTGGTTGTGGTCATGCTAGTGGCAGGGTGGACTCCGTTGTGGGGGGCTGGTCTCGGCCCCATGTTGCTGGCAGCCGCTGCTGAAGGAAATACCAAAATGGTGCAGGAGCTGCTGGCCCAGGGAGGCGATGCCAATGCCAAAAATGGAGCCGGCAGACCGGCCTTGGTGCTGGCCGCCTTCAATGGCAATGCGCGTACGGTGCGCGCCCTGCTGGCTGCTGGCGCCGATGTGAATGCAGTGGATGGGGCTGGCGCTAGCGCAGTGATGGAGGCCTCGGCTTTTGGTCATGCTGAAGTGGTAAAGATGTTGATACAGGCAGGGGCCGATCTTAATCTGAAGAATAAGGCGGGCGCCGGCGCACTACAGCGGGCTGAAAAGGGCAAGCACCAGGAGGTGTTAAAGCTACTGCAGGATGCCGGTGCAGCTTAGTTCTGGATTCTATTAACCCGGCTCCATATTACGGAGCCGGGTTAATAGTTAACCGCGTGCGTGCAGGGCCATCTCTCTGGCCGTCTCCAGGGCCACATCCAGACTGCCAGGATTGGCCTTGCCGGTCCCGGCCAGAACCAGTGCCGTTCCATGGTCAACGGAGGTGCGGATGATTGGTAGCCCCAGGGTGATATTCACCGCCTGACCGAATCCCATATGTTTCAGTACCGGCAGGCCCTGGTCGTGGTACATGGCCAGTACTGCATCTGCCTGTTCCAGATAGTGGGGGGTAAACAGGGTGTCGGCCGGCAGCGGGCCGTGCAACAGCATCCCCTCCTGGCGTAGCCGATCCAGCACTGGGGTTATTACTTCGATCTCCTCTCGGCCCAGATGTCCGCCTTCTCCCGCATGGGGGTTGAGGCCACACACCAGGATCTCCGGTCTGTCCAGACCGAAGTGACGCTGCAGGTCGTTGTGGAGTATACGGGTGATCTGTTCCAGTAGTTGCGGGGTTATGGCCCGACTGATTTCTGCTAGGGGCAGGTGGGTGGTGACCAGGGCTACCCGCAGTCCGGTGGTGGCCAGCATCATAACCGGAGTGGCTTGGGTCAGTTCTGCCAGAAACTCGGTGTGGCCGGTGAAAGGTAGGCCCGCGTCATTGATTATGCCCTTGTGAACTGGGCCGGTCACCAGCGCATCGAAGCTGCTGTTCAGGCAACCATTGGTGGCTATACGCAGACACTGCAACACATATTCTGCGTTATCCGGATCCAGGCCGCCAGGTGTTGATGGCTTCTTTAACTTGACCGGCAGTACGCAGAGTCGTCCGGGGGTAGATGCCTGGGCTGGTGAATTCGCATCCACCTCGTTGATCTGCAGGGGGAGGTTAAGCTGTTTGGCGCGTTGGGTAAGTAGCTGGGGATCTGCTACCACCACCAGGTCACAGTGTAGCTTGCGCTGTGCCAGTTGCACGCAGAGATCCGGTCCTATGCCGGCCGGTTCTCCCGGGGTGAAAACGATCCTTGCGGTTTCCCTGTTCATGCTGCACCGGATACCATGGATGGGTAGTACGGTTAATCCCTGTAGATCACAGTTGCTGTCAGGGCTCGTCGAGACGAATCTCTACATACGCCTCATCCCGCAGTCGGCGTAGCAGAAGTGCTGTCTCCTCCACTGCCTTGCGTTTGTGGATGGCTTCGCGTGCTTGGGAGCGCTGGATGTCTCCTGTAATATCGTGTTGCCGTCGCTCCATTACCTGTGCGATATGCCATCCGTACTGGGTGCGGAACGGCTGGCTTATTTCGTTTTCCGATAGAAACTTTATCTGTTGCTCAAAACCAGGGACCACATCACCTGGGTTGATCCAGCCCAACTCTCCTCCCTTGATGGAAGAGGCCTGGTCGTCCGAATGTGAGCGGGCGAGGGTGGCAAAATCATCGCCGCCGTCCATGCGCTGTTTCAGCTGTTCCAGCCGGATTTTGGCATCGTCATCGGAGGTGATTTCACTGGTCCTGATCAGGATGTGCCGTACCTTGGTCTGTTCAACCAGACTTTTGGCCTTGCCGCCTTTGAAGTCTGCCAGCTTGATGATATGGAAGCCGCTGGAGGTTCGTATGGGGTCGGTCACATCGCCGCGTCCCATTTTAGGTATGACCCTGGCGAACACTGAAGGTATCTGATTGGCCGTGCGCCATCCCAAGTCGCCCCCTTCCAGGGCCTGTTGTCCATCTGATTGACTCAGGGCGATATTCTGAAAATCCCCTCCGGTGCGAATTTTCTTCACCAGTTTTTGCGCCTTGCGTTTAGCTGCCTGTATCTTGTCGGCGGAGGAGCCCTCGGGCGTTGCTATGAGGATATGTAGCAGATGGAAGGCCGATCTTTTGCCTGATGCGCTTGAGCCCTTGGCGATATAGGCGTCAATCTCACGTTCCGTGATGTGGATCCGGCTGCGCATCTCCTTGTTACGGTAGCGCTTGGTTATGATCTGTTTGCGTAACTGGCTGCGAAACCGGTTGAAGGAGAGGCCGCTGCGCTCCACTGCTTCACGGAACTCTGACATGTCCATTTTGTTGTTGCGGGCAATATTGCTGACGGCCTGGGCCAGCACCTCTTCACCCACATTAATTCCGGCTTTGGCTGCTGCCGCTAACTGAATCTTGTCTACGATGAGGCGTTCCAGCACCTGGCGTTCCAATATTTTTCTGGGGGGGAGCTGGGCCTTTTTCGCCCTAAGCTGCCCTACTACCTGGGCCAGTTTTTCATTGACTTCGCTACGTACGATGACTTCGTCATCCACTATGGCCACAATGCGGTCCACGTTCTGGACCCTTGCCGCCATTGTGTTGCAGTTGAATCCGGCAACGATGATGAGCAGCAACAACATATTGAGGTTGTTGCGAATGTGGAACTTGGTCATGGCGTTTATTCGGCTCTGGTGTATCCGAGCAGGTTGTCTTCAAGAAAATCACCTACCTTGTTGCCGAGGTTGGTAAGCCCTTTCAGCTCAAGCTGCAGGTAGTACGCGGTGTTGGCATCGTTATCTATGTCATTGACGTAGTGACGTCCCACGGCACGCACGGCGTAACAACAGTTGCTGTACTCGAGTCCAGCAAATGCCTCCATGGTCCTGTCGTGCCTGAGTGAGTAGTCCCAGCGTCCAACTGCGTTCAGCTGGGATGTTATGGGGAAGCGGAAGGATATGTCGCTCTGCTCGAATATATCCCGGGCGTAGCGGTAGCCGACATTAAACAGGGTCTTGTCGTTGTCGTAGCGCAGGTGAATCGCCGACTGTGTGGTCTGGTTGCTGCCCCTGTTGTGATCCCACTCCAGATCGGCCTGGGTGCTCCAGTTTTGGCTGAGCCGCATGGCGACTTGCCCCACTAGGGCTGAGCTGCCGTCATCAATGGTGCTTACTCCTGGCAGCTGTACCTCGCGGTCCTCGAAGTAGAAGATCTCGCCGACACTGAAGCGGAATGACTCTTCGCCGGTATCGTTGCTGAAGGTCCTGCTGGTCAGGGCCAGGGTTAGCTGGTTCGCATCGCCCACTCGATCTGCCCCGCTGAAGCGGTTTTCGCGGAACATGTTATAGAAGCTGAAATCATAGTTGCCTGTATCAAAATCTGGCAGGTCGTCCTGGTTCTCTTTCGGGGTGTAGAGATAGAACATGCGCGGTTCCAGGGTGCTGGTGGTGTTGGCGCCAACCCGGTCGAAAAACAGTCCGCTATCCAGGCTGAAGGTGCTGGTGGTGCGGTCTGGTGAGTCGGGCATGCCAGCAGCCTGATCTTTCAGGTTGTAGCTGGTGTGGCGTACCCCCAGTTTGGGTGTGATATATCCCCAGCTGTTGCGCATGGGTACGCTTATGGCCGGATTGATGTCGAAGCGGTGACCACCGCTGGGCTCCCCATCGGCGGGATCAATATCCTTGTCAAAGTATACATACTCTGCATCTAGGTGCAGGGTGGCGCCGCCTAACTGGTCAGGTTGCTCATATTTAAACTTAATCTGTGGTAGGCGTGCATAAGGGCGATCGACCCGGGCAATGGTCTCATCTATGGTCTGGTAGTATTGTGCCCGTCCCAGGATGTTCCAGTTGTCGCCGTAGTAACGCAGATCGCCGCGTCGCTCCAGATATCTGGAGCTGGAGATTGCCAGGCTGTCACCCAGGTCTTCAAGATAGTCGTTGTCAGAGGCGTAATTGATATTCGCGTCCAGAACCAGTCTTGGGGCTAGATAACCGTGCCCATAGTATGAGAACGCCCCGCGGGCGCTGTTCTCGCCGCTTTTTCTCTCTTTGTCGTTGGGTAATAACTCCAGTTGGGTTGTGCTTTCGTAGTTTTCAGTAAGATAGCGGAATTCACCAGCCACCATCAGGCCACGTTTACTCATGATGCGTGGTGTAATGGTGGCGTCCATGTCTGGTGCGATATTTATATAGTAGGGTATGGATATGTCGGTCCCGGTCTCATCCGAGTGGCCGATGCTGGGTGTCAGGAACCCGGTTTTGCGACGGTCATCTATTGGGAAGCTGGCATAGGGCAGATAGAAGAATGGGATGCCCTTGAACTTGAATACAGTGTTCTGGGCTACGCCAACGCCTGTCGCCCGATCAAGTTCCAGTTCTCCAGCTTCCAGTATCCAGTCATCGCTACCGGGACGGCAGGTAGTGTAGCTGATGTTTTCAAAGCGTGACTGTTCTGATCCGACTATCTCTGCCAGGGTTGCGCTTCCGCGGGCGTGACGTTTGGGGAGTCGGTATTCAATATTTTTCAGGCTGCCCTTGTTCTCGGCCATATCCATCTGTGCTGAGCTGCCACTGACTAGTAGTCCAGGGCTCTGATAGTAGACGTTACCATTTGCGTCGATGGTTTCGTCACGGTTGTTGTAGGTGATACGATCGGCTTCAAGTAGCAGATCTCCCTTGGTTACCACTACGTTGCCTGAGAATACTGCCTGTTTGTTTTCCCTGGAGACATCTGCAGCATCTGCCTCTATCTTGGTTTCGTCATTATGTACTTGTGCTGTTGTGGCCGGGTCGTTCAGAGGTCCGCACTGGTTCCAGTCTAGATCCCGGTCTACGCGCAGTACATTACCTGATAGTTGCGGTCTTCCGCCCATAGTCGACGCGTTGTATTCAGCAGTGGATGCTCCTGGGTATGCTGGTTGTCTGGTGTTTCTGTAAACGCTGCCTCTGGAACACTCCCATTCGTTGCTGGGACCTGCCCTGCAATCCCATGTTGGCTTGGCCGCTACTCTATACCCAGTGGTGGCCCTGGAGGTTGTTGCATGCGCTGGTTGTCTGGCGTTTCTTTGGGCGTTGTCTTTGGAACACTCCCATTCGTTGCTGGGGCCTGCCTTACAATCCCATGTTGGTTTAGCTGCTACTTTATTCCCAGTGACGGTCATGGAAGTTGTTGCGTACGCCGGTTGTGTGGCGGCTGCAGGTTGGGTTGGCTCAGCGGCGTTTGGTAACGGCTTGTTGCTGCTGGGAACATCATCACTGTTTTCGGTCATAGCTGCGGAGGTTGCAGCATACGCCGGTTGTGTGGTGGCAGCAGGTTGGGTTGATTCTGGGGCGTTTGGTAACGGCTTGTTGCTGCTGGGAACATCATCACTGTTTTCGGTCACGGCTGCGGAGGTTGCAGCATATGCCGGTTGTGTGGTGGCAGCAGGTTGGGTTGATTTTGGGGCGTTTGGTAACGGCTTGCTGCTGGGAACACCATCTTTGGAGCAATCCCATGCGCTGTCAGGACCTGTTTTACAATCCCATGTTGGATTAGCTCCCCACGCGCTTGGAATCAATAACAGGACTCCAACGGAGACGGATAAAATTCTTGTTTTTCCTGACACTTTTTAATTCTCTATTTCTTGTCGGGTTTTGGTCATCCACCGTACGCATTAGTGCGCAAGCAAGTGAGTCGCCGCCTAATTTAGCAAAGGGAGCCTAAAATCTCATAGAATTGGTAACTCTTCAATGGTTGTATACGATTATTTCACATATATCTGTCAAAATGGCTGTTTTTAACCAAAGCTATTTGATTTCAGGATGGATATGCCCCAAAGAGAGAGATTGTTGCGGAGCTGGCTTGAGGACTCGGCTGGCCTGGTGAAGTACTCACTGGAACTGGCCTCTGGAGATGCCAGTTTCCGACGTTATTTTCGTGTCACCCTGCCTGACGGCGCCACCCGGATAGTCATGGATGCGCCTCCTGAGAATGAGGATTGCAGGCCTTTCGTGGATGTTGCCGGACATCTTGTGGAGTTGGGGTTGAACGTTCCCGTAGTGTACGCATCCGATCTGGATCAGGGGTTTCTGTTGTTGAGTGACCTGGGCAACAAACTTTATCTGGAACTGCTGAATCAGGGAAAAGGCGAGCGCCTGTACGCAGATGCGCTGAGTGCCCTGCTGGTGATCCAGGCATGTGGCCGCAGGGAGGGTCTGCCGGAGTATTCTCGGGAACTGCTGTTGCAGGAGATGGGGCTGTTTCGGGAGTGGCTGCTGGGGCGGCATCTGGAACTATCTATTACCGCGAGTGAACAGCGGATGCTGGATGAGGTATTTGAACTGCTGGTGGACAATGCGCTGCAACAGCCGCAGGTGTTTGTGCATCGGGACTACCACTCCAGAAATCTGTTGGCCACGCCTGCCCCCAACCCCGGTATTCTGGATTTTCAGGATGCAGTGGTGGGGCCGGTCACCTACGATCTGGTGTCACTACTCAAGGATTGCTATATCAGCTGGCCCCGGGAGCAGGTGAAGGAGTGGGTGTTTGGTTACTATGAGCTGGCCCTGCAATCGGGGGTTTTGCGCAGCGAACATGAAGACTCTTTCCTGCGCTGGTTTGATCTGATGGGGGTGCAACGTCATCTGAAGGCGGCGGGGATATTTGCCCGGCTCAATATACGCGATGGTAAGCCGGGTTATCTACCGGACATACCACGTACCCTGGGTTATATCGTGGATCTTGGCTCGGAGTATCCGGAGTTGGCGCCACTGGCCAAACTGATCAGCGCGCGCGTGTTACCTGTCTTATAGAGAGCATCAAAGCGTATGCTACCAACAGACCAGCGGCGTCTGCAGCCAGGTCCAGCAGGGAGAGGCTGCGCTCGGGTATGAAATACTGGATTATCTCAATCCCCAGGCCGAAGGTCAGTAACCAGGCGTAGCTACGCCAGTTCTCTCTCAAGTGGGGAAAGGCCTGTTGGGTGAGAAACCCCAGCAGGATGAAAGTCAGAATGTGTGCAACCTTGTCATTTATGCCGGTGGTTGCAGTGTGGTCGGCTTGGTCGGTGGCTATGACCAGGGTCATGCCTAAGGCCAGAAACAGCAGTATCTTAAAGAGCAGGGTCTGCTGCATCTACCCTTGTTCTCTGGCAACTGCACGGTAGCCGATGTCGCTGCGATAAAAAGAGTCCAGCCAACTGATCTTGGCGGCCAATGCATAGGCCCTGTGCTGGGCCTCTGCCACGTTGGTCCCCAGTGCGGTGGCGCAGAGTACGCGTCCGCCTGCGGTTACTACTTCATCCCCCTTCTGGGTGGTTCCAGCATGGAATACCTTCTCGCCCTCGGCCTCATCTTGGGGCAGGCCGGATATGGCATCTCCATTGCGGTAGCTGGATGGGTATCCACCTGCGGCCAGAACCACCCCCAGGGATGCTCGCGGGTCCCACTTGGTCTGCTCTGAATCCAGTCCGCCCTCTATGGCGGCCAGGCAGTGGGCGGTGAGGTCGGATTGCATGCGCAGCATGATGGGCTGGGTCTCAGGATCGCCAAAGCGGCAGTTGTATTCGATCACATTGGGGGTGCCGTCGGCTGCGATCATCAGTCCGGCATAGAGAAAGCCGGTGTAGGGAAGGCCATCTGCGGCCATGCCTTTGACGGTGGGGCTGATCACCTCGTCCATGATGCGTTGGTAGATCTCGTCGCTGACTACCGGTGCCGGGGAGTAGGCCCCCATGCCGCCGGTGTTGGGTCCGGTATCGCCATCACCCACCCGCTTGTGGTCCTGGCTGGTGGCCATAGGCAGAATGTTCTCACCATCGGCCATTACGATAAAACTGGCCTCTTCTCCTTCCAGAAACTCCTCAATCACCACCCTATGGCCCGCTTCGCCAAAGGCGTTGCCTGAGAGCATGTCGCGGATGGCCTCTTCTGCCTGCTCCAGAGAGGTGGCCACAATCACCCCTTTGCCTGCGGCCAGGCCATCGGCCTTGACCACGATGGGCGCTCCCTGCTGGCGTACATAGGCCAGGGCCTTATCCTGATCGGTAAAGGCCTGGTAGGAACCAGTGGGGATGTTATGCCTAGCCAGAAAATCCTTGGTGAAGGCCTTGGATCCCTCCAGTTGCGCAGCACCCTTGGATGGCCCGAAGCAGTTCAGGCCCACGGCCTGGAATGCGTCCACAATGCCCATTACCAGCGGTGCCTCTGGGCCAACGATGGTAAGGCCGATATCCTGATCACGGGCGAAGGAGATCAGACCGTCGATATCATCTACTGCAATTTCAACATTCTCCAACCCGGGTTCCAGTGCGGTGCCTGCATTACCTGGTGCTACATATACTTTGTCGGCCAGAGGTGACTGCGCTGCCTTCCATGCCAGTGCGTGTTCGCGCCCGCCGCCGCCGGTGATGAGAATATTCATTTTGCTCTACTTCTTAAATGTTGGTTGATAGGCTAGCTATTAGTGCCGGAAGTGGCGCATGCCGGTGAATACCATGGCGATGTCATGCTCGTCGGCAGCGGCTATCACCTCGTCATCCCGCATGGAGCCGCCGGGCTGAATCACGGCGCGGATGCCTACAGATGCTGCATTGTCCAGGCCGTCACGGAAGGGAAAGAAGGCATCGGAGGCCATGACTGAACCCGGTACTTCCAGCTTGGCATGCTCGGCCTTGATGGCGGCGATGCGAGCCGAGTTGATGCGGCTCATCTGGCCGGCGCCCACGCCTATGGTCATGTTGTTCTTGCCGTAGACGATGGCGTTGGATTTTACAAACTTGGCCACGCGCCAGGTGAACAGCAGGTCCTGCATCTCCTGCTCGCTGGGGGCGCGTTTGGTTACCACCTTGAGTTCATTGTTGAGTTGCAGGTCGGCATCCTGTACCAGCAGGCCACCGTTTACCCGTTTGAAGTCCTGGCGGTGCAGTGTCTCTGCAATCCATTCACCGCACTCCAGCAGGCGCACGTTCTTTTTCGAGCTGACCACCTCAATGGCGGCGGCGGATATCTTGGGGGCGATGATCACCTCTACAAACTGGCGATCCACAATGGCCTGAGCGGTCTCGGCATCCAACTCCTGGTTGAAGGCGATGATGCCACCGAAGGCAGATTCCGGGTCGGTGCTGTAGGCTCGGTCATAGGACTCCAGCAGGCTGGAACCTATGGCGACGCCGCAGGGGTTGGCGTGTTTGACGATGACGCAGGTCGGGCCTTCAGCATACTGTTTTACACACTCCAGGGCGGCGTCGGTATCGCCGATGTTGTTATAGGATAGCTCTTTGCCCTGGATCTGGTGGGCGGTGGAGATGCAGGCCTCTGGCTGCTCGCTCTCCACGAAGAAGGCGGCCTTCTGGTGGGGGTTTTCACCATAACGCATGGTCTGAACCCGCTGGTACTGCAGGTTGATGGTGCGTGGAAAATCAGCCGGCTCCTGCTCCAGCCTGGTCCCCAGGTAGTTGGCGATGGCGCCATCATAGCCGGAGGTGTGTTCGAAGGTCTTAACCGCCAGATCGAACTTGGTGCCATCGGTGACGGCGCCGCTGTTGTTGTCCATCTCATCCAGTACCCGGGCATAGTCGCTGGCGTCCACCACCACGGTAACGTCGGTGTGATTCTTGGCTGCGGCCCGCAACATGGTAGGTCCGCCGATATCGATATTCTCGATGGCGGTGGGCAGGTCGCATTCTGGATTGGCCACGGTCTGCTCAAATGGGTAGAGGTTGACCACCACCATATCAATGGGGTCGATCTCGTTTTCGCGCATTACCATGTCATCGGTGCCGCGGCGTCCCAGGATGCCGCCGTGGATCTTGGGGTGCAGGGTCTTGACCCGGCCATCCATCATCTCGGGAAAGCCGGTATGTTCGGAAACCTCGATTACCGGAACTTCGTTCTCGGTTAACAGGCGGGCGGTGCCGCCGGTTGAGAGTATCTCTACATTGCGTTCGCTCAGGGCGCGGGCAAAATCTACAATGCCGGTCTTGTCGGATACGCTGATCAGGGCTCTGGTGATGGATGACATAGTTGGTCTCTTCTACTGGGTTGTGCCGATGGCTACAACTGCCATCAGCCAGTGGGCTGGCGGCAGGGTGGTGGTCAGTCGGGTTGTTTGCGTTTCTGCCAACCATGGTTGGCCGTGTTGTCAGGACTAGTGTTCAATCAAGATTGTATAAGGCCATCTTTTTGCGCAGGGTGCTGCGACTGATGCCAAGCATCTCAGAGGCGCGGCTCTGGTTACCGTTGGTTTGGCGTAGCACCGCCTCGAAGAGTGGTTGCTCCACCTCGGACAGTACCATCCGATACAGGTCGGATACGCTGTGACCATTCATTTGAGAAAAATAGCCATCTAGTGCTTCGCTCACCGAGTTGCGCAGCAGCTCGCTCTTTTTATGAGATCTAACAGGAAAATGCGCCCTTTCACTGTTGTCCTTTTGAACCATAGTGACATCCATAGTCATGCTGCCAGCTCCTTGTTGGCTGTAAATTTATAGTAATACCTTTTTACTAATGCTTGTTGTTCTTGGGTTTTCCCGGTTTTATTTATCTCGGTGCGGAATTCCGCTGCCCCGACTAACCCCCCACCATCGACGATGATC
>CAZVME010000037.1:32348-32547 GCA_964628835.1 uncultured Gammaproteobacteria bacterium | reverse complement strand
GATTGAAGCTTTCGAAGAAAAAACCGCGCTCATCCTCAAACACTTGCGGCTCTATCGGAAATTGATAAGTATAGAGATAAGTTTAATGATTTATCTGCTCTGTTTGCGGAAATACTGCTCGAATATGAATTTAACAGGGAATTCGAACTGGAGCAGCAACTGCAGACGAGCCAGGGTGAGGTGGAACAGGCCGTCACAC
>CAZVME010000037.1:0-32248 GCA_964628835.1 uncultured Gammaproteobacteria bacterium | reverse complement strand
AACAGCAGCTGAGCGAGAGTGAAGGCCGCGCTGGGGAACTGGAGCAGCAACTGCAGACGAGCCAGGGTGAGGTGGAACAGGCCGTCACACGGGCCGATACCCTGCAACAGCAGCTGAGCGAGAGTGAAGGCCGCGCTGGGGAACTGGAGCAGCAACTGCAAGCTGAATCCACATCAAAGCTCGAATTACAAGGGGAAATTAACGAGCTAAAAGTACAGCATCGCGCGGTTACTAAAGAATATGAGAAGCTGATACTGGAGTACAACAAGCAAAAACTAACTGTGATCAGGCCGATATATAGAAATATCTACAAAGCAACGGGGTTAGTGCTTCGTAATATGCTCCCATCTACGTGGGTTGAATCTCTCAAGAAGATTGCACCAAATCCAGACGGTATCCCAAAACGTCTAACATACAAACCGCACCCATTTGATCAGCTTGTTGCGCCCTCTGAGTTGTTTGTGACAGAAAATACCGATTCGAGTCCTGATGTTTTTGTCCTGTCAATTATAAACTGGGATTTTCGCTACCAGCGTCCGCAGCATATTGCCAAAGGGCTGGCGGATTCTGGCCGACGGGTATTTTATGTTGAAATGGAGTTGGCAGAGGGAAAACTCCAATTAACAAAAGCCTCTGATAATCTATATCGCGCTAGACTGTCCGGAAATAATATTGGGCATATACAGCCCTATACCGGACAACCCGAACCAGAACAGGTGCAAAAATGGATGGCAGCCTTTTATCAGCTCTGTGATACCGTTGGTAGTACAGATTATAAGCAAGTTATTATCCAGCATCCCTTCTGGTGGCAACTTGCACGCCACCTTTCCCCTGAATTTCAGATTATCTTTGACTGCATGGATGATATTTCAGGGTTTTCCAACACAGAACAGTTTTTGCTCGATCTGGAGCATGACCTTCTCACTAAATGTGACAAACTTGTAGTGAGTTCCCAGCATCTGCTTAATAAATATAAACATTATCAAGCTCCAATTCTTATCCGTAACGCCGCGGAGCTTACTCATTTTGCTAAATCCAACAAAGATATAGAACGCCCTGAATTCCTTGAGCAACATTCTGTTACGAATGCATCAAGCATAATAAAGGTAGGTTATGTTGGCGCAATCGCGGAATGGTTTGATGCTGATATGATTAAAGAGGTTGCGCAAAAAGAGCCTGGATTTGAATTCCACCTTTGCGGTGCAGTAACAGCGAGTGAACCCGCGCAATTGGATCAATTAGATAACATTCACCTTCATGGAGAGATTTCATACGACGATGTTCCCGGTTTTCTCCATGAGATGGATGTCTTGATTATTCCGTTCAAGATCATTCCAATTATCCAGGCCTGTGACCCTGTAAAATTTTATGAATACTCGGCAATCGGTAAACCAACCGTAACCACTGCTCTACCCGAGTTGTCCAGAGCAAGTGATCTCACCTTTTTTGCCTCAACTCCATCGGAGTTTGCAGAACAGATCCATAACGCCCATAAAAAAGCCAAGGCGAGTAATTTCCGAAAGCAACTCCAAGCATATGCGGCCAACAATACTTGGCAACATCGTACTGAGCAGTTCAAGAAGGCCCTTGAAGATATGCCGAATGTCTCTATCATTATCCTTTCATATGGCGATCCCGAGTTGACCAAAGCTGCATTGCACTCACTGTATGAGAGAGGAGCTTCTTACCCGAATCTTGAGGTTATCATTGTTGACAACGGTTCACCGTCGGATGCCGTGAGCGACATCAGAAGGTTCTCAGACAGATTTCCCAACGTTTCAATAATAGAAAATGGCGAAAACCTGGGCTTTGCCAAGGGGAATAATGTAGGACTTGAGGCGGCAAAGGGCAAATACGTCATGTTGCTCAACAATGACACCGTGGTAGCTCCGGGAGCTATCCATGCAATGGTGCGTCACCTTGCCCATAACCCCGCAATTGGTGCGGTCGGCCCCTTAACCAACAATATCGGCAACGAAGCTAAACTGTTTGTCGAGTATGAGGATATGGAACAGATGAGATTGGTTGCGCGCACCGCGACTACCGGTTACCGGGGCGTCTGCACTCCGATCTCTGTTGTAGCCTATTTCGCAGTGATGTTTAGACGCCAAGACTTGAAGCAATTTGGGCTGTTATCTGAAGAGTATGGTCGTGGAATGTTTGAGGATGACGACCATTGCGCCATGATTAAATCAAAAGGCTATCTTTGTGCATTGGCAGAGGACGCGTATATACATCACCACCTCTCGGCAACCTTTTCGACACTCAAAGATGGTGAAAAGGAAGAACTTTTTGAGAAGAATAAGAGAACCTATGAGGATCGGTGGGGAGTATGGCAGATGCACAAATATAGGGAAGAACGTCCATTATCAACATTGATGGCCAAAGGTTAATTATGCGCACCGTCATTTGTCACTACCATATATATAAAAACTCCGGAACATCTTTTGATAAACTATTATCAGAGAATTTCGGAAAGAAGCATATCTGCTTTGATGGGCCTTACCCATTCTTCACCATAGATCAGGAGCAGCTGTCTCGTATTATCGAGCGTAAAAGTGATGTAATTGCTTTTTCTTCTCACCAAATTCAATTACCGGTACCTGCATCACTGGACTTCCAAATATTGCCTGTAGTTTTTATACGTCATCCACTACTTCGCGTTTTATCTATATATAAATTTAAACGTCAGACATTCGATGGTACAACTACATCCAAAGCGGCGCAGGAAATGTCATTTGATGAGTGGGTAACTCACTGCTTTTCTGATAGACAGGAGATTACTCATGTCTCAAATGCACAAACTCGTTTGCTTGGCGCAACATATCGGCAGAGGCCATTAATGCGTAGAACGCAACATGGTATGGAATATGACGTTCACCAAGCGATCAGGAATATAGAAAATGTAAAACTATTGGCGAGAACTGAATATTTTGGAGAAGATGTAAGTCGTTTTGCAGGAATATTAGATCAATATAATATTGAGTTTAAATATACTGACATAAAACCGCAAAATATCACCAGTAATAATCATCATAAATCGATTGATGAGCGAATATCGCACCTGAAGAACTCTCTTTCTGAGAGTAATTTCAATAAGTTGTTCTCCGCTAATGAGCAAGATACACATTTATTTGAATATGCGGGAAGATTAATTGAGCGCGCGTTGTTAACGTCTGAGTAAATCTGACTATGAATGCTGGATGATAACCATGTCAAAAGTAAAAATTAACAAGTGGACCACAGATTACTCGATCGTTATTCCAGTCTATAACAGCTTCGACATCATCGGTAGGACTGTCGAAGAGACGCAAAAGGTCCTGAAGAGAAACAATCTCGATGCTGAGATCATACTGGTAAATGATGGCAGTACTGATGACAGCTGGCGCATTGTCAGGGAGATTGCGCTCAAGGAAGCAAATGTCGTCGCGATCAACCTTCTCAAGAACTATGGCCAGCACAATGCGATTATGTGTGGGTTCGAACATGCGAATGGCTCGTATGTGATCACCATGGATGATGATCTCCAGAACCCTCCCGGCGAGATCACCAGGTTGATAGAAAAGATAACCTCGGATGACTACGATCTCGTGTTCGGTCTCTTCAGGGAGAAAAAGCATTCGCTCTTCAGGCGGATCGGATCGAAGTTGGTCGGGTATCTCAACACGAAGGTATTCGGCAAGCCTAACAACCTGACGATCACCAATTTCAGGATCATCCGGCGAGACCTTATAGAAAGGGTTATCAAATACAATACGGCATATCCATACGTACCCGGGATCTTGCTGAGGCTTGCGGGAAGAATGGATAATGTCGAGGTGGTTCACGAGGAAAGATTCTCCGGTAAATCGAATTACAATCTGCGGAAAATACTCGGTCTCATCGCCAGGCTGCTCATCAACTACTCGTCATATCCGTTGAGGATGCTCAGCAGTATCGGTCTCCTGGTTGCGATGGCAAGCTTCGTGACTGGCGGAGTCTACCTGGTCAACGGGTTACTGCACAGTAGCCAGGTTCCGGGATGGACCACTCTGGTTGTTCTCATCTCGTTCCTGGGTGGATTTATTATTGCGCTCCTGGCGTTGATCGGCGAGTACCTATCAAGAATCCTGAGCCAGTTGTCCGGTGAGAGGATGTTCTATGTCAAGGAAGTCATTAAATGACCCAGTTTTTCATCGTTGGCGCTCAACGTTGCGGTACCACATACCTTTATTCGATACTAGATCAGCATCCGCAGATCTGCATGGCCAGGCCTGTGCGGCCCGAACCCAAATATTTCCTGTCCGATCATGATGTCTTCGATGAACATGAGTACAGGGAATCTTTTTATTCCGGTTGTGGCGATGCGATCTGTTTTGGTGAAAAGAGTACGAGTTATTACGAGCACAGGGATGCTGCACTGAGAATCCAATCGGCTTTTCCGCAGGCGAAGATCATATTCATGCTGAGGGACCCGGTATACAGGGCGATATCAAATTATTTCTTCAGCGTGCAGAGCGGGATCGAGACGAGATCTATCGGTGACGCGATATTTAATCGATCGGCTGCTCCATCTCTCAATCAATCCGTTTCTACTGATCCGTTCAATTACCTGGGCAGAGGTAATTATGAAAAATACATCAGGGAATTCATCGAAATATTCAGTGATGTGAACGTCGATGTTCTCGTATTCGAGCAATTCGCAGGAAACCGTGAAGAGATCGGGGCACTCTATCAATTTCTTGGTGTTGATCCGGGCTTCATGAACGCTAATATAGATGCTAGGGTAAATGCATCAGAAAGAAACTCTGATGTACCGGTGCGTGTCGAAGAAGAACTCAGGGAATACTATCGGGGAACGATAGGCGGGCTAGAGAAGCTTATACAGAAGGATCTCGCTGTATGGTCAGGTCGCCTGAACCGGTTCCTCACTGATCCATGCTTATCATGAAGAAGTCATTGATGCTGGCATTGAAGGCCTCGGTTTCCATAGGCCTTCTCGTATACCTCTCCACATTCATCGACCTGGATGTTATCACAAGACTGGATCGGAGCGCGCTGCTGGCAGTTGTAACGGCTGCCATCCTCTATCTTCTCCTTCTTATTTCCATGGCGCAGAGGTGGCGGCTGCTCGTGTTGATGCAGGAGTCCGAGGGGTTCAGTCTGTTGCAATCGTATAACGGGTATCTGATCGGCATGTTCTTCAATATGTTCATGCCTGGTGCGATAGGTGGTGATGTTTACAGGATAAAATATTGTCAGGACAAGGTAGGTATGAAATTGCGGGATTCCACTCTCGTGATCGTCGTCGAAAGACTCTTCGGGCTGTCTGTCCTATTTCTCATTTTCGGTGTCGGGCTCTACCTGAACACGGACATCCTGGGGAAGATCGATCAGAATGCCATTATGATGTCGGTGGTGCTGGCCCTCCTGGTGCTTGCCACGGTAGTGTCCAAGTACATCGTATCGAGGTATATCACGATAGGGGCAGACAAGTTCCTTGCCCTGATTGTCCTTTCGATGATTCCGCATCTTGTAGAGATGACGAATGTGATGATAATCGCGGATTCATTGGGTGTCGATCTGAAGCTCTCCCAGTTGCTGTTCGTAGTTCCCCTCGTGTATGTGGCAACAGTATTACCGATATCACTCGGAGGTCTCGGTGTCAGAGAAGGGGTGTTGGCGGGGTTGTTGACCATCTACGGTGCGGAACTGCAGGAAGGCGTAATGATTTCGCTGATGATGCTGATGGTGCTCATCATAGTAGGGTTGGTTGGTATGTTTCAGATGTTCAGGAAAATCTGACTGGTTGTCGAGGTATCTTTATGTCCGTGAAAAAGAAAATCAAAAATGTCACCACCTATGGACTGGTGGCTGGTATCTATTTCAAGGCGATAATAAGGGCGATCATACGGATCGGGGATCTCGATAGCGGCCGTAAGAGTGTCCTGGATTTCGGTTGCGGACACGGCGTTTTGAAGGAAATGCTGGGCGGGCCAGACTATGTGATCAATTACGATATCGTGCCTGAACTGTCTGATGTTGAAGACTGGTGTAATGTGGAATTCGATGTGATCGTAGCCAACGAGGTCTTCTACAGTTTCAGTGAAGAATCGCTTTGCGAGTTACTCGGTAACCTGAGATACAAGAACCCGGCAATGGAGCTCATCATCGGGGTAAGCAGGCAATCCATACTGAATAATGTCGGAAAGATGATCCTGGGTTATTCAGACGCCCATGATGCGACAGTCCTCGGACCGGAAAAAGAGATGGAGATAATAAGAAGATTTGTAAACATCCGGAAATCCAGGACTGTTTTCTTCCTGATGGATGTGCATCTCTGCGAGTTCAGGGACGCGGGAACGGGGGCTGGCTCGTGAGCATTCGTTCCATCCCCAGAGGTGTTATCTATCATAGCCTGTGGCAAGACCTTAAATGGTTGTGCCTCGGCTTGTTCTCTAGGCTGGATGATATCGATGCCATACGTCGTTATGAGCGCAGGTTCGCGGAAGAACTGGATATCGGGCACTGCGTTGCGTTTCCCTATGCCAGGACTGCGCTCTACTACACCCTGAAGTCCATGGACCTGCCTGAAGGGTCAGAGATCCTGATGCCGCCTATCACCATCAAGGCGATCCTCGATGTAACACTGGACCTCGGGTTGAAACCCGTGTTCGTGGATATTGATCCTGACACCTTCTGTTTCGATTACGAGGGGCTGAAGGGTTCGATAACGCCGAACACGAAGGCGGCCCTGGTCACCTATCTTTTCGGCATCGTCCCCGATGTCGAGGCCATGACCGGGCTTTTGCGTGAAAATGGTATCAGGGTGATCGAGGATTTTTCACAATGCCTTTACGGTGAGTTCAACAGCAGATATACAGGCACATTCGGTGATGTAGGAATCTACAGCGCGTCCTCGATAAAGACGCTAGATACCTATGGCGGCGGCATGGCTGTCTGTCGTGACGAGGAGACATACAAATACCTGGTGAGGATGCAGGAAGAGCTCGAAAAACCTTCCCGTTCAGGACTCGTGAAACGTATCTGGACTGACGCGGTGCGGAACCTTGCCACGAGTAGAACCTTCTTTCATTTCGTTACGATGCCTGTGTTGCGCATTATCAACAGGCTCAGACCGGGCAGTATCGTGAAGCACACCGGCGGCAGGAATACCGAGATGATCGACCGACTGCCAGGAGAATGGTTTACAGCCTTCACCTCGTTCCAGGCCAAGGTGGGAATGATCCTGATCGAGAAGGTGAAGCGCGAGAACCAGGCCAGGGTCAGGAACGTACAGAGGATAATCGAAGCTGTTCCATCACTTCAGCTTCCGGCCTGCCAGGAGAATGGCAGGAATGTGTACTGGCAACTTGCTGTATATGCGGATGACCCGGCAGGGTTCCAGTCCTATCTGCAGGAAAGGTCCGTAGATACGTCGACGACAAGCCTTGTCCTGATATCGAGAATGGAAAGTTATCCATATGTGGGTAATACGCCTAATGCGGAGAAACTTTACAGCAACGGCATGTTCATTCCGTCCTACCCGTACCTGCAAGGCCGGGATATCGACCATATCTGTAACGTGCTTAACCAGGTAGAAGCGATAGCTGTCAAAGGGGCCGGTTGATGCGTATCGCGGTTATCGGGAGCGGGTTGGCGTCGACAGCGGCTGTACAGGCGCTGATCGAAAGAGGTGTCAAGCCCACTATCATCGATGTCGGTCTCGGCCTCGATAAAGCCCTAGTCGATGTCGTTGATCGCATGTCCAACAGATCGAAAGACAAGTGGGATAACGGTGATATTGGCATGATCACAGATAATCCCACTGTCAATGATGGGTCAGAAATACCCAAGAAGCTTGTATTCGGGTCGGACTATATATACGGCACTTCTATAGCAGAAGCGCCATTACAGGATAATGGTATCATGCCGCCTTTCAGTTTCGCGAAAGGCGGATTCAGTGCTGGATGGGGAGCCGCTGTATTACCGCCGGATGATAAGGATATATCGGACTGGCCGGTAAAAAATGAAGAACTGGGTCCTTATTACAGGAAGGTACTGTCAGGCAGGCCGTACTCGGCAAGGGATGACGAGCTTTCGCTGGATTTTCCGGTACTCGATGAAGATGCGCCCGCGTTAAGACTCACCCACGGGAATGCGTCGATACTGTCAGAACTGAGAAATAGTGGGTTACTTAACCAGGGTAGCCTGGTGTTCGGACAGGCGAGACTGATGGTCAGGACCACTGATAGTGATGGACGGGAAGGATGTAAATATTGTGGTTACTGCATGAGTGGCTGTGTGAAAGGAGCCATCTACAAGGCATCTGATGACATAGACAGATATATAGCCGATGGAAAAGCAGATTATATCGGGAATTCCGTCGTCCAGACAGTCAGGCAGTCGGGTGATGTGGTTACGGTTTCATTCAGGAATGGGAAAGGGCTGCAGGAGATTAATTTTGACCGCGTATTCGTGGGTGCTGGTGCTGTTAACAGTACAAGGATCATGCTCGAATCCAGGCGTCTTTACGATCATCCGGTCAGGCTGAAATCTAGGGCAGGTTTCGTCATGCCATTGTTACGGTTGAAAAGGTCTCCGCTCGAATGGCCGGATGCGAATACCCAGCCCGGCATTTTTCTGGAATACAAGGCCGAAGGGTTGTCTGATCGCTGGATACACACGCAACTGTCCACGCCGAATGAGCTTGTCCTGCAGAAACTGAACCTGCAACATGGGCATAAAGGTGTAACCGGTTTCATCAAGAAGAAGCTCGCTGAGCATCTTATGGTGGCTTTCTGTAATCTCCACTCGGATCATGCCAGTGACTACATTCTTACATTGAAGAAAGGAGATGAGGGGCATCCTGGTGTGCTCGAGTGTGGCAGAGAAGAAGACGGCGGTTATAATAGGTTTTCTATCAGGAAAGCAGCCAGGAAGCTGTTCGGTATAGGAATCAGGATAGGTTGTATTGCGGTTCTGACATCCATCAAGAACAATTCGGGTTCATATCATGTCGGCTGTACCATGCCTATGCGCAGTAACCCGGAGTCAGACATGGAGACAGACAGCATGGGGCGCATCAAGGGATGGGACCGTGTTCATGTCATCGACAGCAGCGTTTTCCCGTCATTGCCGGGGACTACTATCGGATTACTGGCGATGGCTAACGCTATGCGAATAGCGACCCGCGTAGAATTGTAGGATGATGTGCGGGATATTATGGAGGCATTGGCAGCTTAAATTGAACTGCCATTACTTTTGCAAGGATTAATGTATGTCGAAGATAGTGTTCAACAGGGCGTCGGTAGTCGGCGATGAAATGAGATACATCACCAAAGCTGTCCAGAGTGGTGATATTTCAGGCAACGGTCCATTCACGAAACTGACCCAGCGATTGCTTGAAGAACAACTTGGGACCGACAGCAGGGTGCTGCTGACAACGTCCTGTACCCATGCGCTGGAGATGGCGGCGATTCTCCTGGATTTGGTACCGGGAGATGAGGTGATAGTTCCATCATATACATTTGTATCTACTGCGCTGGCGTTTCTGATGCACGGTGCGGACATCGTGTTCAGCGATATCCGTGAGGACACACTAAACATCGATGACAGGAAACTCGAGTCACTGGTAACCGAAAAGACCAGGGCGATCGTTCCTATGCACTATGCCGGGGTAGGGTGTGAGATGGATGCGATCATGGATATTGCCCGAAGACATGATCTCGTTGTTATCGAAGACAATGCGCACGGCCTCTACGGTAGTTGGAGGGGGAAGCCTCTTGGCACGATAGGGCATATGGCAACCCAGAGCTTTCATGGTACAAAAAATATTTCCTGCGGCGAAGGTGGTGCGATCGTTATAAATGATCCACAGTATTTCGAACGCGCTGAAATCATAAGAGAGAAAGGTACGAACAGAGCCAAGTTCTTCAGAGGGCAGATAGATAAATATACCTGGATAGACAATGGGTCGAGCTATATCATGTCCGACATTCTTGCTGCATATCTGCATGCGCAGGTTTCATCGTCGGAAAAAATTCAGAATAAACGAAAAGAGATCTGGGATTATTATGACAAGGAACTTGCTGAGTGGGCGGATGAGAACAATGTATCAGTGCCGTTCATTCCGGGGTACTGCGACCAGGCATATCATATGTACTATCTGATCTTTCCCGGACTGCAGGAGCGTAGCGACTTTATTTCCTATATGTCGGGGCATAGGATTTCCGTCGTGTTTCACTATGTGCCTCTGCATACATCTGATATCGGTAGAAAACTGCATAAGTCAGGTGCATCTCTGGCCAATACCGAGAAATACAGCGACAGGCTGGTCAGGCTACCCTTGTTTTACGATATGAATGATGAGGAAATGGAGCGGGTCGTGTCTACGATCAGGGAATACAAGGTGGCCTGATATGCATCTCGATTTCGACGAAAAGACAAGCGGCCGTATATTCTGGTCGCTTGTCGCTGTACTGGCCATCAATGTAGTTGCATACGTGGCGAATACCGCGTTGCCATACGTGAAGTCAGATGCATGGTTTTTCGTTTCTGATTTTCTCATGCCGTGGTACGAGGGGCAGTTCGGGTTCGCTGATCTTTATACCGTAAGGAGCAATGCAGATCATGTCCAGCCGATCCATCGAATTCTCCTGTTCATCAACGCTGCCCTGTTCGACCTGGATTTCAGGAAAGAAGCGATCTTCGGCGTACTGTTCCTGATAGCGATTTGCCTGGTTCTCGTCAGGCATATGCAACTGGCACCCACGAACCTACAAAAAGACAGATCATTGCCGTTCTTCCTGTTCGTGTTCAGCATGGTTGTGCTCGGGTTCAATACCACGGTTATATATACCTGGTCGCTTGTCACTCTCGGGTATATCACGGTGTTTATCAATATATGTCTCTTCATCCTGATGTCCAGATACATCATCAATGATGGGGCAGACAACCGGTCATTGATGCTGGTGTCCGGTGTCGCTGCGGTTTCGTTGTTCGTGGGAGATGACATCGGGATACTCGTGGGCATCCTGTCTGTGATCGTCCTTGGCGTCGTATATGCTATAGGCAGAGAAGTGCGCGTTCTCAGGCTCGCAATTATCATAGGCGCCTTGGCGCTGCTCTATTCCGCCATGAAGGCCGGCCTGATAACAAACCTGAGTCCGAAGTCTTCAAAAGGTGACCTGTCCGGCGCTATTGATTTTTACTTTTCAGACATCTCTTTGCTGTTGAAGGCGATGACAATCCCTCTGGCAGACAGTGTTCTCCATACTAGGTACCTGAAAAAGATATTCGTTGGGCCGGAAACGGCATCGTCATTGCTTGGTTTCGTGGTGCTTTGTTTCCATCTCGTTGCGTGGCACATCTTCATAAAGCACAGATTGTACAGGGTGAGTTATGTGCCGATATTCCTGATGCTTTACAGTTATGCGCTCCTTGCCGGGATACTCGTGTACCGTATCCCCGACCATGGTATTGGTTATCTTCATTCACCGCGTTATATTCGCGCATACCAGATCGGCCTGTGGGGGATGCTCATGTGTTATATCCTTTACTTCATGAACCTGTCGGTAGTGGGTCGTGAGAAGATACGTAAAGGGATGATGACGGTGGCTGTTATCTTGATGCTCGTTCAGACTGGCTTGATTCACGTCGAGTGGAAAGCAGGCAAGTATGTCAACAGGTATTCTGAAAAAGCTGCAGCGAGGTTGATTTACTATTCCGGAGAACACGACATCGGCGAGCCATGCAATGAAAAAACGCCAGGCCCGATATGCCAGATGAAGGAGGGCGAGAGAGCGCGCCTGATCGGCTTTCTGAAAGAAAACAGGCTCAATGTATTCTCCGACTCAATACGCAGTAGGTACTTCAGCAATCTTGGAGAGTTCTAATATTTATTTTTTTAGTCATTCAAGAGAAATTTCTCAATACATGATGCCTAAGATATTGTAGTGATCCCGCAGTGTTGCTGGCTTTGTGTGTAATCTTATGGAGGGTGAAGTTAATTGATTGAGGAAAGAAAAGTACTTTGCGTCGTAGGCACAAGGCCTGAGGCTATAAAAATGGCTCCGGTAATTCGTGCTCTAAAGGCCAGCGAAGGAACTGATTGTCGGGTGCTTGCGACTGCGCAGCACCGCCATATGCTCGATCAGGTTCTAAATGTTTTTGATATCGAACCTGATATCGATCTTGATATCATGCGACCGAATCAGGCGCTAACGACACTGACAGCTCGCCTTTTGCTAGATATGGACGATGTGCTCCTTTCTGAAAAGCCCGATGTGGTACTCGCTCAGGGCGATACCACTACGGTTATGACGATCGCCCTGGCCTGTTTTTATCATCGTATACCGTTCGGCCATGTCGAGGCAGGCCTTCGCACATGGGATATGACTAATCCATTCCCAGAAGAAATGAACCGCGTTATAGCCGGTAGATTAGCACGGTGGCACTTCGCACCAACGGAAAGTGCACGACAAAACCTATTGAAAGAGGGTGTGAGTGACGAAGAGATAGTGGTTACCGGGAATACAGTAATAGATGCTCTTCAGTCGGTGGCATTAGAACCACAGGAAATAGGCGTAGACTTGGATGAGACGAAACGTCTAATTCTTGTCACAGCCCATCGCAGGGAGAATTTTGGAGAGCCTGTTAAGGAAATTTGCCGAGCTTTGCTCACGCTAGTCGAACATAATGAGGATATACAGGTTCTGTTTCCTGTTCACTACAACCCCAATGTAAAGACGGTGGCATACGAAATGCTAGGTGAGCATCCGCGAATCGCACTTTGTCCACCCTTGGACTACCTGCCGTTCGTTGGGGCGATGCAACGTGCCTACATGATACTCAGTGACTCGGGTGGAGTGCAGGAAGAGGCACCCGCACTGGGTAAGCCTGTGTTGGTATTAAGGCGTGAAACCGAGCGTCCGGAGGCAGTAGAAGCCGGTGTGGTCAAATTGGTTGGTCCAGATTACAAGAGAATTGTGGAAGAAGTGCAACGCTTGTTGGATGACCAATCTACCTACAAAGAAATGGCACAACACATTTCACCATACGGTGATGGACAAGCATCTCAACGTATTGTTGATACGCTTGAAAAAGATTTGGGTATCACGTGAATTCATAGACACGATGATTGATAGTGAAAGAGTAATAGTTAATTTTGTTATCTGTGGTACCCAGAAAGGAGGCACTACAGCGTTAGATACATATCTGCGTGGTCATCCAGAAGTCTGCATGGCCAATACAGGTGGTAAAGCTGTATCAGAGGCAGAAAATAAGGAGGTGCACTTCTTTGATAATGAAGAATTCTTCAATACAAAAAGGACTGATTATTCTATTTACCACGCCGCCTTTCATGCATTGCCCGAGCACAAGGTATTAGGAGAGACCACGCCAATTTACATGTATTGGTATGAGGCACCAAAGCGTATCTACCAATACAATCCTGATATGAAGCTGATTGTTGTTCTGAGAAATCCTATTGAAAGAGCATTCTCGCATTGGAATATGGAGCGTTCACGCGGTGCGGATGAATTGAATTTTTGGGATGCATTGATGAGTGAGGGAGTGAGGTGTCGGGAAGCATTGCCGTCTAAGCATCGAGTCTACTCATACGTTGATAGAGGCCATTACTTGGAGCAATTAAGGCGATTATGGACCTATTTCCCTAAAGATAAAGTGCTCGTTTTGAAGAATGAAGAACTACGGTACAGACTGCACGAAACGCTAGACATGGTGGCCAAATTCTTGCGAATTGATCCAGAATATTTTAAATCCCTACAACCAAAACAGGTGCATTCACGGCCATATTTATCCAGAATTGCTGATCGAGAGAAGGAATACCTGCGCTCTATCTTTCATCATGAAATCTTGGAGTTAGAGCGGGTGTTGGGTTGGGATTGTAGTCGCTGGTTACAGGATGAATAAGTGATATGCAAAGTAGTAACACGATTTGGCATCACGCCACCGTCACTCGGAAGCGGCGCGAGTCGCAAAACGGCCACAAATCCTGTGTGTTGTGGTTCACCGGACTTTCTGGTGCAGGCAAATCCACATTGGCTCACGCAGTCGAAGAGCACCTGCACCAAAATGGATGTAGAACTATTGTGTTGGATGGAGATAATGTCCGACATGGTCTCTCAGGCGACCTTGGATTCAGTGATGAGGATCGAAAAGAGAACCTTAGGCGAATAGGAGAAGTCAGTAAACTCTTTATCGAGGCAGGTGTGGTTGTGCTGACAGCATTTATCTCACCCTTTCGAGAAGATCGTCACCGGGTCAGAAGCCTGATACCACATGGTGACTTTCTTGAGGTTCATGTCGATTGCACCATCGAAGTGTGTGAGGGTAGAGATGTAAAAGGGCTCTACAAAAAAGCAAGGGCAGGTGAAGTACCAGAATTTACAGGCATCAGCTCACCCTATGAGTCACCGGAAAAACCGGAACTTCGTGTAAATACCGGTGAAGAGACGCTGGAAGAGTCTGTAGCACAGGTAGTCGGACTGCTGCACTCAAGAAACATTTTATGACCATCAGCAGAGAGCCAATCGATACAAAATAAAAGAGTCACTATTGAATCCGCGTATAGTTACAACTGATGAAAACAACTGATGAAAACAACTGATTACTTGCAACCTACTCAACCCCGACCAAAGCAGCGTGGTGACCATGCAAGATTACTCAGGTTGCTGGAGCTGATCTGGACTAAGGCCATCTTCAATCTGCGCTCAGAAGTACACCGCAATTACCTCAGCTACGGTTGGTGGGTGCTGGAACCGCTGCTGCACATGGTGGTGTACTACGTGGTATTTGCTCTTCTTCTGCAACGCGGGGGCGAGAACTACCCCGTTTTCCTTCTTACCGGTCTAGTTCCCTGGATGTGGTTCTCGAAGACCGTCAGTGGTAGCAGCAGCAGCATCCTGGGTGGCCAAAATCTCATGCTACAGGTTGGCTTACCCTCCATCGTCTTCCCCCTGGTGAGCAGCCTCCAGGCCAGTCTTAAGCAGATACCGGTATTTATATTGCTGTTCGGCTTTGTCTGGCTACAGGGTTACAGCCCAGGCGCTCATTGGTTGGCGCTGATTCCAGTTATCATCGTACAGGCCCTGCTCACCATTGCCTTTGCTTGCGCTGTAGCAGCGGTGATCCCCTTCGTGCGTGACCTTGCCTACTTGGTGCCCACCGGGCTCACGCTCTTCATGTTCCTATCTGGTATATTCTACAGCTACCAGAGCATCTCACCTGAATGGCAGGAGCTGTTTCTCCTGAATCCTATCGCCTTTCTGCTCAAGTGTTATCGGGAAATCCTTATCGACGGTGTATTGCCGGAATTATCAACCCTTACCTGGTGGGGAGTTGGTAGTGGTGCAGCCTGCCTGTTGCTAATGCTTGCGTACAAACGGTTACGCTATGTCTACCCGCGCATTGTTTTGGTATAAGCACTTATGGAGCCTCTTATCTCATTACAGGATGTTGGCGTGCGGTATAAGCTCAGTGGTAACGTATTCCGGCGACGTGGTTATTTCGAGGCGCTAAAATCAATCAACTTGGAGATCTATCCAGGCGAAACACTCGGGATTCTTGGCCGAAACGGTGCAGGAAAATCAACCCTGTTACGTCTCATCTCCGGTGTAATCCAGCCGGATAGCGGGAAGATAATCAATCGCGGTGCCTCAGTCTCCTTGCTTGCACTGCAAGCGGGATTCGATCCAAACCTTAGTGGTCGGGATAACGCGATACTCGGCGGCATGCTACAGGGGTATTCACGTCGCGAGGTTAAAGCTCGGCTGGATGAAATACACCAATATTCAGAATTGCGTGATTTCTTTTATGAGCCGGTAAGAACATACTCCACGGGCATGCGTGCGCGTTTGGGTTTTTCTATCACCACTATCATCTGTCCCGATGTCTTATTGGTGGATGAAGTACTCAGTGTTGGTGACAAGCATTTTAAAGAAAAGGCTGAACGCACCATGGTAACTAAGATCCACTCAAAACAAACTGTAGTGCTGGTATCGCACTCACATGCTCAAATCAGCCGTCTTTGTGACAGAGCAGTCCTGATTGATGAGGGAACAACGACCTCGGCAGGAGAGCCTTCTCAGGTACTTAAGCTATATGAAGAACGGTTGCGTACTTATGACAAGCCCACGTCAGAATGATCGAGTATGAGATATCAGAAAAAGTTCCAGCCTCCATCGGTGTAGTCATCGTAAACTGGAACTCCTGGGAACCATTATCCCGTTGTCTGAAGGCGCTTAAGGTCCAGACATTACAGGGTTTTAGAGTGCTGGTGATCGATAATGCCAGCAATATTCCGACTCCTGATGACTTCTTGTCGCAATTCCGTGATATTGAGTTTGTTCAGAATCATGAAAACCGGGGGTTCGCAGCGGCCAATAATCAGGCCATGGAACTGCTTGGTGACTGTGAATGGCTGGTCTTGCTTAATCCCGATGCTTTTCCTGAACCGGACTGGCTGGAGCAACTGCTTGGTGCGGTGCGAAAAAATCCGGATTACACGATGTTTGCGAGCCAGCAGCTAATAGCCGACAACCCCGATCTGCTGGATGGTGATGGGGATGCCTACCATATCAGCGGGCTGGTTTGGCGTGAGGGTCATGGTCTGCGCAAGGGTGAGGCGCCAGATGGGCAGCGGGAAATTTTCTCGCCTTGTGCCGCTGCCGCGCTATACAAGAGGGAAACAGTGATATCAGCCGGCGGCTTTGACGAGGATTTCTTCTGTTATGTAGAAGATGTTGATTTAGGGTTCCGGCTGCGGCTGATGGGGCAGCGCTGTCTGTTGGTGCCCGCTGCGCTGGTGCATCATGTGGGTTCGGCGTCTAGCGGCGGGCAGCAAAGTGATTTTGCCGTTTATCACGGGCACCGCAATCTGGTGTGGGCCTTTGTGAAGAATATGCCGGGTGGGTTGTTTGGGTTGTTGCTCCCATTGCATGTGGCGCTGAATCTGGTGAGTATCATCTGGTTTGCATTGCGCGGTCAGGGCGCGGTGATTCTGAGGGCCAAGCGTGATGCCCTGTTGGGCTTACCGAAGATGTGGCGCAAGCGGCGGGAGATCCAGCGAACGCGCAAGGCTTCCGTGGCGGATCTTTGGCGGGTGATGGATAAGCGACTGCTTCCGCTTGGAAAGAGGCGATGAGTTATTCGGTTTCATCCATTATCGTTAACTATAACGCTGGCTCGCTGTTGCACCGCTGTGTCGATTCCTTGCTGGCATGTCCGCTTGATGCCGAGATTATCGTTGTCGACAATGCGTCGAGTGACGACAGTCTGGATGGCTTGGCTGATTTGCCACACGTTCGCATTATTCGCAATCCCGCCAATGTGGGTTTTGCGGCGGCGTGCAACATTGGATTACAGGCTTCTTCAGCCCGGTTTTTGCTGTTTCTGAATCCCGATAGCTTTGTTCAGCCGGATACAGTGGCAAGGTTGTTGGCTGGTTTGCAATCCGGTGACCGTGTTGGTATGGCTGGGGGGCTGCTGGTCAATCCGGACGATAGTGAACAGGGTGGTGGTAGGCGTGCCGTGCCCACGCCGTGGCGCTCTTTCGTGCGGGCTTTTGGCTTGCACCGCTTGTCTAACCGTTGGCCTGGACTTTTCTATGATTTCCATCTGCACAGGCAGCCATTACCTGAAACAGATATGGAAGTCGAAGCGATCTCCGGTGCCTGTATGATGGTAAAGAGAGAGGCGGTCAATGACGTGGGTCTATGGGATGAGGCGTATTTCCTGCACTGCGAAGACCTTGATTGGTGTATGCGTTTTCGTCAAAAGGGGTGGAAGATTCTTTTCATACCCTCTGCCCGGGTTGAACATGCGCTTGGAGCTTGTAGCCGTAGTCGGCCTTTTTTTGTCGAATGGCACAAGCACAAGGGGATGGTGCGGTTTTACCGCAAATTCTTTAAGCATCAATATCCGTTAGGATTAATGGGATTGGTGGCTGTGGGGGTGTGGCTGCGGTTTGGGTTGGTTTCTGTGGTTCACGCCGGTAGGTTGATCAAGGCCAGGGTTGGGCGTTGGGATGGTTAACCAGCAGGTTGGGGTGATTGGTGCGACGAGCCTCGTGGGGCGACTGCTGTTACCCAGGTTGGTTAATGCTGGCTGTGAAGTCTTTGCATTTACTCGACGTAAACCTGTAGGTAAATCGGACAAATGTGTGAAATGGAAGAGTATCCCTGGAGTCGTCCCCGTGGGGGAGGGAATCAATCATTGGATTTGTGTCGCGCCTATTTGGGTATTGCCTGACCATTTTCGCATGCTTGAGGCCCATGGGGTTCGTCGAATTGTGGTGCTCTCTTCGACCAGTCGATTTACCAAAGGCGATTCTGCTGATGCGGGGGAGCAGGAGACTGCGTGGCGATTGGCGGCGGCGGAGGGCGAATTGAAAGCGTGGGCTGAACAGCACGGTATTGAGTGGATTGTTCTGCGGCCGACACTGATTTATGGATTGGGTCAGGATAAGAACATTGCCGAGATTGCACGATTGATCCGCCGCTTCGGGTTTTTTCCGTTGTTGGGCCGTGCAGAGGGAATGCGTCAGCCAATCCATGCCAAGGATGTGGCGCAAGTCTGCGTGGCTGCTCTGTTTAAAACGGAGATTACTAACCGCGATTACAACATTACCGGCAGCGAGACGATCCCCTATCGTGAGATGGTCGGGCGGGTATTTGCAGCCATGAATCGTCCGGCGAGATTTGTTTCGGTGCCATTATGGGCATTTCGATTGGTTGTGGCTTTTGTCCGGTTGATCCCCCGATATCGGCACTGGTCGTTCGCTATGGCTGAACGGATGAACTCGGACCTGGTGTTTGACAGCGCCGATGCGGCTGCCGATTTCGGGTTCAATCCAAGAGGTTTGGCGCTGCCTGAAGAGGAGCTTCCGCGGTGATCAAGGAGGTGGAATCTCTATTGCTGCTTGTGTTGACTGTGCCGGTTGCCTGGTTGGGGAGTTATGCGGTTGTCCGTCTGGCT
This sequence comes from uncultured Gammaproteobacteria bacterium, assembly GCA_964628835.1. GTDB lineage: Bacteria > Pseudomonadota > Gammaproteobacteria > Chromatiales > Chromatiaceae > JAAGZL01. Next base: position 13,270 of record CAZVME010000037.1, on the reverse strand, counting down.
CCTCGCATGGGTTTGGTGCATGAGCCGAATGATCGCAGCTCACACGGCGTGATGGTGCCGCATGGTGGTGGGCTGGGGATTGTGCTGGCCGGGTCGATAGCGGGAAGTTGGTTGATGGGAGAGACGCTGAAGATATCGATGGTGGTGGGGCTGGCCTTGCCGTTGGCCTTAGTGGGTTTGCTGGATGATATCCGGCATGTTTCAGCCGGGATACGTTTCGCTCTGCAGGGCAGCGTTGTCGCGGCGTTACTCTGGCTGATGGGGCCGCTGCCGGAGATGGCGCTTACTCACCCGCAAGGGGGAGAGGGGCTCTTGATTGGTGGTTGGCTATTGCCGGGCCTGCTGTTTTTTGCGGGGCTTTGGTGGGTCAACCTGTTTAATTTTATGGATGGCATCGACGGCATCGCCGGGGTGCAGGCGGTGTCGATGTTGGGTGTTGCTGCCGCCCTGGCGCTTTTTGCTCAGCCCGATGTGATCCATTCTGCGGTTTGGTGGCTGATGCTCTGCGTTGTGTCGGCAACGCTCGGATTTTTACTGCTCAACTGGCCGCCGGCACGCATCTTTATGGGCGATGTCGGCAGTACCTGGCTGGCGTTCGTGATCTTTGCGCTTGCCTTGCTTTCCATTCAGTCCGGTTGGCTCAGTTATGCAGCCTGGGCGATCCTGGCGGCTCTCTTTGTCAGTGATGCCACGGTAACGCTGTTGACGCGCATGGCGCGTGGTGAGCGTTGGTATGAGGCACACCGCAGCCATGCCTATCAGCGTTTGAGCCGCCGGCTTTTTATTGAAGGTGTTTTGGATGAGTCGGCTCGGCGGACGATGGCGCATCGACGGGTTACGCTTGGGGTGTTGGTGGTCAATCTACTCTGGCTGGCGCCTCTTGCCTTTGCTTCCATGCAGTGGGCGCAATGGTCCTGGTGGTTGGTGGGGGTCGCCTACCTGCCGCTGGTAGCTGGGGCATGGCTTCTTCGTGCGGGGCGACCGGACGATGCATAGGCTGATCCCTGCCCAGTTGACGACCCGCCTGGTCGGCATGGATCGCCGATTGAAGCAGGCGATGATGCTGGTGGCCGATGCCCTGGCGCTGGTATTTGCGATATGGGTTGCCTACTCTCTCCGTTTTGGCGAGCCGTTTGAGCCCAACCGGGCGCAGTGGCTGCTGATGTTGTCGGCACCACTGTTGGCGATGCCGGTCTTTTTGAAGATGGGGCTTTACCGCTCGGTGATTCGCTATCTGGGGGAGCAGGCGCTCTGGTCGGTCGTCAAGGGGGTGTCGCTGGCGGCGTTATTGTGGACAGGGCTGGTCTTTATGACGCAAATGAGCGGTGCAGAGGGTGTCCCCCGCTCGGTGTCACTGCTCTACTGGCTGTTTGGCATGGTTTTGGTTGGTGGCTCGCGCTTCGGGGCGCGTTGGTTGTTGTGGGCGCCTCTGCGGCGCCGTTTCCAGGGGCGGCAGGTGTTGATCTATGGCGCCGGTGGCGCAGGACGCCAATTGGCTGCCTCGCTGCGTAAGGGGCATGATCTCTTCCCCGCCGGTTTTCTGGATGATGATGTCGTCTTGCAGGGCAAGGATGTGGAGGGGCTGCGGGTCTATGCGCCTGGTGAGTTGTCTTCCCTGATTGCACGGTTTGATGTTCATGATGTGATTGTCTGCCTGCCTTCGGCCTCCAGCGCGCGGCGCCGAGAGGTTGTCAGCTTTCTCGAACAGTACCGAATACGGGTGCGCATCCTGCCGGCAATGACGGACATTGCCGATGGCAAGCACCTGGTGAACATGATCCGCGAGATCGATATCGGGGACCTGCTGGGCCGCGATGCGGTTGCGGCTGATCCGGCGCTGCTGGCGCAGTGCATCGCCGGCAAGGTGGTGATGGTGACCGGTGCGGGTGGTTCGATCGGTTCGGAGTTGTGTCGTCAGATTGCGGCTATCGGCCCGGCGCGGCTAGTGCTGCTGGAGGTGAGCGAGCATGCGCTCTATCAAATTGACCGGGCAGTACGGGGTGTCCTGGATTGCGAGGTGATTGCCAGGTTGGGATCGGTGCAGGATAGCCGTTTGGTCTCGGGGTTGTTGGCTGAACAGGGTGTGCAGACCCTCTATCATGCCGCTGCTCATAAGCATGTTCCACTGGTGGAGGCGAATGTGCTGGAGGGTGTCCGGAATAACGTCTTGGGCACCTGGGCGGTGGCCCAGGCTGCGTTTGAGGCGGGTGTCGAACACTTTGTGTTGATCTCGACCGACAAGGCGGTGCGCCCCACCAACGTGATGGGTGCGACCAAGCGCTGGGCCGAGCTGGTGGTTCAGCACTTTGCCCGGCGTGCGGCCGAGGCCGGAAACGGGCAACGGTTCTGTTCGGTCCGCTTTGGCAATGTGTTGGGCTCTTCCGGGTCGGTGATTCCCCTGTTCAAGGAACAGATTGCCCAGGGTGGTCCGGTCACGGTGACCCATGCGGAGGTGACGCGCTATTTTATGTCGATCCACGAGGCGGTGGAGCTGGTGATCCAGGCGGGCAGCCTTGCCGATGGTGGCGAGGTCTTTCTGCTCAACATGGGGGAGCCGGTGAGGATTATGGGGCTTGCACAAAATATGATCCGCCTTGCGGGACAGACCGTACGCGATAAGTCCAATCCAGATGGGGATATCGAGATTGTGGTGACGGGGCTGCGGCCTGGGGAGAAGCTTTACGAGGAGCTGCTGATCGATGGGTGCAATGCGGAGGGTACGGTCCACCCACGGATCTTGAAAGCCCGCGAGCCCGGAGGTGGAAAAGAGGGCGTTGCTCGGTGGATGGAAGGCCTGACTGGGGCTTTGGATGATAACGACGAGAACAGGGTGCGCCAAATGTTGATGAGTGCGCTGAGCACAGAACTGAATGAGCAGGATCGCCGTCTACGCCTGGTGTCAGACCGGTGAGGCGGTGCCCCTACCGCTCGTGTTCCTGCGCCTGGCGGCCAGTGTGTCTCGCTCTGCGAGCCCCATCAGTACCATGACCCGTTGTTGAGGATCCATTGAGGTGAACGATTCTGACTCACATAGTTCCGCGATGCTGTGGGCCTGAAGTATTGCCAAGTCGGGGCCATGCAAAATCAGCTCAGAGACGCCTCGTGTAGAGCGAATTGGTGATAACGATTGCTCAGGCCGGCATGGCTGGACCAGAATATGGCGCGGAATCAATATGTTCTGATCGACTGACCGCGGCCAGATCCGATATCCTTGCTGAACAAGATGTTCCTGTGCCGCCTGTTCCTGTCGGTATTTGGTTTTGACAACGTAGACCGGTGCGGTGGAATCGAATGGGTGCGAAAGCGTCCCTGTGCGGGTATCCTGTTCGGTCATGTGTATTGGGTTTGGTGGGGTCAGGTCATCGCTGTGTGACGACGATTATAGCCCGCCATGCCTTGGCGGTGAATGAGGTTTTTGATAAGTTCGTTGGATAGATTACTTGGGATTCGGATGATGAGATACAGATATACACTGCCATCCAAGCTGTTTATCACTGCACTTTTAATGACAGCAGTCGCATCAGTTGTTGGGTTGGTTTATGCGATTTGACTTGGTTGAGGAGCGCAGGCAGTTGGTCTCGTAGGCCTCGATGTCCTCAAGGCGATAAACAACTCGGCCGCCGATTTTGAGAAAGAGCGGTCCCCAGCCAATGGCCCGCCAGCGCTCAAGGGTGCGTTGGGAAATATCCCAGCGTTCGGCAAGTTGCTTCTGGTTGATGTGGTTACAGGTGAGTTTCGGGTGGTTCATGGCTTTGCTCCTTTGCGTTGTTTTCGCCATGAACGCTTCCTGTTGCGCAGTTATCAAGTGAATAGTGCCGTTGGCGGGTGCTTGATACCTGTCAGTAGTGTATAGTCAGCAGTATTCGGTTTGCGGTGCCGTTCCACCGCCAAACAAAAAGAACCCGCCTAATGGCGGGTTTTTTGTTTTATGGCAGGGGTTTGAACCCACGATAATCAAAACAAGCGGTTCGACCGCGAAGCGCGGTAGCGCGTAGCAGCAGCGACCGAAGGAAGCTAATCCCACCCTCTCCGCCAATTTTAGAATGTCCTTGCAATTCAATGAGTTGTAAGGGTTTTTTCTTTTCGGCATGACCCTCTATATGGCCCGGAATATGGCCCTCCCGCTACCGTATACACTAATGTCATAAAAATATCTGGTGAGAGTCTGGACTCCCACCGGACATACGGTGACCGGAGAATGAAGGGAAGTGCTTCTATATGTACTGAAGGAAACAGCAGGGGGCTATACGGGGGTAAACAGCTGCCGCTTCTAATGAAATACCCACTCACATTTTTTACCCAAAAGTAGCCCCAAAAGTCCGAACTGGTACTAACCCCTTACTCACCCTGAGTTATCGCCTTAGAATTTTCTTACAAGTAACGGGGGTGCCCGTAACTGATGTGTTCAGGTGATGTGGATGGGCTGTAATGAGGAGTGATTTGGGTGGGACACTGAGTAGGTTGTAGGTTAGCTGAGAGAGGGAGATGGTTAATTACCGCTGCACTCTGATATGGCAGGAAGGTGCCATAAGCGGTCAAATAGCAACCAAAGAAAAACCCCGCTAGGGCGAACCATAACGGGGCTTAGAAAACAATATTGCTCTGTTATCAGGCAGCTTTCTTACGCTTGGAGAAACCGATTAGACCTAGGAGACCAGAGCCAAAGAGCCAAACTGCTGCTGGGATAGGAACGACAGTTGTGCCCATCCGTAGCGTGTCATATTCCTGCCCAGACCCTATGGCTTCTGGGTAAAAATCATTTGCAAACAAACCTGTACCTGGATCTGAAGGATTAGATATAGCCACCCCAAGATAGATATAGTCAAATATACTCCCGGTAAAATCAGACATCGTCAAACCTAGATCACTCAGTTCAACTGCTACCTCAGTAACAAATGTGGAAGTGTTGGTGCGCCCTTCACCTTTTACCTGTTTATTACCGAAACTATCGCCACCGTTTTCTCCAGTTGTTGTAATCCCTCCTGGGCCTGCAACGTCACCATTCTGATCATCGTAGATATTTACTTTGCCAGGAACATCTCCAAAGTCAGCGCCTAGATCCTTGCCACTTGGCACTTCAATGGCAAAGGCATTTTTGCCAGTTGGTTTTGTGTATACATAGTAATGTGCCTCTAGCGGTTTGCTCTCTTTATCTTTGCCGACCTCATGTTGAAAGTCACCGATAACTTCCCATTTAGCGAAAAAATAGTCTTTTTCATCACTGGTGCCTACACCCCATGCACCTGATTTCAGATCTCCATAGCCAAAATATAATTTTGTGGATGTTCTCGTTCCATCACTATCTATCCACTCATTGTCTTTCACAGGACGTTCCCAGATTTCGTTTGTATAGTCTTCCGCACTGGTTGGTACCGTGTAAACCCCTCCACCAATGTGCGTCCAAGTAGCATCTTCATTAGATACTTGGTAGGACGGTACAATAGCCGCAAAAGAAGACTGGCTCAGAGATATTACTAGTGCAATTTTAGTGCAGGTAAACAGCCTTTTTATCCAGACTTCAATTTGCTGTCTTATTAGCATTACATTTTTCTCCTTACAATACTGCAAGGCTTATGCAACCCAGCTGTCTTCCTTGTTAGTTTTGTTGTGTGAGGCCCGTGGCTTTCCGACCCCATCTCACGATGGGTGTGGCTTTTAAGCATTACATGTCAATATCCGACTACGCGTACCAAGCGTAATAAATAATATACCTACAGTGTAGATGATCAAGTATGGGTACCATTCCTCAAACAAGGTATTAGGGGGCAATAATCAGTAATTTAATTACTAATAATACCTCTATGTGTTGTAAAGATGGCTCCTGTGTGTCGTTCGGAGACATTTCAAAGGTTTCAAATCGATTCAAGACATCATGGGTGAGTGCCAAGAATCCTGACAAGATATATAAGCAATCTCTAATGGATGGGTGTGTTATAAGCAGTTATACGATGGTAGGTAGTTTCTCCAGTGCTTCCTCCATCTGCCTTAATGTCGGCCCATGTATGTAAGTTCTACCTGCCTCCGATCTGCCGGGATTGGAGTGACCAGTTACGTAGCTGATGATTAGCTCATCAATCCCGGCCCTGTGGAGCGCAGTGGAGAGCGTGTGGCGGATACTATGAAAACAGTATCTGCGCGAGTTTCTATCACCAAGATACTTTGCTTTCACCTTACCAAACCGTTTTGAGTAGGCATCTGATGTACCCCGATACCCCTTGAACTCCTTAAGATCATCTATAAGGGCAGGGTGGACGGGAACTATCCTTGTTGCGTTTGTATTCTTCCCGTCGCCTTTGGGTTTGATATGAAAGCAGGGTACTTTACCTTGATCGGTTTCTTCTTCTCGTATGTCTTCCGGGCTTAGTGTGTGGATTTCATCTAAACGCGCACCAGTGTAAACGCCTATTCTCAACATGAGCCTATCAGACTCAGGTAGTAGTTCATGAAGGTCTTTTAGTTCAGCCTCAGACCACGGACGGTACCTTTGCTTGTCATTCTTAACCTTATGGCCCCGGAATGGGTTGTCACCCTCCAGTAGCTCCAGATCCCTTGCCATTTGCCATATCTCAGAGAGGAAGGTTAGGTAGTTGGAAACTGTAGATCCTGCCTTCACTGCTTGCATTGCCATACTGAACTCAACTACCTGCTTTCTTCGTATGGATGCTATTGGAATATCCTTCACTTGTAGGTGATCAAGGAAAACATCTACTGACCGATTGTATTTGCCAAGGGTTTTCTCCCGCTTACCTAGTTGTCGCTTATGCTTGATGTCCTTACCATAGGCGTGGCTTAACGCGTCAAGTCTGTACCGTAGGTCTTCCGGTAGGTTAGCGGGGAGGTGACCTTCATTATCCAGCCTGATGCCTCTCTTGAGTGCCTCTGTTTCAAGCTCATCATACGCGAGGTTGTAGAAGTCACTATCATATGCTTCCTTATTCTGCTGCATGAACTCAATGTTCTGCTTCCGAATCCCCTCCACGTACGCCTTAAATTCTCCTGCCTTTGAGCCATCTCTCAATTGCTCAAGTTCAGATAGGATCAGGTCTCGTTTACGTCTTGCTTCACGGAGGTCTCCCGTTTCGAGACTCTTTGTTTATGGCATGGATTTGAATCCACGATAATCAAAACAGGCGGTTCGACCGCGAAGCGCGACAGCGCGTAGCAGTGGCGACCGTAGGGAGCTAATCCCACCCTCTCAGCCACCCATGTTGGTAGATCCTGACCAAGGACAAGGTCACCCTGCGTATCAACATGTCGGCCCAGTACCGAGTGCTGGATCCGGTAAAGGCGCGTGTTGAGCTGACCAACTTCAGCGACACCCTCTACCGTGAGCTGCAGTTCGCACTGCGTCAGGCCATCGGTATGCGCACCCTGGATGTACTTCTGGGTGACAAGGGTGAGCTGGACCGCGTGGTCTATGATGTAGTGCATCAGAAGGTAGCCGAGTTTGGAATTGAAGTCCGTAGCGTAGGTGTGAAGGATGTAATCCTCCCCGGTGACATGAAGGATATCCTCAACCAGGTGGTTGAGACCGAGAAGGCGGCCCAGGCCAACGTCATCAAGCGTCGTGAAGAGACGGCTGCGACCCGTTCGCTGCTGAACACCGCGCGCCTGATGGAAGAGAGCCCGACGCTGATGCGTCTCAAGGAGCTTGAGGTGCTGGAGAAGGTAACCGAGAAGGTCGATAGGCTGACCGTATTCGGTGGCCTCGAAGGCGTACTCAAGGACACCGTAAAGATAAATGTATAGGAGGCATATACAGGCCCGGTCGATACAGACCGGGCCCCATATGTAACAACAATGCCAATAAAACGAGTAATAACCAAAGGACGGGTGCCGGTAAAGATCTATACCGAAGATGTAGAACACTCCGCACTGGAGCAACTGGCCAACATCGCCCATCTACCCATAATCCATAGCCACGTAGCGGCCATGCCAGACGTGCACATGGGTATAGGCGCCACCGTGGGCTCTGTCATCCCCACCAAGGGAGCCATAATCCCAGCAGCAGTGGGAGTGGACATCGGCTGCGGCATGAATGCCGTGCGCCTCTCTCTGAAGGCAGAGCAGCTGCCGGACACCATGTTCCGTATACGCACCGCCATCGAACGGGCCATTCCCGTGGGCTTTAACCAGCACAAGAAAGACCCGGTTAAACGCTCCACCATCACAGCCCTGAACACTGAGCTGGAGCAGATCATCGATAAACACCCTGCCATCCTCAAGATGCAGGGCAAGAAACCCTATCTCACCTGGGTAAGGCAGTTGGGAACCCTGGGCGGTGGCAACCACTTCATCGAGATCTGTCTGGATGAAAATCAGGATGTCTGGATCATGCTGCACTCCGGTAGCCGTGGTATCGGCAACATAATCGGCCGCTACTTCATCAGCCTGGCCAAGAAGGATATGGGCAACCAACTGGGGCGCCTGCCACACAAGGACCTGGCCTATTTCACCGAAGGAGCACAATACTTCGATGACTATGTAAAGGCCGTGCACTGGGCCCAGGACTACGCCATGTACAACCGCCGCGAGATGATGCGCCGGGTGGTGGATGCCCTGCAGGTGGTACTGCCACCATTACAGGCCACCAAAGAGGCCATCAACTGCCACCACAACTATGTGGCCAAAGAGCATCACTTCGATGCGGATGTATATGTAACCCGCAAGGGTGCCATCCGGGCAGGTGAGGGCGAACTGGGGATCATCCCCGGAAGCATGGGGGCAAAATCTTTTATCGTACGCGGTAAGGGTAACCCCACATCATTCTGCTCCTGCTCCCACGGAGCAGGCCGGCGTATGAGCCGTACTCAGGCTAAGCGCCAGTACAACAGCCGGGATCTGGAAGATCAGACCCAAAGTGTAGAGTGCCGTAAGGATAGGGGAGTGGTGGATGAAATCCCTGCCGCATACAAGGACATAGACCAGGTAATGGAGAACCAGAGTGATCTGGTGGAGGTAGTGCACACCCTAAAGCAGATCGTTTGTGTGAAAGGGTAAATAACAGTACTGGTGATCTATTGCCTGCTTCTGTATTCCATTGAAATATATGGTAATATTTCGCCAGAACTAAAATAATTGACTAGAAGTTCAAACAATAAACACAGGGATGGGTATGAGAAAGGATGCAGAAATTTCATCTAATATATGCACACAACTAGGGGTTGCTCATTCTGATAGAGCTAGTATGTTCTCTCTTGTGCATAGCATGAAAAACGCTATACTAGTTAGTAACAAAACCCGCCAAGGCTATGTTCTTCGGAATACCCTCAAACTGGCGGGTTACTTTATTCTGGCCTCCAAAAATCAAGGAGGGCAGTTCACATGAGCAAGGTGGCGTTCACCAAACCTGCAAAATCCTTTGAAGAGCAGCTCCAGCTTCTGGTTGAGCGTGGTTTAATCGTTAATGACCGTGAGTTAGCGCTGCATGCGCTCAGTCATATCAATTATTACAGACTTAGCGCTTACTGGATTCCGCTGTTGACCAGTAGAGAAGAAAACACCTTTCAGGAAGGTGTCATTTTTGACGACATCCTCAATCTCTACGTCTTTGATCGTGAGCTGCGCCTACTTGTTATCGATGCCATTGAACGAATCGAGATCTCATTACGTACTCAATGGGCGCATCAGTTGTCCAGAAAGTATGGTCCTCATGCATATTTTGCCGATACTAGAGGTATGCGGAAAAAAGAGCACTGGTTAAGAGATAACGTTGCCGACTTGAAGGAACATCTTGATCGTAGTGATGAGCTCTTTATCGAACACTTCAAAAATACCTACGAAGAGGAGCTGCCGCCTGCATGGGTGAGCTGTGAAGTCATGTCGCTGGGTCTTCTATCCCGCTGGTATTCCAACCTCAATGCCTATCCTGCAAGAACGGCAATTGCCAATGCCTATGGACTGAATGAGTCCGTACTGGAGGGTGTTATGGAACACCTTACCTATGTCCGTAATCTCTGTGCCCACCACAACAGGCTGTGGAATCGACGCCTGACAAAGCTGATGCCACTGCCAAGAACCAAACCAACAGGGCTACGTGATGATATGACTGATGGCGTCGATCGGAAAATATACAACTCTATGGTGATGATGGCCTATCTGATGGATGTGACCTGTATTGGTCACCACTGGAAGAAGCACCTGAAAGGTCTGGTCGCAAACCACAATATAGATACGAGCAAAATGGGTTTTCCTGCTGATTGGCAGAACATGCCCATTTGGCAATGAATGAGGATTACAGAATATTGAGTGGCATTAAATAACAGTACTGGTGATTTATTGCCTGCTTCAGTATTTCATTGAAATACATGGTAATATTTCACCAGAACTACAATAATTGGCTGGAAAATAAAACAATAATCACAAGGCTGGCTATGAATCAGTTGGGGCTAAATAGAACTCCAGGGTGCCAAAGGCTGTTGTTCTTATTGTTGAATAACAATAAACATGGGTCTGAGTGATAGCTATGACGCCTCCAGACCATACTCTCCCAGAAGCTGAAACCCGTGAGATTATTAATCAAAAAATGATCGAAGTTGGAATCCACATCCGTCATAGAAGATATACACCAAAACTATATGGATGGACATCACCAAGCGGTGTACAACCCCCAAATCCGAGTAAGAAGCATTAAATGGCAAACCAAGAGCAAGTAAAAAAGAACTCCGACCTTATCTGGGACATCGCAAACCTTTTGCGTGGTCCTTATCTGCCCGCGCAGTACCGTCGTGTCATGATCCCGTTCACTGTCCTTCGTCGCTTGGATTGCGTACTTGAAGGCACCGTTGATCAGGTGAAGAAGGAATACGAGAAACTCAAAGCCCAAGATAAATACGACGCCGATGTCATCGAGAAGATGATCAATCACAAGTTTAAGCTGCAATTTCACAACACCAGCGGCCTAACCTTCGCCAAACTCATGGGCGATCCAGATAACCTGGCCTCCAACCTACTCAAGTACATCTCTGGTTTCTCCACTCGTGCCCGCACCATCCTGGAGAAATTTCGTTTCGATCAAGAAATCGAGCGCCTTGAAGAAGCCAACCGCCTGTTTCAAGTGTTTCAAAAAATCGCCGGTGTCGATTTCCACCCCGATAAAATCGAAAACATGGACATGGGCTATATCTTTGAAGACCTAGTCAGGCGCTTCAATGAGCAAGCCAACCAGGAAGCCGGGGATCACTTTACCCCCCGTGAAGTGGTCAAGCTAATTGTGAACTTACTATTTACTGGTGAAGAACAAATATATAAACCACGTAAGCTGATCAAAATTTATGACCCTGCCTGCGGTACTGGCGGTATTCTGTCAGAGTCAGAAAAAGAAATTATGGCACAAAACAAGAAAGCTGATATTGAGTTATACGGCCAAGAATACAACCCCGAATCCTTCGCCATCTGCGGTTCTGATTTAATGATCAAAGGCGAAGAGGCCGACAATATCGCCTTTGGTGATACCCTCGGCACCGGTATCAGCCGTGAAGGCCGTGTTGATGGCGATGGTCACCCCGATAAAAGCTTTGACTACATGGCCGCCAATCCACCCTTCGGTGTGGAGTGGAAGCCCGAAAAAGACTACGTCACCAACGAGCATGAGAAATTCGGCTTCAATGGCCGTTTTGGCCCTGGCTTGCCACGCATCAACGACGGAGCCCTATTATTCCTCCTGCACATGATGTCAAAAATGCAAAACCCACCCGCGCAATACCCCTTGCACCGCGAAGGGGAGGAAGCCGCCAACGGCTCCCGTATAGCCATCGTCTTTAACGGCTCCCCCTTGTTTACCGGTGATGCCGGCAGTGGCGAAAGCAATATCCGTCGTTACATCATCGAAAACGACATGTTAGAAGCCATCGTCGCCTTACCCGATCAACTGTTTTATAACACCGGCATCTACACCTATATCTGGATTGTCACCAACCGAAAATCTGACGGCAGCAACAACAGCCACGACCGCCGTGGCAAAGTACAACTGATTAACGGCACCGACTTCGCCTGGAAGATGAAAAAATCACTAGGCGACAAACGCAAAAAAATCGGAGAAGGCCCCTCTGAGGTGAATAAGAACGAACCGGACCATATTAAACTGCTTACCAAGATTTACGCTGATTTTAAAAAGAATGACACCCGTAAGTTAAAGCAAATTAAAATGAATGTTGAGCTACCTAAAAAACGCCAGCGCGATATGGATAAGGTGATAACGGTCGGCAAGGTTTTCAAGAACCAGGATTTTGGCTATATAAAAATGACGGTAGAGCGTCCGCTGCGACTAAACTTCACCGTCGATGAAGCGCGTATTAATGCCTTTAAAGAAAGCACCTATTTTCAAGGTTTGGCCGCCAGTAAAAAACGAAAAAACCAGGCTGAGATGGAAAAAGAAATTGCCGCAGGACAAGCCCAACAAGCCGCCATTGAAACGGTCTTAGAAAAGCTGCAACAGCTATTCAACGGCAAAGAACTGATTAAAAATCGCAGCGAGTTTGAAGCGCTAATCAAGCCCACCTTTACCGATGCCAGTATCAAATTAGACGCGGCGATGAAAAAGGCCCTGTTAGCCCCCGGCAGTCTGGCAGAAAAAGACTCAAGCGCTGATATTTGCTATCTCAGTAAAGATAAGAAAGAGCCCGATGGCAGCCTGCGCGATAGCGAAAACGTACCGCTACCCAAAGGCATCGCTTTGCCACTACCGCTAGACTATGAAAACAAGGGCACCAATAAAGGCAAAGTTGATAAAAGCAAACTGCTGGCCTTAGTAGAAGATCATTGCGAACAATACCTCAAAGACGAAGTGCTGCCATACCGCCCCGATGCTTGGATAGACCACAGCAAAATCAAGCTGGGTTACGAAATCCCCTTTAACCGCCATTTCTATGAATACGAACAACCGCGCGAGCTGGCTGATATTGAAGCTGATATTAAAGGTTTGGAGCAAGAAATTATGGATATGTTGGCGGAGGTTGTTTGATGCAGTATAAGCCGTATAGCGCTTACAAAAAGGTTGATTCTACATGGTTGGAAGAGATTCCCTTAGGCTGGGAAGTTAAAAGAACAAAGTTTATGACTGAGTTTCAGGCAGGAAATGGATTTCCAAATGATCTGCAAGGAAATGAATCAGGCGACTTTCCATTCTTGAAAGTAAGTGATATTTCTTTTAAAGGTAAAGATGTTCAAAAATCTAATAACTACGTAACGAAAGGAGCTATATCAGAGAATAATTGGAAGTAAGCGAGTCTTTGATCTCGTGATGCCTTTTGGGACATCCAAGTCCCCAAAA
>CAZVME010000036.1:0-33380 GCA_964628835.1 uncultured Gammaproteobacteria bacterium | reverse complement strand
GATTATTCCAACTTATGTAAAACTTGAAGTTTGGAAGCGGGATAAAGGGAACTGCGTTACTTGTGGAGCTACAGATGAACTTCATTTTGATCATATCCTTCCATATTCCAAAGGAGGGACATCATTAAAAGCCGACAATATTCAATTGCTTTGTGCACGTCACAACCTTCAAAAGAGTGCCAAAATTCAGTGAATAATCACATAACAATGCAATTTCAGTCGGACGCCAAAAAGCTACGCTGCGCTTCACTTTTTGCCTCCGCTGAATTGCGACGTTATGCCTAAGGAGAAATGATGGAAACAGAATCTATAGCTGAACAGTTGTTCTTTACAACAATAAGAATTGAAACAATTGACTCTAGCGGAAATACTGGTTCAGGAACCGGTTTTGTTTTTGTTCATTCATTTAAAGGAGAAAATTATCCCTTTATAGTAACGAATAAACATGTAATAAAGGGCGCCCTAAAAGGCAGCCTAACTTTCATTAAAAAAGTAGATGACTCACCAAAACTTGGTGACGCTTTTCGTTTAGATATAGATCATTTTGAAAACATATGGTTTGGTCATAATGATCCAGATATTGATATAGCAATCACAGCATTAGTTCCACTTGAAAAGCACATTAAAGAACTTGGTGTGGAAATATATTATAGAAATATCAGTACAGAACTTATACCAAACGAAGAAGCATTAAAAGAAATTGATGCACTAGAAGATGTGGTTTTTATTGGTTATCCTAACGGTATTTGGGATTCAAAAAACTTCACTCCTATAATGAGAAAAGGCACTACAGCAACCCCTATTACTATAGATTTTGAAGGTGAAAGAAAATTCCTTATTGACGCATCGGTTTTTGGTGGCTCAAGTGGTAGCCCAGTATTTATATATAACTCTGGCGTCTATACCACAAAAGGCGGGCCTGCAAAAGCAGGCACTAGAATTCATTTTATAGGTGTTGTTGCTGCCGTCTATCATCGCAATGAAGTTAACGAAATTGTAGTTGTGCCTATACCAACTGACGATAAACATGTATCTGTAGGTAAAGACATGATTGATCTTGGTATTGTATATAAAGCAGATACAGTACCAGAAGCTATAGAACAATTTGTAGATGAGCAAAAAAGGCATAACAAGGCGCTCAACTCGGACGCGGCAAAAGACGCCGCGCCTGTTAGCTGAGTCGTTAGGGTGAATATCAATAAATGAGAAGACTATCCGCAAAGAATATGGCATTAGCCGCCGAGAAACTCGGTATTGCGCATGCACACCAGAAAGTAGCGGAATCTCTTCATAAGTCAGGTCATCATGGCGCCGCCGTTGCTACGGCTTATTATTCAGCAAATTTTTCTGCACAAGCAGCACTAGCAGACCTTGGTAGAGCGTCTAAGCAACACAAGTATTGGGTTGGCAAGTTTAATAAACGTTTTGGCACAGGTAGAAGCTGGGTGCCAAAACTCTACGCAAAAACTCTTAATGAGCTAGGTGCTTTGCGCAATTCATATGATTATCACGGTTCGTTACCTGATAATTTCAAGCAAGCTAAATCATACCTCTCCCGCACAGCAAACTTACTTCAAAAAGTAATTAATAACACCCCGCTACTTTATTACCCAGACTTTATTGAATACTTGCTCGATTACTTTGAGAATATCGAGGCCTTAGAGTTTGATTACTACTGCCCTAAATCATATGTACACAAAGAAAGAGTTCAATTTCAAGTACAAGCACATATGTACGACAGTAACTATTGTAAAAAAATGGAGAAATCTGGTCGCCATTCTATAGCAACAATTAAATCATCTCGCAAACAGGATTATGTTTTGGGCTGGAATAATAGGCTCGGACAAAGCGCTGAAGCATTTTTACTTTTTCTCGATATAGACACCAATGACGAACCGCAAGTTAAAGACGCCCTAAAGGGTCGAAAAGGATGGCTATTTAAAAGCGGTGAGGGTTTTCATTTCGTAGGGAGCGAGGTTTATTCATCTCAAAAACAATGGGCGCATCGTTTTCAGCAAGCCGCAAACTCCAAAAAACTAAAACCTTTGGTAGACAGCGCGCATGTAGATTTCTCGCTACGAAGAGGATACTCAACACTAAGGATGACTACATCTCCAATTAAAACATTTAGGCCTTTTCAATGCTTAGACCAATCGTAAATATTCACACCCTAACAAATCGTTCGTGTGGGACGCTCCGCGCTAACGCGCGTTTCGCCCCACAACTCAACCGTTAGAGCTAAGAATATCTGGATTGACTATGACTAAAATAATTATACTGTTGTTCATTGCTATGCTGACATTATCAGCATGCAACACAATGCAGATTGGTTCAGAAGATAATTATAAAAAAGAACTTCAGGTATATGTTGGTAAAGACATTGCCAACGTAGTAAAGGATCATGGCCATGCAGACAATCTATCTCAAGCACCCAATGGCAACAGATTATTTATATATGTCAATTCTGAAACATCCACATCACCTGTTAATTGCCAAACAACCTCGAAGGGAAAGCAACATTGTACAGGTGGAGATGTCAGTGAATCCTTGTGTAAAACATATTTTGAGGTTGATCAAAATAATATAGTCACCAGTTATTCCTTTAAAGGAAATAATTGTAAATCATGCGAGTCAAAAGATGCTGTACTGTGCTTTTGATATTTATGTAAAGTAGGCTCTAACAAGAAAATCATGCCGCTCACTGTCGTTCGCTGGGACGCCGCCAAAAGCGGCGCGCCCCATATTTAAGCGTTAGAGGTATTCAAACTCGATCCTGTTTACAGCCTGCTCTCTGGCGCAGCCATATTTAGTGCAGAGGAAATGCACAAACTGTTCAGGCTCCCAGGCCGGGAATCCCTCTCGAATACAATCCTCTTGCGTAATCGCGTTCAGCGGTTCGGCGCGAGTCGATACAATGCGAATCATGCCGAGGCGTTGTATCTTTTCACCCTTCTGCAATCCCATTGCTTTTTTTACTCCGCAGACCACATCCCCAGGCTTCAAAAACCACCAACCAAAACGGCGGGTTACGGTCTTGCTCTGGTCTTTAAACTGCGCTGTAGTCAGCGCGAAACTCATATTTCTTGGCATATCGAAACCTCTAACAATTCGTGTCAGCCGATACCGGAAAGCATTGGCGGTTTTATTCCAACTACTGAGCGCGGCACCGGCTGCACTCCACCGTTAGCTGTTTAAAGGCGTCTTGACGTTACAACGTTATAGCGCTATACTTTTGTAAACGAGGTATAGTCATATGAGCGAATTATCAAAAAGATCTACTGTTTACTTTGAAACAGAAATCCACCAAGCATTAAGAATTAAAGCTGCAACTACTCATCAATCTGTTTCAGAGATTGTAAACGAGGCTGTTCGCATCGCTTTAAGCGAAGACCAAGAAGATTTAAATGCATTTTCACAAAGAGCCGATGAGGCTTCGTTGAGCTATGAGGAATTACTCGAAGATTTAAAATCACATGGCAAAATATAGCCTTTCGTTTAAAAAATCTGTTGCAAAAGACCTTCGTAACTTACCTAAAAAAGACATAAAGCGTATCTTAAAATGCATCAAACATTTATCCCTAGACCCAAGAGCTGATGGATGCATTAAGCTTTCAGGACAAGAGCGTTATCGGGTAAGGCAAGGCGTCTATCGTATAATTTATGAGATTCAAGAAACTGAACTTATTATCATGGTCATAAAGGTTGCACACAGAAGTACAGTATATAAAAACAGCTAACAAGCAGGTCAAGTATGCTCCGGGCCTACGGCCCTGCGCGGGACGTCTGGCTTCGCCAGCCGCCCCTTACCTAAAACGTTATGCATTAAAAACTTGACATACCATATATGATATATATACTATATTTAGTATGTGGAAAATATATGAGCACAAAGGCGCACTAAAAGGACTTAAATCACTGCCTGCCGATATCCTCAAACGATATGAGAAATGGAAAGATATCGTAGCTATATCAGGCCCTGTAGGTCTAAAACAAATCAAGGGCTTTAATGATGAAGCATTGCTCGGTGAGTGGAAAGGCCATCGTTCATCTCGTCTTAATATTCAATACCGCATTATCTACAAAATTGAAAATGAACAGCTTTTTGTAAAAGTAATCAAAGTAACAGCGCATGATTACCGGAGAAAATAACATGAAAGACTATAAAGAGGCACAAAAAAGAGCAGACGTTTCTATTGGCGAATCTGTAAAAATCATTCGTGAGTTACAAGAGTTAAGCCAAAATGAATTATCTGTAATGACTGGCATACCTCAATCAACACTTTCGGCTATTGAGCACAATAAAATTAATTTAGGTGTAGAAAGAGCTAAAGTGCTAGCTAGAGCATTAAAATGTCATCCAGCAGTTTTAGTCTTCCCTGGCTGGGACGTCAACCATGAAATAGCTGCATAACAAGGCGTTCGGGCTTGATGGCACAATAAGACGCGCCACAACTCAACTTTGACGTTATGCGCCTTAAATATTCTTGTTCGACCCAACACGGACCCACAACAATTTATTGAATTAAGAAAAATATGGAATCAACATATCAATTTCTTTTGTCGCTAGGTGGTATTTTTCTTGTTGGTCAAGCAATAAGTACGCTCGGTCATCGGACATTTTTACCACGCGTAACGTTGCTTTTGATTTTTGGCGTGGTTATTGGCGAGGGAGCACTGAATATTATTCCCCCTGTTTTTTCACAACGGTTCGAAATTGTTGCTGAAATGACTCTTATGATGGTCGGTTTTCTGATAGGAGGAAAACTTACCATGAGCTCGCTGGAAAGTGGAATGAACAAGATTCTCTGGATATCAGCCTGTGCTGCAGTATTCACGACAGTTATAGTCAGCTTGGGTCTTTTATGGTTTGGGTTGCCAATAGAACTTGCTATACTTTTAGGCTGTATTGCTTCAGCCACTGCTCCAGCGGCAACTTTGGATGTAGTAATAGAATCTAATGGCAAAAGCCATTTTAGTAATTTACTGGTTTCAATTGTGGCGCTAGATGATGCATGGGCATTACTGCTGTTTGGAGCGGGTATTGCCGCAGCCTCATCTATAAGTGGCCATACATTAGATGGCTCACCAATACTTGCAGCCTCTAAAGATATTGGTGGTGCTGTAATTCTGGGTATTCTAATAGGGTTTCCTGCGGCATATTTAACTGGAAGACTTAAACCAGGTGAGCCAATTTTAACTGAAGCACTCGGACTTGTATTTATTTGTGGCGGCCTGGCAATCTGGTTGGGTGTGTCTTTTCTGATTGCATCCATTGTAATGGGGGTGGTTGTCGCAAATTTTGCCGCACATCATGATTACCCTTTTCATGCCATTGAGAATATTGAATGGCCATTTATGGTAATATTTTTTGTTCTGGCAGGAGCAACAATCGAGTTAAAATTTCTGGGTGAAATTGGTTTAATCGGAATGGTATATATTATTTTCCGGATATTAGGAAAAGTTATTGGGGCTAGAATTGGCTGCCAATTTGGTAATGCCGACCAGAAAGAAAAAAGGTGGATGGGTATTGCTTTATTGCCCCAAGCAGGCGTTTCCATTGGTATGGCACTTGTTGCCTCAAGTAGTTTCCCAGAGTATCGACAAATCTTGATACCAATTATATTAGGCTCCACAGTCATTTTTGAAATAATAGGGCCACCATTCACGAGAATGGCTATACAACGCGCACATAACAACTCATTCAAATCGACGCCAAAAAACGGCGCGATTTAATTCAAACGTTGAGGCTGTAGAAAAAGCCCCTTTTGCCAGCTAATTTGGTAGACTATAAAAAACGCAAAAGGGCGTGTCAGATGCCAAAATTCATTCCTTATGATTACAACCAAAGCGCGATGGTTGTGATCAACTACCAGGATCAACTACAGCTTGGTACCTTTGAACATGCTATCCATTATCTGATAGATAACAGATTGGACTTATCGGTGTTTTATCCGAAGTTTCAAAATGAGGAAACCGGGCGTCCAGCGTATGATCCAGCCATTCTGTTAAAGATTATTCTATTTGCTTATTCCAAAGGCATTACCCCAAGCCGAGAGATACAGTGGTGCTGCGATGCCAACATTATTTTCAAAGCACTATCATGTGATACGGTGCCGCATTTCACCACCATTGCCAATTTTGTCAGCAGCCGTCCAGAAGAGATCGAAGATCTATTTGAGCAGATTCTTTTGATCTGCGATGAACAAGGCCTGCTCGGGCATGAACTACTCGCCATTGATGGCTGTAAGATGCGCTCTGATACTTCAAAGGAGTGGTCGGGTACGTTTAAAGAGCTGGAGCAAAAGCGAGACAAAATAAGACGTCAGATACGCCATCACCTTAGCGAACACAAAAAGATTGATGAACAAAATAGTAGGAATGAAGAGCGTATTAAACGAAGCCAGCAGGCAATCGATACACTGGATAAAGCCTACGAGAAGGTTGACCAGTTTTTAAAGTCTGCCAGCCCACGGATGGGCCAGGGGAAGAGAGCAAAGGAAGTGAAAAGTAATATAACCGACAATCAAAGTGCCAAGATGACTACCAGTAAAGGCACGATTCAGGGCTATAACGGCCTTGCAGCAGTGGATAAAAAACACCAGGTGATTGTTGATGCCCAAGCCTTTGGAGAAGGTCAGGAACACCATACCTTAGAGCCCATCATGAAAACGATAAAAGAGCGCTATACAGGACTTATGATTAGCGAGGATATTTATGCTACGGATATCATTGTGACCGCCGATACAGGCTTTGCCAATGAATCAAATCTGCAATACTTGCATGAGAATAAAATCAATGGTTACGTGCCTGACAATAAGTTCAGAAGTCAAGATCCCAAGTTTGCTGATCAGAAAAGCAAATACGGAAAGAGGCATCAACACACTAATAAGGCAACGCCCAAAAGACTACCGGCAAGTGACTTTGAGTTTGATCCTGTTAACAAGACCTGCATCTGCCCGGAGGGCCAATCCCTCAGTTTAAGAATTGAACGCCAGGATGCGCATGGCAATCTCAAAGTCTTTTTTGAAGGACGACTTATGCAATGTATGAGGAATCCAGCATCAGCCGACCACCGAAAAGGCAAAGGGCGGCAAGTATCGTTTATCCTGGAAAAGAAGAGTGGAACAGTCAACTACACCGACTGGATGAAACATCGAGTCGATAGTGCCAAAGGCAAACAGATATACTGTCATCGTATGTCAGTAGTTGAGCCTGTGTTTGGTAATATAGGCACGAACAAAGGGCTTGATCGATTCAGTTTAAGAGGGAAACAGAAAGTGCAGGAACAATGGCAACTCTATTGTATGGTTCACAATATTGAGAAGCTAGCTAACTACGGTGGGATAGCTGCTTAAGAGTAAGACCGGCATTCAGAGGATGAACCAAACAACGCATAATCACGGAAAAGTGACTAATATAAAACACCATATATGGCTGAGTAGAATGGCTTGTCCTTTAGGGCTTTTTCTACAGCCTCGTTATGTTTAAAAAATAAGAACAATACCTGTATGGATAAATTAGAATTAAAGTCACTATTTATAATGCTTTCATTTGCAACATTCTCAATTCACGCCGAGAGCATAAATGAAATAGCATTTAAAGCATCAATAAAAGCAAGCTGCTCCGTTAATAAAGTAGCGTATGAAAAATGCTTTCATATAAATCAAGAGCAATGCTATAAAATGCTAACCGAATTACTCTCGAAGTGTAGTAAAAACAAATATATTTTCCAACTTAAACAAAGTGAAGTGCCAAAATTTTCTGAATGTTTATATACTAAATTTGAAGAAAAGCTCATGAGTAGAGGTATAGATCTTGATGCTCCCTGCTCAAAATAAATTTAACCATACAAGGCCTTCCATCGGATACAGTCGCTAACGCGCCTGTTCCGCTGAAGGCGACGTTAGCATCTCAAAAACCGCATTGACAAGCTATAATCCAGTGGATTACACTTGTGGCCATGCAAACTGTAGTCGAACTACCTGAGTTCCTGAGAAAATCTGATAAATTACTCAGTAATACAAAAAGGCTAAGATCATCAATTATTTAGCCGCACATCCAGCAGCAGGCGATATCATGCAAGGCACTGGTGGTATTCGTAAATTAAGGTGGTCTGCACAAGGTAAAGGTAAAAGTGGTGGGGTACGTATTATCTATTACCATCACAATGAATCAATGCCTTTATTTTTATTAACCCTATTTGGTAAAGGTGAAAAAGCCAACTTAACCAAATCCCAGAGTAGCGATCTAGCCAAATTCACATCGTTACTAATTAAGAACTATGGAGGCCGAAAATGAGTAAAGCATTTGATAGTATCAAACAAGGCCTTGATGAAGCTCTAGAGTTTTCAAAAGGCAAAAAAGGAAAAGCTGTGGTGCACGAATTCACCCCTATGGATGTGAAAAATATTCGAGCTAATGTAGGCATGTCTCAAAACGAATTTGCATCTGCCTTTGGCATTAGTGTTAGTACATTACGCCACTGGGAGCGCGGTGATAGAACACCACAGGGCCCCGCACTGGTTTTACTAAATGTTGTATCGAAAGAGCCTAAAGCAGTATTAAAAGCATTAAGCACATAATGCTAACGAGGCGTTCTAGATTGATGGCGCAATAAAACGCACCACAACTCAACTTAATCGTTAGGGCCTCTTGAATAATCTGCACACTGTACATACAATGTACATATGATCAAATTTGAATGGAATTCAGCTAAAGCTGCAGCAAACAGGAAAAAGCATGGAATATCTTTTGAGGAAGCTAAGTCCGTGTTTTACGACGAGTTTGCTGTTCAATTCTATGATTCTGAGAACTCAGAGCTGAAGAAGACCGTTTTTTAATGCTTGGTCTTAGCTACGAGTCCAGAATTCTTATTGTTTGTCACTGCGAAAGAGATTCAGGTAATACCATCCGCCTAATTTCCGCGAGAAAGGCAACAAATAAAGAGCGTAAGTTTTACGCAGGTGAAATATCATGAAAAAAGAATACGACCTTTCAAAAATGAAATCCCGTAAAAATCCTTATGCATCAAAACTCAAGAAACCAATAACCATGAGGCTTAGTGAAGATGTCATAGATTATTTTAAGGATATGGCCGAAGAGTCAGGGGTACCGTATCAAAGCCTCATAAATCTATATCTACGCGACTGCGTAGCACATCATCGCAAGGTGGATATTTCGTGGAATAAGCAGCCCTAACCAGTCCATCAAGCCGACGCGATAAATCTGCGCGGCTTATTAAATAAAGGGGACAGATTTATTTTTCCGGTTTCTTTGAGGGCACTCATGCCGAGCGGGGCAGAGCGATTGTTTCTAATATTAGGGAATAATGCTCTCAGACCAGGGGCTCATATAATCAACTTTCTCTGCTGCTCCAACCCATCCCAAAACGCAGCCACTCCATCCAGCATCTCTTTGCCAATACGGATAAATGCATTCTCATCCACATCCCGGGTGCAGTAGACCTCTTCCAACTCCTCCTGAGTGTGTTGGGCATGCTGGGCCTCCAGCCTGCTGTGCCAGCTAAAAAACGCCAATGGCAGTCGCTCACCACTCCTCTCGTTGTAACGATCAAACCCCTCCACCAGTTCATCCCAGAAACCCGCCGCCGCCCAGTTTTCCACCACATAACTGGCGGCCTGGGAGGTGGCGTAATCGGCACTGCCGTAGAGACGGATCAACTCGTCACAATAGAACAGCGTGGGCGCAGTCCCGTGCTGACGCCGACCGATTTCAGAGAACTCCAGCCCCAGTTTACTGGCTATCTGTAGCAACCACTCAAAGTGCGCAGCGCGAAATCTAAAACTGCCACCTTCCACCGAACCCTCGGTGGATACCAGCTCTGGGTCACCCTCACGATCCATGTCGCCACCAGCCGACGCACGGGCGCCATTGAACACCACCCCGATCTCATTGGCCAGGATCTCCTTGGACATTCGCATCCCCTCCAGGCTGTCGGCATTGATGGTCTTCTGTAGCTGGGCCACCAGGAACTGGTTAGAAAACACTGAGAACTGAATGATAAATGCACGCACCTGTTCCCGGCTCTGCTGCCCCTGACTGAACCAGGCAGTGTAGGGATTGCCGGTGATCACCCGGTGCTGTAACAGCTCCCGGTTGATACGCTGCTGAAAGCGCAAAAAGGCGTGACCCAGCTCCACCGTATAGCCATTACGACGTTCAAATATGGCCTCCAGGGATGGATCACTGAGCCCTTCCAGATGGTGCTGGTGAGAGAACTCAACCAACAGGGGACGGTGCGTATTAAGCATAATCAAGAGTCCTGTATATACTCTCCCCTCTACATGGAAGTTTAGACCATGGGTGGATTGGCCCCGCCGTTACCCTGGGCGTCCGGTTGCTTCTCCGGGGCTGCACTCTGAAACGCTGCAAGCTGCA
Organism: uncultured Gammaproteobacteria bacterium; assembly: GCA_964628835.1. Classification (GTDB taxonomy): domain Bacteria; phylum Pseudomonadota; class Gammaproteobacteria; order Chromatiales; family Chromatiaceae; genus JAAGZL01. The sequence goes on along the minus strand of CAZVME010000036.1, from coordinate 22,982 downwards.
TACAGTGTTCATAGATGCTCCCTATCAGCGGATAGGCGTCCAGTTCACAGCCATAACGCAGGGCGTTATACACCTGGGGTATCAGGCAGATATCAGCTAGACCGGGGGCATCAGCGTGACAGAAATGACCATTGCTGCCGTGTTGGGATAGCCGCTGCTCCAAGGCGGTAAACCCCTGCCTGATCCAGTGGCGATACCATGCTATGACCTCATCATCGGAGGCTTGCAGCTGCTGCTTGATGTAGTCCAGCACCTGTAGGTTATTGAGTGGTTGAATGTCGGAGCTGATCATCTGCGCCAGCGAACGCACATAGGCGCGACTCAACACATCTGCTGGCAACAGGGGCGGCTCGGGGCAGGTGTGGTCCAGGTATTCGATGATGGCCTGGGACTGGGTCAGATAAGAGGTGCCATCTTTCAACATGGGCACCAGTCCCTGGGGATTTTTTTCCAGATACTCCGGGCTCCAGTTCTGACCGCCATCCTCCAGCAGATGCACATAACGCGCATTAACAACCAGACCCTTAAGCGCCAACGCAATACGCACCCGGTAGGAGCAGGAGCTGCGACAGTAGGTGTATAGGGTCAATCCCTCCACGGCACCACCTGCTGTTTGATATCCCCAAAGATGGAGTTTCCCGCCGCGTCCTGCATGGAGATACGCACCCGGTCTCCAATCTTCAGATATTCGGTTTGGGCGCTACCGGATTCTATGATCTCCAGTACTCGCTTCTCCACCAGACAGGAGCAGCCACGTGCGGGATCACTGTTGGAGACAGTTCCAGAACCGAGCAGGGTGGCCGCGCCGAGTTGGCGCGTTCTGGCTGCATGACTGATCAGGGTGGGAAAGTCGAACTGCATATCTTCACCGGCATTGGGTTCCCCGAACCACTCGTCGTTCAGCCAAGTGCGCAGGGGCAGATGCAGCCTGCGGCCATCCCAGGCAGCACCCAATTCATCCGGTGTCACCACCACCGGTGACAGGGCAGAGGCCGGCTTCCCCTGGAGAAAACCAAAACCCTTGGCCAGCTCGGGCGGGATCAGATTACGCAGGGAGATATCATTGATCAGCAGCAGCAGTTTTATATGGCTGGCGGCCTGATCTGGGCTCACGCCCATGGGAACTACATCAGTTATCACCCCCACCTCGGACTCAAAATCCAGGCCCCACGCCTCATCCGGTAGCGGGATGCCATCTCTAGGCCCCAGCATCTGGTCTCCAGCGCCCTGGTACATCAGGGGATCGGTGAGCAGCTGCTCCGGCAGCTCGGCGCCCCGGGCCTGACGCACCCGCCGCACATGAGGTAGATAGGCACTGCCATCCAGCCACTGAAAGGCGCGCGGCAGGGGCGCGGCCAGACGATTATGGTCCAGGGCAAATCCAGCCCCAAGATCCGTATTTAGATGTTCGTATACCTCACCTAGCCCGGCCTCCACACTATCCCATGACTCTATGGCCTGCTGCAGGGAGGGGGCTATCTCCAACACCTGCCGAGCCCGGGTCATATCCCGGTTCACCACCACCAGGACACCATCGGGACCATCTTCTCGCAGGCTGGCCAGTTTCATGCCCCCTCCCCCTTCCAGGAGTCTACATAGCCGGTCCACTCCACTGCCTCCGGCAGATCCGCCACCTCCAGAGGGTCGCGGGTATCGATCATTACCGCCACCTCATCGGTCTCGGTCCGGGCCGCCTGTTGGCCGATTTGCAGCGCCTTGGGGTGCGGCCCGTGGGTGATGCCAGCCGGATGCAGGGTGAGCATGCCCGGATGGATGTTGTCCCGGGAGAAGAACTCACCCCGGTGATAAAACAGCACCTCATCATAGTCCTCATTGTTGTGGAAGAACGGCACCTTGAGGGCGCCGGGGTCACTCTCGATGGGTCGCGGCACGAAGGTGCAGACCACGAAACGATCTGCCTGGAAGGTGGTGTGGGCCGATGGCGGGATATGATAGCGCGCACTCATCAGGGGACGGATATCCCGCCAGTTGATGCGCACCGGCATAAGGTTGCCATGCCAGCCCACCGCATCCAGCGGATTGAACGGGTAATCCATCCGGTTGATCACAGCGTGTCTTTTTATCTGTACCTGCCATGGCCGCTCATCCTGCTGGGCCAGAAAGCGCGCATCCATGGATGGGACATCCAGCATGGCCGGATCAAATACCGCATGTTCTCCCACTATCCCTTTTTCCGGCAGACCATAACTGTCACCGGTGGCTTCAATCATCAATACCTCAAGTGGCTGGGTCACTTCCAGGCGCCACATGGTGCCCTTGGGCAGCATCACATAGTCGCCCTCGGTGAGAGAGAGGTGTCCATAGTCACAATACAGCTCAGCGGCTCCGGCATGCAGGAACAGCAGCTCATCTCCATCTGCATTGCGCACCAGATCCTGCATGGAGTGACTGCACTGCCAGAAGCGTATCCGGGTGTTGACATTGGCCAGCAACGGAGTCGCATCCCAGGGCGAGGCCGCCGCACCCTCAAGTTTGGTGGTATCAAACGCCCGCGGTCGCAGGGGGCCTTCCACCCCACTCCAGCCGGTGGGGGGATGACGATGATACATCTGGGTGGCGGGGCCATAAAAACCCTCACGCCCCAACTCCCGTTCATAGGTATTATCGGGCAGATCCACGTGGGCCTGCCGGGAGGCCTTGCCCTCTATCCGGGGTAGGGAGATGGGTTTGCGCAGCGCCATATCACAACACCCCACGCTTGGCCTGGTCACGTTCGATGGCCTCGAACAGCGCCTGGAAATTACCTTCGCCAAAACCCTCATGGCCCTTGCGCTGAATAATCTCAAAGAAGATGGGGCCGATCACGGTCATGGTAAATATCTGCAACAACATGCCACCATCTGCGTGCTTTGCGCCATCCACCAGGATCTGATTACGCTGCATACGTTGCAGATCCTCATGCTGCCAGGGCAGACGCTCGGATACAGAGTCGTAATAGGTGTCTGGCACCTGCATAAACTCAACACCGTTAGCATGCAGGGCCTCGACACTGGAGTAGATATCGTCACTGGTCAGTGCTATATGCTGCACCCCTTCCCCGTGGTACAGGTCCAGATACTCCTGGATCTGTGACTTGCGATCGGTGGGTTCATTGATGGGTATTCTAACCTTGCCACAGGGGCTGACCATGGCTCGGGAACGCAGGCCAGTACGCTGGCCGTGGATACCGAAATAGCGGATCTCGCGAAAGTTGAAGATACGTTCATAGAATCCGGACCACTCATCCATGCAGCCGTCGTGCACATTGTTGGTGAGATGATCCACCAGCTTCAACCCCACCGGTTTATGTTCCGATACCACCGTCTCCATGGGAGCAAAATCCACATCATAGATGGAGCTGTCACCATAGCGGTCTATCAGGTAGATCAGGCTGTTACCCACGCCGTAGATGGCCGGAACATTCAGCTCCATGGGGCCCGGATGGCCCTCAAACTCCTTGGCCCCCTGCTCTAGCGCCCGCTGCATCGCCTGGGCCGAATCATGCACCCGTAGACCAATGGCGCACACCGCTGGACCATGGGCCCGGGCAAACTCCCGGGCAAAGCAGTCCGGCTCATGATTAATGATGAAATTGATTCCTCCCTGACGGTACACCACCACATCCTTGGAGCGGTGTTTTGCCACCGCACTGAATCCCATCTGCAAAAACAGTCTCTCCAGGGAATAGCTGTCCTCGGCCGTATACTCAACAAACTCGAAGCCATCCATACCCGTGGGGTTTGCATTACTTGTACCCATAACAGTCACCCCCTAAATTTTTCAGGGCATATACAGACAATCTAGACTAATTTGCTGGGTTTTGATCAATTGCGGGGCCTGGGAACAGAACGATTCAACCAGGCAGGTGCAGCCAATTTCTGAAACCTACCAGCCAGTTTACGGTCCAACCTGGTGAACCAGGAGCCATAAGCGGCAGAGGTTAAACCGATGACTCAACCGGGTTTGAAAACAGTATCTGATCTTGTTCACAAGGCCCGCAGACAGGGTGATGGCCTGTTTGCCATTGCCGAGGCCTGTGGCTGCGGCGAAATACATATCAAGACCGATCCAGACACCGGCCTGCGGGCCATAATCGCCATCCACAGCACCAAACTGGGCCCGGCTATCGGTGGCTGTCGCTGTCTACCCTACCCATCATTTGAAGCCGCTGTGGAAGACGCTGCCAACCTGGCGCGCGGCATGTCCTACAAGGCGGCACTGGCAGGTATTCCCTGTGGCGGCGGCAAGTCGGTGCTGATTCGCCCCGAGACCATACCGGACCGCACAGCCTACTTCGAGGCATTCGGCAGCTTCATCGATACTCTGGGAGGCCGATATATAACCGCAGTGGATAGCGGCACCAACACCGCAGACATGGACTGCATCGCCAGGCACACCACATATGTGAAGGGCACCTCAAAGGCGCTGGGCGGTAGCGGTGATCCATCTCCCTTTACCGCGCGCGGGGTACGCAAAGCCATAGAGATTGCCGTGGATCAGGTGCTGCAACGCCCTGACCTGGAAGATATACATGTGGCAATACAGGGAGCAGGGCATGTGGGTTACGCCCTGGCCAAAGAGCTGCACGTGCGCGGCGCGAGGTTGACGATCTCCGACCACAAGGCGAAAAACCTGGAGCGCAGTCATGACGAGTTTGGCGCCAAGACCGTAACCCTGGACGGCATCTACGATGTGCAGTGTGATGTGTTCGCCCCCTGTGCCTTGGGTGGAGTTCTGAATGATGCAACCATCAAGCGCCTACGCACCAGCATCATCGCCGGCGCCGCCAACAATCAGCTTGAGAAGGGACGCCACGGCCAGATGTTGCATCAGTGCGGGATAGTCTATGTACCGGACTATGTGATCAACTCTGGCGGCCTGATCCACATCCTGAACCTGGAACCAGAACTACGGGAACAGCAACTATCGCACATGCTCAACACCCTGCGCGAACTGTTCACCAAGACCGCCCGCTCAGGGATTCCTATGTTTCGTCAGGCCGACATCATGGCCGAACGAATCCTGGGGCTTAACCCCAAAATCTGATCCACAACAGACGCATCGGTCTTGACAAAACCGCCATCGAATCCTTGACTTGTAGGAAGGGGACTTTACGTGTTTGGCATGTTAGCTATGGAGATTGTTGTTTATGTCAAAACAAAAACACAACCTGCATCTGGCCACTTCCGGCCATAATCATCCCGTAACCAATCAGGAAACAGGCGGCTGCAAGAGTGTCGCCAGTTTTGAGATTTGCTACTACCAATACCTCAATGCACGGGGGCAAGCCACCACCAGGCTTCCTGATTTTACCCAGGATCAGGAGACACTTGTCCAGCTCTACCGCTGCATGCTGCTCACCAGGACCTTTGACAAAAAAGCGGTGGCGCTGCAAAGAACCGGACAACTAGGGACCTATGCGTCATCCCTGGGACAGGAGGCCATCGGCGTGGCCATTGGCTCCGCCATGCATAAGGAGGATCTGTTTCTCCCCTCCTACCGGGAGTATGGCGCCATGTTTGGGCGTGGCGTAAGCATGACCGAGGTCCTGCTCTACTGGGGTGGAGATGAACGCGGCATGGACTACAAAATTCCACGGGAGGATTTCCCTATCTGCGTACCGGTGGCCAGCCAGACCGCCCATGCTGTAGGCGTAGCCGCCGCCTTCAAATTTCGCCAGCAACCCCGAGTAGCTGTGTGCGCCCTGGGTGATGGCGGTACCTCCAAAGGTGATTTCTATGAGGCTATGAATCTGGCCGGGGCCTGGAATCTGCCAGTGCTGTTTGTAATTAATAACAACCAGTGGGCCATATCGGTACCCAGGGAGATGCAGAGCGGTGCCGAGACCCTGGCCCAGAAGGCCATAGCCGGGGGCATCCACGGCGAACAGGTGGACGGCAACGACATCATCGCCCTGAAAGAGCGGATTGGCCACGCGCTGGATGAGATCCGCGCCGGCGGCAAACCGGTGCTGATTGAAGCCCTGAGTTATCGCATGTGTGACCACACCACCGCCGACAGCGCCAGCCGCTACCGATCGGAACAGGAGGTGGAGCAGCATATTGCCGACGACCCCATCCAGCGCCTCCAGAACTACATGCACTCCAGTGGCATCTGGAATGAACAGCTGGAGCAACAGATGATCGAGGAGTGCAGCGCCGAAGTAGATGCCGCAGTCAAGGCCTATCTGGACACCCCGGCGCCAGCGCCGGAGAGCATGTTTGATCATCTGTATGCTGAACTGCCGGAGAGCCTGCAAGGGCAGCGCGCAGCCGCAGCAAGGAGGAAAAAACATGGCTGAGATCACCCTGGTTGAAGCGGTCAATATGGCGCTGGCCCACGAGATGCAGATAGATGACGAGGTGGTGGTGCTGGGTGAAGACGTGGGTAATAACGGCGGGGTGTTTCGCGCCACCGACAACCTGCAACAGCGCTTTGGAAAGGAGCGGGTGATGGACACCCCAATCTCTGAGGCCCTGATCGCCGGCATGGCGGTAGGGATGGCGGCCCAGGGGATGAAACCGGTGGCCGAGATCCAGTTCATGGGGTTTATCTACCCCACCATCGATCAGATGCTGAACCACGCCTCCCGACTGCGCAACCGCACCCGCGGACGCATCACCAGCCCACTGGTGCTCAGGGCGCCGTTTGGAGGTGGCATCCACGCCCCGGAACACCATTCGGAAAGTACCGAGGCCCTGTTTGCCCACATCCCCGGACTCCGGGTGGTCATCCCGTCCTCCCCAGCCCGCGCCTACGGCCTGCTGCTAGCGGCCATCCGCGACCCGGACCCGGTGGTATTCCTGGAACCAAAACGTATCTATCGCATTGCCAGCCAGGAGGTGGAAGACAACGGCGAGGCAGCCCCCCTCGACAGCTGCTATCTGCTGCGGGAGGGTTCGGATATCACCGTCGTAACCTGGGGCGCCATGACCCACGAGGTGATGCAGGCCGCCAGCGATCTGTTAGAGCAGGGGGTCCAGGTTGAGGTCATTGACGTGGTCACCCTGAAACCACTGGACATGGAGACCATCCTGGAATCCCTGGCCAAGACCGGGCGTTGCGTCATCGTACACGAGGCGGCCCGCTGTGGCGGTTTTGGGGCCGAGATCGCCGCCGGTATCGCCGAGAAGGGCCTGCTGCATCTGCTGGCCCCGGTGGAACGGGTCACCGGCTACGATACGGTGATGCCCATGTTCCGTCTGGAGCAGTGCTACATGCCCGACAAGGAGCAGATAGTTACAGCAATAACAAAAACACTGGAGTTTGCATGAAGATATTCAAACTGCCCGACCTGGGAGAGGGCTTGGTGGAGGCCGAGATCGTCGAATGGCATGTACAGGCGGGAGACTCGGTCGCCGAGGATCAACTGCTGGTCTCAGTGGAGACCGCCAAGGCGATTGTGGATATACCCAGCCCCCAGGCCGACCGGGTGCAACAGTGCTATGGTCAACCCGGCGATCTGGTGCAGGTGGGCGATCCCCTGGTGGAGTTCGAGCTGGCCGCAGGTGAGGACAGCGGCACTGTTGTGGGTGAGATGGAGGTGGGCAAAGAGGTGATCCGGGAAGACGCCATTTCAGTATCTACCCCAGCCGGTAGTGGAGTCCGCGCCACACCTGCGGTGCGGGCCCTGGCACATAGACTCAAGGTGGACCTCTCCGTAGTAACACCCAGCGGCAGCAATGGTTCCGTTACCAGTGCAGACGTGGAGCGGGTGGCAAAAATCTTCGCCAAGGTCGGTCCTCTGGTGCCGCTACGCGGGGCGCGCCGCACCATGGCGCGCAATATGGAAAAGGCCCATGCCGAGGTGGTTGCGGTAACCGTATCTGACGATGCGGACATCGATACCTGGTTCACTGGTGGCGACATCACCATTCGCCTGATACGCGCCATTGCCAGCGCCTGTAACAGCGAACCGGCCTTGAACGCCTGGTATGACAGCCACTCGGTGGGGCGGCGTCTGATTTCCAAAGTAGATCTGGGTATAGCCGTAGATAGTGGCAACGGACTGTTTGTGCCGGTGCTGCGTGACGTGGGAAACAAAGATGCAAAAGCCTTGCGTACCGAGTTGGATGAGCTGAAGGAGCAGATCCACCGGCGGGCGGTACCGCTGGAGTCACTGCGCGGCCTGACCTTTACCCTATCAAATTTCGGGACCTTTGCCGGACGTTACGCCAACCCGATAATAGTTCCACCATCGGTTGCTATTCTGGGCGCCGGCAAGGTAAGGGCCGAGGTGGTGGCCAGTGACGGTGGTCCAGCCATCCACCAGATCCTGCCGCTCTCCCTCTCCTTCGACCACCGCGCCGTAACCGGGGCTGAGGCAAGTCGCTTCCTGGGTCAGGTGATACAGGATCTGGCCCAAACCGAATAGGCCGTCACCCCTGTCAACAGGGGTTCAGCGCTCCTGACGACGCCATTTTTGCACAATGGATTCCACATCCAGGTCATCCAGATTCAACTGCCACTTGGAGTAGAAATCCACATCATCACTATTCGGAGTTGGATCCGGCTTCTGCATCTGAAATCTGGTGGCAACGGGAACCGACTCACCCAGGGCCAGGGCCTCACCCCGGGCCAGGGTCGAAAGGATATTGGTCAGATCACCCTCGGCATCCGGCACCAGATCCTTCACGTACTGCTGATCATCCGGGTTGGTAAGGCGGAAACAGAGGAAGCTGCCGCACTGGGCCAGCACCGTCTCTGACAGCTCATGCGGCCGTTGGCTCACCACCACCAATCCCACACCATACTTGCGTCCCTCCTTGGCGATACGCTCCATGGAACGACGCGTACCCTCATACTGGGTTCCACTGGCCCGTGGGATATAGGAGTGGGCCTCTTCACATACCAGTAGGATGGGAAAATCCCTGGCCCTGGGATTCCAGTAGTTCATCTCAAAGGCCAGACGCCCGATCTGCGCCGACACTGTAGGTCGCACATCAAATGGGACCGAACTGAAATCTATCACCGTAATCTGGCGTTTGGGCTCAGCCAGGCCAATAAACTCACGCAGTAGATCCGGTAGTGTGTCTGAAGAGTTGCGCCGCTTGGGTTTGAACAAAAAATTGTAGCGTGCATCATTCATACGGCTCTGCAATTTGATCAGGAACTCATCAAATTGACCAAACAGTGGGCCTTTTATCTTGCCAAAATCCAGGGTCTGTTCGTTAGCCAGTTTGAACTGAGAAAACATCTCATCCACGGGAAAGTACACCGGTGAGTCAATGGAGATCTGCGATGGCGGAATATTGGGGTTGGCCTTCTTCCTCAACTCATGCACTACCTCACGCAGGTAAGCAATCTGAATCGTCGCCCCCTCATCTCCCCGATCAATCAATAGATCCACCAGTTCGGAAAAGGTCAGTAGCCAATAGGGTATCTCAAGATCTCTGGCATCCAGCGCCTGTACAACTTCTTCCTTGAAGGCCGCATGCTTTTTACCATCATGCCCCGTCCATACATATTCACCATGCAGATCCAGAACTATAATATGGGCCTTGGGCATAATCGAAATGGTGCGCTGAAGGATGCTGGTAACACCCCAGGATTTACCCGATCCAGATTGACCCAGGATAGCCAGATGCCGACCAAACATAATGCCCGGGTCCAGGCAAACACGCATCGAAGGGTGAGTAGGCAGATAACCCAGGTTGAATCCCTTGGCGCGATATTTCTCGAACATCACCCCAATCTGCCCACCGGACATGATGTGGACCTCAGCCCCCGGCACCGGAAAACGAGCCAGGCCGCGCTCAAACCTACCCTGTTCACTGATCTCACCCACCGGATTCAGAGTGACAAGGCCACGACTGACGGAACGCTTAACCCTGCTCTCTACACCCTCTCCCAGCGCAACCCGCACGGAATGTTGCTCTTCTCTGGCACTGGTGACAAGAGCAATAATCTGGATGTCCCGGTCCTTGATACGCAGATACGATCCAACCTGACCGACCCGGATAGCTTCCCCCCCGACCAATAACACCGGAAAGCCATCCTCGGTGTCGGTTGTGAGCACGGCAGTCATGCCACTTTCACTCACTTCCATAAGGCGTCCTATCAATGTTGTTGTCTTTGTCATTTCAGTTCCGCCTTGCTTGTCCCTGTTATTATTTAAAGGATACCCCAGATCAGCAGCGGGTTATGTGAACACAATCAATATTAGCATCTAACCCTGATCTCTACCGCAAACTGCTTAACAACGATAAAGAACCTTCACCAATAAAAAAGCCCCTCTGTTGAGGGGCTTTAGATATGCACAGTGACCAGATGTGTCTATAACGTCAGGTCTAAGTTCTCTTCATCAAACATGAGGTTGCCGTCATTCACGTCACTTTCACGTTTCTGGATGTAGGCATCACGCATAAACTCATATTTATCCAGCGCAGCCTCATCCACCACATTGCTGGCGCCCAGCAGATCAGCGCGCTTATCAACGGCGCGAACAAAAATCAGGCTGTTTTTAACCTCGACCGGATTCACGTAGGTAACAGGATCTGTAAACCAGTCTGCAACGCTGCCGACAGCGTCACGTCCGCCACTCGGCCCGAAGATTGGCAATACAATGTAAGGCCCTGGACCCATACCCCATACTCCCAGGGTCTGTCCAAAATCTTCACCAGTCTTCTCCAGATTCATGTTGCTGGCCACATCAATGAGGCCAAGTATTCCCACCGTACTGTTCACGACGATTCGGCCCACATCGGAGGCGGATCGTTTCAGCTTGAACTGGAGCAGGTTGTTTATTGCAGAACCCACATCATCCAGGTTGGAAAAGAAGTTGGTGATACCCTTGTCCACCGGGGACGGCATTACGGCGCGGTAGCCCTTAGCCAGAGGCTTGAGCAGGGCTCGGTCCAAAGCGTCGTTGAACTCAAACATAACCCGGTTGAAGCCCTCAATAGGGTCACGCGGGTCACTGTAGCCGCTAGTACTGGCACAGCCGGTCAGCGCCACAACGGCTGCTACTACCAGCATTACCCTCAGCTTTTTAAAGAGACTCCCCTGTGCCATTTTTCTTATCCTTCGCAATGCAATTAATCAAAACAAGTTAAGGTCTCACTTAGGCTGACCTTTCCCTGTGCCCCTGAGAATCCAGCACAATTCTGCGCATAATACACCATACCCATACACCAAAACCAGCACTATATTCAACACAAATACAGCAATCACTTTAAACCCAACATACAACCCATTGTAATACTAGGAGTAATACCTAATTACTTGAATTTACTGGTATCTATGCAACACACACCTTGATATGCGTTTCAATCTGGCTCTTGGATACTATCGGCAGCTGACCCGGATTACTTTAACGTCTCTTTAAAGCAACACAATTCATCAAACAACTGCCATATTCAGGCTATTGCTTTCAACACAGCGGCAAACCCAGGGTCAGCACAACGGGTTTGGAGCAATAAACCGGCGAAAGTTCGAAATCATACACCCGTTGCTTTATGCTTGCGCCCCATGACTAATACCTACTATAGCCCAAATATTGCTGGCAGATTCCGTGGGTTTCTGCCCGTGGTAGTAGATGTGGAGACCGGCGGTTTTGATGCCGAGAAAGATGCCCTGCTGGAGATTGCGGCAGTAACCCTGAAAATGGATGACTCAGGCTACCTACATCTGGCCGAGACCCACTCCTGCCACGTAGAGCCATTCCCGGATGCCAATATGGACCCCAAAGCACTGGCCTTTACTGGCATAGATCCTCACCACCCTTTCCGGGATGCGCTTTCGGAAAAGGAGGCGCTGCACCACATCTCAGACCCCATACGCAAGGCAATCAAAGCCAGTGACTGCAACCGCGCAATCCTGGTGGGTCACAACGCATTTTTTGATCTTGGATTCATCAATGCAGCAGTGAAGCGCAGCGGCTATAAGCGCAATCCATTTCACCCCTTCAGCACCTTCGACACCGTATCCCTCTCTGGCCTAATGTATGGCCAGACGGTACTGGCCAAGGCGGCGGCCGCCGCCGGTATCGAATGGAACAACAGTGAGGCCCACTCAGCCATCTATGACGCGGAAAAAACGGCTGAGTTGTTCTGTACTATCGTGAATCAGTGGCGTAAACAAGCCCCAATCCTGCCCTGGATAACACAACATGAAACATAAACTTTGGGAGGGGCGTCTCCGCCCCGATGAAACAACCACAGACCTGTGACATACCATACCCCCCACCGATATAGCTCTTACTCCCTGCCATATTCCATCGCCGCGGGACGCGGCTCCCACAGGTGGCTGGCTTAACCACAGCGGTTGAAATCTGGGGTGGGAGGGGCTCCCCGCCCCAATGAAACAACCACAGACCTGTGATATCCCCTCACCGAAGTAGCCCTTACGCCCTGCCATAATCCATCGCCGCGAGACACAGCTCCCACAGGCGGCTGTTTTGCATACAGGGGTTAGAATCCGGGGTGGGTGGATAACCCATTCATCAGTTATATTTGGTGACAGCGATAATGCTGGTAGCCAGCCCCAGGATAAGATTAAATCCAATCATCTTACGGATAGTGGCCATTTGAGCAGCGGCGGCAGGGATATCCTGTTGCTCCAGAGCCAGGCCCATGCGCCGGTATGGCACAAAGTAGATAAAACAGAACAGTAGCGCCATCACCAGACCCAGCCCCTGCATCAGATGCACATAGAGCCCGGCCTGCCCATTAAACAACACCAGAAATATCCAGTACCCACTGACCAGAATCAGCACTATCGCCAGCCAGACCCAGCGAAAAAACCGGTCCAGAACCCGTTTCAGAAACGGCAGGCGCAGGGGCGGTTCCAGCAATTCAGTGGCGGCCTGACGCATGGCCATATGGGCAAAGAACATACCGCCAACCCAGACCACGGTCCCCAGCAGGTGCAAGACAAGCAACAGGTTATACATCAGGTCTCCTTCAGACCGCAGTTATCGACGTTGCGCTGCAGCCACAGCTCCAGCAGAGCCAGGTGCCACAGCTTGCTACCCTGGAGCCGGGTCAGGTGCATCTCCGGGGCGGATAGCAGCATATTTACATAGGCGGGAGAGTAGAGACCGCGCTCGCGACAGGCCCTGGACTCCAGGATATCCTGCATGAATCGAAGAAACTCACCCCGCACATATTTCAGGGCCGGCATGGGGAAGTACCCCTTGGGCCGGTCTATGACCGCATCCGGTATCAGGCCACGGGCCATGGCCTTGAGGGGATATTTTCCGCCCTGGCGCAGCTTCAGCTCCGATGGACAGCGGGCGGCCAACTCCACCAGTTCATGATCCAGAAACGGCACCCGCGCTTCCAGACCCCAGGCCATAGTCATATTGTCCACCCGTTTTACCGGATCATCCACAATCAGCGTAGTCACATCCATACGCAGTACTGCGTCCATAAATGTATCCGCATGGGGCTGCGCCAGGAGACGGGCAATCTGCTTGGAACTATGGTCTTCACCCCGGTAAGACGGTGTCACCAGATAGCTAAACTCTTCATGGTCCCGGTCAAAGTAGTGGCGAGCAAAGCGTTCCAGCGCCGAACCATCCCGGTCCACCTGCATCTGCGGGTACCAGAAGTAACCGCCAAACACCTCATCCGCACCCTGGCCGGACTGCACCACTTTGACATCCTTAGAGACCTGCTCTCCCAGCAGGTAAAAGGCCACGGCATCCTGCCCAAACATGGGTTCTGCCATCTGCTCCACCGCATCCGGCAGCCGCCGCAATACCTCATCATTCTGGATATGGTATTTCCGGTGGCGAGTGTCATATCGCTCCACCACCTGATCCGAGAACTCAAACTCATTTCCCTTCTCTCCAGGATGATCCTCAAACCCCACCGAGAAGGTGCGCAGGTCTGAAACTCCAGCCTCCGCCAACAGGGCCACCAACAAACTTGAATCCAGGCCACCAGACAGCAGCACTCCCACCGGCACATCGGCAATTTCATTGCGCTTTTGCACCGCGTTCCGCAGGGAATCATGGATGGCCTCCAACCACTCATCATCACCCATGGGGTGTTCAGGTCGGGTTGCATCCAGGGTCCAGTATGACCACTCCCGGCGACTGCCATCAGGACGCAGCAGCAGGCAGTGGCCGGGGGCGAGTTTGCGCACACCGCTGAGGATGGTGCGCGGAGCCGGCACCACCGCGTGCAGGGTAAACAGATTGTGCAGCGCCACCGGATCTATCGACACATCCACCCCACCGGCCGCCAGCAGGGCCTGGGTATTGGATGCGAACCGGAACCCCTCAGGAGTTTGAGAGTAGTAGAGGGGCTTTATCCCCAACCGGTCCCGCGCCAGAAACAGCTGCCGCTCACGGCTATCCCATACGGCAAAGGCAAACATGCCATGCAGATGTTCCACACAGGCCTCACCCCAGGCGTGCCACGCCTTGAGAATGACTTCGCTATCACCATCGGAAAAGAAGTGGTAGCCAAGCTCACGCAGCTCACTGCGCAACTCCCGGAAATTGTAGATGGCGCCGTTGAACACCAGCGCCAGACCCAGCTCCTGATCCACCATGGGCTGGTTGGCATGCTCCGACAGGTCAATAACAGACAGGCGGCGGTGCCCAAGGGCCAGGGGGCCGTCACTATAACTCCCCTCATGATCGGGGCCACGCCGTTGCAGGCACTGGATCATCCGCCGTACCGCATCCAGTTGCGGGGCAACGCCATCCAGTCTTAGTTCACCACATATCCCACACATGTATATCTTTCAATCTGGCATTCAGAAGCCAGAGAGTGTAACCCAAATTACACTCCACGACAGGATCAGATAGGGTTGGATTGGTGGTGAGAAGAGAGATGGGATATTTTGTTCTGCGGGCATCAATGCGGCATCCATGCCGCATCCGCCCACGGTCTTACACTATCTAGATAAGCATCACCCATACCATTGTTGCGGCAGTCACCAGACCAATAATGGCCAAGATAGTAAGAGTGCCGGATGCCCATAAGAATCCTAAAGAATCAGTTGATTTACTCATAGTTCAATCCTCCGTGGTTTAAATTGTAAACTCTAGTTTTTGAATGTATGGATACAACATCCAACACGAAATCCGCGCCGTCCCCACACATTATGGTAGTTGTTATTTTGGTTCACACTGAACAGCTCAATCTGACACCGACTGTGGTCTGAATTTCGACCCACTTGAGATATGGATACCTCGGCCAGACTAAAAAATCACACCCATTCAGGTATGATTTCTATGCTCAATATTGAGTGAATTAATCACTTTGTCAATAGTAAGAATGGAGATAACACGGTAAACAGCGTGGATATGCACAGGGAAATCCGCCAGACAAAAGACTAGAGACCAAACCTATCCTATTGATTTCAAGACATATTACACTTACAAAACACCTGGGTATTACCGATCCTTGGCATCCTGCATATCAAGACCAAACTGGTAGAGACGATTCTTCTTTTCACCGGTCAACTTTGCCGCCAACGCCGCCGCCTGCTTCAGGGAGAGCTCCTGCATCAGGATTTGCATGGTGCGTTCCACCTCTGGGGCTAGCGCATCGTCTTGGCATACAGGTTCGCCACTTACGATCAAAACAAACTCCCCCCTGGTCTGCATCGGGTCCTGTTCCAGGGTCTCACACAGCGAACCCAAAGTGCCATGCAAAATGGTCTCATGCAGCTTGGTCAGTTCACGGGCCAACACCGCAGGGCGTCCAGCCCCAAAGATATCCGCCATATCCTGTAGACACGCCTGTACCCGGTGGCTGGACTCGTAAAACAACAGGGTCCTGGTCTCATGGCATAGCTCCTGAAACTCTGCCCTACGCGCACCCTTGGTGCGACTGGGAAAGCCCTCAAACACAAAGCTGTCGGTGGCCAGACCTGAAGCACTAAGGGCGGCGATGGCCGCACTGGGACCTGGTACCGGAGAGACAGCTATACCCTGCTGATGGCACTCCCGAATCAGGGCAAATCCAGGATCACTGATTGCCGGCGTCCCAGCATCAGAGATCAGGGCCACGGCATCGCCCTGCTGCAGACGGTCTACAACCTTCTCCAGGGCCCGATATTCGTTGTGTTCATGCAGGGCCAGCATCCGGGTATCCACCCCGAAATGACGCAACAGGGTGCGACTATGCCGGGTATCTTCTGCGGCAATCAGAGTCACTTTTGACAATGTCTCTATGGCGCGGGCAGAGATATCCTCAAGATTGCCGATAGGAGTTGCTACCACGTACAGAACACCGTTTTTGATTGACACAACACACCCCAGAAAAGATACTTACCCGGATATTATTGTTAACCCGGCTGAACATGACATATTGGGTGACCGGGTTAACAGCCTGCTACCGTTCGCCGTGGCGCCACAAACAAGGATCACACCAACAGACAGGATGGTTACAATCGTGCCTGCCTCTATCTGACCATGCAACAAAATCATTACTTTCTGCTACCGCTTCTGCTGCTTATTGCTGTACTTACCGGGTGTGTTTCCGACCCATCCATAAAATGGGTCCAGTCGGAGGTGCCAGACACCCTGCGCAACAACTCAGTCTTTTCCCACGCACTGGACCTGGAAGCGGAGGGTAATAATGCCGAAGCAGCGCTTATGCTGGAACGGCTGGCACAGACCAGCAGGCCACCGGTAAAGCAGGAGGCCATGCTCAGGGCGGTGGAAAACTATCTACAGGTGCAGGACAACACCTCCGCCTTCCGCCTACTGCAACTCATCAGCACCGACGACCTGCCGCGGCTTGGCCTGAAACGCCGCGTACTGCTGGCAGAGGTAGCCATCAAGGGCAATAGCGCGGATGAGGGCCTGCAACTGCTGGAGCAGCCACCGGAAGGCGGTATGCCATCCCAACTGCTGCGACGCTACCATAAGAACCGCGCCGAGGCGTTTCGCCTTACCGGCAACATGTTTGAGAGCGCACGCCACCTGAGTGAACTGGACCTGCTGACCCAGGACCCCATGGCTCGCCTGGATAACCAACTCAACATCGTGCGCACCCTCACCACCTACACCGACTCGGCCCTGGAGTTGCTGAAACCAAACCCTCCGGGTGTATTCGGGGGCTGGATCGAACTAACCAGAGCAATCAAGATAAACACCAACAACCCGTCCATGGGGCATACGGCCATGCAGAGATGGCGCGAGGAGTTCTCCAGCCATCCAGCCCTGCCCCAGCTACTGGAAAGCCAGGTACAGCAGGTAGCTGCAGAATACTCCAGACCCAGACAACTGGCCATACTCCTGCCAAAGAGTGGACCATACGCCAAGGCTGCCCGCGCCCTCTACGACGGCATAATGGCTGCCCACAACAATCATCCAGAACACGAACGCCCCGAAATCCGTATCTACGACAGCAGCAACAGCAACCAGACCATCCCCGTCTACAAGCAGGCCATCAGAGATGGCGCGGATAGAGTGATCGGCCCCCTGGTCAAGGAGTCGGTTACCCAGATTGCCAGACTAGGGTCACTTGAGGTGCCGGTGCTGGCGCTCAACCGAATTCAGGCTCAGGGCTCAACCCCGGACAACCTGTACCAGTTCGGTCTGGCGCCTGAGGACGAAGCCAGACAGGTGGCGGAGCGGGCCTGGGTTGACGGACACACCCGCGCCATCGTCCTAACCCCACAGGGTGGTTGGGGCGAGAGGATCTACAACAGCTTTCACCAGCACTGGACCAGCCTGGGTGGAAAAATAGTGGAGCGCCAGGCCTACAACACCAAGGAGAATGACTTCTCCGTCACCCTGCGGGCACTACTGAACATAGATGAGAGCTACCAGCGCCGCCGCTCCATGCGCAGCGCCCTGGGCAGAAAGATAGAATTCGTGCCACGCCGCCGCCAGGATGCAGATTTTATTTTCCTTCTGGCCAAGACCCGCCTGGCGCGTCAGATCCGTCCACAACTACAGTTCCACCACGCCGCCAAGCTGCCCGTGTACACCACCTCACACAGTTACTCCGGCAGACATGCGCCCAAGCAGGACCTGGATCTGGAGGGCGTTGTATTCCCGGACATCCCCTGGCTTCTGGCCAGCGAGGGAGAGCAACCCCTGTCCCGCAGTCTGATTGAACCTACCCTGGCCAAAAAGAGTTCCAGCTACGGTCGACTCTACGCCATGGGTATAGACAGCTACCGCATGATGCCGCACCTCTCGCGCCTGCGCTCTTCGTCCCGCGAGACCCTGGACGGCAAGACCGGCATCCTCTACATAGGACGCAACAACCTGGTCCACCGACAACTGGTGTGGGCCAAGATGAAGAAGGGCATCCCCGAGATCATAGGCTACGCACCGCGGCTGGAGGAGAAACACTCCACCTCCTCCCAAGCGCCCAAGCCCAGTTCCAGATCTGGCCAGTCTTCTGATTTTTTCTCCTGGTAGCATGTTCGGACGGTTTAAGCCGCACCAGGCGTCAGACCGGACCACCCGCAAGATCGGCACTGCTGCCGAGGATCTGGCAATAGAGCACCTGGAGCAGCGGGGGTTAATCCTGCTAACCCGCAACTACCACTGCCGCCGAGGAGAAATTGACCTGATCATGCAGGAGGGAAACTTTCTGGTGTTCGTTGAGGTCCGTTACCGCAAGAACGACCGTTACGGCTCGGCCGCCGAGAGTGTCACCAGACAAAAGCAGCGCCGTTTGCTCACCACAGCTGAATATTATTTACAGAGTGAGAGGCACCACGCAGACAATATCTGCAGATTTGATGTAATTGCACTGTCTGGAGAACAGGATCCACAGATAGAGTGGATCAAAGACGCATTTCAGGCCGAGACATATTAAAAAACAGAACTACCACACACGGAGAACAATATGAGACTGGCTACACCTCTGGGAATCATCGCCATCCTGCTCGGGATCAATCTACTCAGCGGCTGTGCCACCGCCGTAGTTGGAGGCGCCGCCACCGGGGCATCGGTATTCCACGACCGCCGTTCGGCCGGTGCCGCGCTGGAAGACCAGAACATCGAGTTCAAGGCCCTGCACCTTAAAACCAAATACCCGGAGCTATTTAAGCAGGCCAACCTCAGCGCCACCAGCTATAACAGGGTTATTCTTCTGACCGGACAGGCAAACAGCGAACAACTGCGCCAACGCTATGTGGATATGATCCGCAGGATCAACGAAGTAAAACGGGTGGTGGATGAGATTCAGATTGGGCCATCCGCCTCCATCACACAGCAGGGCAACGACACCTACATCACATCCAAGGTCAAGATTAAGCTGTTTGACGTCAAACAGCCCGACTTCGATCCCACCAGGGTCAAGGTCGTGACCGATCAAGGTAACGTATACCTGATGGGCATAGTCTCCAAGCAGGAGGCCGATGAGGTGGTACAGAAGGTGCGTTACGTGACGGGGATAAAACGCGTGGTCAAGATCTTCGAGTACCGGTAACCACAGGTGGAGCAGCTCTCAACTGGCGCAGTCACGGAACTTGGCAGCATATTTGGCCCCGAATCGGTACTGACCGATCCCGGGGACTGCCTGCCCTACGGCTACGACAACAGTCGCCGCCAGGCCATGCCGCAGGCCGTGGTGTTCGCCACCGAGCATCACCAGATCAGATCACTGCTGCAACTGTGCAACCGAGAGCACATCAACCTCATCGCCAGGGGACGCGGAACCGGTACCACCGGGGCCACCGTCCCGGACCGGGGCGGAATCGTGCTCTCACTGGAACGCATGAATAGAATCCTGGGGATCGACCCGGACAACCGCAGCGCCCGAGTCGAACCCGGAGTCACCAATCAGGCACTACAACAGGCCGCTGCAGAACACGGCTTCTTCTGGCCGCCCGACCCCACCAGCTCCGCCATCTGCACCATCGGTGGCAACCTGGCCTACAACTCCGCCGGACCACGGGCGATAAAATATGGCACCCCCCGGGAGAACACCCTTGGTCTCAGGGCCATAACCGGCAGCGGTGAAGAGATACGCACCGGCGTATCCACCAGCAAGGGTGTAGTGGGCTACGACCTGACCCGCCTGCTTATCGGCTCCGAGGGCACCCTGGGGGTGATCACCGAGGCCATACTCAAACTCACCCCCCTGCCCGAGGCCAAGCAGACCCTGCGGGCCAGCTATAGAGATATACACACCGCAGCCCAGGCGGTTTCTGCCATCATGGCGCAACAGGTCACCCCCTGCGCCCTGGAGTTTATGGACGGGGCCGCGATCGATATGGTGCGTGATTTCTCTGAGCTAGAGATTACTGCCGGGACTGGAGCCATACTCATGATCGAGGTAGATGGCCCCGGACACTGCCTGGATGAATCGGTTGCCGCTGTGGCTGCGGCAGCACGCAACCCGGGGTTGATCGACCTGCATGTGGCGCAGAGCCAGGAGGAGATAGCGCAGCTATGGAAGGCGCGCAAATCCCTGTCACCGGCCCTGCGCAAGATCGCGCCCAAGAAGATAAATGAGGATGTGGTGGTGCCGGTATCACGCATTCCGCAACTGATAGACGGGTTGCAGCAACTAGCTGCCAGCAGTGGAATACGGATTGTGAATTTCGGTCATGCCGGCAACGGCAACATTCACGTCAACCTGCTGACCGACCCGGATGATCCTGACCAGATGCAGCAGGCGCACCAGTGCCTGGATGCAATCTTCGATCTAGTGCTGGGCCTGGACGGAACCCTGTCGGGCGAACACGGCATTGGACTGGAGAAACGGGACTATATTGAGCGCGAGATCGACCCGGTTACCCTGCGTCTGATGACCGACATAAAACGCCAGTTTGACCCGGCGGGGATACTCAACCCGGGTAAGATATTCCCCGCCACTGACGCCTGAATTATTTCATCCGCAGAGGACAGGTAGTGCGGTCATATTCTGTTCCCAGTTTATCCCACACATAGTCCAGCGCATTTTGGATACGCGAGAAGAAGTGCTCCTCACCCATATACTCGATCAGACGGGTACGCCGGATGACATCCATAAACTGCTTCTTCATCCCGGCCACCACCAGCTCAATACCGTGATCCTCCAGACGTTCCGCCAGGTGATGCAACACCTCTTCTCCGGTGGCGTCCATCTGATTAATACCGGTGGCATCAATAACGATATAGCGCAGCTTTGGATTCACCGCCACCACTTCGAGTATCTTGTCCTCGAAATAGCCAGCATTAGCAAAATAGAGCGAACCATCAAACCGAACCACTGAGATAAACTCACTGGTTGGGAGTGGAAACACTGCAATATCCCGCAGGGTGCCGTCCTTGTAACGAGACAGAACTGCAACCCGAGGACGCATGGAACGGATCACAAACAGCGCCAGTGACAGCAGAACGCCCATCAATACACCGAACTCCAGGTGCGGTGCCAGATACAGCGTAAGCGCGAAGGTAATGACCGAGACCACAGCATCGTGTGGCTGGGCTCTCCAGGCATGTATGATCGGTGACACCTTTATCAGGTTGATTACCGCCAGGATAATCACCGAGCCCAGGGTCGCCACCGGCAAGTGGTACAGCAGCGGGGTCAAAAACAGCAGTGTAAGGCCAACCACGGCGCCGGTTACCACAGCAGAAAACCCGGTGATGGCGCCGGCGTTTATATTCACCGCAGAGCGGGAGAAGGAACCCGATACCGGGTAGCCGGAAAACACACCCGAGACAATATTACTCAGACCCTGACCCACCAGCTCCTGATTGGTGTCCAGACGCTGTCTGGTACGTGCCGCCATGGCCTTGGCAATGGCAATGGCCTCCATGAAACCGATCAGGGCAATCACCACAGCACTTGCCACCAGTTGTAGAAACACATCGCCACTGAGTGTAGGAATGGCAAAACCAGGCAACCCGTCAGGCACCACGCCAACCACACCTCCGCCCTTGGCCTCGAATTCAAATACCCAGGAGATGGTGGTGGTTACTGCAACGGCCGCCAGTACACCGGGTACACGCGGAAACATCCGCTTTAATCCCACCATGATGGAGATGGCCAGTATCGCCATCAGCAGCGTCGGCACATGGGTGGACTCCATCGCCGCCAACACCGTGTTGTAGACCGTCTCATAGTGGTGCGCTGCCTTCTCAACACTTACCCCAAACAGCTTACCTAATTGGGATGTGGCAATGATAATAGCGCCAGCGTTGGTAAAACCCACCACCACCGGATGCGATAACAGATCGACCACCACACCCAGGCGCAGCAGGCCCAGACACATCTGGAACAGACCCACGAAAATGGCAAGGATCATGGCGTAGGCAAAAAAACCTTCGCTGCCAGACGCCGCCAGGGGCTCCAGAGAGGCGGCCGTCAGCAGTGACACCACGGCGACCGGGCCAGTGGCCAGTTGCCGTGATGAGCCAAAAAAAGAGGCCACTATAGGAGGTAGAAATGAGGCGTAGAGGCCAAAATATGGCGGCAGACCGGCTAGCTGGGCATATGCCATGGACTGAGGCACCAGCACCATCGCCACCGTGATACCTGCCACCACGTCTGCCTTCAGGGTTTTGGTATCACGCAGCTCCCTGATCCAGCTTAAAAACGGAATAAAACGCCCTGGAAAACTCACAATTAGTCCGATAAACCAGTCCACGAGCTACCTCTTAATTTTTAGTGTGTGTATCAAAACAAGCCAACCAATCAACCCTGGCCAAGTGTGCCTGCCCCCTCTAATCCCCCGCCGGATGGTACTGCTGGAACTACGCGTAACCGGCACACAGCCCAAGCAAGACACTAGGTAAGTTGGCTCAAATCTATGTTTGCTGCTGTTCAGACCACAGCTATTCTGGAGGTATCGACCTGTATTATCAGGGTATATCAGTATATAACCATTTATTGTAATATAAATCTCCACATAAGCACAATAGCAAAGTGGGTATTTGCTGCCTCATTGGGGACAATTTATCACCCAATTCCAGCCGTTTTGTGCAGTAACGCAATCTTGGATCAGGGGCCACCAGGTTCAACTCCTGGATTTTGCCATGACATTTTTTTAGGATACCCCTTGGCATCTTTTTTGGTAAATGGCATGGACAAACCAGGCACTCATATACCGGAAAATAAAAT
>CAZVME010000035.1:21261-34693 GCA_964628835.1 uncultured Gammaproteobacteria bacterium | reverse complement strand
ACTTATATCCACCCCACCACGGTTGCAAAGTGAAGGCCAGGCAACCGAATACAGCGTAACCCTGGAGCCTACGGGGCGGCGTTGGCTCATGGTGCTTGATCTCCCAGACACCATCCCGCAACAGAGCGAACTGCTGGGCGACTTCCAGGTCCTGAGGAGAGAGCCGATCCACGATCGCATCCGTTACTATGCCAGCTCCAGACTTAGCTACAGCACTGGGCAGATCAGTTCCGAAGAACACAGTCGCGGCCTGCAACTACCCAACAACATAACTCCCAGGATCCGGGACCTGGTCCGGGGTTGGCGGTCCACAGCAACCAACAACCGGGGTGTGGTCAATCTGGCCCTCAGACACTTTCGCAACCGGGAGTTCTACTACACCCTGCGCCCCCCCCTCGGGAATGCCAACCCGGTGGACCAGTTCCTATTCGAGAGCAGACGTGGATTTTGCGAGCATTTCGCCTCCAGTTTTACCCTGTTAATGCGTGTGGCCGGAATTCCAGCGCGTTTGGTGACCGGCTATCAGGGAGGGGAGTACAACCCCATGGGCGAGCATCTGATGGTGCGGCAGTCCGACGCCCACGCCTGGTCCGAGGTGTGGCTGCAAGGGTCGGGCTGGGTCAGAGTGGACCCCACCGCCGCCGTGGCGCCCGAGCGTATCGAACGCAGTTTTGAGTTTGACTCCGATTTTGGCAGCAACCTACTGGGTGCCCCGATACGCTTTGGCAACATCCAGCTCGGCACAGTGGCAAATGCGCTCAAGCAGCTGCGCTGGGGGCTGGACGCCATGAACGCCTCCTGGCACCGCTGGGTGCTGGGCTACACCGAGGAGCGACAGTCCACCCTGATGAACTTACTGGGGTTGGATTTTCTCAAGGGCCGCCGCCTGGCCTTCGCCATGATCGGTTTTGCCGCCATAGCGGTCCTACTGCTGGGGGTCACACTCTGGCATAGAGGCAAAAAGCGGCTGGATCCTATATATGCAGACTATCTGCGCTTCTGCCGCAAACTCAAACGCAACGGCCTGGCCCGCCAGGATATCGAAGGGCCGCAGGACTACCTAAAGCGCATCGGCATCTGGCGTCCAGAGATACAACCCAAGGCGGCCCAGATTACCCAGAGCTACATCCACCTCAGATACGGCCAGGCCGGCGGCAAAGATGAACGCAGGGCATTTCACCACATGGTGCGGCATTTCCGCCCATGAATCAGGCCATATCCCAAACCTTTCACCTGGAAACTCATGGTTGAATGATCCGACTCGGGGACCTAGAATTCTACTAAGGCAGTACCGAACTTCAACTGCGCTATCAGTGCGCCCGCTACCGCATAGTCATCCCAGGGCGGATATGCACCCAGTATTGCTAATACCTTTCGATACAAGTGCAAGGAGCATTTCAATGGAAAATGGAAGCAGTGCAGTTACGGAAAAGATTTCCCGCTTAAGGACCAAACAGAAGGCCCTCGAGAACAGCTGGAGTAAGACCGGCAACCGTAGCCTGCTACATTTTTTCATCGATATCATCCCCAACCTGGTCAATGCTGAACGCTGTTCAATCTTCATATTCAATCCAGCCACCGACATGATCTGGCTCTACTGCGGGACCGATGTGCAGGAGGGAGAGATTCAGGTGCCAAGAAAGCACTCCATGGCAGGCCTGGCGCTATCATCCGGCCACCACAAAGTGATCACTGACCTGGAGGAGAAAGCGGGGATCCATGAGACCGTGGACGACAGCACTGGATTTACCACCTGCAACACCCTCTCAATCCCCATTTTTAACCGGGCGCAGGATCAGGTCATAGGGGTACTGCAAATCCTAAACAAAAGGGGCGCAGGCCGCTTCACCCATGAGGACATCGCCCTGATGCAACGCCTGTCCGGCGAGATCAGCAAGTATGTGGAGAGTATCTTCAAACACCAGGAGGTTGTAGAGATCCTGGTCAAAATAAGAAATAAAATCAAAGGACTGGAAAACACCCTGGCTAAGGAGGGGGTACAAAAGCGCCTAAACGAAGAGATGATTGCAGCAATATCCAGCCAGACCCTGGACGATCACTCAGGACGTCTGCATTAAGTCGTAACACAAGCGCAATCAATTTCCCGGTTATCTGTCAGACCACCCTGCCAGATAAAAACAGTCACTTCATTCAACCAACATCCGCTCATTCACGCTGTTACATGCATAGTCAGTTACATCACGAGCATACCCATGGCGTTTGACGAAAATATGGAACCGGAGGTACAGAGGGTCCTAGACACCTCTGCAATCCTGGAGATCACCGAGTTTGAGGTTTTCAAGCTCTCCTATGCACGCTGGTTTGGCACCACCGCAGATGACGATCTGATTGAGCCATTATTCTGTGACTACATGTTCAGAATGGTAGTGCCAAGCTGGGTAAACCACTTCACCCGTAAAGTAATGCAGCAATACCAGGATGGAGATCTGGATCCAGCCTTATACGGGATAGAACCCAAACCCTTCAGCAATACCGCTGTCCGTATGGGGATACAGATTGCCGTGATAATCACCACGATATTGATATGCCTGGTACTGCTCGCAAACAGCGTAGCCGAGCTCCATGACATGACCGGCATCTTCCGCTGACATCTCCACAACCCACCCATAAATTCCAGCCTACCTAACCAGATGCAGTAAAATAATGTTGCATTATTTCAATAATGTATTAACATTACTTAATACATATTATAGTTAATGGCTATATCATTATGAAAAGCAAAGTAATTTATACAGAAAAGCCCTTACCGATATATGAGGTGACTGAGCTGACCATGGAAGAGGCACTGTTCGCCCTCTCCACCCACCGGGGTAACGGGGACAATTCAGGCATTCTCTCCGAAGGGGCCCTACGGACGGAGTATCGCGCGCGCGCAACCGCCCGCCAGCACTAAGCGGATCAGAGCAGCACCTGCTCCACACCACCCCTGGATAGGCTGTCCAGAAACTCCCGATCCCAGGAGTCACCCAGGCGCCCCCTGACCAGCTCCTCCACGATGTAACTCACCTGCAGACCAGTATCGTCCACATAGCGGTTCAGACCCTGCTGACAGGCCGGACATGAGGTAAGCATCTTCACGCTGTCATCGATGACCCGCTCCCGGCCAGACAACTGCCTGATACCATCAACCAGCTCTTCCAGCTTTCTGTAACGCAGCTGAGTTGCTATATCCGGTCTGGAGGTGCCCAGGGTTCCAGCCTCCCCACAACAACGGTCCGACAACAGCACCTCAGTTGCGAGCAGAGAAGAGGCAACCTCGATGGGGTTATGTTGCTTCATGGGGCTATGGCAGGGCTCATGATAGAGATAACCGGTATCCCCACCAGCCTCCAGCGCAATCCCCTTCTCCATCAGATATTCATGGATATCCAGCAGACGGCAGCCCGGGAAGATCTTGTCAAACTCATACTCCAGCAACTGGTCCATGCAGGTGCCACAGGAGACGATCACCGTGCGAATATCCATGTAGTTGAGGGTATTGGCCACGCGGTGAAACAGCACCCGATTCTCGGTGGTGATGCGCTTACCCTCCGCATGCTGTCCAGCGGCGGTCTGAGGATAGCCACAGCATAAATAACCTGGTGGCAGCACCACCTTGGTCCCTAGGTCGTACAGCATGGCCAGCGTGGCCAGACCTACATTGCTGAACAGCCGTTCCGAGCCACATCCGGGGAAATAGAACACCGCATCAGAATCATCTGTTACCCGGGAGTGATTGCGCAGAATAGGCACGGTGGACGCATCCTCCAGGCCCAGCATGGAGCGCATGGTCTGCCGGGGTAGTTCCACTCGCAACGGCTTGCGCACCAGCCCCACCACCTGCCCTTTAAGATCCAGCTTGCCGGTGGTGGCCGCCGGGATATCCCCGCGCCGTCCCAGCAGGCCAAAACGTCGGAATAGATCGTGCCCCAGGGTGATGGCCTTGAACCCCCACTGCAACATACCCTTGCGCATAACCCGTATCACACGCGGATCTGTAGCACTGAGAAAGGACATGGCGGCCCAGGCGCCCGGACTCTTGCGCTTCTGTCCGCGTTGGGTCAGGATCTTGCGCATGCGGATGGTAACATCACCAAAATCTATATTTACCGGACAGGGAGATTCGCACTTATGACACACGGTGCAGTGGTCAGCCACATCGTTCATCTCATCAAAATGCCTGCGAGATAGACCACGCCTGGTCTGTTCCTCATACAGGAACGCCTCCACGATAAGACCGGTTCCCAGGATCTTGTTACGCGGCGAATAGAGCAGGTTGGCCCTAGGCACATGGGTCTGGCATACCGGCTTGCATTTGCCGCAGCGCAGGCAGTGGCGGATCTCGTCATTGAGAGCACCCAGTTCACTGGCCTCCAGGATGATCGCCTCCTGCTGCACCAGACGCAGGGATGGGGTATAGGCGGAGCCCAGACCGGAACCGGGCATCAGCTTGCCACGGTTAAACACCTGCTTCGGGTCCACCCGGTTTTTGTACTCCACAAAATCCTGTAGCTTCTCTTTTCCCAGATACTGGATCTTGGTGAGACCGATACCGTGCTCACCGGAGATCACCCCATTCAGAGAGCCAGCGAGCTGCATGATACGGTCAACCATGCGCTCGGCCTCATGCAACATCTCATAGTTGTGGGAGTGCACCGGAATATTGGTGTGTACGTTACCGTCACCGGCGTGCATATGCAGGGCCACAAATAGACGGGCATCCCGAATGCCGGCGTGAATCTGTTCCAGACGCTCCCGCACCGGGGCCATCTCCTGACCATTAAAAATCTCGTTCAGTCTCTCCGCCACCTCCTTACGATAGGACTGCACCAGTTCTCGTCGCAGCATCAGTTGCAGCAGGCTATCTGTAGGGACATAGACCTCCACATCATCTTCCAGCAGAGGAACATGCTCCGCTGCCGGGGCATCCAGGTTTATCAGGATCTGTTGCCAACGCCCCCGCGTATCCTGCACCGCCTGCACCGCCGTCTCCTGCTTGGCCTGCAGGATGGTGTCATTCTCCTCCGAGGCCTCATACTCCTCACCCTGGCGCGCCTCCGGCATCTCCCCCCGCAGGTACTCCAGAACTGCGTCCATGATGGCGAGCTTGTTTTTGATCGACTGCTCGATATTGATGCGCTCAATACCCAAGTTGTACTCGGCCAAACGCTCCAGCGGGATCACTACATCTTCATTGATCTTGAAGGCGTTAGTGTGAGCCGATATGGCTGCAGTGCGGGTGCGGTCCAGCCAGAACCTGCGCCGCGCCTCGGGGCTGACGGCGATAAAACCCTCGCCATCACGGGCGTTTACCAGACGTACGATTGCAGAAGCAGCAGCGGCTGCCTGATCCTGATCATCTGAGACCAGATCGGCAATCAACACCATCTTTGGATGCACGTGGCGCGACGCCTTGGTGGAGTACTTCACCGCCCGGATGTAACGCTCGTCCAGATGTTCCAGGCCGGTCATCTGCACCCCGTCACTGCTGTCGATCAGATCCCGGATATCCAGGATGGCGGTAACCGCACTGCTGAGATCAGAGCCAAAGAACTCCATGCACACGGTGCGCACATGCTCCGGCATACGGTGCAGGATAAAGCGGGCTGAGGTGATGAGACCATCACACCCCTCCTTCTGCACCCCCGGCAGTCCAGAGAGAAACTTGTCCGTTACATCCTTGCCCAGACCCGCCTGGCGAAAGGCGCTGCCCGACATCTCCAGGATCTCCGGCTCACCCACGGCCTGCTTGCCGTCGGCAGCAAAATGGGTGACGCGAAAACTCACCTGTCCCTGGTCATGGATCTTGCCCAGGTTGTGATTGAGCCGCTCCACCTCCAGCCAGTTGCCGTCCGGCATCACCATGCGCCAGGAGGCGAGATTATCCAGAGTAGTGCCCCAGAGCACCGCCTTCTTGCCACCGGCATTCATGGCGATATTGCCACCGATAGTGGAGGCGTTTTGTGAGGTAGGATCCACCGCGAAGGCTAGGCCGTTCTCCCCTGCCAGATCCGAGATGCGTTTGGTCACCACACCGCAACCGGCCCTTACGGTGGCAACCTTGCCCTCCACTCCCGGCAATTCAATCTGCTCCACACCACTCAGCTGCTCCAACTTCTCGGTATTGATCACAGCACAGTTGGGATCCAACGGCACGGCACTACCGGTATAACCGGTACCACCACCACGCGGGATGATGGTAAGCCCACAGTCGATGCAGGAGCGCACAATGGCGGCCACCTCATCCTCCCGGTCCGGGGTGAGCACCACAAACGGGATCTCCACCCGCCAGTCGGTGGCATCGGTAGAGTGGGAGACCCTGGCCAAACCACCAAAGTCTATATTGTCTCGGCGGGTGACCCGGGACAGCACCTTGGTTACGCTTTGGCGCAGACGATCATTCTTATCAAAACAGTTGGCAAAACGATCCACCGCCTGCCGCGATGCCTGCAACAGTTGCAGGGCCTGCGGGTTGTCGCTGGCACGGGACTCGAACTGATCCAGGCGATGGCGCAGGGCGCCCACCAGGGCATCACGCCGCTCCTGATTGGTCTGAATATCGTCCTGCAGATAGGGGTTACGCACCACCACCCACATATCTCCCAACACCTCAAACAGCATGCGCGCAGAGCGCCCGGTGCGACGACTGCCGCGCAACTCCTCAATCAGATCCCACATCTCCTCACCCAGAAAACGAATGACGATCTCCCGATCCGAGAACGAGGTGTAGTTGTAGGGTATCTCGCGAATGCGACTACTTGCTTGGCTGCTCATGTCTGCTTAATCATGCTGATCAGAAAGCCTAGAGGATACAGGAGTCCCCGCATCTAGGGGAACCATACCGATTGATATATTTGATGGAAACCCAAGCCAGCCCAGACCCACTTATTGCGACCAGCCGCAGTGAGCATATATAATCAAACTATCAATTGCTGACACCACGCTACCAACCCACGGGGCAATCACTTTATGTCCGACTCAAACGCTGTATTTCTGGATCTGGCCAGCGTCAGCCAGGATGACATCGACCTAGCGCCACTGGAGCAGGCCTACTCCGGCTGGACCTACCACTCGTCCACCAAACCGGAGGCAACTGCACAACGCATTGCAGGGTCCGAACTAGTGGTGAGCAACAAGGTGCTCCTGAACCGGGAGACCCTGCAACAATCCAGAGATCTTAAGCTGATCTGCATCGCCGCCACCGGCACCAATAATGTGGACCTGGATGCGGCGCGTGAGCTGGGCATCCGGGTGAGCAACGTGGCCGGCTACTCCACCCCCTCGGTGGTACAGCAGGTGTTCACCATGATCCTCAGCCTCACTACACGCCAGGCTGAATATGCCCTGGCCATCCAACAGGGCCACTGGCAGCAGAGCGAGCAATTCTGTCTGCTGGATTTTCCCTTTCACGAACTGAGTGGCAAACGTCTGGGGATCGTGGGCTATGGAGGTCTGGGGCGTGCGGTGGCCCAGGTGGCGGAGGCCTTCGGCATGCAGATCATGCTGTGCCAACGTCCGGGAGGCCCAGCCCAACCAGGGCGCATCCCACTGAACGAACTGCTGCCGCAAGTGGACATCCTCTCACTGCACTGCCCGCTGACCCCGGAGACCCAGGACCTGATCGGCTACCATGAGCTGGCGAGCATGAAGTCGGATGCACTGCTGATCAACTGCGCCCGGGGCGGGGTGGTGGATGAGGCAGCACTGGCAGACGCCCTACGCACTGGGCAACTGGATGGGGCTGGGGTTGATGTACTAACCACCGAGCCACCGACATCAGGCAATCCGCTACTGGAGCCAGGGGTTCCCAACCTGATCCTGACTCCGCACATAGCCTGGGCCAGTGTTGAATCACGCCAACGCCTGGTAAACGAGATCGCCCAAAATATTCAGGCGTTTTATGCTGGGGAAAAGAGAAATTTTGTGGTCTAACGACGGGATGGAAACAAAAACAACCAGGGGTAGCGACCCCACTCCGATCTATTAGAGAGATCAGAAACTGATATGAGTGAAGAGCCCACTTCACTTTAAGTCCAAAAGTAAAACCGCTGGGAGGCAGCCTTACCGGCCAGGATTTTCAGCTAATCCAGTATCTCAATCATTGAACATGCAGCTGCAAACGTATCGGGCTCTTCGTCCACCGGATCGCAACGTATCACCTCTGCCTTGGCACGCAGCGGCGGGGTAATATCGGTACCAGGTTGCAACTTGATAGAGAGCTGACTGCCCGGCTCAACCTGACGCTTGATCCAAAGCAGGATACCGCCACTACTAAGATCCTTCACCATGGCCTCATCTGTCTCACCTGAGCCATTGACCTGAATCTTGGCAGTACAATCTAATGCCATACGGTGGAAATCACGCTTTTCCATATACTCTATCATTCTTGATTGCTCCACGATTGGTAAAAGAAGCCGTCTCTAGCTAGAGCCCGCATCAGGCGGTCGCTTTATGCATCATCTACAACACTGCCTGAAACAGTGCATGCCTACATTATATCCACGGAACAGGTTTAAGCACGTTGATATGGAAAAATACCCAGGAAGCAAATTCTTTGGGTTGCAAGTAGCAGTTCAACTCCCTTCATCCTGCAACTGCCGTGCCTTGCTACGGGTAAGATAACGCCAGGGTAGCGGCACTAGTGGTGGCACCAGTTCCCGGTAGCGGCGATATCTATCGCCGTGATAGATGACAAGCTTACGCTCCTCCAGACGGGAGCCAAAGATGAAATAGAGCGTGATGATAATTGCGGTAATAAAAAACGGGAGGTCCATATCCCGGGTCCACACCAGGACCAGGGACAGGCTATACCAGGGGTGGCGTACAAACCGATGCAGGGTGGAGATATGAAACTCCTCCTGATCCTCCACCGCGACCACCCGCTCCCGCAGCTGGCGCAATCCCAGAAACTCACTTCCATCATAATCGCGCAGGGACCAGAACACCCCGGCCACCGCCAGCAGCGCCATTGCATTCCCAAGCCACCAGGCCTGGCCTGACCACTGCCACAGCATGGGGCCGGGCAGGTTATAGGTAAGCCAGAGCGGAGGGATCAACAGCAGCAGAGCCAGGCCGTTGAAACAGAGGCGATAGGCCGGCATCAGCCCTGACCAGTGTTCTGCCACATAACGCTTTAGCTGTAGCGACGCCAGCCAGGAGTGAATAGCCGAGTAGGCCACCCAGGCCAGGACCAGGATCGATATGGTCTGATAGTTGGCAACCATGGACGGAATCAAATTTTGAACTTACCGCTCTTCAGGCGCTCCGCCTCCATCATCTCCAGCTCGCGGGAACCAGACACCACCACCTCTGGATCGGGAACAAAATCGAGTTCGGGATCCATCCTGTCATAGGGTACCGAGTTGAGGATAATCTTCATTACATTCAGACGCGCCAGATGCTTGTCATTGGAGCGGATGATGGTCCAGGGCGCATGGGTGGTATTGGTCTGGCGCAACATCTCATATTTTACATTAGTGAAGTCGTCCCAGCGCTCCTGGGCCTGCACGTCCACCTCACTCAATTTCCACTGCCGCAGCGGATCGGTCTTACGTCGCTCAAAGCGTCGCTCCTGCTCCTCTTTGGTCACACTGAAATAGAGTTTTATCAGGATAGTGCCATGCCGCACCAGATCCTTCTCGAAGCCGGACACACCACGCATGAAGTCTTTATATTCGCGATCGGTACAGAAACCAAACACCGGCTCAACCATGGCGCGGTTGTACCAACTGCGGTCGAACAGGACCACTTCGCCGCCCCTTGGAAACTGCCGCACATACTTCTGAAAAAACCACTGGGTCTTCTCTTGCTCACCGGGTTTACCCAGCGCCACCACCCGATAGTGTTTTTCATTCATATACCTGGTAACACGACGTATGGTCCCGCCCTTGCCCGCAGCATCCCGGCCTTCAAACAGGATTATCATGCGGGTGCCGCTCACCTCCAGATGCTGCTGCAAGCGTATCAATTCGGCCTGATAGGGCTTGAGTACCTGCTCCCGACGATATCGTCGAACCGCCTTGCGCGAATCCTTCTGCCAGCGTTTGTTGGCGTCTTGCAGTTCCAAGTAGTTCTTTTTCAAATCTTCTGTAGCCACAGATTTACCATCCAGCTCCACAACATCTGAACCCGTAGCCTGTGACAACTCTTCTGAAGAATCCACCAGCATCTCGTCTGTCATCTTTCTATTCCTGTAACTTGGAGTATCTCTATCCCCATACTATGCCATGCAACCAGTTCCTGCATACGCTTTTCTAAAAAAACCACCTTCTCATGACCACTGTCAACCTACCTCAACACCGCCTTGCAGTGTCAACTCCCACTCGTCCCGTCACAATAAAAAACATCTGGAGCGATAGAGATATTTCATTGCTCAAATTACCAGCCTGTAGTAAGAGTATGCGCATTCACCAAATCCAAAAGGGCGTACAGCACATATGAAGATGCACCACCCCGATGCCCACCAGCAGGCAACTGAGCTGGAGATAATCTCCCGCACCCTGCCCCTGGCCGGTTCCCGTGTCCTGGAGCTGGGCTGCGGCCGCGCCTGGACCACGCGCCAACTGGCGGAGCAGTTCTCCCCCGAGATCATTATCGCCACCGAGGTGGACCAAATTCAGCATGAGAAGAATCTGCTGATCGATGATCTACCGGGTGTGACATTTGTTTATGGCGATGCCGCCAACATCGACCAACCAGACGCCAGCATAGATATCGTAATCATGCTCAAGTCCCTGCACCATGTTCCGCTGGAGCTTATGGACCAGGCCATGCAAGAGATCAGCCGGGTGCTGAAACCCGGAGGTCTGGCCTACATCTCGGAGCCGGTATACAGCGGCGACCTGAACGAAATCATGCGGCTGTTTCATGATGAGAAGCTGGTGCGCCAGGCCGCCTTTGCTGCGGTCACCAGGGTCGTGGACCAAGGGCTATTGGAGCTGAAGGAGCAGATCTTCTTCGACTCTCCAGGCCACTACCGCAACTTTGAGCACTTCGAACAGCGTATGCTCAACGTCACCCATACCCAGCACCAGATCAATGCCGAGCTATATCAGCAGATCAGGCAGGCCTTTCAGCAGCACATGACCAGTGACGGCGTCCATTTTCTCAAGCCTTCACGGGTCGATCTGCTACGTCACCCCTGAAGTCAGATCTGACTTCATCCCTGCCCCTAACCGGTATTTCCCTACTCGCATCGGGAAAATTAAGTTGCTATGGGCCCAACTGTTTGTTAAATTGCAAATGTGAATCATTCTTACTTAAAGCAATCTGTAATGGTAGTTATTCAGGACAAGGCGCAAGCCAAACCAAGCACCCTTGGTCAGCTACCCATAGGGGGACGCGCCAAGATCACCAAGATCAACGCCAACCGCTTTGTTGTCAGGCGCCTACTGGGGCTGGGGGTGCGCATTGGCTCAGAGATATCGCTGCTGCATCATCGCGGCAAGGGGGTGGTCGTGGCCATCGAAGGGAATCGCATCGCCCTGGGTGACGGGGTAGTGGAAAAGTTACAGATCAAACCATTGACGCCCTGGAATCCTGATACGTAACACCCGTACACAATTCATATCTAACTTTAGCCGGATAAATTCCGGCACGGAGAAGTTCAAGTGCTGACAATCGCACTCGGCGGCAACCCCAACTGTGGTAAATCCGCCCTTTTCAACCAGTTTACCGGCATACGCCAGAAGACCGGCAACTGGCCGGGCGTAACCGTTGACCGCAAAGAGGGACGCTTCCAACTGAAGCAGGAAGGTGTGACTATTGTCGATCTGCCCGGCATCTACTCTCTAGACGCCGCATCTCTGGATGAGCAGATAACCCGCGACTACCTGCTCTCGGGTGACGCCGCCCTGATCGTAAACATCGTGGATGCAGCAAACCTGGAGCGTAACCTCTACTTCACGGTGCAGATGCGCGAGATGGGCATCCCCATGGTGATCGCCCTCAACATGATGGACATCGCGCGCAAGCATGGCATCCAACTGGACCCGGAGCGCCTAAGCGCACAATTGGGTTGCCCTGTAGTACCCATTGTTGCTGTTACCGGAGAGGGCCTGGATCAGCTCAAGCAGCAGATCCACCAGGTGGCACATGCTAGCGAGCAGGCCAATTTCCAGGTCACACACGAAGATACGGTAGAACAGGCCATCACCGACCTGATACCACGGTTTGAAAAGGCAGACACCACAACCAACGCCCGCTGGCTGGCCCTGAAGCTGCTGGAGGGGGATGCGCACGCCCTCTCTCTGGTGAAAGACGACGGCGAATCCAAGGCACAAGAGTGGCAGAAGATCATCCTGGACCGGGCGGGCGAAGATGCAGATATTCATATTGCAGATGCCCGCTACGGCCATGCCCACGCCCTGGCGCAGCAGGTGATCAATGAGCGCGGCAAGATTGGACGCACCTTCTCCGACCGCATCGACAAGCTGGTGCTGAACCGCTTTGTGGGCATCCCCATATTTATGGCGGTGATGTACGCCATGTTCATGTTTACCATCAACATTGGCGGCGCCTTTATCGACTTTTTCGATATGGTTGCGGGCGCCATCTTTGTAGATGGCCTGGGCGGCTGGATGCGCTCCATCCAGATACCGGAGCTGGTCACGGTGATCATTGCCGATGGCGCAGGCGGCGGCGTACAGGTGGTGGCCACCTTTATCCCCATCATCGCCTGCCTCTACCTGTTCCTCTCGGTACTGGAAGATACCGGCTACATGGCGCGGGCGGCCTTTGTCATGGACCGCTTCATGCGCACCATCGGCCTGCCCGGCAAGGCCTTCGTGCCCATGATCGTAGGCTTTGGCTGTAACGTCCCGGCGGTGATGGCCACCCGCACCCTGGAAAATCAGCGTGAACGCAAGCTCACCATCCTGATGAATCCATTCATGTCCTGCGGCGCCCGCCTGCCGGTATACGCCCTGTTTGCCGCAGCCTTCTTTCCCGAGAACGGCCAGAACCTGGTGTTTCTGCTCTACCTGATCGGAATTACCGCAGCGATACTCACCGGGCTGATCATGCGTAACACCCTGCTCTCAGGCACCAGCACCGGTTTTATGATGGAGCTTCCACCCTATCACCTGCCCACCCTCAAGGGCGTGGCCCTGCGCACCTGGGATCGGGTAAAACTGTTTATTCGCGACGCCGGCAAGATCATCATCATCATGGTGCTGGCGCTGAATGTAATAAGCTCCATCGGCACCGATGGCTCCTTTGGTAACCAGGAGAGCGACAAATCTGTACTCAGCACCATCGGTCAGTCCATCACCCCCCTGTTCGCACCCATGGGAATCCAGCAGAATAACTGGGCCGCCACGGTTGGCATCTTCACCGGGGTACTGGCCAAAGAAGCGGTAGTGGGCACCCTGGACTCCATCTACACCCAGATCGCGGCAGAAGAGGCCGGTGACAGCGGCAAACAGGAGGCCTT
>CAZVME010000035.1:0-21251 GCA_964628835.1 uncultured Gammaproteobacteria bacterium | reverse complement strand
GGCCCAGCATTCAAGCGGCATTTGTCACCATCCCTGAGGACCTGTCTGGAGTGGCCGACATGATCCTCGACCCCCTGGGTCTCAACCTGGGTGACATCAGCGACCAACAGGCCGCGGCTGATGCCCAGGAGGTAAACAGCGGCATCTTCGGGGCCATGGCCTCACGTTTTGACGGTCAGGCCGGGGTCTTCGCCTACCTGCTGTTCATCCTGCTCTATTTCCCCTGTGTCGCCACCATCGGCGCTATCTCCCGCGAGACCGGCGGGGCCTGGGCCGGATTTGTGGCAGCCTGGACCACCGGTGTGGCCTACACCATCTCCACCCTGTTCTATCAGACCGCCACCTTCTCCCGCCACCCCCAGAGCTCCACCGGCTGGATTATCGGTCTGGGCATACTCACAGCAATTGTCATTATCGGCCTGCACTCCTGGGGTAAAAAAGGGGTAACGCAAGGCGCAGACAGCAGCGGGGAAAAGGCTTGATCCTATCCGATATCAAGCAATATCTAGCACAGCGCGGCAACGCCAGCCTCTCGGATCTCTGCATCCATTTTGATGCCAACCCGGAGGCCATGCGCGGCATGCTTGAGCAGTGGATGCGCAAGGGCCGGGTGCAGCGACACTCAGCCAGCGCCTCCTGTGGCAGCAGTTGCAATAAATGCGATATGGATAGCACCGAGATCTACCAGTGGGTCGATGCAGCAACCAGCAGCTTCAAGGGTATTTCCATCACACCGGAGTGCTATGATAAGTAGGATATTCACCAGGACCAGCATGGAGTCAAAACACAACAAACCCTGGCCCTCACATAATCAGGCAGACAGGATGCCGAATACCAAGACCCAGCCATACCACATTATTCGATTCTTCCCCCTGATAGCCGCCTTACTCTTTCCCCAGGCAGGCATCAGCGCAACCACAACACCTAACAGTGACAGCACCATCGGCGCGCGCGAACTTGCGGTCATCATCAATGACGCCGATCCACTGAGCGTGCAAACCGGACTCTACTACGTCACCCGACGGGGGATCCCACCGGAGAATGTGATCCACATATCCATTCCCACCAGGGGCAAGCAGATCAGCCCAGAGGCATTCCGCAAACTCAAACACCTGGTTGACGACCTTACCCCGGAGCATGTGCAGGCCTACGCCCTGACCTGGACCACCCCCTACCGGGTGGGCTGCATGTCCATCACCACCGCCTTTGCCGCCGGTTTTGACCCCAGATTCTGCGCCAATGGCTGTGCGCCCACCCGCAGAAGCAGGTACTTTAATAGCACCAGCCAGCGCCCCTATGACGACTTAGGCTGGCGACCCACCATGATGATCGCGGGAAAAACCATGCTCGAGACCAAGGCCCTAATTGACCGCGGCATAACTTCGGACGCTAGTTTTCCATGGGGCAAGGGATATCTGGTGAGTACCTCCAACAAGGCCAGAAACGTACGCGCAATACACTACCCTGCAACCTTAAAGGTGCTGGAGTGGCGTCTAGATATTGAGATGATTAAGTCTGACCACATTCAGGACCGGAAAGATGTCCTGTTCTACTTCACCGGCCTGACAAAGGTCCCACACCTGAAGAGCAACCGTTTCCGTCCTGGCGCCATTGCCGACCATCTTACCTCTGCAGGCGGCGAGCTTATTGGAAGCAGCCAGATGAGCAGCCTAGAGTGGCTGAGTGCCGGTGCTACTGGCAGTTATGGGGCTGTGGCCGAGCCCTGCAACTTTCTGCAGAAGTTCCCGGTCCCAGCTATCGTCATACACCGCTACCTGCTGGGCGAACCGCTGATTGAGGCCTACTGGAAGAGTGTAGCCTGGCCCGGACAGGGGGTGTTTATCGGTGAGCCCCTGGCTAGACCCTTCGCCGCCAAGAGCCAAAAATAAACAACTAAATCCGATTCGTCCCCCAAATGGGGTATGACTAAGGTCCTTTTTTATTGGACCCTACAGATGTAGTGAGCGCGTTTGTACCATATGGTTGTCATGGCGTCAGAGATAGCGCCGATGCTGACTCATACCCAGAGAGGCAGTGCGATGATCCACTGCGGGTTGGCTTAGTGGTCAATTTCATCACCACCGGTAGCTGACTGTCGAACTGGATAACCCTGTGTATTGATAGCGTTAAGGCAGTGTGGTCTAATTGTCTGTCGCGGGGAAGCCACACCTATTGGAAGATAGGGCCGGAAGGCCACGGGTCTTAAAATAATGAATAAGATAGCCGGGTTGCAATCTTTGAATATGTCATGGAAAACAGTTTTTGAGGATCGCCAAATGAAAATTTTAAACTGGATAGGATCTGTACTCCTGTTGAGTGTGCTGGCGGTTTCTACTACCAGTGCGGCTTCGGTGCCAGTAAACCACACCGGGGGACCCTACTCAATGTCGGCAGGCAACACCTATTTAGCCTTTGACCCTGCCGGCGACATCATAGTCAACCCGGGTCCGGTGGGAACAATTTTCTCCCATAGCTACGATTTCGATGTAACAAATGCCGGAGGCTTATCAGCCCAGGCCTTCATGAACGTTACTGCCGGCGCCTCATCGATCAGCAATCTGACATTTGAATGGCTCCCTGCCCCTGGCGGCAGCGTTACCATTACAGACCCTCTGGGCAATCCCAATGGCAACACATCATTCCTTACCCATCTTGCTTTTGGTCTGCACACCCTGTTCGTAACTGGCACAGTCGTAGGTAATACGTCGATCGATACCGCCTATGACTTCAGCATCATTACCGCAGTACCAGTTCCCGCAGCCATCTGGCTGTTCGGCTCCGCGCTGGTAGGCTTTATTGGTTTCGGTCGCCGCAGGACCACTCTCCAGCAGGCATGAGATTGAACCACAGTTAGTTAATAAAGGGAGGCCTCGGCCTCCCTTTATTTTTTCCATATATCATCCGGACAGCACCACTGCCATCGGCGCTGATACTGTTCGCCAGCAGAGAAAAAAGTGGGGAATGCAACTCCCATTTGCCACCGGTGCCTGAAGGATCAAACCATCAGGACGCCAAGCGTATCTCATTGTTCCAGAGCTCTTTTTACCTGAGATAAAATGGCAGCGAATGCGGTCGATGCACAGATGGAAATGTGATCAAAGTCCTGCGATCTGTACCAGACTAGGTTATAGTTTTGCTATGGTGGTAATTTAGAAAAATTTTATAGTGGGCTCATCCAAACAAGGCGGTATAAAGATGCAAAGTAACCAGTACCAACTAGTTGCGGGAATGGCCTTACTGGCTGCCAGCGCCACAGCCAATGCCATCACCATCAACCTGAATTACGATTACGACACTGGTTTCTTCACCGACTCCCGCAGAAGCATAATGGATACTGCCGCCTCCTACTTTGAATCACGCCTGACCGACGACTTTGACGCTATCACATCCAGCGGTGCAAACTCCATGACCGCTAGCTTTTTCAACCCGGCCACAGGCAACATTACCAGCGTAAACAATTTTAGCGTGGCTGCCGACACCATTACCGTCTTCATGGGCGGACGCAGTATGGGTAGTACCAGCACCCTGGCCGAGGGTGGATTTGGCGGCTGGTCTGGCACTGGCTCGGGTGCATTCTTTGACACCATCCGGCACCGGGGTGAATCAGGTGATATGTATGGAGCAACCGCCACCGAGTTCAACCCCTGGGGCGGCTCCATCAGCTTCAACACCAACGCAAGCTGGTATTTTGATACCGACCCGTCCACCGACGAGAGCTTCTCCACCTCCAGCTCAGACTTCTACTCCGTAGCACTGCATGAACTGGGACATGTACTGGGACTGGGCA
The DNA here is from genome assembly GCA_964628835.1 of uncultured Gammaproteobacteria bacterium. Taxonomy (GTDB): domain Bacteria; phylum Pseudomonadota; class Gammaproteobacteria; order Chromatiales; family Chromatiaceae; genus JAAGZL01. Next base: position 17,464 of record CAZVME010000035.1, on the reverse strand, counting down.
TTGCCGACTCCTGGGATAACCTGATCAATAGCAGCAACCAATTCACCGGGGGCAACGCAGTCACCGCCAATGGTGGCAATGTTCATCTGGAAGATAATGGGGCACACTGGCTGGACGGCACCTTGAGCTTTGTGGATGGAGTGACGCAGGAGGCCGCCATGGACCCAATCATATTCACCGGCAGCCGCAAGCACTTCACCGATCTGGATATGGCTGCACTGGATGACGTTGGCTGGGACGTGGCACCGGTTCCACTACCACCGGCGCTGCTACTGTTTGTCAGTGGTGTGCTGGGCATATTTGGACTGGGTAGACGCAACCGCCCACAACAAGCATAAACCAGAGCTGCCGGGGCCGACTCAGCCCTCAGGACCGTTTAGCGTTTCTGCAGAAACCTCAGGTCCCGCACCCGGTAATCAATCTCCTCATCAGCCATATGGTATGACTGGTCTATCCTGATCAGTTCCGGGTAACCCAGATGGCGATTGTAGCGAATACTCATGTTGTCCGGGTGTCTTGCCACCAACTTATCTATCAGATCCAGCAGGCCTGACACCGTGTGGAAGTTCCTGAGCATGTCAGCATCTCTATATACCTGTCCGGTTTTCGTATCATCCACCTGTACCACCTTGCCACCAATCACATACACCCGAGCCACTTTTGGCAAGATGCAGTAGCAAACCTGCTCCAGGCTATACACATAGTCCTGGTAATCGTGCAGCAGCCAGCTCTCACGTGCGCTCATCCCCACCCCAGCTCGTCCCTGCTGTGGCCGCTCATCGGTCACCACATAGCCCTCTGGGGTCTGGGCGCTTGCCACACCCTGGACCGCCAAAAGGGTGAGCATGCAACAAAGCAGCAAGCTGCTTTGAATTCTCTGCATAGTGGGCATAGATAGGTTCATGCCAGTCGGCATATATCCAGCAGGCTGTTGTTTTCATCCAGGGATATCTCGAACCGCCCCCGGACCCCCTCGGCAGAAACAAAGGGCCGCAGATTGACGGCAGGGAGACGCACACTTCTTCCATCCTCCGCCTGCACCAGGACCGATTGGGCCGAACCACGATAATAGCGCAGGTATTCGGCTTGGGAGATATCCAGATAGAAACGAATCTTGGAGGCCATATCAACAATATAGTTGTTATCGGAAAAGCCACCAACCGTGGTGCGGGGAGCGGCGGTTATTTCCGGTATTTTATTACCAGACTGCTAATCTTGTTCTGCTTCAATTTATTGCGCAGACGGTTCACCTGCACCCGGTCATAGGGCCCGCTGCGCACCCGATGGTAGACGTCGCCACCCTTGATTATGACCCGCTGGATCTCGGCCTGGATGCCCACCAGCGCCAGGCTGGCCTTCAGACGGTCGGCATCCGCCAGACTGCGAAATGATCCCATCTGCAACATATAACCAGCCGCCCTTCCCGGCGACTGTACGGCAGGTTTTGTCGCTGTACGTTTGACCACCGGCTCTGGCTCAGACACGGGGTCGGGAACCACCACCTCCATCTCCGGCAGGATGGTATAGAAATCAAACCTAGGCTTGGGCGCATCCTGCTGTGGTTTTTTCTGCTTCTTTTCCACCAGCGCAGGCTTCTTGCCCTGGGGTTTGAGTGTGGCGGCCTGTCTTGGAAGCATAGGACCCGAGGGGGTTACCTTCAGCCACACCAAGCCGCTGATAAACACCCCCACCAGCAGACCGGCCACAAACCACACCCAGCCTGGCTTCTGCGGCTTTTTCCTGGGGCGGGTGGCGTGGGCCCGGCTTTTATAATCTCTAGCTCCCATCCCTACATACTCTCAGGCGCGCTGACTCCCAGCAAGTTAAGTCCGTTTTTCAAGGTCTGCCTAACCGCCAGAATCAACTTTATCCTGGCATCGCGCACCCCTGCATCATCCACCAGGAATTGATGGGCGTTATAGTAGGTATGGAAATCGTTGGCCAATTCACGCAGGTAGTGCGCCAGCTGATGCGGCTCCTCATTCAAAGCCGCCACTTCCACCACCTCGGGATAACGGGACAGAGTCTTGAGAATCTTAAACTCATGCTCCTCGGTCAGGTGTTTCAGGTTGGCGTCTCCGGCACTGATCTCCACCGAGATCTGCTTTTCCGCCGCCTGCCGCAGCACGCTGCACACCCGGGCATGGGCGTACTGCACATAGTAAACCGGGTTATCACTGGACTGGGACTTGGCCAGATCCAGATCAAAGTCCAGATGCTGTTCGCACTTGCGCATCACATAGAAGAAACGGGCCGCATCGGCACCCACCTCCTTACGCAGCTCGCGCAGGGTAACGAAGGAGCCGGAGCGGGTGGACATCTGCACCTTCTCCCCGGCACGGTAAAGATTGGCAAACTGCACCAACAACACATCCAACCGGGCCGGATCGGCACCCAGGGCCTGCAACGCCGCCTTTACTCTGGGAACATAGCCGTGATGATCCGCTCCCCACACATCGATCACCCGATCAAATCCGCGCTCCAACTTGTCCATGTGGTAGGCAATATCTGAGGCGAAATAGGTGGTCTGTCCGTTGTCCCGTTCCACCACTCGATCCTTTTCATCTCCGAAATCGGTGGAGCGAAACCACAGGGCGCCATCCTTTTCGTACACATGGCCCGTAGCACGTAGACGCTCCAGGGCCTTATTTACCGCCCCGCTTTCAGTGATGCTGCGCTCGGAATACCACTGATCGTATTTGACACCAAACAGCTCCAGATCATCCCGGATATCCTCCAGGATAGTATTCAGCCCCAGCTCGAATACAAAGCGATAGCGATTGTCTCCCAATAAGCGCTTGGCACTCTCGATCAGGGCATCGATGTGGGTCTCCTTGTCGCCACCATCCGGCTCATCTGCCGGCACCCCCTGAAACACCTCTGCTGCGCTGTGATGATACTGTGCGCCATGTTCACGATGCAGGGTGGCGGCGATATCCCAGATGTAATCCCCCTTGTAGCCGTTGACTGGGAAACTGATCTCCTCGTCACACAACTCCAGGTAGCGCAACCAGACGCTGGTGCCGAGGATATCCATCTGGCGGCCGGCGTCATTTACATAATATTCACGGTGCACCTCAAAGCCCACCGCCTGCAATAGATCTGCAACCACCGCCCCATAGGCCGCACCGCGCCCATGGCCCACATGCAAGGGTCCGGTGGGATTGGCTGAGACAAACTCCACCTGCACCCGTTTGCCGGCCCCGATATCACTACGCCCAAATCCGTGACCGTCATTCAGGATAATGGGCACCAGGGTGTGATAGGCATCAGATGAGATATAAAAATTGATGAACCCTGGCCCGGCAATCTCCACCTTTGACACCACCGCAGATTCCGGCAGCGCCGCCACCAGCTTCTCCGCCAGATCGCGTGGTTTACTCCGCGCCACCTTGGCCAGCATCATGGCAATATTTGAGGCGAAATCACCATGCTGAGAGTCACGCGCCCGCTCGATTATTGGCTCGGGAATTGCATCTTCAGGAATCACTCCTTCAGTGGCAATTTGGGCTAGCGCCTGTGAGATCAGTTGCTGAATCTGCTGTTTCATTCTCTACTCAAAACCTGAGGGTTCCATAAAGCGCCCAAGGATAACATATTGGTTACCCCTGATACCTTCAGATCAGGGATAATTTCACACGATATTGTGACCTACAACGTTTACACCCAGGAACCGTGGCAACTACAATGGACCAGATTAACCTGGCTCGTATTGCTGAAGCCATCAGAGCAATATAATTTAAAGCGCATCAGACGCCAGGACAGGTAATGATCAGACTAAAACCAGCACTCCTCCTCTCTCTCCTGGCGACTCTCATCCTGCCCCTGGTGTCTTATGCCGAAACCGATCCACTCTCTGCCGCCATCCACCAGGCCGGCGACCAGGAGATGCTGTCACAGAGAATCGCCAAGGCCTACTTTTTTCTGGGCGAGAACGTGCGGCCCAAAAAGGCGCACGAACAGCTCAAGACCGGTCTGGAGTTGTTCAACAAACACCAGCACGCGCTTTTGCGTGCCACCAAGGACCGGGAGGTCCATGAGCTGCTTAGCTTTATCGACACCGCCCTGGCTGACTTTACGGCGCTGGTGAACCAGCCCTACACCAAGAGCAGTGGCAGTGAGGTGCTGATCCTGAGTGAGAACCTGCTGGAAGTGTGTCATAGCGTAATGGTAAAACTACAACAGGCCTCGAATCAGAAAAAGAAAAAACTGACCAACATCTCCCGGCAGCAACGCATGCTCACCCAGAGGATTGCCAAATACTATATCGCCTACCAGGCCGGTTTCCACGACCCCAACACCGTCACCCAGTTGCAACAGGCGGTAACCGAGTTTGAAACCGCCCTGAAGGTACTTAGTGGTTCAAGCAGGAACACGCCACAGATAACCTCATCCCTAGACAAGATTGAGAGCCTGTGGAAGGTGGTGCGCAAGTTTTTTCTGGATCATAAACGGGGCGGACTTCCGGTGACCGTATTCACCACCACCGACAGCATCATGCAAGAGATGAATCTGATAGCCAACATGTACGAACAGGTGACTCCAGCGACCAAGGGGCGCTAACCTGTCTGCCTACAGCATCTCCTGCGGATCCACATCCACCGACCAACGCACCCGCCGCGCCGATTTCAGGCTGCGCATCTGTGGCAACCAGTCCGCTAACAGCCGGTGCAACTCTCCACGACTGTTGGACTGCACCAAAAGATGCGCCCGATAACTCCCCGCCCGACGCTCCATGGGTGCTGGCACCGGCCCCCAGAACTCCACGCCAGCCCCACCCATGCCCTGCCCCAACTCCATAGCGTCATCCAGAAAGTTGCGTGGCATGCGGTCGCTGGTTGCCTCAGCGCGCACCAGCACCTGATAACTGAATGGGGGCAGCAGCGCCGCCTGCCTCTCCTGGAGCGCTTCCATAGCAAAGGCCCCGTAACCATTTCTCACCAGGGTGTGGATCAGAGGATGATCCGGGTGCCGCGTCTGCACCACAACCCGCCCTGGCTTCTCCGCCCTTCCAGCTCGACCTGAAACCTGGGTGATCAGCTGGGCCATGCGTTCCGCCGCCCGGTAATCGGCCCCAAACAGCCCCTGATCCACATCCAGGATCCCCACCAGGGTCACATTGGGAAAGTGGTGCCCCTTGGCCAGCATCTGGGTCCCCAGCAGCAGTTGATGCCTGCCCTGATGGATCTCATTCAGCAACCGTTGCAGACTCCCCTTGCGCCGGGTGGAGTCCCGATCGATACGCACCACCCCAACGTCGGGAAGACGTGCGGCCAACACCTCCTCCAACCGTTCGGTACCCTGGCCCAATGGTTCCAGCTTCTCCCCCTTACACTCAGGACAGGTCACATCCACCCGCCGCTGGGAACCACAGTGATGACACCAGAGTACGCCATTCCCCATATGGTATGTCAGTCTGGCGTCACACCTCCGGCATTCAGCAATCCAGCCACAGTCATAACAGGAGAGCAGTGGCGAGTAACCGCGTCGGTTGAGAAACAGTAGGGTCTGGTTTCCGGCCTGGATCTCCTCCTGCATCATGCGGAACAAGGTGGGCGAGATCCCGGCATCCAGATGCACTGAACGGATATCCAAAATATCCAACCGTGGCGGCACGGCGTTGCCAGCCCGTTCCAGCAACAGCAGATGCGCATACCTGCCGGTCTGGGCATTGCGCAGGCTCTCCAGCGATGGCGTGGCCGAACCCAGAATAACCGGGCACTCTCTACGCCGCGCCCGGACCAGGGCCAGATCCCGCGCCGAGTACCTGAAACCATCCTGCTGCTTGAACGAGAGGTCATGCTCCTCATCCACAATCACCAGACCCAGGCGTGGCATGGGGGTGAATACCGCAGAGCGGGTACCCAACACCACTGCGGCCTCACCCCGGGCGGCGGCAGACCAGGCCTGCTCCCGCTCCAGGTCAGACCGGGCCGAATGCAGCAAGGCAATGGGCGCATCAATCCGATCCTGGAACCGCTGCATCAGTTGCGGGGTCAACCCAATCTCCGGCACCAGGATCAACACCTGGCATCCAGCCGCCAAGGCCTGCTCCACCAGGGCCATATACACCTCGGTCTTGCCACTTCCAGTGATGCCATCCAGTAGAAACGACTGAAACCCATCTCCGCTCTGGTTCACCGCATCCACCGCCTTGCGTTGATCGCGATTGAGCTGCACGGTGGTTGCAGACCCACCATCGGATATCACCGCTTTGGGTGCCCCCACCTCACAGGATTCAATCCAACCCCGCTGTTCCAGAGCACGCAAGATAGAGCGGCACTCCCCTCCATCTCGATATATATCCATCTGGGAGAGGGGCACACCCTGCTGTTGCAGCAGCCGCATAATCTGTGCCTGACGTGGCGCTCGGGCCAGGGAGTCAGGTCCCTGCTCCACCCCCGCAGGCGTCAACCTCCAACCAGGCAGACCGCTGGCTGCCCGTGGCTTGCCTTTGCGCAGACGTACCGGTAGCGCTGAGGCCACCACATCACCAATGGGATGCCGATAATACTCAGCGGCCCATAGCAACAGCTCCAGGTCATCCGGTCCAAGTAGTGGCTCTGCATCCAACAGCTTGTTGGCCTGCTTGAGCGACTCGATCTCCAGCTCCGACTCTGCCACCAGCTCCAGCAACACCCCGCAGCGCTCCCCTCTGCCAAAAGGTACAAGCAGGCGCATACCCGGAAGCAGGTCCCTGGGATCGACCCCCGCAGGAGCGAGATAGTCAAAACATGAGTAGAGTGGCACCGGTACCGCCACCCGCAAAATGAGATTTACTGGCATGTGCAAACTCTACCCGAGTTGAACTCAGTTTGTCAGATCCAGAGGTGGCTTTTTATGCGGCTTTTCTAACCCCGTGACTCATCTGTAACAGCTAACTCATTGTGAAATCAGGAAGAATGGTTTTTTCCACAGAAGCTGTGGATAACTCTGTGGAGTAATTCATGGATCGGCCGTCAAATACCGGCCATCAGTGGGCTCGCCTCAGATTGACCAAAAAATTACCAACGACGATACTTTCAATGGATTCAGTATGTTACAAGTTTCTCTAATATACCGAAGGGAAAAATGTGAAGCATTTCTCATTTTGCCACAGACCCTCTCCAGGATTGTGCATAACAGCAAAAAACCGATCGTCTCAATTCAACTCTGTCAAGGTTTTTTTTCATATAAGTTACAAAGGGATGGGAATTTCAATCCAGCTTAAGGGTCTTCTATATTAGGCCCAAGAGTAATTGGACAACCACCGGATGGCGTAACAGGAAAATGGCGCCACCGCCCGGCTGGATGACTACAAAATAGTGTGCTGGCAGTGGCCGAGTGCGCTTCCAATGCCTCCAGGTTGCACCAATAACAGAGTGGTGTATCATCCGACCAGGGCAGGGAGCATAACAACACAGATTATATGGAGAATATGGGGACGTGGCAGATCTTCAACAACAGATCCTGCGCACCGATGTTGCTGGAATGCCTCTGGGATGGATCGATTACCGGAGCGCGGTGCGACTACATTTTCTTGGTCAGATAGCGTACAGCTGTGGCCAGGTCCTGTTTTGTCTCCATGGCGGCATCAATGCCCGCACCCAGCGCCGCAGTCAGATAGAAGTCAATACCATCATCGCCACCCACGGCAACAACCAGGGACTGGTCAAGGCCAGGAATAAATACACCCCGCCCCTGAACAACCACGCCCTGTTCCAGAGAGATGATCACATCTGCCTCTACTGTGGCTCCATGTTTTCACGCGGCAAGCTCTCCCGTGACCATGTGCGCCCCCTGAGCCAGGGTGGGCCGGACAACTGGAACAACGTGGTTACCGCCTGTCTGCGCTGCAACAACCACAAGGCCGGACTCACCCCGGAGCAGGCAGGCATGGAACTGTTGGCCATCCCCTTCACCCCCACCCATGCCGAATACATCTATCTACAAGGCAGAAACGTACTGGCCGACCAGATGGAGTTCCTGTGCGCCCACTTCCCCCGTAGCAGCCCCTTGCATGAACGTCTGGAACTACATAACTGAGCAGATCAGCCAGACCACCGGAGACCAATTCTCTCCCACCGCCCCCAGCACCGTGACTGGCGGCTGTATCAACCAGGCGTTTCGCCTGGGCGACGGCAACCGCTCCTATTTCGTAAAACTCAACCAGGCCTCCCGACTGCCCATGTTCAAGGCAGAGGCTGCGGGCCTGGGCGAGATCGCACAATCTCAGACCATGCATGTACCTGGGCCCGTGTGTTACGGCAGCCATGGGGAGAGTTCATTCCTGGTGCTGGAATATATCCAGATGTCCGGTGCTGGAGATATGAAACAGGCGGGACAGCAGTTGGCCAGAATGCACCGAAAGATCGGCGGCGGCTTTGGCTGGAACCATGACAACACCATCGGCTCCACCCACCAACCCAACAAGTTATCCAGCGACTGGAGCATGTTCTGGCAACAGCGGCGCCTGGGTTATCAACTGAAGCTGGCGGCTGAACTCGGCTATGGGGGCAGGCTTCAGAAATCCGGTGACCGCCTGCTGGAACTTCTGCCGCAACTGATCAATCACCAACCCCTGCCATCACTACTGCATGGCGACCTGTGGAGCGGAAACATCGCCTTCGATTCGCAACACCAGCCGGTGATCTTCGATCCCGCGGTCTACTACGGCGACCGGGAGGCGGACCTGGCCATGACCGAGCTGTTTGGAGGTTTCAACCAGAATTTTTACGCCGCATACAGTGAAGAGTGGCCTCTGGATCCGGGCTACACCAGCCGCCGCACCCTGTACAACCTGTATCACATACTGAACCACCTGAATATCTTCGGTGGCGGCTACGCCAATCAGGCCCAGGCGATGATTGATCAACTATTGGCCGAACTGAAACACTGAATCTCCCGGCAGAAGCTGCTTGAACTACTTTGCAGTCGCCGCCGGATCCGTCTGCTCCACAACCAGTTCACTCTGCGCCGCCTCGCGCCCGATCCAGGCATTCACCCGAGACAGCAGGGCATCATCCAGCCCTCGAAAATAGTGATCGGCACCCACAATCTCAACCTGTCGATAGCCATCATTCCCAGCCTGGAGCGCCGCAATGTTCCTGGCCTTGGCGCTGCCCAACACCGATGGCAGATCCCGACTTCCATAGATATCCAGTATGGGGAGCTTCACTTTTTTGAGTGCTCCCAGGGTACCGCTACCAGGCTCTTTGGACTGGGTGGGAATACCCACTGCCACAAAGGCGATCACCTCGTTTGGCGTCCCGGCGGCGATACTCTGCAACCCCATGCGCGCACCCATAGAGTGCCCGATGATCACGATCTTCTCAATCTTGCGCTGTTGCAGAAAGTTAATGGCTGCGGCTATGCGTGGGGCCGCCTCCGGGATCAGGGCCGCATAGGCCCAGGGGTCCGCGCCTCGGGGCGCCAACGGCATCTGCAGTGACAGGGTCTCCCAGCCGTGCTCAATCAGCCCCTGGCGCAGCGGCTGCACCACCACCGACCAGGCCGGGTTTCCGCCCATGCCGTGGAGCAGGATGACCGCCCCCTTGATCTTCTTACTCTCAGACTCACCATGGATCGCCAGAAACTCCTGCTCCCCGGCCTTCAGGTCGAGCGCATTCCCCACCACCAAACCCTGTTTTATCTCATGGGCATAACGCTGTTCACGCAAAATATCTGATGCGGTTACAACACCACACAACGTGGCCCACAGGCCAAGAACAACCAGAACTCTCCACATACTATTCTTCCAGGTAGATAACCGTTAAATCACATGACCGTTGTAGCTAGTCCATATAGTAAAACTCTCTTGCCAAGGCGCTAAGAACACAAAGACCTCTAAACATTATCTGGAGCCCCCTTGGCGTGCTTTGCGTCTCTGTGCGAATAACAAGGAATAATCCATATCAACACTGATTTATCTTTTTTACATGGTAGCTACGCACAAGTATAGCGGGGACGGGTGAAATGAGACCATGCATGGGGTAAAGTTACAGCCAATTTCCCCCATCCATAACAGGACTGACCAATGTCTGACTATATGCTTGCACCATCCATCCTCTCAGCAGATTTTGCCCGGCTTGGAGAAGAGGTTGATAACGTGCTGGCCGCCGGTGCCGACATCGTTCACTTTGATGTAATGGATAACCACTATGTACCCAACCTCACCATCGGCCCTTTGGTGTGCGAGGCCCTGCGCAAACATGGCATTACCGCACCCATCGATGTGCACCTGATGGTGGACCCAGTGGACCGCATCATCCCGGATTTTGCTGCGGCTGGCGCCACCTACATAACCTTCCACCCGGAGGCCAGTGGGCATGTGGACCGCAGCCTGCAACTGATTCGTGATCACGGCTGTAAATCTGGCCTGGTGTTCAACCCCGCTACTCCCCTCTCCCACCTGGACTATGTGATGGACAAGGTGGATATGGTGCTGATCATGTCGGTCAACCCCGGCTTCGGTGGTCAGAGTTTTATCCCGGCAGCACTGGATAAGATTCGCCAGGTGCGCCAGCGCATAGACGCATCGGGGTTTGATATCCGCCTGGAGATCGACGGCGGAGTAAAAGCCGACAACATAGCCGAGATCGCCGCCGCTGGCGCCGATACCTTCGTGGCCGGTTCCGGCATCTTCAGCAAAGGCCAGGATTCTGACCCCAACCATTACAACAGCATCATCGGCCAGATGCGTAAACAGCTTGGATAATGGCAGCAACCCCTTGGGTTTTTCTTGACATGGGCTACCAGAGACAGGAAACTTTCAGCGTATCCAATTTTTTGTAACAAAACAGATTAGAATTCAGCACATGTATCTCACAACCCACAATATGACGTTGAAGACAGGCACACGATGGCGCTGGTGAAACCAGAGCATGTACCACCCCTGTCGACAATAAAATTGTGGAGAAAGAGATGACCCCCGAAAAGTTCGCGGCCCTGGCAGCAGAGGGCCACAATAGAATCCCGGTAATGCGCGAGGTCCTGGCGGATCTCGACACCCCCCTCAGCGTGTATCTGAAACTGGCCGACGGCCCGCACTCCTATCTGTTTGAGTCAGTACAGGGCGGAGAGAAGTGGGGCCGCTACTCTATCATCGGTCTGCCCTGCCACACTCTGCTCAAGGTACATGGCCACCAGGTAACCATCGAACACCGTGGTGAGATCACCGAGCAGTTGCAGGTGGATGACCCGCTGGAATATATCGAACAGTTCCAGGCCCGCTACCGGGTGGTGGAGTACGAGGAACTACCGCGCTTCACCGGCGGCCTGGTGGGTTACTTCGGCTACGACACCATCCGTTACATCGAACCCAAGCTGGCCAACTGCCCCAACCCGGACACCATCGGCAGCCCGGATATCATGCTCATGGTATCCGACGAGGTAGTGGTGTTCGACAACCTGCGCGGCTCCATGTTTGTGATAGTACATGCCGACCCCACCCAGGGCGGCACCCTGGAGTCGGCCCAGACGCGGATCGAACAGTTGATCCAGAAAATGCAGGGATCAGCTCCACGCCCGGCGGCGGGCCCAGCGCGCCAGATCGAAGAGAGCGACTTTGTCTCCGGTTTCACCGAAGAGAATTTCAAGCAGGCGGTGGACCGCATCAAGGAGTATGTGCTGGACGGCGACTGCATGCAGGTGGTGATCTCCCAGCGCCTCTCCATTCCATTCCAGGCCCCGCCGCTGAACCTGTATCGCGCCCTGCGCGGACTCAACCCATCCCCCTACATGTACTTTCTGAACCTGGGGGATTTCCACGTGGTGGGATCCTCCCCGGAGATCCTGACCCGCCTAGAGGATGGCGAGGTAACGGTACGTCCCATCGCCGGCACCCGGCGCCGTGGCCACAGCGAAGAGGAGGACCTGGCCCTGGAGCAGGAGCTGCTGGCCGACCCCAAAGAGCTGGCCGAGCACCTGATGTTGATCGACCTGGGACGCAACGACGCTGGTCGTGTGGCGGAGATCGGCAGCGTTCAACTCACCGACAAGATGATCGTGGAGCGCTACTCACATGTAATGCATATAGTCTCCAACGTCACCGGCCAGCTTAAGGATGGCATGACTGCTATCGACGTACTACGCGCCACCTTCCCCGCCGGCACCGTGAGCGGGGCACCCAAGATCCGCGCCATGGAGATCATCGATGAACTGGAGCCGGTAAAACGCGGGGTCTACTCCGGTGCCGTGGGTTACCTGTCCTGGAACGGCAACATGGACACCGCTATCGCCATCCGCACCGCCGTGATTAAAGACAACACCCTGCATATCCAGGCCGGTGCTGGCGTGGTTGCAGACTCCATTCCCAGACTGGAGTGGAAAGAGACCATGAACAAGGGTCGGGCCGTGTTTCGCGCCGTAGCGCTCGCCGAGGCTGGATTGGATGTAACCCCGGGCGAGGAGGCTTGAGATGCTGCTGATGATAGATAACTACGACTCCTTCACCTACAACCTAGTGCAGTACCTGGGCGAACTGGGGGAGGAGGTGCAAGTATACCGCAACGACGAGATCCAGCTTGCACAGATAGAGGCCCTGAACCCGGACCGCATGGTCATCTCACCCGGACCCTGCACCCCAGACCAGGCCGGAATCTCGGTGGATGCAATCAGGACCTTTGCCAGACGCATTCCTATCCTGGGTGTATGTCTGGGACACCAATCCCTGGGCCAGGCCTTTGGCGGCAAGATCATACATGCGCGCCAGGTGATGCATGGCAAGACCTCACCCATATACCACGCCGACCTGGGAGTATTCAGCGGCCTGACCAATCCGTTACAGGCCACTCGCTACCACTCCCTGGTGATCGATGAGGCCAGCCTGCCGGAGTGCCTGGAGATAACCGCCTGGACCCGCAACCAGGATGGATCCATGGACGAGATCATGGGAGTAAGGCATAAAGAGCTGGATCTGCAAGGGGTGCAATTTCACCCTGAATCCATACTGACCCAGCATGGTCACGACCTGCTGAAGAACTTCATCGACGGCAGATAATACACAGGGGTCGGAGTCAATTTCGCTGGAACCGTAAACAATAATATTTTTCCATTATTGACTTCGACCCTGGAATCAGAATAAAAATTGACTCCGGCCCCGGAATGAATAAGAGAGGAGATTATGGAGATACAACGAGCCATACAACAGGTAACAGAGAACCATGATCTGAGCGGCGAAGAGATGATCGCAGTGATGCGCACTATCATGACCGGCGGAGCCACCCCGGCTCAGATTGGCGGTTTTCTCATCGGACTGCGTATGAAAGGCGAAAGCATTCCCGAGATCGCAGCCGCCGCCAGCGTCATGCGCGAACTGGCCAGCGGAGTGGATGTCAGCGACCTGGACAACACCGTGGACATCGTAGGCACCGGCGGGGACTCCTGCGGCACCTTCAACATATCCACTGCCTGCATGTTTGTGGCCGCAGCAGCCGGGTGCAATGTAGCCAAGCACGGAAACCGCTCTGTATCCAGCAAATCAGGCGCAGCCGATGCCCTGGAGGCAGCAGGAATCCGCCTGGACCTCACCCCGGAACAGGTGGAGCGTTGTGTGCGCGAAGTTGGCGTTGGGTTTATGTTCGCACCCGGACACCACAGCGCCATGAAACACGCCATTGGCCCACGCAAGGAGATGGGTGTTCGCACCATCTTTAATATACTGGGCCCACTCACCAACCCGGCCAACGTGCCCAACCAGCTGCTAGGCGTATTCTCCGAAGATCTGCTGGACCCTCTGGCCAACGTGTTGCAAAAACTTGGGAGCCGTCATGTAATGGTGGTGCACTCCAGAGACGGCCTGGACGAGATCAGCATCGGCGATAGGACCGAGGTAGCAGAGCTAAAGGATGGACAGGTGCGACGCTTCAGCATCCAGCCGGAGGATTTTGGCATCAAGCGCACCCCCATCGATTCCATCACGGCCAACGATGCCGCTCACAGCCTGGAGATCATCCGCTCGGTGTTGGATAATCAGGAGGGACCAGCCCGAGATATTGTGCAACTTAACGCCGGTGCCGCCATATATACCGCTGGTCTTGCCGACAGCCTGGCTGCAGGGGTGGAAAAGGCGGATGCCGCAATCACCAGCGGCGAGGCGCGTAACCGCCTGGACCGGTTGGCGATACTCACCCAGAGCTTTGACTGATAGCCTATATAACCAGAAAACAAAAAGGGCCGGCATGGCCCTTTTATGATTATTTGCGGTTCCCTGGTCCAGGAGACAAAACTGGGGAAAGGTCAGTAATTACCATGGTAAGGGGCCAAGTTTCATCGGCTTAATAAACATCTTCTAGGGGATTGACATCACAGTCGCTTGTTACGTTTGTTTATCATTCCGATATTGAATCAGACCGATCACTAACAGCATAGCAAATACTGCTAATAGAGGAAAAAGAACATAATCCAAGTAACCGACTAATGCTGACATTCCAAGTGCTGCAAACACCCAAACTAGAATTGGTGTAAAACAACAAAGCGCCGTTATTCCACTCCCGATTGCACCAATATTCAAAAGCTTATTTTTCTTCATTTTTCCAGCAGGACAACTACTTCATCTGTATGGCGAGCAAGGGGTGTCAGCATAGGAACAAAACACACTGCAAACTCCCTGCTTTGACTTGGGAAGTGCGTTACATTTTTGCATTTGAAATAAAACTCACAAGAAACCTCTGACATTATCCCTGTTTCCTTATGCCGCACTGCGGCCAGTTAAGGTTGATGTAAGCTTAGACTCTATTTTCAGTTACTCATTGTTTGGTTGATAGTAATCGTGCAAATATTCGACGTCCGCAAAATGCAGGAGTGCAAGCCGCCCTGCGGCGTAGAGTCCCAGTGAGCGTAGCGAAAGACCTGATTGTGTTGTTAGAACTCATCCCCCAGGAAAATCCTTGGGACAACAGCGCCCCGATGGATTACTCGTTTCGCAGGCACAAAGAGATTGCTTGGTTTTCCCTATTACGAAGTCTTTAACAACACTATCGCTTTCCGCCGCAGCATAGGAAACACCAAAACAATAACAGATCGTCCGATCAGGGTTTGTCTCCTTTATACCTACATTCGTTCGAAGATCGGATCTGGTGATCAATGAATTGTCTTGACCAAATTATAGACAACCTCGCATTTGGTATCAGTGCAGAAATAGTAACCTTGTACCGTCAAGGCTTTATCCTACGGATCGGTAAGATGATGCAGGATCGTTTTATAGCTTACGGAATCATATTCCTCGCCGTTAATAGGGCAGCATAACCGTTTCGGATGATCAGCATCGAATGTTATTGAACTACAGCAATCAATCATCCGAGTACCCTCCTTTTAGTCCATCGTTGCATTTAACTGGCGCATTTATAGAGAGTGGTGCGTACGAATAATGCGTCCATATTAAATTGCTTTGTTAGATTTACCTCGTATGGTTAAATTCCCTGTTATGCTTGGTCTAAATTCTAGATATGCATCTCATCCATATCATCAAACCATCCCGCTTTATCGTCCAGCTTCATTACCATCATCCGGCTAGCCTTTTCAGGCTCTTCAGGTCTTGAATGAATTTGCTTTAAAATCAACTTATCATCGATTCTCCCGCATATTTCTATCTTTCCAATATCATGTCCCATAATAAATTTAAATCGCTTCGCATAACCATCGAGTCGTAGTTTCGCGGTATCAACGATATCAATGCCTTCTTTCAGTGAAACTTGAAAGTGGTGTCTTACTCTTGATACAGGCATGCATTGGTATAAGTAGTATGGGTTGACACCAATCGTAACGAGTCCATTCATTAGATTTTCGATATCCTCAGCGCTATCATTGACACCTTTCAACAATACGGCTTGATTGTTGACTGTTACGCCCGTTTGTCTAATACGAAAAACCGCTTCTTTCGCCACATCGGTAATTTCATTAACATGATTGAAATGGGTAGGTAGATAAAGGGTTTTATGTTTATTGAACTCTTCAAAACACTCTAAAAGTTCATCTTCAAAGAAGCGCATGGGGTAAACCACGGGTGTTCTGGTGCCGATGCGGACGTAATTAACATGCTCGATATCTACGAGGCTTTGTAATATCTTTTTGATTCTTTGAGTATTGATGAGAAGAGGATCACCACCAGAAATTATAACGTTCGTAATTTCTTTATGTTCTCGAATATACTCTGCAGCACGTTGGAAATTTTCAACCGTTTTATCATTGGGTAAGCCGACGATTGCTTTTCTAAAACAGTGTCTGCAATACATTGAACAATAATCAGTGGCCACAATGAGTGCTGAATAAGGATATTTATGCAGCACACCATTTCCCTTGTTGTGCTTATCATCGCCATAGGGGTCTTTCGTTGTTTCCCCCATCGCACCAGCAACCACTAATTCATCTTCGCTGGGCAACGCCATTTTTCGGATGGGATCATTAGGATCATTTTCGTTAATTAAACTCAGATAATATCGAGGGATATTCATAGGGTGCTTATCAGCGACCTGTCCCAATATTCTCTGTTCGTTAGAGGATAAGTCGATATAGCTTTGTAAGCCATCTATCGAGTTTATATTCTGTTTTAATTCAGACTGCCAATCAACATTTCGCCAGTCGATTTCTTTTAACTCTTTTAATTTACTCAAAATAACATAACCATCTACTATTTAAATTGCATCCAGCTAACTGCTTTCGCAAGGATATAATGCAGCCGGCAAGGGGCAGGCAGGAGTGGTGAGAGGCTTGCGCTATTCAGCACAAACAAACACCGCGGAGGACTGTCCTTCTTGACCAGCCTTTATACTTTTTGAGATTAAAAATCTTAGCTTTCCCTACCATTTCCACCAGCGCTTAACGATAATCTCTGTTTTCGTGTTAGCATGAGTAACCTTCATCACTTCGTCAATCAGGTTCTCTGGGAGATCGATGGTTGTCCTCATAATTACCTTCCTAAGGTTAGGCATACGATTCTAGATTAGAATGCATAATTCTTCAAGATGCCGACATCATGGTAACAGACGAGGACGAAGGGAGCGTCATAATTTTCTTGTTAGCTGCTTTTGCAAGCCTGGCAATCTCTTGCTGCAAATGTCCTGCTTTTTTTAGTGCGTAAATTTGGTATCGTTCGTTCTCGGTCAGCTGGTCGCAGTTCATAAGTGCTTCGTCTCTTGGTCGGGAGAAGCACAGACTCTACCAGCTGGCCTCTCTTCTACCAATTGCACTTATTATCCGAAACCGCCACATTTAAATCTTCGGGTGTCCAGATAGTTAAATGTTCCCCTCCAATAACAGCCCATTTATTATTTTTATCAATTAGCCCGCATTCTGGTTCACCATAAATATAATCCTCAAATAGAATATTGCCCGTTGATTACTCTTTTAACAAAACCGTTTCGTATTCATACAAAAGTATCAATTTATTTGTTTGGTACAATATTCCCATTTACTAGAAACCTTCTTTTGCACTGGTGTTACCCACAAATCCTAGACACATTTAACTGCCCAAAATCGTGCTCATATT
>CAZVME010000034.1:0-35434 GCA_964628835.1 uncultured Gammaproteobacteria bacterium | reverse complement strand
GAGATCCGGAGACCGGCAAGCACTATGTCTTTCTGACTAACAATTTCAAACTGGCCGTCAAGACCATTGCTGATATCTATAAGGCGCGCTGGCAGGTTGAACTATTCTTTAAATGGATAAAGCAGAACCTGAAAATCAAAACCTTCATCGGTACCAGCAAGAATGCTGTCATGACCCAGATATGGATTGCGATGTGTGTTTATCTACTTCTGGCATTCATCAAATTCCAGTCGAAGCTGAAGAAAAGCATGCAGCAAATACTTCGTTTATTGCAGCTCAATCTGTTTGAGAAGTGGGACCTATTGGCTTTGCTGCGAGGTGATCCACCACGTGACAAACAACCCTCCATTAATCAGATGGCTTTGCTGTGAAAGTTAACGGGACAGCAGTGATGCCACATTAATGTTATTTGTTTAAAACTGACTGCCATAACGTGGTCCATGTCCATTATTTAATTATGCCTCTTTAGCCCCAGAGATAGTTTTCCCTCCCCAAATTTTTCAGACACGTTATCCATGGTGGCGTAAAGGCACTCTTCCCGCTCCTGTTCGTCAGGATCATCGAACAGGTCTCCCATTGGTTCACTGTCAGCCCATTCTGATATTCCCAACCCAATGAGACGCACGGGACGACCAGCAAAGCCACTGCCCTGATATAGCTCCCAGGCGGTGTTGAGGATCGTACTATCCGCATTTGTAGCCGCACTGGTCTTGCGTTGTCTGGTGCGTGTCTCAAACCCATCCAGACGGATCTTTATAGCCACCACCTGACCTTTCAGGCCTTTTCTGCGGGCAGTCTGCCCCACCTCGGCTGCCAAGACTCTCATGCGTTCCCTGATCTGCCGTTGGTCTGTTTCGTCCTTATTGAAGGTGGATTCTTTGGAGATGGATTGTCGACCCCCTTTGGCGCCCACCTGGTCAAATGCTATCCTCCTGGCCTGGTTATAGAGATGTTGCCCACCCTTATTTCCAAAATAGCCCTGTAGCACCTCAAGAGAGTATGTCTTCAGTTGCGCTACGGTATAGACTCCCAGTGGCTCCAACTCTTGCCTGGCTTTGGGGCCAACACCACGGAGATTAGAAACCGGCATGGGATCAAGAAAAGCCTGGACCTGCTCTGGTTGGATCACAACCAGGCCATCTGGCTTTTTATACTCTGAGGCCAGCTTGGCAATCAGTCGATTAGGGCCGATTCCAACCGAGCAGTTGAGTTCCACCTGTTGCTGGATCTTCTGCCTCGTCAGCCGCCCGATCTCTTTCGGTGTGCCAATGAGCCGTTCCATGCCGGAGATATCAATATAGGCCTCATCTATAGAGGCCGGCTCGACAACGGGAGAGATATCACCCAGGGCCAGCATTACCTGCTTGGAAACAGCTGCATAATGCGCCATATCTGGTCTTAGATAGATGGCATCGGGACAGCGCCGGTAGGCCTCAGAAATCGGCATGGCAGAGTGAATCCCATACTTTCGTGCCTCGTAAGAGCAGGTAGAAACCACACCCCTACGCCCTGGCATGGCGCCCACTACCACTGGCCTTCCACGGTATTCTGGATGATCACGCTGCTCTACAGACGCAAAAAAGGCGTCCATATCTAGGTGCATAATCCATCTGGGATGAAGTTCAGGCATGGCAGGAGTATATGATAATTCCAGGATAAAGGGCCATGGGATTAGCGCCTTTACCATTTCCAAAAGGCCACCGCTCTTCTATAGTGTGAACAGAGACAAAGCCCATCAACCAGGTATATGCTGATGATTCGATATGTTCAAATCGTAACCTTGGCCATCTTCATGGCCACCATCGGAGTTACCTGGGCAAATAGTGCCGAGAGTTCCTACACGAAACTGGATTTCGACAAAGATTGCATCTTCAAAACACCTGCCAACGAGGAAGAGGAGGGCATGGGTGTCTTTGGCACATGCAATGTCCGCAATGTACCCATGATTCATTACATGGAGGGTGACCTGCGGCAATCGGTAGGCTTCGGTGCAAAAAAACAGTTTCAGAGTTTTGGTCAGTTCAATCGCATGAACACCACCATAGAGTGGCGCAGCGGTGGTGGGCGACCCTACGCCGCAATCGTACGGTTTTTCATTGAGCACGCCAATAACCAAGGCCAATCACAAGAGGGGCAGGTGCTTGTAGTTCACAGTGTGGCAAAGACAGACCAGGACCACACCTGTGTCATCGGCATGGTGGATGCCAGGGCAAACCCCAATGCCAACCTGCTGGCGCGTCAGGTTGCCGATACAATAACCAAATCATTTGATTGCAGCCATGATCGCCCGGAATACCATGGAGTACGTGGAAAATTTGCCGGTGACTTTATGTATTGAACCTGTTTAATCCCAAGGGTTGGCGTTCTATGAGTCTGATGATTGCCTGCATGATATGAATATAACTGCGAGTTTTGAGATTGCATTATACCCTGAGAGGCAAGAGGGTAGATGATCTGATTGTTATGGCAGATATTGCCCTTTATGCGGCGAAGGTCTATCGGAATGCAGTGCGGCTTTATAAGTCTGGATTTAAAGCGGGTTGAGCGAAGCGTAATTGTTGGAAATCGCCAGAGAATAGTATTGCCATTATCTAAACAAGTTGTGGCTAGCAACCAATAGTTCAGATGATAACACTATTCCCTGGCTTTTTTCTTAGTTGATACGCTCAAATATGGTTGAGATTCCCATACCCATGCCTATACACATGGTCGCCAGTCCAATGTTGGCGTCATTGTTCTCCATTACGTTAAGCAGGGTGTTGGATATTCTCGTTCCAGAGCATCCCAGGGGATGACCCAGGGCGATTGCTCCACCATAGATATTCACCTTATCTTCCATGGTGTCGAGCAGCTTGAGATTCTTCAAAACAGACAGCCCCTGTGCCGCAAAGGCCTCGTTGAGTTCAACATATTCAATATCATCTATGGACATGCCTGCACGCTTGAGTGCCTTTTGCGATGCCGGTACAGGACCATAACCCATGATGGATGGATCGCATCCGGCAACGGCCATACTCCTGACGCGAGCCCTTGGGGTTAGCCCGAGGTCCTTGGCCTTCTGCTCAGACATAACGATCATTCCTGATGCGCCGTCTGAAATGGAAGAGGAAGTGCCGGCTGTAACCGTGCCTACCTTGGGGGCAAACACTGGCTTTAGCTTTGAAAGGTCTTCAAGATTGGTTTCTGGACGGATGACTTCGTCAGCTGTAATAGCGGTCAAGAAACCATTTTTATCATGACCCTCAACAGGGATGATCTCTTTGTCCCAATGACCATCCAACCCAGCCCGGTGAGCGCGTTGATGAGAGCGCACAGCAAATTCGTCCTGCATTTGACGATTGATGCCATTCATCTTACCCAGCATTTCCGCGGTTAGCCCCATCATCATTGCTGCCTTGGCTACATATTTTGATATCTCGGGGTTTACTTCGACACCATGGGTCATAGCTACATGACCCATGTGTTCAACGCCGCCTACAACAAAGATATCGCCATAGCCTGCAACGATAGATTGTACCGCGGTGTGCAGGGCCGACATGGATGAACCGCATAGGCGGTTGACCGTCTGTCCAGAGACTCCATGAGGCAGTCCGGCAAGCAGGGAGGCGTTTCTGGCGATATTGAAGCCTTGCTCCAGAGTTTGGTTTACGCAGCCCCAGATGACATCTTCGATCTCATTTGGGTTTATCTCAGGGTTGCGTTTAAGCAGCGCCTTTATAACTTCTGCAGATAAGGCCTCGGCGCGGACATTACGGAACACGCCGCCCTTGGATCTGCCCATGGCAGTACGAACACCATCGACTATTACTACATCATTGATAAACATACTCATTATTCGCCTCCTTTCTGCTGAAAGAATTTTGCGCCGCTTTCAGCCATTGATTTCATTTTTTCTGTTGGATGGTAGAGCGAACCCAGATGCTCATATTTTTCTGCCATCTTGCAGAACCTTTCCAGTCCAATCTGATCCAGATAATGCAGTGCCCCGCCGCGGAATGGAGGGAAACCGATGCCGTAGATCAGAGCCATATCAGCCTCGGCCGGGCTTGCCACAATATCTTCCTCAAGGCAGCGTACTATCTCGACACATAGAGGGATCATCATGCGTTCAATGATCTCGCCATCGCTGAACTCTTTTATTTCGCCGGTGATATTTTTCAGTAGATCATTGACTGTTTCGTCACTGATCTTCTTGGATTTGCCTTTCTTATCCAGCTCATAGCGGTAGAAACCTTTATCGTTCTTCTGACCGAAACGACCTTCTGAGTACATGCGGTCGATGGCGTTTTCACCGTCATGACTCATACGCTCTGGGAATCCATTCGCCATTACTGCGTCTGCGTGATGGGCGGTGTCTATGCCGACAACATCTAGCAGATAGGCCGGTCCCATAGGCCATCCAAAGCCTTCCATGACTTTGTCGATTTTACGGAAGTCTGCCCCATCGCTGACCAGGGCAGAGAAGCCTCCGAAGTAGGGGAATAGTACGCGGTTGACCAGGAAGCCTGGGCAGTCGTTAACCACAATCGGGGTCTTGCCCATGGCCTTGGCATAGGCAACGGTCCTTGCAATAGCCTCTTCGCCGGTTTTTTCTCCACGGATAACTTCAACTAGTGGCATTCTGTGAACTGGGTTGAAGAAGTGCATACCACAGAATTTTTCTGGCTTCTCGAGTGCTGTAGCCAGTTCGGTGATGGAGATGGTTGAGGTATTGGATGTAAGGATGGCATCCTTTTTTAGTGCCTTCTCAGCTTCTGCAAGGACCATCTTTTTGATGTCAATATTCTCTACAACTGCTTCCACTACAAGGTCAGCACGTTTGAAGTCGCCATAACTCAGGGTGGGTGTGATCTGAGTCAGGGTCTTCGCCATCTTTTGCTCGTTGATGCGTCCTCTCTTCAGTTGGCCGGAGAGCAGTTTAGTTGCCTCATTCAGGCCTAGTTGCAAGGCTGGTTCGTTGATGTCCTTCATCAGAATTGGAGTGCCTTTGGAGGCCGACTGGTAGGCTACACCTCCGCCCATGATGCCTGCACCCAGAACGCCGGCTATTGATACTGGAGTTGTATCCTTGGTGTATTTCTTTGCAATCTTCTTGACGTATTGGTCTTTTAGGAACAGTCCTACTAGTGATGCTGTTACATCGGTTTTAGCTAGCTTGGCAAATGCCTTCACTTCAACATCAATAGCACCTTTACGGCCCAGTTTGACAGCCTTCTGCATGGTCTTGATGGCTTGCATCGGTGCTGGATAATGTGGGCCGGCCATAGCGCCGATCACCCCCTTGGCAGATTCAAATGCCATAGTCATTTCCATGGGGTTTAGCTTTATCGGACTGGTCTTTTCTGTTCTGCGTGCATTGTGATCGATCTCACCAGCAATGCATTTCTTAAGCAGGTCTAACGCCGCTGCTCCTATTTGATCATCTGCAACAACTGCATCTACTCCGCCTTCCTGGAATGCAACGTCAGCCTTTTTGTGGCTTCCGGAACAGATCCACTCGTTTGCGTTATCAACGCCAATCAGTCGTGGAAGTCTAAATGTTCCGCCCCAACCTGGGTTAATACCTAATTTTACCTCTGGTAGTCCAACCTGGGCCGATTGAGCCATGACCCTGTAGTCTGTGGATAGACATAATTCAAATCCTCCACCAAGTGCAAGCCCGTTGATTGCTGCAACAGTTGGGCATGGCAGGTCTTCGATCGCATTAAAAATATAGTTTAGGCTGAGGATGTGCGTATAGATGTCCTCTTCAGAAATGGAAAACATCTGGGTAAACTCGGTAATATCAGCGCCAACGATAAAGGCCTTTTTAGCGCTGGAGAAGAAGACACCTTTGAGACCATCTGCTTCACCCAGTTTAGTTACAGCCTCTTTCAACTCCAGTAGTGTTGCCTGGTCAAACTTATTAATGGCGTCATTTTCTCGGTCAAAAACAACCTCATAAATGCCTTCTTCAACAGTCTGTACGCGGATGAATTGACCTTGCATCAACATGACACGTATCTCCTTCGTAGAATTATTAAAATGATCATGCAGGATATAAGAGCCCACATTTAAATTAGGTTTTAAATCAGTTGTGTTTTAGATGAATCTTTAGATGTCTATTGGAGTGTTAATCCATGGCACCTATAGCAATCTCAGGAAACATGTTATTCGCCAGCTCGCCATCTTTAGACCATGCATGGCAGGTATCTAGCATCATTTTGTAGCCTTTTCTTAAGGTGTCTGCGTCCCTGTGTGGCCATAGGCTTTGGAATGCAGTTGTCGCTATTATTGGAAACAGCTCGTTTATATGGGTACAACCATTTGCGCCGCCGACAAGCTCTTTTATCTTATTACGCCAGCCAGATTGAATACTGGTGCCAACCAGTTTGCTATAGTTTTCAGCAATAATTGGACACACCTCAAAAGGTGCTGCTTCAATAGAGGCATGTACTTCATGTACCTTAAATGAGCTATCGATTGTTACCCGTAGCAGGATGTCGTGAAACGGCTCTCCGGCAGAAACATAATTTCCATCGTCACCATCAACGGTTCCGCTTTTGAAATCTGTCATGCGTGCTTCTATGTCCCATAGTCCATCATCACGCAGGTATGCGTCAGAGTTGATCAAACGTTTGTGCTGATGTTGGCGGCGTTGTGCTTTTGGTAAAGGCATAGAGTGTTCCAGTTAACTAGGATTAGCTCTGAGTGATCGACGCAGTACTTTGCCTACATTGGTCTTGGGTAATTCATCCGCAAATTCGACAGATTTTGGAATCTTGTAGGCGGTTAATTTGTCACGACACCAGTTGCGGATCTCATTAGAGCTTAAATTGTCGTTTGAGCTGACAACGAACAGTTTGACTGATTCGCCGGTAACATCGTCTGGGATGCCAATTGCTGCGCATTCAATTATGTCAGGATGTTCGCATGCCACCCCCTCAATTTCGTTTGGATAGACGTTGAAACCAGAGACGATAATGATGTCTTTAGCCCGGTCAGCAATGCTTAGGAATCCATCATCATGGCGTACTGCAATATCACCGGTCTTAAAGTATCCATCTTCAGTAAAGGCTGCTTCTGTCTCACCCTCTTTTTGCCAGTAACCGGTCATTACCTGTGGGCCCCAAATACAGAGTTCCCCATCCTGGCCGTCCTCTACTCCATCTTCATACTGGTCGACTATGCGTGTGCGTGTATGTGGAAGCGGTAATCCAATTGTGCCTATCTGCTGTGCTCCAGGAGGATTGATGCTGACCATAGGTGAAGTCTCTGTAAGACCATAGCCTTCAGTTATGGTACAGCCGGTTATTTTTTCCCACTGCTCAGCTGCATCATGAGTTAACGCCATTCCGCCTGATGAGGTTATGCGCAGTCTGCTGAAGTCCAGAGATTCAAAGCCCGGTGCACGGCACAGGGCCACAAACAGTGTGTTGAGCCCAAGAAAAGCAGTGAATTGCCACTTCTTAAGTTCTTTGACAAACCCGGGGATGTCTCTTGGGTTAGGGATCAATACACAGTGTCCACCAGATAACATGCCGGTCTGGGCCAGGGTGAATGCATAAATGTGGTAAAGGGGTAGAGGTGAGATTGCCACATCCGCCCAATCTTCCCCTGAAGTTTTGATGCGTGGCAGTCCTTGCAGCATGTTTGAGAGTAGATTGGCGTGGGTCAACTCCGCACCTTTGGAGAAGCCTGTGGTTCCTCCCGTATACTGCAAAACTGCGGTAGAAGCAGGTGCGGCAGCTACAGGTTCATGTTTTTTGCCTTGGTGCTGGTTGAGAACCGTTCGCAGTGAGAGCGCCTTCGGTAAATTAAATTCAGGCTGCATCTTCTTTACATGCTTGATCACGCTATGAATCACGTTTCGTTTCAGTGTCCCATGTAAATCAGCTGCCTGGACCAGGACGATAGTTTTAATATCTGTATTGTCCAGAATCTTTTCCGCGTTATCAGCCATGCACTGATAGATGACTAGAGCCTTGGCTCCTGAGTCCTTGAACTGATACTCCATCTCATGGGCAGTGTATAGTGGATTTGTATTTACCACGATCATGCCTGCGAGCAGGGAGCCAAATAGAACTATGGGGTATTGCACCAGGTTGGGTAGCTGGATAGCAATACGGTCGCCTGGCTTAAGGTCGGTTTCCGTTTGCAGGAAATGCGCAAAGGCAGAGGAAAGCTTGCCTAGTTCGTTAAATGTTATTGTTTTTCCTAAACTGGTAAATGCTGGTTTAGAACCATAATTATTAGTGCAGTACTCCAGGACATCTGGAATGGTTTTAAAATCATTCTGATTTAAGTCATCTGGTATCCACCCAAGCTCGGTTCTGCCTATTATCATTTTATTAGCCCTGGTTTAGTGGGAAAAGGTCAGCCAAACGTGTGGCCAGTATGATGTCTCCTGTTGCCTGTATGCTTCCCGACATGAACGCCTGCATGCCATCTGTTTCTCCGTTTAGCACAGATGCTAAGGTATCCTTGTCCATTGACAGAGTGACGTTTGGTTCAGACTGTTCGCCTTCCGTGATCTGGCAAGCTCCATTTTGAATCACGATCTGCCAGCTTCCGTTATCGGCAATGTCGTACTGAAAAACCACATCCATGTCATCCGCGACATTTGGGTTAAACCGCTTTTGCATGTCATCAAGTAAGGCGTTTACGTCACTCATTTATTGGTCCTCTTTGGGTTTTTCCGTAATTAACCATTGGCTGGCAATTTTTCCAGGTAAGCCCTGATTAATTTATTTTTGTCATCCCAGCGTATGCCGGGATCCAGTATAATCAACCACATAGATTCCATCCTTAGGTACGCAAGCGGTGCATCCATGCACCACTACTCCGGTCTTCGTCGGAATGACTAATTAATCAGAGGTTCCCTAGAATATAAAGCTCTCTTCATCAAGCTCCATCAGGTTTTTAGATCCTGAGAGCATTGTCTCTACCAAGCTATTTGTGCGTGGCAATATCCTCTGATAGTAAAATTTGGCAGTTGTTATCTTGGAGTTGTAGAAGGCTTCCTCGCTGGTGCCTTCTTTCAGTTTAGTCTGGGCAACTTGTGCCATTTTTGCCCAGAAGTATGCAAATGCAACATATCCTGAGTACATCAGGTAATCAACGGAGGCAGCTCCAACCTCATCACGATTACTCATGGCCTTCATGCCGATCTTCATCGTGATACTGCCCCATTCATCATTTAGTTTCTTCAGAGGTTCGATGAACTTCTTCATTTCCTTGTTTTTTGCATGTTCTTTGCAGAACAGATGGATAATCCTGGTGAAGCGTTTCAGTGTTTTTCCCTGTGTTAGCAGTACTTTGCGCCCAAGCAGGTCCAGGGCCTGGATCTGTGTCGTTCCTTCATAAAGTGTGGAAATACGGCTGTCGCGTACATTCTGCTCCATACCCCATTCAGATATGTATCCATGTCCACCAAAGATCTGTAGGCCATGGTTAGCGGCTTCAAACCCCATTTCGGTAAGAAATGCCTTTGCAATAGGAGTGATGAATGCAAGCAGTTCATCAGCCTCTTCAACCACCTTATTATCAGTGGAGTGGGAAACCACATCAACCTGCATTGCGGTGAAATAGACCATCGTCCGAGCAGCTTCTGCAATGGCTTTCTGGGTGAGTAGCATCTTGCGTACTTCTGGATGCACGATGATAGGGTCTGCAGGTTTATTCTCTGCCTTGGGGCCGGTCAGTGAACGCATCTGTAGACGTTCACGCGCATAGTTGTAAGAGTTCTGGAATCCCCACTCAGCGTGGGCCAAGCCCTGTACTGCAGTACCCAGGCGCGCTGCGTTCATAAAGGTAAACATGCAGTTAAGGCCTTTATTGGGCGAACCTATGAGGAATCCCTTTGCGTTGTCGAAATTCATAACACAGGTTGAGTTGCCGTGTATTCCCATCTTGTTTTCAATGGAGCCGCAGTTAACATTATTAAACTCACCGGCACTGCCATCGGCATTCGGTAGCTGTCTGGGAACGATAAAGAGAGAGATGCCTTTTGTACCTTCTGGGGCGTCCGGTAGCCGCGCTAATACGATGTGCGCTATATTTTCAGCCATGTCATGCTGGCCGGCTGAGATGAAGATCTTGGTGCCGTTTATTGAGTAGCTACCATCCTCATTTGGTTCTGCCTTGGTCCTTAAAAGGCCCAGGTCGGTGCCACAGTGTGGTTCAGTCAGGCACATGGTCCCGGTCCACTCACCACTTACGAGCTTGGCCAGATAGGTCTCTTTCTGTTCTTGGGTGCCGTGTTGTTCCAATGTGCACATGGCGCCATAACTCAGTCCTGGGTACATGCTCCAGGACCAGTTGGCGGTGCCGATCATCTCATTGATTACAATACCTAATGACTCTGGTAGACCCTGTCCTCCCCACTCCTCTTTGTGTGGAAGTGATGGCCAGCCGCTTTCTACAAACTGTTGATATGCCTCTTTAAAACCGGGCGGAGTTGTAACAACGCCGTCCTCAAATGTACATCCTTGCTGATCGCCTACCTGATTGAGTGGAGAGATAACACGCTCGGCAAACTTTCCTGCCTGGTCAAGAATCGCATCAATCATATCTGGCGTAGCATCCTCACAGTTACTCAGTCCGCTGTAGTGGTCCTGCACATTCAGCACTTCATTTAGAACAAAACGGATATCACGGTGAGGTACTTTGTATTCGCCCATGTGTTTTAAAACCTGTATTTAATTGATGTTCAAAAAGGTTAGTTAATCTAGCTGTCTAGATGTTACGTAAGAGTGAGAGTTTTTGGTTGATTATCCAATAACAAATTAATTCAATATTTATGGCGAAATGCGCCATGGTAATAAAAATGTTGTAAAACAGTCCATTAAAATGACATTTATGATAGTTGGTTGAAACTATTATATGGTTATTTACTGACTAATATTGCCAACAGAATCTAATTTGGGGCAAATTGTTATCAAATTAGGCGACTTTTGTTATTGGCCTTAAAGGGAGATTGCAACACTCTATGGATTATTCGTTTTCTTCATTAATAAAGGTTCTATGAGGGATTGGCCATATGCCTGTTTATAAGACTCCATTGCGTGAGATGCGATTTATCTACAACGAATTGTTTAATCCGAAAAGCATCGAGCAACTGGAAGATTTTGAAGAAGTAACACCGGACCTGGTCGCTGCCATGTTGGAAGAGGCGGGGAAGTTCTGTAAAGAGCGGTTAATGTCTATAAACCAAAGTGGTGACGAAGAGGGTTGCACTATTGACGAAGGCTATGTTTCGACTCCAGCTGGATTTGTTCAGGCATACAAGGATTACTGTGATTTGGGTCTGAGCAGTCTCACGGGACCAGTTGAGTATAACGGACAGGGTATGCCCAAGAGTCTCGGCCTGATGATCGAAGAGATAGTCTGTAGTACCAACATGTCCTTCAGTCTTTATCCAGGTCTGACCAGTGGGGCATGCAATGCAATCCTGGCCAAGGGTAGCGATGTACTGAAGCAGAGATATCTACCCAAGATGGTGGAAGGCACCTGGACTGGTGCAATGTCCCTGACAGAACCACACTGTGGTAGCGACCTGGGATTGATCCGTACCAAGGCGGCCCCAAATGATGATGGCAGTTATACTATAACCGGCACCAAGATATTTATTACTGCAGGAGACCACGACCTCAGTGAGAACATAATCCATCTGGTGCTTGCACGTGCCCCTGATGCACCAGAGGGTATTAAGGGGATAAGCATGTTTCTGGTCCCTAAGTTTCTGGTGAATGAACAGTCAGAGGTGGGAGACCCGAACAACGTAAACTGTAGTGCCATTGAGCACAAGATGGGCATCAAGGCCTCCGCTACTTGTGTGATGAATTTTGATGACGCAAAGGGTTATCTGATAGGAGAGCTGAATAAAGGCATGGCTGCGATGTTCATTATGATGAATGTCGAAAGGCTTGCTGTTGGTATCCAAGGATTGGGCACAATAGAGGCCTCATATCAGGGTGCGGTAAGTTACGCTATTGAACGACTCCAGGGGCGTTCTCTCACCGGTGCAAAGAATCCAGATAAGTCTGCCGACCCGCTACTGGTTCATCCAGATATCAGACGCATGTTGCTTACCCAGAGGGCATATGCAGAGGGGTGTCGTGCGCTTGTGGCCTGGGTTGCAAGGGAGTTTGATTTCTCCCGCCACCATCAAGATGCCAAGCGTCGCCAGGATGCGGAAGACTTTATCGCGCTAATGACCCCGGTTGTTAAGGCCTTCAACAGTGATATAGGGTCAGAGATGGCAAACCTTGGCGTGCAGGTGTTTGGCGGGCATGGATATATCCGGGAGCATGGTATGGAGCAGTATGTTCGGGATGCCCGTATCGCACAGCTATACGAAGGTACAAACGGTATTCAGGCGTTGGATCTGGTGGGAAGAAAGGTCACTGCATTCGATGGAAGGTATCTGCAGCAGTTTTTTGGGCCAGTTACGGAGTACCTGCAGCAAAACGTATCAAACCCATATCTCAAGAGTTTTATACAACCGCTTGGAGATGCCTTCGATAAGCTGAAGTCTGCAACCGAGTATGTGTCTAAACAGTTGACAATATCACCAGAAGATACTGCGGCAGCAGCCACAGACTATCTGAGGTTATTTGGTCTGGTTGCCCTTGGTTATTTGTGGGCGCAGATGGCAGAGATTTCGAGTTCAAAGGTAAATAATGGTGAGTCCCTCTTCTATCAGGCAAAGATTGATACTGCATCATTCTACTTCGAGCGGTTGCTGACACAGTGCGATGCACTGCATCAAAATATATTAGCTGGTTCCAACACCATCATGAAATTCAATGATGATGCATTTGTGATATGAACCTGATATTTCGACTCATCTGGTTATTGATCACTGCGTCTGGACGTAAACGTATTGGCTTGATTGATGACTGTGAGTTGTCGATGCGTGTTTTGCCTACGGACCTAGACATAAACATGCATCTAACCAATGCGCGTTATCTAAGCATGATGGATCTGGGTCGAACTGAGCTCATTATACAAACAGGGATGGCAAAGGAGTTGCTGAAGAGGCGTTGGTTGCCAGTTGTTGCTATCGCAAATCTTAAATTTTTTAGACAGATTAATCCGTTTCAGCGTTACAAACTGATAACGAGGATTGTCGGCTGGGATGAAAAGTGGTTCTACATAGAACAGCGCTTTATGGTTAAAGGTAAACTTGCTGCCGTCGGAGTTATCAAGGGACTGTTTCGTGGCAGGGAAGGGAAAATTCCTACACAAGAGTTATTAAAGCTGGCTGGGTATCAAGGCGAACCTCCTGAAATGCCGAAAGAGCTCACGTCCTTATTAAATAGCTAGTTGCAACTTAGTGTGCAAATAGTGAACAGGTAATTTGTTACGGAGAGGATGAATGAAAATACTTGTAGCGGTTAAGAGGGTTGTTGATTACAACGTCAAGATCCGTGTCGCTTCAGATCAAAGTGGAGTCGATTTAAATAACGTAAAAATGTCCATTAATCCGTTTTGTGAGATCGCAGTGGAAGAGGCGGTTCGCATTAAAGAGGCTGGATATGCTAATGAGATAGTTGTTGTCTCACTGGGTAGCAAGGCCTGTCAGGAGACACTGCGCAGTGCACTTGCGCTGGGGGCTGATCGCGCCGTGTTGGTTGAAACAGAGGATGAGTTGCAGCCTCTGGCCGTAGCCAAGCTGCTGAAGAGTGTTGCTGAGAAAGAGCTGCCAGACCTGATAATTCTGGGTAAGCAGGCGATAGATGATGATAGTAACCAGACTGGACAGATGCTGGCATCTCTTATGAATCTGCCGCAGGGTACCTTTGCATCAAAGGTAGAGATTGCTGATGGCAGTGTAAATGTCACCAGAGAGATAGATGGTGGGCTGGAGACTGTGGCACTGAAACTGCCAGCGGTAATCACTACCGATCTGCGTCTTAATGAACCGCGTTACGCCAAGCTACCAAATATCATGAAGGCCAAGAAGAAGCCTCTGGATGTTATCCCAGTGGCAGAGACTGGTGTGGATATCACTCCACGTCTGAAGATCTTGAAGGTCACAGAGCCGCCGGTGCGTAAGGCCGGCATTATGGTGGCATCTGTTGAAGAGCTTGTTGAAAAACTCAGGAATGAAGCAAAGGTGATCTCATGAGCGTACTAATCATAGCTGAGCATGATAATGCAGCCATAAAGTCGGCAACATTTAACGCGGTAACCGCAGCTAAAGAGCTTGGTGATGACCTTCATCTCCTGGTCGCCGGAAGCGGATGTAATCAGGTGGCAGAGCAGGCATCCACGATTAATGGAATAGGTAAAGTACTGCTCTGTGATAATCCCGGTTACGCATATGCAATGCCAGAGAATATCTCTGAGCTGGTTTCCGGTATTGCCGGCAACTACAGCCATATCCTGGCCGCTGCCACCACTAGCGGAAAAAACTATATGCCAAGGATTGCCGCTAAGCTAGATGTGGCTCAGATCAGTGACATTACAAGTATCGAATCTGCAGATATCTTTGTTCACCCCATATATGCCGGCAATGCAATGGCAACAGTTGAAAGTAGTGATGAGACAAAGGTGATTACTGTCAGAGGCACAGCCTTTGATGCGGCTGCAGCAGAAGGTGGTTCAGCCGCTATAGAAGAGATCCCGGCGGCCTCACTGTTTGAGGGTTCCAGTTTTGTGAGTCAGGAACTAAGTGTCTCCGATCGTCCAGAGCTTACTGCAGCAGATATTGTGGTTTCAGGTGGTCGCGGCCTGGGCAGTGGCGATAACTTTAAGCTGATAGATTCACTTGCTGACAAGCTCGGCGCTGCCGTCGGTGCCTCCCGTGCAGCAGTGGATGCCGGTTACGTACCTAACGATTATCAGGTTGGACAGACCGGAAAAATTGTCGCCCCAAGTCTATACATCGCCGTTGGTATCAGCGGAGCCATTCAGCACCTTGCAGGTATGAAAGAGAGTAAGGTGATTGTGGCAATCAATAAGGATGAGGAGGCACCAATATTCGAGGTTGCAGATTATGGGCTGGTTGCGGATCTGTTTGATGCAGTTCCAGAACTGACCGAGGCGATTTAGACTTGAGTGATCTCTGATAAATTCAGCCCTTCTGGATAGGAGAAGTAGTGTGGAAAGAGAGAGCATGGAATATGATGTAGTGATTGTCGGTGGTGGCCCATCAGGTCTTGCTGCTTCTATTAAAATCATGCAGTTGGCCGCCGAACAGAATCTTGAAATCAGTGTTTGTCTGGTTGAGAAAGGATCTGAGATCGGCGCCCACATACTCTCTGGCGCTATCATGGAGCCGCACGCTTTGTCGGAGCTGTTTCCGGATTGGAAGGAGCGAGGTGCACCTCTTAACACGCCGGTAACGGATGACAAGTTTCTGTTTCTGACAGAGAAGAAGGCGATCTCGTTTCCAGAGTGGACGCTGCCACCGCAGATGAATAACCACGGCAACTACATCGCTAGTCTGGGAAATGTCTGCCGTTGGTTAGCAGAGCAGGCAGAGGAACTTGGAGTTGAGCTCTATCCTGGATTTGCAGCGGCCGAGGTGCTGTTTAATGAGGTTGGATCTGTCAAAGGCATCGCTACCGGTGATATGGGCATTAATCGTCAAGGTGAACAGAAGAATAGCTATGAGCCTGGGATTGAACTACATGCCAAATACACACTGTTCTCAGAAGGTTGTCGTGGCTTCCTATCTCAGCAGTTGATAGAGAAGTTCAATCTCAATGCCGAATGTGAGGCCCAGACCTATGGGCTGGGCATTAAGGAGCTTTGGAAGATAGATCCTGATAAACATCAGGAAGGGCTTGTGGTACATAGCGCAGGATGGCCGTTGGAGTCAGATGTATACGGCGGCTGCTTTCTTTATCATCTAGAGGATAATCAGGTTGCCATCGGCATGGTGGTTGGACTTGATTATACAAATCCATATCTCTCTCCATATCAGGAGATGCAAAGATTTAAGACACACCCAGCCATATGTGGCTATTTCGAGGGTGGACAGCGTATCGCATATGGTGCCCGTACGCTGAATGAAGGTGGTCTGCAATCACTGCCTGATTTGGCCTTTCCTGGCGGTGCCTTGATTGGGTGTGGCGCCGGTTTTCTAAATGTGCCTAAGATCAAGGGGACACACACTGCAATGAAGAGTGGCATGCTGGCGGCAGAGAGCATTGTTGATGCCCTGGCACAAAACCGCAGCAACGATGAACTCGTGAGCTATCCGGAGAACCTGAAGAACTCATGGCTATACGATGAGCTGAATAAGGCGCGAAACTTCCGTCCAGCCTTTTCAAAATGGAATTTGCTAGGTGGCACGCTCTACGCCGGTATCGATCTGAAGCTGTTTAGAGGCAGGGCCCCTTGGACCCTGAAACATCACGGAGAGGATAGAAAACAGCTGAAGCCTGCCAGTGAGTGCAAGCGGATTGATTATCCTAAGCCAGATGGCCAGATCACATTTGATCGACTCAGCTCCGTCTATATCTCGAGTACTAACCATGAAGAGGACCAGCCGGTACACCTTCAGCTAAAGGATGAAGGCGTTCCGGTCTCGATCAACCTGAAAGATTATGATGCCCCTGAACAACGTTACTGTCCGGCAGGTGTGTATGAGATTGTGGAGGAAGAGGGTGAAAAGGTGCTTCAGATAAATGCGCAAAACTGCCTGCATTGTAAGGCCTGTGACATCAAGGACCCGACCTATAATATTGTTTGGATAACACCCGAGGGTAGCGGGGGGCCGAACTATCCGAATATGTAAAATTGTTTCATTTGCTTGCTAGATGATAGCTTTCATCTAAAAGCTATAACAATCTTATCATCCGTCAGATTTGAATATACTATTCATTACATGGTAGTTTTGAGCCCCACATAAAACTGTGAGGCTTTTTTTGCATCCTCACGCTTTAATGACTATTCATATACACAAATCCGGTTATTGGCAATGGCGACTCTGTCCCCCCACATGTGGGATAAGATTTCGAGACGGGAAAGATGAAACAAACAATTACAGTGCCCACAGGTTATGTAAAACAGCTCCTGGAGCGGGTTGCTGAGCAGAACTATGACATCAATGAGTTGCTTGAATACGTAGGCATAGATCCTGAAGAGATCCAGCATCGAACAGAGTTTCCTGCCGAAAAATTCGGTTTTCTTTACCAACGTATAATGTACATCACTCAGGATGAGTATTTTGGCATGCTGAGCGGCGGCAGGTTGCCGAGCGGGGCCTTCAGGATGATGTGTCATGCAATCATCCAATGTAAGAACCTGGGGCATGCGGTCCGTCGTGCAAGTGATTTCCATGAAATTGTGAAAGGGACAAGAATAAAACCAAAATTAGAAAAAAAGGGAAGATTTGCCAAGGTGTCATTCGCTGGCCTGGATAGCCTTGATAAGTCGGAAGTCGAAAAACTGATAGCATCTGAACCAGCTTCAAGTATTAGTACCTCTCTCTCCATGTGGCATCATTTTGTCAGTTGGCTAATTGGAGAGCGGCTTGAGTTGAGGGCGGCATATTTTAGTTTTTCTGAGGAAGAGGCGGTCCCTGGAATACATACAAAGTTTCAGTCAGAGCTGAGATTTGAACAACATGACAACGCAATGATATTCCCTGCGCGATATCTCGAATATCCCATTGTCCAAACGGAAGAGTCACTGCATGGTTTTTTAAAGACCGCTCCTTATCAGCTGTTGGTGATGGCGGACGATAGTACCAGCCTCAAGGCACAGATTGTTGCACTCATAGGACGTGATTTCAGTATACCAATACCTACAGCTAAGGAGGTGGCAAATACCCTCAATATGTCGTTATCAAAACTACGCCGCCGTCTGCTGGAAGAGGATATGACCTTTCAAAAAATCAAGGATGATTGTCGCAAAAAGAGCGCGATCAATTACATGAACTCGCCGCAGCTGTCGATTAACGATGTTGCCGGACTGATGGGGTTTGAAGAGCCTTCTGCCTTTTTTCGTTCATTCAAACGTTGGACCGGGATGACTCCAGGTGAGTACCGTCAGAGTGAGGAATATAGAAACCGGTTAGAGTCCAGTAATGAGTAAAAGGAGGTCTCTTAACCGTTACTGCTTAATAGAAGTCTTGCTGCCGTTCGACCCATCTCATCAATTTCCTCTGGATCGATATAGATACGGTCTTTTGATAGATGGCACAGGCCATGAAGCGTCGCCCATGTCACCTGGGCCAGCCGAAGCGGGGGTACGTTCTGTTTTAGGACGCCTTTAAGTTGCAGGCTCTTGATCTCGTTTAGCCAGCGTTTAAAACTGATCTTTGAGACCCTTGAAAGGCTCGCGGTAGGTCTTCCGCCTTTCCAGATTGTCCCACCATACATGAGGTCGAACTGCTCCTGATTTTCTGAAGCGAAGCGGAGGTAAGCAAGGATGAACCGCTCAAGCCTTATAATCGGGTCATTCTCGGTTTTGCGGCTGAACTCTTTTTCTAGCAGGGCGTCCTGCTGTAAAAAACCATCTTCGGCGATGGCGCAAAGAAGTTCGTTTTTGTCTTTAAAATGGTGGTATGGCGCTGCGCGCGAAACATTTGTTTTTTCCGCAAGTTTTCTGATACTTAATGAATTTAGTCCTGAAGTTATCAGAATTTCCTTAGCGGCGGTGATCAGGCATTTATGCAAGTCACCATGGTGGTATGGCTGTTTGTCTGCTTTCATGCGCGAACGCTACAATTACAGCTTGACATTGTCAATCATCCAGCCCAATCTTAACAGCGTCAAGATTAAAGGAATGGCCTTATGGGATACAGCGCACTTGAATTGACTCTGGACCGGGGTATTGCCCATTTGCAGCTGATTCGCCCCCAGTTCTATAACTCTATGAATAGGGCATTTTGGAGGGAGTGGCCAGAAGCCTTAGATGAGATTAGAAAGGCTGAAGATATTCGTGTTCTTGTAATCTCATCAACCGGGAAGCACTTTTCCGCCGGCCTGGATTTGGAGATCTTCTCCAGTCCTGACCCAAGGCTGTTCAGTGGGGAACCTGCGAGACGAGGTGAGTTTATGCGGCGCCTGGTTATGGAACTCCAGGATTACTTCACCCAGTTAGAGCAGTTACGCATGCCGGTATTGTCGGCGATTCAGGGAGGCTGTATCGGCGGGGCCTTGGATCTTGTCTGTGCCTG
Organism: uncultured Gammaproteobacteria bacterium; assembly: GCA_964628835.1. GTDB lineage: Bacteria > Pseudomonadota > Gammaproteobacteria > Chromatiales > Chromatiaceae > JAAGZL01. The sequence continues at coordinate 16,314 of CAZVME010000034.1, read as the reverse complement.
TGATAGTCGCTACTGCACTGAGGATGCCTTTTTTACTCTGAAAGAGACAGCGGTTGGCATGACTGCTGATCTGGGTACTCTGCAACGTCTTCCAACGATTATTAACCCGGGCCTAGCCAGAGAGATGGCTTACACCTCACGTAAGGTACATGCTGTTGAGGCTCAATCAAGTGGCTTGGTAAACCAAGTCTTTGCAGATAGCGAATGCATGCTCGAAGGGGTAATGGAGATCGCCAGTCAAATTGCAGCCAACTCTCCGCTCGCGGTGATGGGCAGTAAGGTAATGCTTAACTATGCCCGCGACCATAATGTTGCCGACAGTCTTGATTATATTGCTACCTGGCAGGCAGGTATGTTTCAGCAGGCCGATTTGGTGGAGGGCTTTACAGCCAAGCTTCAAAAGCGAGAGACGGCGTACGAGCCCCTCAGGCCTATTGAGCCGCCAATGCCTGAGGATTAATAAATTTACTTATTCCGTTTTAACGCGTTTCAAAATATTTTGGATTGAACAAAACATGCACGCAGTGTCACAAGTTGAAAATCAAAAGGGAAATTATCCTTATATCTTTAGACCCTTGGATCTGGGTTTTACTACCCTCAAGAATCGCGTGCTAATGGGATCAATGCACCTTGGGCTGGAAGAGCTTCCAGGTGGATTTGAGAAGATGGCAGTATTTTATGCGGAGCGTGCCCGCGGTGGTGTTGCCTTGATAGTTACCGGTGGTATCAGCCCGAATAAAGAAGGGGCAGCACATGCCAGTGCAGCAACCCTGATGGATGAATCTCAGCTGCCTAATCATCAGTTGGTAACCAAGGCAGTGCATGATGAAGGTGGAAAGATCTGTATGCAGATCCTGCACACCGGAAGATATGCCTTCAATGATAAATTGATTGCACCGTCTGCTATCAAATCACCTATTAACCCTTTTACTCCAAGGGCGGTAACTGCGGAAGAGGTCCAGCAACAGATCAATGATTTCGTAAACTGCGCTGCCCTGGCACAAAAGGCCGGCTATGATGGCGTTGAGGTCATGGCCTCTGAGGGTTATTTCTTAAACCAGTTCATAGTATCTCAAACAAACCAGCGTGATGATGAGTGGGGTGGAGAGTATTCTCATCGTATGCGTCTGCCGGTGGAGATCGTTTGCAGAATACGTGAAAAAGTGGGTGATGAGTTCATTATTATCTTCCGACTCTCTATGCTGGACCTGGTCGAAGCAGGCAGCACCCATAATGAGGTTGTAGAACTTGGGAAAGCAGTTGAAGAGGCAGGAGCAACACTTATCAACACAGGTATAGGCTGGCATGAAGCCCGTATCCCAACAATTGCAACCAAGGTTCCGCGGGCTGCGTTTACCTGGGCTACTGCAAAAGTAAAGCAAGAGCTATCGATACCTGTCATTACATCTAATCGGATTAACACACCTGAAGTGGCCGAGACGGTGATAAAGAGTGGTGATGCAGATATGGTCTCCATGGCTCGTCCATTCCTGGCTGATCCTGAATTCGTAGTTAAGAGTGAGCAGGGACGTGCAGATGAGATCAATACTTGCATTGGATGTAATCAGGCCTGTCTCGATCAAATTTTTGTTGGCAAATTGACCAGTTGTTTGGTCAATCCTATGGCGTGTCATGAGACCGAGATAGTGATTAAGGCAACAGATAAACCACAGAGATTAGCTGTGGTAGGTGCTGGTCCCGCCGGCCTGGCCTTTGCAACTGCCGCTGCAATGTGTGGACATAAAGTCACTCTTTTGGATTCCGGAGATGAGATCGGTGGTCAACTCAATCTAGCCAAAACGATTCCAGGCAAGCAGGAGTTCTATGAGACCCTGCGCTACTTCGGTAGACAGTTGGAGCTAACCGGGGTCGAGCTTAAGCTCAACTGTGAAGTTGCTGCGGAAGATCTGAACAGCGGTGATTTTGATCAGGTAATACTCGCAACAGGCATAGTGCCACGAGCTCCTGATATTGAAGGAATTGAGCATAAAAAGGTTCTCTCTTATATCGATGTTATCAAAGGAGCAGAGGTCGGCAATAAGGTAGCGGTCATTGGGGCCGGCGGTATTGGTTTTGATATATGTGAATTGCTTACCCACGGTTCTGTAGACAGCAGTAAAGATATAAAGGCCTTTATGAATAAATGGGGTGTGGATATGAGCCTCAAGGCCAGGGGCGGTGTCGCAGGTGTGCCCAAGCGAGTTGAGAAGTCACCTCGCGAAGTCTATCTGTTACAGCGCAAAGCCACAAAAGTTGGGGCAGGTCTTGGTAAGACAACCGGGTGGATCCATCGTGCTGACCTTCAGATGAAACATGTGAAGATGATAAATAAGTGTGAATATACAGAGATTGATGACAAAGGTTTGCATCTGAAGATTGACGGGGAAACAACACTGCTGGAGGTGGATAACATAGTGATCTGCGCTGGACAGGATTCTAGACGAGAGTTGCAGGACTTAATCAATCTGCCTGTTCATATCATTGGTGGTGCCGATGTGGCGGCAGAACTCGATGCCAAGCGGGCCATAGAGCAGGGTGTGCGCCTTGCAGTCAGCCTTGACGAGTAGATGCGTTTCCTTGCAGTTATTGAGGAAGCCCTGATTATGGAGTGGACCCTGCGCCATATAGGCGTGTGGGGCCCATCTTCTACACTACGAGCACCACATCATGAAGAGGACATGTAAGATCGGAGCCAGATCCATTTAATATACCACCCTGTTCCCGATATGGGCTGAGCCATTTTTGCCCTGGCAGAGTAGTCTAAAGCCCAAATACCTAAGGGCAATGAGACCGAAAATGCCAGCACCTTCACACTTTTATGTAATTGACGGTTGTTGCTCCATCATTTTTACTCATTAGCTCAATAACTAAACGAGGCAAGCTATGAAAAATATAACTAAATTTATTCTGCTACCACTAGTACTCTGCTTCTGTTTCAGCGCCACAGCTTTTGCAAAACAGGGCTCAATCGTTGGCAGTTGGAAGACCATCGATGATGAAACCGATCAGCCTAAATCCATCGTAAAGATCTATAAAAAAGGTGGTAAATATTACGGCCGGGTAACAAGGCTGTTCAGAAAGAAGGGAGAAGATAAAAATCCAGTGTGCAAGAAGTGCAAGGATGGCGATCCACGTAAAGGTAAACGTGTTAAGGGTATGGTGATATTAAAGGGCCTGGTCAAAAAAGATGGCAAGTACAGCGGCGGTACTATCTTGGACCCGAAAAATGGTAAGGTTTACAAATGTAAGATATGGCTTGAGAAGGGCAAGCTGAAGGTGCGCGGATACGTTGGCATCTTCTTCAGGACCCAGACCTGGCATAAAGTTTAATAGCCACTACCTCAGTAAAGCGGTAACTAGGTGTAGGCGTGAACTATCTATGTTCGCCCTACACCTTTTTTTTGCCGCGGTAGCCTGGACTTCCATTCTGTTATCACCATGCCAATAGCCGTCGCAAGACCCAAGCGGTAATATAGGCTCCAGCTTGGCGCTACCTCTTCTAGAGTCAGGTATCGGTATAGCCAAGCTGTGCCTCGCCGCCTGAGACAGCGGTTAGCCAGGGTTAACCGGTATGGAATTCAGCCTTACGTTGCCTTATCTCCTGCACCAGTTCCAACGCAGATTTATCACAAGCAGGAAGTTCGGCATCTGAAGTCGCTAGCGGCTCTGTTCTTTTGCCCCATTTAATTAAATGGGCGCTCCAGGTCAGTCCGCCGCCGAAGGCTGGCATAAGAATATAGCTTCCTGGTTCTACCCGTCCTTCTTCCAGCGCCTCGACCAAGGCCACAGGTGCTGTAGCGGCAGACATGTTGCCGTAACGATGGATATTTACGTAGACCTTTTCTGAAGGAATACCTGCCTTGCTTGCCACTGCGTCGATGATTCGTAGATTGGCCTGATGAGGCACCGCAAGATGGATGTCTTCTGCAGTCAAACCAGTCTTCTTAAGCACGTTTAGGCTGGCACCCGCCATGCCTTTTACCGCCCGCTTGAAGATCTCCTGCCCCTCAAACTTCCATTCGACATCGCCCAACATCTTTCCCTGATTGGCATACTCAGTGCCCCAGCCTTGGAGACTCAAAATATCTCTTACCTCTCCGTAACAGCCCAGTGATTCCGCCATAACGCCCTGTTCTTCTTCGCTGGCCTCTAGAAAGAAGGCGGCAGCGCCGTCTCCAAACAATATGGCAACGTTGCGGTTATCCCATTCCATAACAGGTGAGATGACCTCTGCGCCTATCACCAGGGCGTTTTTCACAACACCAGAGCGAATCATGCTGTTGGCTACAGTGAGGGAGTAGAGAAAGCTGGTGCAGGCGGTATTCAGGTCCATGCAGATTGCGTTGCTGGCAGACAGCAGTTTTTGCAGACCAGAAGCCGTGTTAGGGCATATGTTATCTGGGGTAGTGGTGCCGAAGATGATCAGCTCTACGTCATCCGTGGTTTTGCCAGCGGCTGCTAAGGCGCGTTGTGCTGCTACATGGGCAAGTTCTGAAACTTGTACATGAGAGATGCGACGCTCCTGCATCCCCGTGCGTTTACGAATCCACTTGTCGTCCGTATCAAGGAAGGTTGCAAGGTCATCATTGGTCAGGACAGCAGGAGGAAGACATTTCCCCCAACCTGTAATTGCAGCGTATCTCATCATTTGCTCATTCAATACTTGTTTATTCGTTTGCCTGTTTTAGAAGGCTTTTTACTATTGTCAGCGTGACCAAGCCATCTATTGAGCAGTTTTTGCACTAGGAAATTGTAACAGTCTCAGACCTCTACGTAATGATAATTTCATAATTATGCCCACAGAGAGTAACCAGGCTAGTACATTACAGCACTGGACAATGACTACTATAGCTTTGATCCGTTGGGCTAGCGGCCGAGAGGAGAGTGCCCAGACAGGTATGCCGCCAGGGTGAACAGATTAAAATAAACGAGATCAAGCCTGATCTATGGTTTAGTAGCCTGGTGGATATTAGTTCTGGAGACTGATGGATAAGGAAGATTATTAGTCTAAACCAATAACGCCGAAGCATTGCTTCGGCGTTATTGGTTGCTAACTAAAATGCTATTAGAAGGTGTACTGAACACCCAGGGTTAGCAAGATGGCGCTGGCATCTTCAAAATCAGCATTATCAATTGATGCAGCAAGATCGGTACCCTCACGTAGCTTAAGTTTATCTTTCTTATCATACAGCAGACCGAAACCAATGTTCAGGTCGTCAGAGTATTGGTATCTGCCACCCACTGAGAAGATATGGGCATCGGTGTCCGGCAGCTCAAAACCTGCTGTGCTTTCTGGTGCAGGGGTTTCGTCATAGGCATAACCGGCCATCAGGGTCCACCGACTGTCCAGTTTATGGGTGATGCCAATCCGGTATGTATTGGTATCTGACCAATCCTTCTCAATAACGTCATCGAAGACGGTCATGAATCCAGCAAACCCTGCGCCGTTGTCATATTCGAAGTCAAGCTCCTTGTATGCTGACCAATAGGTGCGTTCGTATACCAACTCAACAGTCGTCTTATCATTGAAGGTATAAGCAATAGCCAGGTTGAGTGCTGCAGGTAGTGGAACCTCTACTTCTGTATCACCATCGTAGGTTGGTGTTCCAGGTAAATCGTTAACGAGCTCGGCATCACCTTCGACGGTCAGGTCAATCTCTGACCTATATGTGAGTGCCACAGCCAGGTTGTCAGTGGGCTTGAAATGTAGCGCCAGGTTATAGCCGAAATCAAAGGAGTCGCCATCTAAGTCACGTGCGAGTTCTGGTCCAGGAAATCCCATAGGAAATGCTTTACTTTTTACTACTCCACTACTGTAAACCATTCTTGCACCTACTGCCCCTGAGAACTTGTCGTTAAACATATAGGCAACAGTTGGGTTTATCTCAACGGTTTTGAGAGTAAATTGCTGGGTACTTGCCTTACCTGTTCCATCCCAACGCTTGGTGAGTCCAGCAGGGACCACAACAGATAGACCAAAACGTGCGTTACCCATTTTGGGGCTTACATAGTGGAAGGTTGGAATAAGAAAACGTTCTACGTCGGAGGCATCATCCGCGAAGATGCCATCGTTATCCGAGTACTGGATGGCTGAAAGATGGATATATGTCATATCCACTTCCATGGCGCCACCCTCCTTGTTGAACACCATGGCTGCCGGGTTGAAGTAAGCAGCATCCGCTCCGTGCGCATTAGCTACATATGCAGCTGAAAGGGCTGTTGAGTTAATGGAGTTTTCCGGGATCTTATAGCCACCTGCCAAGAGCTGTACAGGTATCAGGCTTGCGATACAACCTGCAGCCAGCAGGTACTTATATGGGCCATGGTGCTTAATATTCATGTAATTTATCCTGGTTTATTGTTAAGTGTTGTTAATTGTTCTCTATCCCCGTCCCACCTACTAGGGATTATTTTGGTTGCCAGTCTCGAAATGGCAGCGATTCATTTAATACAACTACATCGCATAGCTATAGACAAGGCAGGCCCTATAGATAAATCGTCCATCATTTATATGTCTTAATCTGATCGTTGTCAAGATGGATTTCATAGATGTTGTTTTTATGCCTAAAATATATGGGGGTGCTGTGTTGTTTTTTTGTTGGATTACGGATGCCAATTATAGGCTTAGGTAGGTCAGTTTTGGGTGCACATTCAATGTGATGGCAGAGAAATGTCTTGGTATTAGTGTCTTTTGCCTGCGCTATATATTTAAGTGTTTACATATGCGCTCTCCAGTACTGATAGCCTAGATTCTGACTATTACATCATTGAGAATGCGGTTAATTCTGGCGATCTCAAGTTTTTATTGTTGTCATCTGAATCAAGTGAATCGTGAAATAGTTTCAATGCGTCAGCCAGCGTATGCGTTTTTAGATGCGCATTGTCTATCTGGCTTTGGTTAAGCGCGCTGTTGATCGCCCGCTACCGGCCTTCGCGTTCGCTCTCCATGGCCGGTAGCGAGATAGAAAAAATATTTAGCAACCTTATCATAAATGTATAATTATGATTCATTATCAAGCTCAACTGACTTTGTTCTGTAGGCCTCAAACCATTTGCCGTACTGTGTTTTCCTTGTCCTGTAATGAGCAATACCAAGAATGCATAAGGCAATATAAAAAGCATACTCAATACTAGGAACATTCATTGCTGTAAATATAACTAGAAAAACTAGCCATATCCCAACAATAACCACCATAGATAACATTACATCTGGTGGATTTTTACGCCCTCCCATAGATTTATCTGCATGTTCTTTAGCTATGATGTCATTTTCGTTGAGCTTATTCATAATCATCTGTCCATAAAGCTATCTGTTCTTAATCGATTCGGTATTGTACACACTAACGAAACTATCAACGACCTCAAATGACACTATGGAGCCATTACCGGCATGCCAATTCATCAACTATATCTGAGTGTAATAGGATCAATATTCCTACAACAAGTAGCAAAGGAGCATGGACGATATGCTAATACTTACACGGTGAATTGGGGAATCCCTCATCATTGATGACGACATTGGAGTTACTGTCTTAGGCATCAAAGGCAATCAAGTCTGAATAGGATATATGCGCCGGATGACGTGGATATATTCAGGGAAGAGATATATCACCGGATCAAGGAGGAGGAAGCATCCAGGCCGGATTGAAACGCATTGTGGTGAGAGGTACTAGATCCACCACCGGTAGAGCAACATAGCTAACGCAGGCCCCGTCATAGTGTGGGGTTTTGTGCTTGGTGCATAAATGTTCCTGGTACTACGGTGGCATTGAGGCTGGATGCTTATATTTAATTTGCAGCTGTGCACCATTTCTTTAGTACCAAGAAAAAATGCCTACCGTAAAACACGATAAGCCATTGACACTAAACTGGTACCGGGGGAGCGGTTCGCGCCTTATTAACAAATTTTGTATTCACTATATTATCTCAGTAGATTATCTATGTAATTCGTTAGTAAACAATAGGATAAGGCATGGTGTTTTCTCGTTTATGGGCCTTTATTTCTTGCCGTATATGAATATAAATGGTGGTAAATCATGTGCAGCCGACTCCTTAAGGGAAATTGTCTCTGGAAAGGTAAGGCTATAATATGCGTGGATATGGATCATGCTCTCAGTGACTTATGACTCTGGATATAATAAATATCAATAAAAGTATCCGGATTTTGGAATTCTGCAAAGCCAGCCAGAACTCTATATAAGTCTTGAACCATTTAAAGGGGCAATAGCTACTTATAAATGGCTACAAGAGCAGAAGGAATTTGAGACATTTATTCTAACTGCTCCATCAATTTTGAATCCATACGGCTTCTTTTTTGATGCCTTTTGCCACTTCGCGGGCAAAAGCCCCTAGTTCTTTCTTGTCCATGATCTACCTATCTCCCGTTTTAAGGGTTAATGCCAGGCAGGTACTCAATCTAATTTACAGTCTGGTTTTTGCCGGTCTGTAATCGTTACAGAAACATTGAGTATCAATATTATGGTATTCCTGAATTATCTGAATACCTTCTTTAAGCGTTGGCGTTTAAGATGAAAACCTATATTAAGTTTGCCATGGAGGGGTTATATGAACATAAATAGTCACATTAAACCGTTATCGGGAGGCTGTAGATGAATACCATTAGGATTGTTTTTGCCGTACTGCTTATGAGTGTTTACCAAGTAGTGCTGTGTGGACAAGATGCCTCTATAACTGCAGACCTGTCTATAGAGGTCTTTCACGGCCTGTCGCAACGGGTGGGTCATCTCGGAGATGCTCAAAACGATTTCAACCTTATGGGGCGATTAACACCTCCTGAAAACGTTAAATCTCTAACGTATTCACTTAACGGAGGGCCAGCCCAGTCATTAACAGTCCCGTTTCGTATTGATGGGTTTGGAGATGGGCGTCGACTGGCGTCAAACGGTGATTTTAATGCTGATATCCCGGTTAGTTCTCTGGAGGTTGGAAATAATCTAATTAAGCTTATCGCCAGCAGTAATAGTGGGTATGTAGAGACTGTTGAAGTTGTACTAAAGCGCCAAAAAGGAGTGTCCCTCTTTCCGTTTAATATTCGCTGGAATGAAGTAAAGGATCCCCAGGATGTTGGGCAGTACATTGATGGAAAGTGGGGTCAAGAAAGATATGGACTGCGTGTTCTGCGCAGCGGTTATGATCGAATTTTTCTTGTAGGAGATAGGGGTTGGAGAGATTACGAGGTTACGGCTGATGTAAAGCTGCATCAGATTGATCGGATAACAGGACCAAAGAGTGGCTCTAATGGCCTTGGTTTAATTATGCGCTTTTCTGGCCATCTGATTGGTGGTCACCGGAATTTTCCGTTCTCACAACCAAAGAATGGATACCAGCCTTTTGGTGCAATTGGTTGGCTTCGTTGGACTGCAGGCCCAGATACTGCCCCGCAAGCACAGTACTATCGGGGCGATAATAATAAACGAAAGAATTATGGTGCGGTTCCGATATTACTTGAAACGCCTTATCAAATAAAAATGCGCTGTGAGACATTGGCTGATACACCGGATGGTCATGGCGTTAGCCGTTATAGCTGGAAGATGTGGTTGTCTGGTGAGGTTGAACCATCTAATTGGGTCTGGCAGGAAACTCAGGTTAGTAGGCATGCCTTACGGCAAGGTGGAGTGGCTTTTGTGGCGCACCATGTAGATGCTTCGTTTGGAGATATATCTGTGATTCGGCTGCCTGATCATTAAGCTTTGTTAACGTGTTGTTTTTGGTGGCGTTTATTTTGATGTGTGGCTGATGGGTTATGAGGGAAGTCAGGTGAGGATCTGCTTGGTAACTCTGGACTTCTGGGGGCTGTCCTTCTATTCTTACAGAGATGCTAAGGTTTTAGTGTGTCTATGTTTAGACTTTATTTCGGTTCTTTAGCAATATAAATAAATATAATTATGAAAGTAGGGGTTCTTGCTGGTGGAAAGGGAACTCGTCTTATTGGGGAAAGCAAAGATCGACCAAAGCCGATGATTTTGGTCGGCAATGAACCAATTCTGGTTCATATAATGCGCCACTACTCCAATTACGGGTTTGCTGAGTTCGTAATCGCCACAGGTTATATGGGTGACCATATTACAGAATATTTCTCCTCTAGAGGGGAGGTAGTCTCTTGCCAGAAAGGTTGTGTTCGGGTGCGAAATTTTGAAGATACCGGCTGGACCGTTGACCTGATCGATACCGGCGTAGAAACAAATACCGGTGGACGTATTAAGCGCCTTGCGCCATATCTGGGTGACACTACATTTATGCTTACATGGGGGGACGGTCTGTCAGATGTAAATCTTGACTCTTTGCTCTCTTTTCACCGTGAACATGGATGTATTGCTACTGTGACAGCAGTACATCCACCCCCTAGGTTTGGAAGGCTTTCTCTGGATAAGGATTGTGTAGTTGGTTTCGCAGAAAAAGACATTGATCCCAATGAATGGATAAACGGGGCATTTTTTGTGTTGGAGCCGCAGGTGTTCGAATACATTGATGATGATTTGTCCGTTTGGGAAAAAGAACCATTGGATGGGCTTGTCAGTGATGGCCAGTTTATGGCTTATAGGCACACTGATTTTTGGCAATGTATGGATACGCCGTATGAAGAAATATTACTAAATAAAATGTGGGCCAAGGGTAATACTCCTTGGCTTGGTTTAGGGAAATAGATTTTCATGAAAGTATTAATTACTGGTCACAACGGATATATAGGAACACTTCTTGCTCCTATGTTGATAGAGGCAGGACATGACATTTTTGGGATAGATAGTTATTTTTTTGAGAACTGTCATTTTGGCATGCCAGTTCCAGATATCCCTGCGTTGAAGCTTGATATTCGCGATATAGAACTTCATGATCTGTTTGGCTATGATGCCGTTATCCACCTTGCAGGGCTGTCTAATGATCCATTGGGTGACATGAATCCAGAGTGCACCTATGCAATCAATTATCATGCGACTATGAAGATTGCCCACTTGGCTAAGCATGCTGGGGTACAGCGTTTTATTCATGCCTCTACCTGTAGTATCTATGGTGCATCAGGAGACGATTCTCTAACTGAGGATGCGTGTTTCAACCCTGTAACCCCTTACGGTGAGGCTAAAATGCTAGTGGAGCGTGACCTTGCTCTTTTAACTAGTGATAGCTTTAGCCCAACATTCCTGCGCAGTGGTACCGCATACGGTAATTCCCCCAAGTTGCGTGGCGATCTGGTTATAAATAATCTACTTGGTTATGCCGTAACTACCGGAGAAATACTATTAAAGAGTGATGGAACACCATGGCGTCCGCTGGTGCATGTTGAAGATATCGCCCTCGCATTCAAGGCTGCACTAGAGGCGCCTCGTGATCGGATTCATAACCAGGCATTTAACGTAGGTATCACCAGTGAGAATTTTCGCGTCAGTCAATTGGCAGAGATGGTGAAAAATTGTGTTCCCGGCAGCCGTATTTGTAATGCAGAGGGTGCAGGACCAGATAAAAGAAATTACCGGGTTAATTGTGACAAGATTTCTGGTTGGTTGCCGGGTTTTGTCCCAAGGTGGACGGCGGAGCGAGGTATTGAAGATTTAGCCATGGCATATATCCGTAACAAAACAGTGCTTAAAGAGCTAATTGGAAGTCAATATCTTAGGGTTAAACGGATAAAGGAATTGCAAAATGCTGGCCGGCTTAGTGATGACCTTTACTGGTTCCAGGAAGTAAGAAAGGCAATTTAGATGGCGTTTGCATGTCGTTCATGTGATGAGCCGGCTTGTAAACCTGTGCTTAATTTAGGTGCAGTCCCTCTAGTAGACCGTCTAGTGTCTCCTGATGATTTATTGGAAGATGAGCCATTGTTTTCGCTGAGTGTGGTGTTGTGCGAAAACTGCGGTTTAGTACAGATTATTGAAACTGTATCTCCTGATCTATTATTTTGCAGTGAATACCCATATTACTCTTCTTATTCAAATTCGTGGTTGGAACATGCACGGCATCATGTAAATAGTCTTATCACCACTCGCAGTTTGAATGGTGATAATTTGATTGTAGAGTTGGCTAGTAACGATGGCTATCTGCTCCAATATTTTCTCCAAGCGGGTATCCCTGTTCTGGGGATTGATCCTGCTGAAGGGCCGGCATCAATTGCTATTGAACGTGGTATCCCCACCATGGTGGGTTTTTTTGATCGTGACTTGGCGGCAAGGCTGGCCGGTCAGGGGAAGTTGGCAGATATTATAGTTGCAAACAATGTCTTGGCCCATGTTGCAGATTTGAATGGGTTTGTAGCCAGTATGTCGATTCTTCTCAAGCCTGATGGTTTGATTACTATTGAAGTTCCTTATCTGGATGATCTGGTTACGAAATGTGCGTTCGACACCATATACCACGAACACCTTTGTTACTTTTCTGTGACAGCTCTAGATACTCTTTTTCGTAGGCATAATTTATATATAAATCACATTGAGCGGTTGACTACTCACGGGGGTTCAATTCGTCTTTTTGTTGAGAAAGAGGATAAACAAATTGAGTCGGTAGATAGACTGCTTAATTATGAGGCATCGATTGGTATTAAGTGCTTGAGTTACTTTAAAGATTTCTTGTCCGAAGTTAAATTAAAAGCAGAGGCGCTAAAGAAACTGATAGATAGGTTACATGTTCAAGGGAAAAAGATAGCGGTGTATGGCGCGGCAGCCAAGGGAGTTATTTTATTAGGAGCTGCAAAGATAGATAATAGCCAGGTTATTTGTGCTATGGACAGCAACCATTATAAGCATGGTAAATTAATGCCTGGAAGCCATATTCCGATAGTGTCCCCGAAAGAGATATCTACCATTGCCCCCGATTATCTTTTAGTGCTGCCATGGAATCTTAAGGACGAAATTGTTGAGCAGGAAAGCGCTTTTCGCGCAAAAGGTGGGAAGTTTATTATTCCATTGCCTTATTTGGAAATAATCTAGATCATGACGGCGGAGTTAAAGCAGGCTTGTTTAAATTGTGGGGCTATACATTTAGATGAGTTTTATCATGTTGATGACGTTCCGGTGCATAGTGTTTTGCTCATGCATACACAGTATGACGCCATCACATACCCTAAAAAAAATATTAGTCTGGCGCTATGTGTTTCCTGTGGTTTTATTCAAAACACCAGTTTTAACCCGCACTGTCATGAATACTCAGAACGTTATGAAGAGACGCAGGGATTCTCTCCGCACTTTCAAAAATTCTCGCATGATCTTGCGGCTGATCTGATTGAGCGTCATAAGCTGCAAAATAAAACTATCGTAGAGATAGGCTGTGGTAAGGGAGAGTTTCTTACTCTCCTATGCCGATTAGGCAATAATCGCGGTATAGGGGTAGATGCAAGTTATGTTGCAGAACGTGATATAGATCAAGATGATATTGATATTGTATTTATTCAGGATATTTTTGAAGAGCATACCAGTGTTATAGCGGAGGCGGATTTTATCGTTTGTCGCCACACCTTGGAGCATATCTCTGGTACAGCACATTTTTTGCGTAAACTGCGTCAGGCCATTCCAAATGGTCACAGCCCAGCAATATATTTTGATCTTCCTGATACAACAAGAGTCCTTAAAGAGGCTGCTTTTTGGGATGTTTATTACGAACACTGTTCCTACTTTACGCCGACTTCATTGGCTAATGTTTTTCGTGCCGAAGGTTTTAGTCCTTCGAATTTATACCGTTTGTATGATGATCAAATGCTTGCTATTGAAGCTCGGCCTGGAATAAGCGATTTAGATATTAAGTTTGATCTGGAGTTGTCAGTAGAAGAAATTGCGATTACTGCAAGTGCTTTCGGTCAGCAAGTAAAACGAACAATTCATAATTGGCGTGTCTGTATTAAGGAAGCAAATTTAACAGGCCGCTCAGTTACGATCTGGGGTTCTGGATCTAAAGCCGTATCGTTTATATGTGCAGTAGGCGTTGATTGTCATATAGATGCTGTAGTTGATATTAATCCTTATCGACAGGGCTCATTCTTGCCGGGTTCTGGCCATAAAATAGAATCACCAGAGTACCTCTCTGCTTTACCATCTGGGATGATGATCATCATGAATCCTGTTTATCAATTAGAAATTACTCAAGACCTGGCCAGGTTGGCTGTCGATGCAGAGGTACTTGTGTTGTGATGATCGATGATTGCCCAGTGTGTAATACACAATTGGCCGACCCCTTTTTTCAATTTAGTCAGGTTCCACTTTTTTGTAATGTACAATATCCTGATCCCTGTTCTGCAAAAGAAGCAGAGCGTGGAGATATAAAGTTGGCGCTTTGTCCAGAGTGCGACTTGATTGTTAATCGAGATTTCGACTCTAATTCTTTAAAGTATGATCCAAGTTATGAGAACGCTCTTCATTTCTCGTCTGTATTTCGTGACTATCTTGATCAGTTAGCACAACGCCTGGCAGATAAGTTTTCACTTTTAGATAAAGCTATTATTGAAATAGGTGCTGGAGATGGGTTTTTTTTAGATTTACTGTGTCGACAGGGTCGCAATACTGGGGTTGGTTTCGATCCAGCTAATTCAACATCCCAAGCTAATACAATTTCAAGTCGGTTGCAGATGAATCAGGGTGAATATGACCCTGCTAGGATGGAGCAACCAGTGGATTTATTGGTATGTCGACACGTGCTTGAACATCTTCCCCAGCCATTACCTTTGTTACGCTCAATAATTAATAAATCTGTTCTTAAACCTACAGGTGCCATCTATCTAGAAGTGCCAAATTTTAGGCATACTCTGGAGTTTATAGGTGTGTGGGATATTATTTATGAACATTGTCTCTATTTTTCTAAATCTTCAATGCGTGCTCTGTTGTCCAAAATAGATGTAAGTAACGCTGACTTGCATGAAGTATTCGGTGGGCAGTTTTTGTCTGCTGAGGTAGATCTATCCATAGCAGATAATAATGTGTTGTCAGAAGATAAACAGGATCTAAAGCTACTTACCGAAAGATTCGCAACGGTTTGGCTGAATAGATTATCTGGCCTACAAAGCATGTTGGAGGATCTTTATCAAAGCGGTTGTTGTATTGCAATTTGGGGAGCAGGATCTAAAGGAATTACTTTCAATAATGTAGTGGCAAATAACAATGCGATAAAAGCATTTATAGATATTAATGTTCGCAAACAGAAGATGTTTGCGCCAGGTACAGGGTTGCCGATCCTTCCACCTGAAAGTATTAAGGAATTAGGGGTTGATACAATCCTTGTTATGAATGCTAATTATCAGAAGGAGATTGAAAATCTTCTTTTAGATTTAAGTATTAACGCAAAGTGTATTGTTATTTAATTATACTTTGAGATGAATGCCAAATGACGCCCATACACCATGCTGAGAACACCCTTCCCAAGGTAACGATCGGACTGCCGGTATTTAATGGCGAGGATTATATTGAGCTGGCTCTGCAATCTTTGCTTAGCCAGACGTTTACCGATTTTGAATTAATAATCTCTGATAACGGATCGCAGGATGCCACTCCAGATATTTGTGCGCGTTATGCTGAATTAGACCCAAGAGTCACTTATTTTAGAGAAGAAGAAAACCGTGGTGCTGCCTGGAACTATAATCGCTTGGTAGCAGAAGCCAGAGGCGAATACTTCAAATGGGCTTCGCACGATGATCTATGCGCCCCTGATTTTTTGCTGCGCTGTATGCAGGCTATGGATTCATCTCCTGACTGTGTTCTTTGCTTTACCCATAGTTGTTTTATAGATGCTGATGGTGATGATATTGGTCTGTATTACGATAGATTAAATATTAGTCAAACTTATCCTCACCAGCGAATTAGAAGATTGGCCAGAGCCCTTCGTTACTGCAATTCGATATTTGGCTTAATCCGTTTATATGAGTTGAAAAAAACAAACCTGATTGGTGGTTATCTATCTTCAGATATAACTCTACTCACAGAATTGGCGCTACTCGGGAAGTTTTGTCAGGTAGAGGAATTCTGCTTCTATCGGAGAAAACATGAAAAAATGTCCATGCTGGCAAATAAAAATAAGAGTGACCTAAGGGCTTGGTTTGATCCATCCCAACGAAATGTAAAAGATTATAGTGTTAAAAAACGCTTGCACAAGGAACGGTATAAAGCTGTATTGCGTTCGAAGATAGACCTACATCATAAAATAATGTGCCTATTTACAATCTTCGTCGATAGATATTATCGTATGTGGTTCAAAAAAAGATTCTCTGCCGATCTGCAATCGATTACTCTTTTGCGTGATGAGAAAAATTAAGCCAAATCATTTCTGGTTGTGAATGATATAAAGCAATAGATAAATTTGGCTGTTGTTTGTTTGAATTCATATGCA
>CAZVME010000033.1:2293-35960 GCA_964628835.1 uncultured Gammaproteobacteria bacterium | reverse complement strand
ACCAGCATCTAACAAATTGCATAAGTACTACAAGTGCACTGGACATAAAAAGTGGAGAGGGATTGGGAAATTATTTAAACGAGTATACGGACAACATCTCGCTTTGCCCCCTAAATAACCATGATATTCCAATAGGAATACCATACAACAACCACACCATATTGGCTACTACAAACCCAGAGGCATATTCTGGTAACTGGCATCCATGCCAGCTATACCATGAGCATTAAAGCTCAAACATACTGTTGCCACCACTGTCTGGCTCATCCCTGTAGTAGGTACCAGTATATGGTTCACCGATTATCTCAGGCTCAGGAGCAAGCAGTTTTGCGGCACTGGCACTGGCTGATTTCACTCTGCCTTGTATAAGCAATTGCGTCCTTTTCGGTAGATCCGGAACGTGTAATTCAAACGACCTGTCTAGGGCGGCCAGCAACTTGTAATCACGCCGGTAAATATCCGATCTGAAAAACACCTCATCATCTGTTACCGACACGGTGCTGTACTGGATGAGTATGGGCAGAGGTTTTTCCAGATCAATACGGGTAGTTCTGCTGGAACGCACTATTTGATCAATGCGGTCCCGGTCCCACCCCTCCTGCCGTGAAAGTAGACGTTCAGCAAAAACAAATGGGTTCTGCAGCCGAATGCAACCGGAACTGGTGGTCCGTACCTGCCTGGCAAATAGTTCCCGGTGATTGGTGTCGTGCAAAAATACGGAGTGCCTGTTGGGAAACATGAACTTAACCTTCCCAAGGGCGTTGCCCCAACCCGGCGGTTGCCGCACGGTGAAAGGCATTTCCGACACCCCCTCCCAATCTATGGAGTAGGGATCAACATCCCTTCCTGTATCATCTAATAGTCGATAGCCTTTTTTATCCAGATAAGATGGGTCTATTTTCAGGCTGGGCAGAATGGTGCGTCTATTAATGCCTGGCGGAACCGACCAGGTTGGATTGAAGTCGATGTGTTCAATCTGGTCCCTGAATATAGGTGTCGAAGTGAACCTTTTACCCACCTGAACATGCTCTTGCCAGATGACCTCCTGGTTTTTCATCCAGTAGATCTGAAACCCGGCGACGTCCACCACCAGATACTCATCAAGGTCCTTGGGGAAATACCAACGTTGGCGGTCAATATTTGCACGAATTTGGTCAACACGCTGTTCCACCGTAACATTCATTACTGCAAGGGTGCTGCGGCCAATCACACCATCTGTCTTAAGATGGTTTCGATTCTGAAATTTTATGATGGCCTGTTCCAACTCCACATCAATCGTATCTGGGCCATCAGCAGAAGCCAGGTCTCCGGTTATAGCCAGTCGACTCCTGACCAATGGAATGCGACTGTCGCTCTTTCCAAGCTTGATTACTTTGCCACTTGGAATCTCGGTCCAGCCACCGTCCGCCATAATTTTCTGGTAACGGGCCAGGGCCACCTTCAGTAGTTTGTAGCTATCACTCTTTGGTCTGGCCCAGTCGAAGGCTTCATCAATGCGCCCCTTCCGAACCCAGGATAGTAGTTGCGCTGAACGGTCTGCGCCGTCACGCGATGAGGCGAAATTATGGTCTGCATCCAGACGTTGCGGATCGACCTTGCCATATTCCAGATTGTATAAAGCCCGCAGATAGGCTTCAGAAAGCAGGACGTCGATCCTTGCCGCCTCCTCAGGGGATTTAGTGGTGTGAGTTGGATCGTTAAGGTATGGCTCAATCTCTTCAAACCGATATTCGCTGGGATTCAATCCATCCGCAGCCAAACCATCCAGTGCGTCTGATAGCGACTGTATTGAGATCGGATCCCACAGAGGCGGCTGATCGTTCTGCTCGAGCATCTTGAGAATGGTACGTTTGGTGAAGACAGCCTCACCTTCTTCAAGCTTACCCACCTGCCGGTTATCTTTAGGAAGTATTTGGCTAACTGCTTGTTGATAAAGCTGCGGATCAAGTTGCGGTACGGTCTCCTGTGCAGCAGCAATCTCTTCGCTGGCGGCGGTCTCTTCGCTGGCCGTAGTCTCTCCTGGAACTGTTACCTCAGTGGAAACAGCACTCTCTGAGGGCAGTGAAGTCTCTACAGGAGGGGCGGTCTCTGTGGAAACAGCAATCTCAGCGTTAATAACAGCTCCCGTGCTGGTGGTGTCAGCTAGAGAAGCGCTTGCAATAAACATAAGAAAAAACAAGCTGTTAAACGTATAGAAGTTGTTCTTCATCAATAGATCTCAAATTTTTATAGGCTTAAAGTTATCAGGGGTAGGTTATCACTTTGAGACGTATTCGGTCGACTTGCAGTGGCACCGGTTTTTCGGTGGTTACAGAAAAAATGGACGCACATACATTATAGTAGACAAATCGTTACCTAATTCATCAGTAGCACAACTCCATACCTTCCAGCAGCCTTACCCTGGCGAGCCTTGTAACAATCATAGAAAATCCATCCCAGACCCAATATTCACACATCTCTTTTTTACAAAAACAATCAACAAACTCTTTATCAAGATCAAGCAAACTCCATTTAAGTAGCAGTTAAACCAAAACTATCGTTAATAAAAGCGCAATATGCAGCTATAGTCTGCTATTAACAATAATCGAAAACTATAAGAAACAACTTAACCACCCTGCTTGCATCATCTATGAGGGTCAGTGGGGAAACACGATGAGCCACAGTGACAAGCTACGCAGTACCGTTGGGCTCTCTTCCAACGACTCGGCCATTATCAAGGAACATAGCCGTGAGCTTCAGGAGGCCCTGAAGGAGTATCAGGGCTCCTTCGAGGAGTGGTTCTACGGCAAGATCGAGTGGCCACAGGATGCACCACCACCACTACTTCCCGGCACCTTTGAAAGCTATCTCCAGGGTCACTATGGAGACAGATTCTGCGCCACCCAGTATGAGCAGAGCATCCACTGGTATCGTTATGGCATGGAGGCGGAACACGTCTTAACGGCACAGGGCAAGTTACGGCAACTGTTTATTGGACTAGCCCAAGCCTGGGAAGAAAAATCGCTGGCTGGGGCCCTGTGCCGGGTTGTCGACCTATCCCAGGCAGTACAAGCCATTACATTCCATGTGGCCCATACCCTGCAGCGCTTCCGCGCAAGCGCTGAACACGACTTGGCCCGCATACGCAGGTCGGCTGACGAACTGGCGGATATCCAGCGCTCCGGAATGGTGCGCGCCTACGGTGACCATTACGCATGGAAGATTCGCGCCTACTCCCTGGCCCTGGGAGAACCGTTGAATGATGGCGACCTGCCACTATCACCTGATAAGTGCGCCCTTGGGATTTGGCTAAACCAGGGTGGAATAGAGCTGCTGCCAGCGGAAGAGGTAGAGGGATTCAATGCTGCACATATTCGTCTACACCAACTTGGTACAAGAATACTGGAAGAGGCGAAAGCAGGTGCGCCGTTCAATATCGTTGACTATCTCATGGATATGGAGGCCGCTTCAGACGAGATCACCGCCGTCCTCAGCCACATTATTGACCACGAACTGCATCACCTGATTACCGAAGACAATCTCACCCACCTCGGCAATCGGCGCCTGTTTGAAATCGAAATCACCAAACGGGTCGCCCTGGCAAGACGCAGTGGCAGTGGGCTCGGCCTGCTGTTTATCGATATTGACCATTTTAAATCCATCAATGACAGATATGGACACCTGGTGGGCGATGAAATCCTGCGTAGCACAGCCGGTCGCGTTGTTGAGATACTGCGGGTGGCGGACAACGTATATCGCTGGGGTGGTGAAGAGTTCTCCGCCCTGGTTTTTGTTGCTAGCCCGGCTGAGCTTGAGGCCACCGCAGAACGTGTGCGAATTGGATTTACAGAGGCGCCACTGTTCTCCAGTGCTGGCCTGATAGACATTACCATCAGTGTCGGCGGCGCCTTTTTTGATAATGATCTCAACCTGGAGAATGTTGAAGAAGAGCTGTTCCTGCGGGCCGATAACAATCTGTATCATGCCAAGACCAGCGGACGCAACAAGGTCATTACCAACTAGTCATTACCGACTAAACAGATACCTACAGACTACTCTCCAGTTTGCTCCTGCGGCAACTGCAGAAAATTGTCCCGGTAGTGAGCAAGTTCATTGATGGAGTCACGGATATCATCCAGCGCCAGATGTTTGCCCTGCTTCACCACACCCTTGCTCACTTCCGGCGCCCAGCGGTTGGCCAACTCCTTGAGGGTACTCACATCCAGATTGCGGTAGTGAAAGAAATCCTCCAGCTCCGGCATCAAACGCGCCATGAAGCGCCGATCCTGACAGATACTATTACCACACATGGGTGAGCTGCCCTTGGGAACATGCCTTTCCAGAAACTCTATAGTCTCTCGCTCAGCCATCTTCGCATCATAACCACTCTGCTTTACCCGCTCTGTCAGACCAGACCCCGCATGCTGTCTGGTGTTCCACTCATCCATGCCGTTCATTATCTCATCCGGCTGATAGATCGCCAGCATGGGCCCCTCGACCAGGATATTGAGTTTTGCATCTGTAACTATGGTAGCTATCTCGATGATCCTGTCGTTCACTGTGTCCAGACCAGTCATTTCCAGGTCGATCCAGATCAGATTTGTTGCATCTTGGGTCATCGGGTGCTCCTAGGGAAAATTGTGACAATTCTAGCAGAACGCGCCACTCACATATATCTACACTAACCAGAAAGACGGCTTAATCCATTGAGTGTTTCCAAAAACGGGTAGATGATGAGACACTTCAAAGGCAGTGGTCGCACCTTATTACAACTTACAAAAGGAGTGCTACAATAAGTTACTGGCGCGTCACCGTGAACCAGCATGCGATGGCTGAACATCGCCTATCCTCCTCTACTGGTCAGTATTTATGAATTGGTTTACGTACACGTTTCTTGCCGCGCTTAGTGTTGGCTTACTCCTTCAAATCTGGTTACTGCTCCGCCATCGCCGCCATATTTTATCTCACCGCAGTGAAGTCCCAGAGGCATTTATCGACCAGGTGTCACTCAGCCAGCACCATACAGCCGCTGACTATACTGTGGCGCAGATATCCCTCTGGACCAAGGAGATAATGGTAGGCTCACTCCTGCTTCTGGCCTGGACCCTGGGTGGAGGCCTGCAGTTTGTACAAGGCATTTGGGACGCCATGGCATTAGAGTTTGACCCACTGCTCATCGGCACCGGATTTATCTTTTCGGTATTCCTGGTATCAGGAATACTGGACATGCCGTTCTCCATATACCGCACCTTTATCCTGGAAAACAGGTATGGATTCAACAGCACCACACCAGCCCGTTTCATAGCCGACCTGATACTAAAGCTGGCGCTATCCCTGTTGCTGGGAGCACCCATAATCTGGGTCATACTCTGGCTGATGCGCTCCGCTGGTGATCTGTGGTGGCTTGCCGCCTGGGGCGTATGGACCGGTTTCACCCTGCTTATGAGCTGGGCCTACCCCACCCTGATAGCGCCGCTGTTCAATAAATTCACCCCCTTGGAAAATGAAGATTTACGCCTACGGATCCAACATCTGCTAGACCGCTGCGGCTTTGCCAGCAATGGCATCTTTGTTATGGACGGGTCAAAACGTTCCAGCCACGGCAACGCCTACTTCACCGGATTTGGAAAGAGCAAACGCATAGTATTCTTCGACACCCTGCTGGCACATCTGGATGCTGATGAGATGGAAGCGGTGTTGGCGCACGAACTAGGCCATTTCAAACGGCGTCACATCCTCAAAGGCATGCTGATTATGGCAATCAGTTCCATGCTAGGTCTGGCACTGTTGGGTTGGTTAATTCAACAGCCGTGGTTCTTCAACGGCCTGGGTGTCACCACAGAATCCAACCCGATGGCCCTGCTACTATTTTTGATGACAGCCCCTATTTTCAGCCAGTTCCTAAACCCATTGCTGGCAAGGTTTCAGCGTAAACATGAGTTTGAGGCGGACGATTATGCGGTGGAGCAGACCGGTGCAGAACCTATGATCAGTTCTCTGGTCAAACTCTACAAGGAAAATGCCAGCACCCTGACCCCGGACCCGCTCTATTCGGCTTTTCACGACAGCCACCCTCCGGCGCCGGTGCGAATCGCGTATCTATCGAACAAGGAAAAAACGGAGCCATCTGCATGAATATATATATAGCTGCACTTGCCGCACTGGGTATGGGACTGTCTACTGCCAACGCCGATGACTCGGCTATTGCTACAGGCAAGACACTGAATGACGAAAACTGTGTTCGCTGCCATGGCCCCGAGCTCTACACCAGAAAAGACCGTATTGTGAACTCCAAAGACAGTCTGTTTACACAGGTACAGAGGTGCGAGACAAGCTTACAGCTACAGTGGTTCAACGAAGAGACCAAAAGCGTGGCGGATTATCTGAATAAAGAACACTACCATTTCAAATAACATCAATCCTGTGCAGGGATCTGTTTTTCCCTGCTTCCACCTTCCCTGGAATACACTATTTCAAAGTAGTGTGGGTTTCTGTAGGCTAGTCATTCAGACTCCACTACTCAAATTCGGCTGCCGCGCGGAGTAATACACCCTCAAAGCAAGCTAATATACCCCATGGCCCAACGCAGACTCACGCAAAAACAGAAAGAGCACATCAAACGGATTCAGGAAAAACGGCGTGAGCGTCTAGCCCAACGCGCCGATGCCTCCCTGGGACAGCATGATGAAGATGCACCTCTGGAGGGCCGGATTGTTGCCAGACATGGACAAAACCTTGCGGTGGCGGACAGTACCGGCAAGCTCCATCACTGTCTGTCGCGTCAGAATATCGGACATCTTGTATGCGGTGATCGCGTGGTTTGGCAGATAACGGAGCCTGGCAATGGTGTAGTTACTGCGCGTCTGGAAAGGGACTCTGTCCTGGCCAGACCGGACTATAGTGGCCGGGAAAAACCACTGGCTGCAAATATTACCCTGCTGGTTATTGTAATAGCCACGGAACCTGAACCGAGCGAGTATCTGCTAGATCAATATCTGGTCACAGCAGAGACCATAGGTGTGCCGGCCCTGATAACCATCAACAAGGCCGACCTGATCACGGGCGACAGAGGTAATGCCTTCGACCAACGTATCAGGCTATACCAGAATATCGGTTATCCAGTGATCCGGGTCAGCGCCCATACCAAGCACGGCCTGGACCCGATGCATGAACGTCTAAAGGGCGAGATATCTATTCTGGTTGGTCAATCCGGCGTAGGAAAATCATCCATCATCAACGCACTTCTGCCCGACCTGGATCTTCAGGTAGGACAATTATCTGACGCCACAGGGCTGGGCCGTCATACCACATCCGCCAGTACTTGCTACTCACTCCCATCTGGTGGGGAACTGATCGATTCGCCTGGAGTGCGCAGTTTTCGCCTGTTAAAGCTATCACGTAAAGAACTGGAAAGCGGCTTCATGGATTTTCATCCCTTTCTTGGACACTGTCAGTTCAACGACTGTAAACATCAACATGAACCTGGCTGCGCAATAAAACAGGCCGTAGAACAGAAAGAGGTGTCCCAGCAACGATTGGACAACTTTCTGCATCTGGCCGAGGAGATGGGTGAATAAATCATCCATCGTTAAAGCTCACGCTTGACTTAACTCAAGCCAGTTTGATGAGAAAATCAACTAGCACCAAATTATTATTGAATTGGTTATATTCAGGAACAGAAAAGGATTCAAGTGACTTTTAACTCTAGAGAAACCTCGGTACCACCACCAGCACGTGAGTGTATCGAAACCCTCCAGTCTTGCGCGCTGCAAAGCTGCTGCACGATCGCAAGCCCCAGCCCACTACCGCCGGTAGCGGTGTTGCGTGAATCATCCAACCTATAGAACGGGCGAAATACCATGCCTCTCTTCTCTTGCGGTATGCCTGGCCCCAGATCCTGGACCTTTATCACTGGACATCCTTTTTCCAGCCGCATCTCAACCCCAACCGGTTTGCCGTCACCGTAGCGAATGGCATTTTCCAGCAGGTTTCCCAGGATCCGCTTGAGGCTTTGTATGGGGACGATCCAAAGTAGTTTTATTGTCGGCGTCCAATTAATTTTGACATCACCCTGCTGACAGCTAAAAACCACCTCAGAAATCACTTCATTGAGATCCACCTCCTCGGTTTTTTCCTGGGTCGCTACGCCACGCGCAAGCAGTAGAGTTTCATGAATAAGCCGATCAATATCGTTTAGATCGCGGTATATTCCGCTGATTAGTTCTCCCTCTTTTATCTCCGGTAAAAATTCCAGGGCCAGGTGAATGCGGGTCAGTGGTGTGCGCAGATCATGGGAAAGTCCGGCGAGCAATATGGTTCGATTCTCAAGAAGCGCTGCAATCTCATAGGACAATTGATTAAAGTTACTAGCCAACGCCACGATCTCATCCGGCCCGTTTTCAGGTAGTGTCAGTTGCTTTTCACCTTTACCCAGGGCGGTGGTTGCTTTCGAAAGTACGGCCAGGGGCCTGGATAGGCGTAGCGCTAGAACCAGTGCGGTAGCAATAGCTATAATCAGAATGGCTAGGGATATGGTGAGCAACGCCATGGGAGGGCGAGCACCAATCCGGTCTTCAGTAAACCCAAAACGCAACTGGTATTTAGCCATGAAAATGTCCACCCAATACCAACCATCATGCTCTGGAAGATAACCAATTGTGGGAGCATATCCCATACGTTTCTCCAAAGCCTGGCTAAGAATACCCAGGTAGAGACGTTTTGGTTTGTATGGCAGTGATGAGGACGGTGATACTTCCAGCTTTAGACCATGAGATTTAAGTAGTTCACGCTCTAGGTCAGGGCGGGTTTCTGGTGGGAGTTCAACCCAGGTCTGGGCGGAAAATGCCAACAGTGCAGCCAAATCATTCGCCGACTGTTTTCCAACAGGAACCACTACAAAATAGGCCATTGAAACCAGTGCCACCAGAACCAGTAGAAACGATGCAGCACCAAGTGTAACGGCGTTACGAAAAAAAAGTGTATTGGGTATTTTCATAACAAGCCCTACTCCAGTGCATCTATCGGAGTAAAACGATATCCCACGCCCCAAACGGTGCGGATAAATTTTGGGGACGCCGGGTCAGCCTCAATCTTGCTTCTCAAGCGGGTAATTCGAACATCTATGCTTCGATCAAACGAGTCACGAACTCCACCACTGAGCAGATCCATCAATTGGTCACGAGACAAAACCCGGTCAGGATGTTGCGCCAGCACTGTAAGCAACTTCATTTCCCCACTGGTCAACTCTACTTCCACCCCCTGCCGAAACAGAAGATTACGACCCAAATCAAGTGTAAATTCTCCAAATCTAAATTGACTGTCAGCTACTGTTTTATCCGCCTCACCTGATACTGCACCTCTGCGCATTACCGCACGAATCCGCGCCAGAAGTTCCCGCGGATTGAATGGCTTCGCAAGATAGTCATCAGCCCCCATCTCCAGCCCAATGATCCGGTCTACCTCTTCACCGCGTGCAGTCAGCATGATAATGGGCATATTGCAGGAAGACCGAGACCGAAGCCTCCGCGCCAGCGACAGACCATCTTCACCCGGAAGCATAAGATCCAGAACAATCAGATCAGGTTGGTTCTGCAGCAACCACAGATCCATTGCCTCACCGCTGGAAACTGCGGCGGTTGCATAGCCATTTTCATTTAGATAACGCGTCAAGAGCCGCTGTATTCCCAAGTCATCATCAACTATCAGGATTTGCGGGATTGAATTCTTGTCACTCATAACAATCAGGTACTCCCTTAACACTGAAACAATTTGTAACAGTTTTTATGTATTCAGAAATGATTGTGAAACATGCCGCCTTCATAATGTGCAGCACGTTTGAGTGTGGACTGTTTAGACGCGCTACACAGTATCAAACTATTCATTAAAACTACAAGTGGAAGAATTGGATATGAGGAAATTACGCGTATTAGTGTGGGGCATGGTTATGGTGACAGGATCAATCAACATGGCGATAGCCGAGGACTACACCTCCCTCACCACCGAGGAACTCGTTGGATTGCGCTCACAAGCACAAGAGTTGGCGCCTGAAGATCGCACTAGCTATAGAACCGAGATGCAGAACAGAATGCAAGCAATGAGCAGTGAAGAGCGGGCGCTTTTTCGTGAAACCAATCAACTGGGCGGACAACAAGATGGCGCCGGCAATACGAATCGTTACGGCCAGGGCAATAGCAGCGGTTCCGGTAATAAGAATCGTTACGGCCAAGGTTCCGGCCAGGGATATGGCAGTGGCTACGGCTCACGCCGTGGAGGTGGTTCTGGTGGCGGCACGGGACGCGGTCGCGGTCGTTAAGCACAATTAACAACTACTCCGCATCCTTATCACTAAAGAACAAGGATAATTACAAGGAGAGCAGTCAGGCGTGTGTGCAGAGCCCCCCGTCATGTACATGCGCCTAGCTCTTTTCAGGACAAAATCAATGCTGTCACTCCGCGCACTATATAGGCTCCTGTTACTATTGCCAGCCGTGGCAATTACCGGTTGCCAGCATATTGGCATTAATGACTCCAACTCCTTGTTTATCGGCCGCTACATCCAATACATGCAGGGAAACATACCAGACCAGTATGCTGATTTAACCAACCCGCTGCCTGCTTCCACGGAGAATATCTCTAAAGGAAAAAAGATCTATCAAACGCAATGTCAGGTGTGTCATGGCGCATCCGGTTGCGGTGATGGTCCAGCAGGTAAGCCATTGCTTCCGCACCCAGCCAATCTTGCTTTTAGCCGCAGATTACCGGTAACCACAGACGCCTTCCTCTTTTGGACCTTGTCGGAAGGGGGCAAACCGTTAGGCAGTGCTATGCCAGCTTTTAGGGATCAGCTCTCAGTTAATGAGATATGGCAGATTATCCACTACATCAACACCGGTTTTACCCCCACCTGAATCTGTAGATCCAGGTCCCAATCGAGGAACATCAAAATGATTACTGCAAAACGGTCCACATGGGTCTGGATCAGCGCCATCGTAGCCGTGGTCTTTGGTCTAATGACCATCAAGTCTGGCGGCAACGTGCTCTTTATAAATGGAGAAGCCAGACGCGACGCAGGAAACTATGTCGAATTTATACTTTGGTTCAACTTTTGCGCGGGGTTCTTTTATGTAGTCACAGGAATCGGTATTTGGTTGAAAAAGGCCTGGGCCCCGGCGGCGGCAATCACCATAGCCGTGCTGACGCTGGTAGGTTTTGGCGCCCTTGGAGTCTTTATCTTTTTTGATGGTGAATATGAGCAACGCACCGTGGTCGCCATGACCTTGCGTTCTGTGATTTGGGTAACAATCGCGATAACGGGCCATCTTTTTTCCAGGGTAAAGGTGCAGCCGATAGTTTCAGAAAGGTAGGTCGGTATAGGCCTTAACTAGATATAATTACTCTAAAAAGCCGGATAATATTTGAAATGATGGCAAGCCACATAATAAGAACATTTTTGTTTGCCGGTTTTGCCACGACTACTGCCAGTAGTCAGGTGCTGGCCGGGACTGTATATAATTTCACCAAGCCATTGGTCTTGCACAAAATCATGCAAGATCTGGGTAGGGATATGCAGACCATCGTTGACGGCATTTCTCGCGGGGACTGGAAACTGATCGAAAAAGCCGCATCCCGGGTAGCTGATCATCCAAAACCACCAATGATTGAGACAGTGCGCCTTTTGGGTTTTATTGGTACTCAAGCCGGTAAATTCAAGGGTTATGACGCTAAAACCCATGATACTGCCCTTGTACTGGGTGAAGCTGCTGCGAAAAAAGACGGCTACGCAGTGATCTCTGCTTTCTCAGATCTGCAGAACACCTGTATGGATTGCCACAAAAGTTTCCGTAAATCATTCCGGAGGCACTTTTATAAATAGCATTCAAAGTGATCTGCTGCGCATGGTGTCAACATCCACCAACAAGGCCTTTTCCAGCGTTATTCCTTTACTGAAGTTTCTGTTGCTTGCGTCCTTATTACTAATGATGTTCTCCGGTGGGGAAACTCGTGCCAAGGGGAAAGAGATGACTATTATGGATAACTAGGATTATATGAAACAAGTGATAGTAGGGTTCTTGGACCTGCTGCTGACGTAGAGCGCTGCCGCTGCCGGAAGCAAACTCCTAGCCCTCACTCGCCTCAGGTTTCTGTGATAATAAACAGCATGAAGCCCCATCAGCCCCACGCCTTAGAATATCGCTGAAGTACATAAGTGAATACTGGCTTTCCGACCAGCCTGCTAAAGGAGCATGCGCTGAAATAAATTGAAACAATTTGCTTTGAAGCAGAAATAATATAGAAACAGTTTACTTATAAGCTTTGGTCCTTGGATTCGGCATACAAGACACAATCAGCCATTACCATGGCGTGAGGACATAACTAATAGACATGAACATCAACAATATGAAAGCTTACATCACACTATCTCTATCCTGCCTACTGATAGCAAGCGGCAGTCATGCTAGCTATGCATTGGAGCGCCCCAGCATCATTTCAACTACCCAGACAAATATTGATCCTGCCGTGTATAAACAACACCGGTTAAACGGGACACCCCAGCCTGCGCCATCCGAGGCCTTGCTGCAGGAGGCCAAGATCAACAGCAGACTTGAGGCCGCCGCCCTCGCCTATCAACAAAGTATCATAGCCACATCCAGAAAGGAGCCCGACACTACATACGCCTACCTGCAAGAGGCTATACAGCTGCACCCATCAAATCCGGAATATCTCCAGCCAGCATCCAAGTTAGCATTTGCCTTGGGCAAATATGACGAGGCCGAAATGTACCAGCTCATGCTGTTGAAGGTTGTCACTGCCACCCTACCGGCCCCAGACCACATAGTGGCAACTATGCTCGACAATCTTGCCCTTATCTATTTTAACCAATCGCGAATCGGCAAGGCAGAGTCACTGTTACACCAAAGCCTAGCGATCAGAGAGCAAACATTAGGAGACATGCACCCCTGGGTATCTATCAGTCTCAACAAGATCGCAGGATTGAAAATGCATCTTAATAAGCCGGATAAGGCAGAAGAATTATTGATACGTTCTTTGCATATCCAACAAACAGCAAAGGGGAATGAGCATTCCCAGGTAGCCATGGCAATGCACAAGCTGGCGAATTTTTACCGCGGCCAACAAAAAAACCTTACACGGGCAGAGAGTCTTTATCAGCAAGCAGCCGACGTATGGCATGCTGACAACTCAGGGGGCTGGCGCCTGGACCTTGCAGTCAACCGGAGGGGACTGGGTGAACTCTATGTAGCACAGGGACGCTTTGATGATGCAAGGGAGCAATTCGAAAAAATGCAGGCACTCCTGAAACAAGCGCTCAGTGAGGGACATCCCGCCATTGATGCAGCCAGAAACCGTCTGGTGAGATTGGACAACAAGCGTGCTCTTGCAGCCAATACCAAACAGCTTACCAAGGCGCCACAGGAACAGGCTATTCAGTAAGCTGCTGCCTAAAACCGCCCTTTTAAGGATAAATATAGATGCTGTAACGACATGCACCATATATGCTCTCATTACTTTTTATTCATGGAGAAGCCAAAAGTACCACATGGGACTAGATTAATTTTGTACTTTGGTTCAACTTTTGCGCAGTTTTTTACGTGGCCACAGGAATTGGCGTTTGGTTGAAAAAAGACTGAACTCCGGAGGCGGCTATCACCATAGCCGTATTGATACTCCTGGTCTTCTGCACTTTTGAAATCCACACCTTTTATGGTGGTGAAAATGAACAGCGCACCGTGGCCACCATTGCCTTGCGTTCTGTGGTTTGGACGCGATAGCAATCTACCGTTACATCAGGGTAAGGGGCGTAGAGTAAACTAGGATGTTAATGCTATGATACTTCGTTCTAATTAACGTAACAACTGAGAAGTAAGTTTAATACCATGAAAAATACCCGCGTGATGAGGCTGCTGATTATTCCCGTCACCCTAATTGGCGTTGTCGTCTTTGTACTGCTGAAAAACAACAGTTCAGAACCGGTGCGAATGGTTGTCGCGGAGAAGGCGACGGCCGTACATGTAATCAGTGTACCTGAAACCACAGTTGCCCCACGACTGGTAGCGACGGGGAACGTCGAGCCCAGTCGGGTGTGGAGCGGCGTGGCACAGGTGAGCGGCAAGATCAGCGTGCTGCATCCACACCTCAAACAAGGAGCATTGATCAGAGAGGGTGAGATGCTGCTGCAGATTGATCCCCGTAATTATGAACTGGCCATCACCCAGGCTAAGACCGGGATTGAAGCCGTCAAAGTGCAACTGGCCCAGATTGATGTACAGGAGGCCAATACAGAGGCGTTGCTACTGATCGAGCGGCAGGAGCTGAAGATTGCCGGGGATGAATTGCAGCGTAAACAGAAAATGCTCAAGCAGAACTCTATCTCCCAGTCCGACTATGGGAAAGAGCAGCGCAGTCTGCTGGCCCAGCAGAAAAGTGCCCAGTCACTAACCAACAGCATCAAGCTCTATCCGGTAGAGCGCAGACAGCTGGCTGTAGAGATGGAAAAACAGCAGGTGGCGCTGGCCGATGCAAAACTGAATCTTGAATACACAACAGTCCTGATGCCCTTCAACGGCCGTATTGCCGAGGTCAAGATCGAACTTCAGCAGTTTGTCGCCCAGGGTTCATTGATGGTAGTAGCAGACGGCATTGAAAAGGCTGAGGTTGCGGTTCAGATTCCGATGGGACGACTGGGTAAACTTATCAACCCGGCAACGGTTATTAATCCTACAGAGGCTGGGGATATTGAACCGGGCAAGCTGCTCGGCATCTCGGCGCGCGTGCTATTGCAACAGAATGAGTACCTGGTTGAATGGGACGCCAGAGTCGCCCGCATTAGTGATGCCCTTGACCCGCGCACCCGAACCGTCGGGGTCATTATTGAGGTGGATAAGCCCTATGCCCAAGTTCAGCCGGGCAGACGTCCACCACTGGTCAAAGGCCTGTTTGTGGACGTGGTGCTGAGCGGGCAGCCACAGGAGAGCCGCCTGGTAATTCCCCTGAGCGCCCTGCATGGCCAGCACGTCTTTGTGGTAAACCAGGAACATCGTCTGGAACAACGCAAGATCACCATAGGATCCAAGGGTCCTGACTACGTCGTCATCAGCAGTGGCCTGCAGGCAGGCGAGCAAGTGATTATCTCCGACCTTTTTTCCGCTGTGGAAGGGATGTTGCTTAAGCCAGTTGCTGATGATGCAACATTACAACAGCTCCTCTCCTCCGTTAGTGAGTAGAACCAAATGATACGCTATTTTGCCGCCCACCCCACTGCGGCCAATCTACTACTGTTAATGCTGGTGGTACTGGGTATTGCAGCGCTACCAACGCTGGAGCGGGAGAGTTTTCCCGAATTCGCCTCGAAGGAGGTACAGGTTACTGTACCCTACCCCGGGGCCACACCGGAAGATGTTGAACAGGCCATCTGTAAACGCCTTGAAGATGCCATTGATACCGTCAATGAGGTGGAAGAGATTCAATGCCAAGCGCTGGAAAATAGCGCCAGCGCCATCGTTACTATGACTGAGCGAGGTAATTTCGCGCGGTTCATGGACGATATCAAAAGTGCGGTTGAAGCGATTGACAGCTTTCCGGAACAGGTTGAGCTGCCGATTATCGAGCAACTGGCCCGCACCGACCAGGTGGTTGACATCGCCATTACCGGACCACTCTCCCCCCCGGCGTTGAAGGCCTATGCCGAGGAGATAAAAGATCGGCTGCAGATATCGCCACTGGTTTCACAGGTGACCCTCTCCGGCTTTTCTGAGCACCAGCTGCAGGTCAAAGTTTCCGCCGAGATGCTACAACGTCACGGCCTCAGTATAAGAGATCTGGCGAACGCAATCTCACAGCAGAATATCAATCTGCCGGCCGGCTCGGTAGAGACCAGGCAACACAACTACATGATCCGCTTCATGGATCAACGAGACACCACGCAGGAGCTGGGTGAGCTGGTAATCATCGGCGCCGGTAGTGGTGCTGAGGTCCGGCTGGGTGATATCGCCACCATCCGGGACAGCTTTGAACTGGATGAAGAGAAGATCCTGTTCAATGGCCAACGCGCAGCACTATTGCAGATCAACAAGGCCAAGACGGAAGACACATTGCGTGTCTTCAACGCGGTAGCGGCCTTTGTCGAGCGTGAGCAGCAACTGGCCCCACCAGATATCCGGTTCACCCTGACCAATGACAGTTCTACCGTGGTGCGCGGCCGTCTGCAGATATTGACCAGCAACGGTCTGCAGGGACTTGGACTAGTATTTCTTGTAATGTGGCTGTTTTTTCAGCTGCGGTTCGCCTTCTGGGTCGCCATGGGTCTGCCCATCTCCTTTCTGGGTAGCCTCTTCATCATGTCGTTGCTGGGGCAGTCGATAAACATGATCAGTATGGTGGCATTGTTAATCACTCTTGGCCTGTTGATGGATGATGCCATCGTCATTGCCGAAAATATCGCAACCCACCTGCGCAAGGGAAAATCGGCCTTTCGCGCCGCTGTTGACGGTACCATCCAGGTGATGCCTGGGGTGACCTCATCCTTTCTGACCTCGGTCGCCGTGTTTGCCCCCCTGGCATTTCTCAGTGGCAACATGGGCAAAATGCTGGAAGTCATTCCCGTGGTGATGATTGCGGTGCTTGCAGTAAGCCTGCTCGAGGCCTTTTTGATCCTGCCCCACCATCTGGAACATGCACTCAGAAACCATGAAATGGATAAACAGCCGCTGTTTCGACAACATTTTGATGCCTTTATCGAGAGGTTGCGGCATGATGTGCTGGGACGGGCCATAGATGCGGCGATTCAATGGCGCTACCTCTTCCTTGGGCTGATTTTTGCCTTATTCATTGCATCAATCGGCATGCTGGCTGGCGGCCATCTGAAACGGGTTGCCTTCCCTGATATTGATGGTGATTCCTTCGAGGCCCGCCTGCTGCTGCCACAGGGCACCCCCCTGTGGCAAACAGAGGCCGTAGTCACTAAAATATCCGCCGCACTAAAGCGGGTGAATGACCACTACACCCCTCTGCAACCCGGGCAAAAAGAGCTGATACAGGATGTCACCATCCGCTATAACCAGAATCTTGACGCCAAAGAGAAAGGTACCCATGTAGCCACCATCAGTGCCGATATCCTTAGCAGTGAAGTACGGACTGGACGGGTGGATGACTATCTACAGACCTGGAGAAAAGAGGTCGGCATCATCCCCGGTGTCATCAGCATCAATTTTAAAGAGCCAAGGGCGGGTCCGGCTGGGGTCGCCATTGAAGTCCGGCTCAAAGGGCGTGATCTAAAGCAGCTCAAGGCTGCATCCCTGGAGCTGCAGGCCTGGCTGCAGCAGTACCAAGGCGTCATCAACCTGGCCGATGACCTGCGCCACGGAAAACCGGAAATCCGGCTGCACCTGAAAGATGGCAGCCTCGCCTTTGGGCTGGATGCGACAACCGTCGCCAATCAGTTACGTGCCGCATTCTATGGCATTACCGCCGATGAGGTTGTGACCGAGACCGAATCCTACGAAATCACCGTTGCACTTAACGACCTGAGTCATGACACCCTGGATGATCTGCGGAATTTTCATATCGTAACGGCCAAGGGAGACCAGGTGCCGCTCAGTACCGTAGCTGATATTGAACTGGGCCGGGGTTATGCGAGCATCCAGAGGATTCAAGGGGTCAGGACCGTCACCATATCTGCGGACATGGATACGGCACTAGGCAATGCCACTCAGATCCTGGCAGACACCCAGCGCGACTTCCTTCCCGAATTGCAGCAGCGTTACCAAGATATCACCATCGTACTGGAAGGCCAGTCGGCAGAGAGCAGCAAAACCAGCGGCTCGATGGTGCGGGGCTTCCTGATCGGACTGATCGGTATCTTCGTACTGTTGAGTTTTCAGTTCCGCAGCTATGTTGAACCGGCAGCCGTAATGTTAACCATCCCACTGGCGATGATCGGCGTGATCTGGGGGCATCTGCTGATGGGACTGGATATATCTATGCCCAGCATCATGGGGGCCGCATCACTGGCGGGTATCGTGGTTAATGATTCCATCCTGTTGGTGGAGTTTCTAAAACTACGCGCCCGTGAAGGCATTCCCATTCCAGAAGCGGCAAAGATCGCCAGCCGGGAACGTTTTCGCGCCATTCTACTGACCTCACTCACCACGGTGGCAGGACTGACGCCACTGCTGATGGAGACCAGCCTGCAGGCCCAGATCCTGACCCCACTGGCAAGCAGTATTGTGTTCGGTCTGCTGGCAGCTACAATCCTGGTGCTATTTGTCGTGCCTGCAATCTTTAGCGTATTCAGTGACTTTGGCTGGGTTAGTGTTGTCAAAGAGCAACACATAGATGATAAGGACTAGAGCGAAGGAGTACTAGGAGCCGCCCTGGACCTCACGGAATAAAGGTCGCCCAGGATGCCATAGACCACAGGCACCAGCAGCAGCACTAATAGTGTGGCCACGGCTAACCCAAAAACAATGGTAATGGCCATGGGCAGCAGGAACTGCGCCTGAATCGATGTCTCAAACATCAGTGGGGTAAGGCCGCCAATGGTGGTCAGTGATGTAAGCAGTACTGCGCGCAGGCGGTCCCGTGCTGCACCCGAGGCCGCCTCCCGCATAGTTTCCCCAGCGGCCACCCGTTCATCTGCACGGGAGACCAGAATAATGGAGTCATTAACGATAATCCCCGATAGGCCAAGCAGGCCCACAAGACTGAGCATGGTCAGGCTCTGGCCCATTATCAGGTGACCCAATACCATCCCGATCATACCGAAAGGGATAATAATCATGACAATCAGCGGTCGTGAATAACCGGCAAAGACCCAAGCCAGAATAATATAGATCAAAGCAAATGCGATCAGCGATCCACGCTGGAGGTCAGAAAACCCTGCACGCTGCTCCTCCAGACCACCAGCCAGTTTCAGCTCTACTCCATGCTGCTGTGCAATAACCTCAAGCCCCGCCCTCTCTAATTCATTTTGCGCCTCAATCAGCGTCAGCACCTTGTTATCCAAATCAGCGCCCACGGTAATATTGGTCTTGCCATCCCGTCGCATAATCATCGAAAACGCCGACTTCTCCTGCAGATCCGCAATGTCACGCAGAGGCACATAGGCACCGCTAGGTGCCGCAATACGCATTTCACGCAAGGCCTGCATACCAAGCATGCCACCCTCACGCCGAAGGCGTACAACCACCTCTTCAGAGCGGCGTGCAAACCTGCGTACTATCTGCCCCTCCAGCGCATGTTGCACCTGCATGGTTACATCATCAATGGTAAAACCCAACATCCTTCCACGCTGGGTAAGACGAATGGCCACATCACGTTTTCCCCAAGGGAGGTTATCATTGACAGACTGCACGCCAGGTATATCCAGAAGCAGATCCTGTATCTCCATGGCTGCAGTTTTCAGGCTATAGGCATCATCCCCTTGCAGATGAATCTCCAGATCCTGCGGCGCCCCACCGTGACGACGTACACCGACAGAAAAGCGTTCCAGTCCGGGAATGGGTGGCACCATGCGTTTCCATGTACGCAAAATCTCACGGGTACGGATAGTTCGCCCCTCCGAAGGTGAAAGCTGAACATCCAGCTGGGCCAAGTGGTCACCTGAAGAGAAACCCAGCATACCTAACCAGGCAAAACTGACACGAACCAGCGTCTGCTCCTCGCCCAGCTTCTTTTCCGCACGGTATAGACTCTCTTCAATAACCTCCAACGCCTTCAGCGTCTGTTCGCTTGAGGTACCTGCCTGCATGGTAATGCCGGCAGAGATATATTCGGCTTCTGGCGAAGGGAAGAAGTTGAAGCGTAACTTTCCACTCACCACTACGGAGGTTGTAATCAAAAGCAGCGCCACAACCAGCGCCAGCGCAGCGTAGCGCCAGGTAATAACAAATTCGACCACCGGTCCGAAGATGCGATCCCTGAAATGGCCAAACCCCCGATCAAAAAAGTTGCGATAACGGCCTGGGCTCCCTGTATATGAGAGGGCATGGCGTAGATGCGCTGGTAGAATAAAGAAACACTCAATAAGACTTGCGGCAAGCGCGGCGGTAACCACCAACGGCAAGGCCTGCAACATATCGCCAACCCGGCCGGTCATAAAGAAGGTGGGCAGAAAGGCGACTATGGTGGTGAACGTGGCCGCCAGCACTGGCGCCGACATGCGCAAGGCGCCTTGTTCTACCGCTCGCCCGGCTGGCAGGCCACCCTTATGCAACGTAGCCGTATGCTCACCAACGACGATAGCATCATCGACAATAATGCCAAGCGCCAGCATCAGCGCAAACAGGGAGAACATATTGATGCTCTGTCCGGTCATCCACATGACGGCAAAGGTTGCCATCAGGGCCACTGGTATACCAAAGGCAACCCAGAAGGCGATGCGGGCACTGAGAAAAACGAACAGAACCGCCATCACAATGGCAAGCCCTTGAAGGCCATTTTTAAACAGCAGATTGATACGTTCCTTCAAATAGTCGGCACGCACGTCGAACAGTTCAACCTTGAGTTCCTGTGGCAAAGTTTTGCTGACTCGCTCGATATAGCCGTGCAGAATGCGATTGGTTTCCAGGGTGTCGGCCAACGGTGTGCGCTGAATCTCCAGCCGAATGGCCGGTGCCCCCCGATGCAGGCCGCGGATCTGATCAGGGTCAAAGACATCCTCTACCCGCGCCACATGATGCAACGCCAGCTGTTCACCCTCTTTTCCAGCACGCAGGACAATCGCACCAATCTCATCCGCGGTATCGCTGTACCCCACCCCGTGTACGGATCGATCCAGCCCGCCCCGCAGGCTGCCTGCAGGCCGATCCTGAGTCTCACGCTTGATGGCTGTCGCGATATCAGCCATGGTCAGGTGATGCCGGGCCAGATTACGCTCCGGAACGTTCACACGAATCTCCTCATCGCGCGTTCCGGTCATTGTGACCCGGTCGATACCGGCATCCAGCAGACCATCACGTATACGTACCGCATGGCCTTTCAACTCACTCTCTGACAGCGGCCCCGTAATCAGGATCTTAGCAACACGCTCAAAGCCACGCACCGCACGAACCTCTGGCCGTTCTGCCGCTTCAGGCAGGGTAGTAACACTATCAACCGCCTTTTGTACCTCAACCGTCAGTTGGTCAACATCCATACCACGCCGAAACTGAACAGCCATGTAGGCGCTCCCCTCACGGGCCTGGCCCATGAGGTTATCGACACCATCCAGGTAGCGTAAGACCGGCTCAAGATTGCGGATGACCGATCTATCCATGTCCGAAGCACTCGCTCCTGGCCAGTCAACACGTACCGAAACGCGTGGATTCTCCCGCGTTGGCAACAGCTGCGTATTCAGCATATCCAGAGCTATGTAACCGGCAATCAGCAATATGGCCATCAGCAGATTGGCCGCCGTACGATGTTGGGCAAAAAAGCGAATAGGGGCCGAAAGGGCCGGGAAACGGGGGGCGTCCCCTGCCTCGCTCATCTCTCCTTCACCTGCACTTGCATGCCGGGTTTGGCGTTTGGCAAGTGGTTGGCTAGAATCCGTTCCCCCTCGTCGAGGCCCTTGGAAATCAGCACTTCACCATTTTCCCAGGTCAGTGGCTGTACCTGGCGAGATACCAGTCTGCCATCTTCAATGAGAAAGAGATGATTCTGGTCATACACGGCGCTTTCTGGCACCCGCGCCACGCGCTCAATATCGTGTCCGGAAAGAACCACATCTACAAAGGAACCGATAGGCAGCTTGCCTGTAGTTACCGTTTTGTCATCAAATCCGGCAAATAGGGTAATGGAATTGCTGTCATCGGCAACCTCTGGCGTCACCCGCGTCACCTTGCCCGCAAAGGTCAGGTGGGTTCGGCCAGAGTTCCAGGTGACCTGCACCGGCAATCCAGCGACACTGCTCCCGGCGGCCAACAGATCACCATATTGATCCATCGACAGGGTGAATTGCACCTCAAGATGCCCATCAGAAACTACAGTCGCCAGCTTGTTAGAAGCGGTGATATATTGACCACTCTCTGCATTTGCGGCCAGCACATACCCATCAAAAGGCGAAACAAGACGGGCATCCATCAACGCCCGATGCGCCTTCCGGACCACCCATGTTTGACGCTTTTCCACCGCATTCTGCTGTTGTAACCGGGCAGTACTGATTTCGATATTACTCTCCCGTTGCTGCACCGCCTGTTCCCGCTGGGAAATTAGCAGCACGGCATCATCCAGCATCTTTTTCGATACGTTGCCCTGCTTCAAGAGCTTCTGCATATCTTCAAACTCGCCAAGCGCCAGTTCAAGCTGTCGCCGGGACTGTTTCAAGCCTCTCTCTTCCAGCATGATCTGGGCGCGTATCTCCTTCTGTTTGGCGCGTACCTCCAAAAGTGTTGCCTGCTCTTCCTCCAGCGCCGAACGATA
Source organism: uncultured Gammaproteobacteria bacterium (assembly GCA_964628835.1). GTDB lineage: Bacteria > Pseudomonadota > Gammaproteobacteria > Chromatiales > Chromatiaceae > JAAGZL01. Next base: position 13,568 of record CAZVME010000033.1, on the reverse strand, counting down.
AGGAAACTCATCAACAACAGCTAACAGGTCTCCCTTGGTGAGACGCGCCCCCACACGCAACTTGGGTCCAACCAGAGTCAGCCGCCCAGGAACTGGTATATGCATCGCCACCCTGTCTCTGGCAATAACCTGTCCATAGAGTTTCCATTGTGGTCGATAGGCATTAAAGCGAATGGTTCGCGCCTCAACTATAGGTCGCTTAAGGCGACCAGCTGCCCTTTTTTGCGGGGCGCTACGGCCATAACGCGGACCCCATGACCCCTTGTGTTTTGAGGTGCGCGCAGCCGACGGTTTACCAGTGTGGGACTGCTCTCCCTTCTCCCATGTCATGATCCATTGATAACCGGCCCAACCTAAAAAGAGAAAGAAAACCGGCACAACCACCACAGCATACTTCCGCAGGTACATGCCTCTCCCACTCAGATTTTTGTTAGTATCATTCAATGTGGTTTCTTATACTCCATTCAACTAAATAACCCACTCATGAGCAGCAAGCGCATCCCGAAGAACGCCAGAATTATTCCGCTGATTATTCATAACCAACTTTCGTAACGTGGAATTTCATTGCGGATCTTCTCAGAAAGACAGCCCGCTGCGCCGCCAATATAAGTAGAGCGGAGAAGCAGAAGTGCCGATACCAAACATCAGGGGCACCAGGCTGGTGGAAAAACCCATAACCAGCACGCCGAGATAGATACTTTCGAAACCTTGCAGGATATTAAGATGCATCTGCAATACAGGAGAGGCCTCCATCATTAGTGTAATGTCCGGTATTAATTACGCATTAAGCGTGCCGAGAAGATATTAGCTGCAAGGCACGTCCGGCCGGGAATGGTTGCGCCCTTTACAAGAGACGTAACGCCGCAGATGATGTCCTCTTGTCGCGCCCGAAGGGAGGCCCGCAAATGATCCAATCCTGCGTCGCAGCCTTTGCTAAGGGACGAGGCCGCATCATCTCTCCCCAATACAGGACGTAGAAAACGCAGAGAAAAAGATGCCCGCCACAGGCAGGCATCGACTAAATATACAGATAGAAACCACCCCTTAACTTCGCACCTCTATTCGCTTACCAGGTGTAGCTTACTCCGGCATAGACGGTACGTTCGATCCCTGAGTCGTAGTTCCTGCGTTCAGGGTCTCTACCTGCCGGTGAGAACGACACTCTTCTCGCATATTTTTTGTCGGTAAGATTCAACACATGCCCCCATATCGACCAAGGCCCATCACCATAGGTGACCCGGAGGTGGAGCAAGTTAGGACGCTCATACTTACCATCCGGGTCTGCCGTATTGTCATCATGGGTGTAGTAGGATGAGATGTGATCCCACTCCAGTTCTACATCCAGATCGTGTCTCGGCATCCAGGTTGCACGGGCATTGACATGGTGCAGCGGTGAAGATGGCATATAGTTGCCGCTGTAGTCAGCATCTGATATGTACTCCTCATATTTATTCTTAGCATAGGTATGTGCAACATCAAACCTTAGGAAATCCAACGGCTGCACCGACAGGCTGGTCTCGACACCCTGGAGCTTGACCTCTCCGGCGTTTACATAGAAATCTGGTCCACGTCCACGATCTTCAGTTAGGACCATCTCCTCAATTATTGTTCTATATAGCGCCACATCGTATTTCAGCATGCCTTCAAACAAATGTCCGCGCACACCGGCTTCGAAGTTCTCTGCCTCCTCCGGCTCTAGATTAGAATCAGGAATATGATAGCTACTGGTATAGAGGGCGGACCTACTTGGAACTACGAAACCGGTGCTATAGCCAAACCAGAGGCTGTTTTCATCATCCAGGTCAAAGGTAAAACCAGCCTTTGGTGTCACGCTGGTGAATACCTTCTTCTCATCGAAGGTATCATCATGGTTCTCTGCACTATAGGTCACCCTATCGTAACGAGCGCCCAGTGTGATCCGCATGCGTTCGATAGGGGAGATCTCATACTGGAAGAATGGAGAGCTGACCTTGGCCAGAATATCCCAGGACTCAGCCAAGACAACATCATCAGAAGGCAATCTACCATCGTGGCTTACCTCCTCTACATCGGCATATTGGAGATCCATACCGAGGATCAGACGGGAGTTATAGAAACCAAAGTCCCGATGGTAGGTGGCCACCAGGTTATGATTGAGCATGTCGTCCTCACCATAGTCTGCATCTGCACTCCAGGTGGGCATACCCTGTTCCTCATGTCTCCTGAGACTGTATTTGATATCCAGCCCTGACTGCTCACTAAGGTCGGTAACAAACGCGAACCCAATCGAACTCATCTGCTGATCGGTAAAGGCATCCGGAATATCAGCCTGCTGCCAATCGGCATTAAACTGATCCTTACTAAGAGAACCTGGATCCTGCTCAGAGGTTTCAAGGTACTCTCCCCTGACGCTGAGGCTGGTATCCGCATCGAAGTCATAAACCAGCTTGCCGCTGACAGTCTCACGATGCCGGTCTTTTCGGTCCTGTGAGCCGTCAAAATCAAGTAGATTGGCATCAAAGAAATAGCCAAAGGAGTCGACTGAACCCGCAGCCGAGATACCGCCACGCGCTCGGTCATGGTTGCCCACCTCACCCCATACCTTGAACTCTGGCTCGGTTGGTGGTTTGCGGGTGATCACATTGATAACACCACCCAGGGCGTTACTGCCGTAGAGTGATGACGCCGGCCCTTTGATCACCTCAATCCTTTCGATATCGGAGGTATTCACCTCTTCAAGAAAACCGTTGGTACCGCGGCCAAAACTTCTGACAGCCATTCCATCCACCAGATTGATGGTGTAGTTCTTACTGCCAATAGGAATGCGCAGATTTCGACTCAGGCTGTTGCCGGGTATCCGGTTGAGCAGTTCATTGACGGAATCGACAAACTTGACTGTTTCCAGCTCCGTCTCGTCAATAATTTCGATGGTAACTGGACTATCTTTAATCTCAGTGGCAACCCTAGATGCCGTAACCGAGATCTCCCCCAGATCCGCCACACCCCACTCGGAGGCCAATGCAGAAGTGTTCACCAACCCTATTGCCACGGCTGGCGCCACCAGCAAACTGGAACCTGCCCGAACGAACGAACGTATCATTGTTATTCTCCACTCTAAAAACAGCTATATAATTTTGCGGTAATATAATTATATTTTTCTTCATTTTCCATATGTCATTTCACACACCAAAGTGTGTTATTTGACCCACCCTAACATACTGTTTTTCAGTGCATTCTTAAACAACCAACAGATCTGATCGTCATATCTCAAAGTAATCAACTGTTGACAGGGAGACGTTAAACCAAGTGTGTTTTGGCACCCGGAACACGAAAGAAGAAAAGATCATTTCAAGATACTGCGCGCCTTCAGTTAATTCTCCCTGGGGCGTAGCGAAAGGGTATAACCAGTAGTGAGCTGGCTGTTGCATTTGCAACATCCAACACCAACATCCGGCCAAGAAAGACCTGGGGTGGCCGATCACAGAATGAGTTATTTATGGGGCAGCAGGTAGATCTGCCTGCTGTATAATCAATTTGCGCTTATTACTTGAAACTGCGCATTTTATGCACCGCCTATTCGTGTCTAATCACCAGAGCTGGTGGTTTACCAAGGTTTAATAATCAGATGCTCCATATATATTAACCGCGAAGAACGCAAAGAGCGCGAAGTTAATATATTAACTAACCCAGTGTTTTCTTTGCAACCTTCGCGGTTTGAACCAGTGTTTCTGGGCGGATACTATCTAGCCATTGTTAAAGCTTACACTTATCTCAGCTCCACCCAGTTCACTGTGTCCAATCTCCAGTTCACCGCCATAGAGTCGGATGATGTCATCCGCCACAGCCAACCCTATCCCCTGCCCCTGTTCTCTTTGGTCCTGCCGTTCACCCCGACCCAGCACCCGCTTCCACTCAGACGCGGGGATGCCGACACCATTGTCCCCTATCACTATTTGCAACGTGGAACGCATCCCGGTATCCACCAGGCCGCTTTTTACCCGTACCCGGACCGAACTCTGGCAGTACTTGAAGGCATTCTCCAACAGGTTACCCAGAAACTCCATCAGGTCACCCTGGTCTCCATAGAATCTGGCCTGTTCATCCAGCTCCTGAACACAGCTTACACCCTTGTCCCGATACACCTTCTGCAGGGTAGTGACAATCTTGCCTACTATGGGCGCCACCTGCTGGGCACGGGTGACATCAGAGCGACCAGATGCACTGGCTCGCTGCAATTGGTAGCGCACGATCTCATCCATACGCGGTAGCTGCTCATGCACCGCCTCACGCAGTGAATCCTCTCTCTGGCTCTCCATGGCGCCCTGCAGTACCGCCAACGGCGTCTTCAGACTATGGGCCAAGTCACCCAGGCTGTTACGGTAACGCTCCTGACTGGCCCGACCATGGCCAATCAGAGAGTTGATATTCCGGGTCAGCCCCAACAGCTCCTTTGGATACTCCCCCTTCAGTTCATCTGACTCCCCCGCTTCGATATGTTTGAGATCACTGGCCACCTGACGTAACGGGGTCAGCCCCCAGCGCAGCATCAGGACCTGCACCAGCAGCAGAAACATGGCCGCACCGCCCAGCCAGAGAAACATGGTAAAGCGGAAACTTCCAACCTGGGAGTGCAGGCTGTCGGTACTTTGGGACACCATCATGGTGTAGGAGTGCTCAGTACCGGCATTATCCTCCCACAGCACCCCAAAGCTGAGGACGAACATCTCATCTGGTGAACTGGTCCGGCCAAAGCGCCACTCCCCGGCTGTGGTGGATTGAATTACACCAGAATCGCGCCCCACCATGGATGGGGATTGCCAGCTATAGGCGCCTGCCTCACCCTGCACCTGGGCATAGAGGCCGGAGTCAGGTTCAGACAGACGCGGATCCGGTAGTGACTTCGGTAGTCGCAGACGACCACGTGTATCCTCATCCGCGGCCCCAAGCAGGCCGTAGACCTGTCCCTTGAGTTTCTCCATGGTGGCGGTTTCCACGCTGTCTCGAAATGCCTGATCCAACGCGATACCAGTAAGACCTAGAAATGCGGCAAGGACCAGAGTGCCCGCTGCAACCAGTCTGGTCTGTAGAGAACCTGTCCTCAACTATTACTCCTTCAATGTTTCACTTCAGTATATCCAGGCGCATTAAGTTATTTGAACTCACATTGTTAATACTCGCGCACCGATGCAAAGCACGCCAAGGGAACCATTTGCAATACCTTAAGTAACATAAGTTATAACTTTGCGTCTTGGCGAGAGTATTATTATCAGCAGGCAACACCCACAAATCTATTCCTTTAACCAACAAAACGGACCCTACACAGAGTTTCTTTCCAAGGTAAATCTGTAACCACGCCCACGCAGGGTCTCGATGGGGAGAAGTTCATTGCCTGGGTCAAGTTTGCGGCGCAATCTACCTACCAGCACTTCCAGCACGTTGCTGTCACGGTCAAAATCCTGCTCATAGATGTGTTCGGTGAGTTCAGTCTTGGATATCACCTTGCCACTGTTCAGCATCAGGTATTCCAGGATCCTGTATTCATATGCAGTGAATGCAATCTGCTCACCATTGAGGTGAACGGTCTGACTGGTGGTATCCAAACTTATAGGACCGCATTCCAGCTTGGGCGTGGAGAGACCAACTGAGCGTCGCAGCAAGGCATTCAGACGTGCCAACAACTCTTCAATATGAAATGGCTTGACCAGGTAGTCGTCGGCTCCTGCCTCCAGACCTTCCACCTTGTCCTGCCAGTTACCACGTGCGGTCAGAATCAGTATGGGGTAATCAAGCCCCCCCGCGCGCAGTTTCTGTATTACCTCGATGCCACTGAGTTTGGGCAGGCCTATATCGATCACGGCCAGATCCTGAGGATATTCACGACCATAGAACAGACCCTCTTCACCATCCTCTGCTGTATTTACCGAATAACCGTGGGAGCTGAGCTGATCATGTAGCTGGGTGCGTAGGGCTTCTTCGTCCTCTATTACCAGTATTCGCATGTAGTGTAGTGTCCTATGGCCTTTGATGTTGTAAGTGCAATCCCTAGCGGCGGCGAGATGCGGGTTTGGCTACAACCTTTATACGTTTCACCTTACCATTTCTGGTGAGAACTCTTATGTGGTGCACAACCCGTCCATTACTACGTCTGGTCTCTGCTGACAGAACCCTGCCACCAGTGCGACCACGGATGCGTGACACCGCGCTGTCAAGACTCTCCAGCTGCCCTTGGGACAGCAACATATTTGGCTGCTGAAACTGTCTGCCACCATCCTGATAAAATCGCTGTGCGGCCACCGGCATGCTTGCCAGCAGACCGCACAGTAGTAAGGCGGTAACAGTTTTGTGTTTTCCTGCATTCAATCTAGTCAGCATCATATGTCCTGTTATAGGTTCAGCCGGCGAGTGGTCCAAAGCTTATCAGAACATCTCGTAGCCTGAACGGCGGATTGGGTACTGGCCAAAGCCCCAGCGATCATCATCATATCTATCGTAGCCACGGTCATTATGACGGTTTGGCCTAACCTTCACCTTAACGCTAATGCGTTTTCCCGGATGGGTATCGGTGCGGGTCCAGCCGATCTTACCGTTATATCTGTATTTTACACGATATCCAACCACTTCTTCTCTGTTACGAAAACGGTTTACCACCTTGCATCTGCGCTGCATGGTCTCATAGCCAGGTCCGACATGGCGATCGCCCATATCATGGCCAATAGCTCCACCCAGCAGGGTCCCGGCAATGGTCATGGCATCACGACCGCTACCCTTGCCAAACTGGTTACCAATAGCTCCACCGAGTATTGCACCAGCAATGGTTGGCACGGCAGAGTTGCTGCGACCCCGGTGGTACACAGGCTCATCCCAGCATCTACGGCGGGGATTGTTTACCCGAACTGTTTCATAGATGGGTTTTACCTTGAGAACCCGTGCGGTGTCTTGATAACCATGTCTGGGACCAGCAAGGGATGTCTGTGAAATCAGCATCACCCCAAATCCGACCGCTGCTATCAGGCTAGTTTTGTTCATTTTCGATCTCCTGTTCAATTTCAACTGTTATCAACCTTGTGAAGAAGATTAGCCCCAGCTGCCTGAATGCTTCCTGAACAGAGCCGTTAATAATTGCGTCATATGCCACAACATCTATGTCATATGACATATCTTATTGTTTTTTATTGCATTTTATACACCCTGCTTATTGCGCTCACGTCCTGCTTTTGTATTATTGCCCGTCCACCGGGATCGATGCAGGCCTTTAAGCGTCCTGCTTCAACACGACCAGTGTCAATGGTGACGGCAACAGGGGCGGTGTGTGTAGTACTGAAGACCTGTCACGGACGGTCAATCAGGCCACACCATCACCACAGATCAGTCAATTTCCTCCTGATTAATACAATCCCGTTTGTCATGGATAGCTGACTGGATTTGATAACAAAGGCACAGATGCATGAAGATACTAAAACCAATAACTGGCCTGGTTCTGGCCATCGCCTGCGCTACCGCCACAGCTGCCCCTGATCCTGGGAATACGGCCCCTGGCAAATCCAAGGACAAATCGCCAACGCCTGTAAAGCAAACCCAACAACACCGCCGCAGACTAAAACAGTTCACCCTGGCTGGAGCTGAAGGAGCAACGATCAAGCTCTGGAAACCGGATCTAACCACCATACCACTGGATCAAAAACACCTGATGCACGGCAGCATCACCCTGCCACGCACCGGCATGGACAACTACCACGCCATAGTGGCGGAAAAGGATTGGGGTGATTCCAAAGAGGCAGTTATCCGCTATGAATACCTGCGTGGCAGCCCCAGTAAACAGAGCCCGACAAAACTGTCTGCTGCCCAGAAAACCACTTTCGAGGTGGTACCAGTTCCCATCCCCAGAGGGCACTACCACTATTCCAGCAACCAAGAGTGGAGTTTCATGACCCGTTTCCAGGACCAACCGATACCCAACCTGCCGGTAGTTATGGAAACCTCCAACGGCAGCAGAGTTAAAGCCGTATCAGATAACAACGGGATGGTTACCATGCATATCCCGGATGATTTTCCAAATATCATCCCTGGTAAAAGGGACCGGCGCAGCGCCGACTTCATGGTAAGCGCAGGGTATGAGAAGGGAGGCATCACCTACCAGACCACACTCAGCGCCGAATATCGGGTTAATCAGGCTCACTGGAAATCCCTGGGTTGGGGGGCTGCCGTGGCTGGACTTGGAATGATTGCTGGCGGCTTCATTGGCCGCACCAGAAATAAAAAGAGGAGCTGATAATGAACCAGCTGAAGAATCTATCCGTTATCCGCAAGCTGGTCCAGGTCGCAGCCTTCGCCCTCCTGGTCTACGGCAGTTCCATCGGCGCTTACCACCTGGCTGATAAGCTTACCCATGCTCTACCGGCATTGAGCTGCGCTTATGATATGAACGGCTCTGACATCTGCGCCCTGATCCCGATGCAGCACCAGATGGATCACCGCCTGGGCCCTGCTATCAACTCCGGCGGCGACATCTTGATGGGATTGCTACCCACCCTTATCACCCTGGGTACCTTCCTGGTCTTCTTTATTTTCCTGAACAAGGCATTTTGCGGTTGGATCTGTCCACTGGGAACCTTCCAGGAATTTCTCTATATGATCGGCCAGAAACTGGGCCTGCAACAAACTGAAACTGTGAACAACAATATCGTGCAGCGTTTCCGTCCGGTCAAGTGGTTTGTCCTGATCCTGCTGGTATTCGGTTTCCCCCTGCTTACCGGCATGGGCTACCTCAACCACGATCTGGGAGACCCCTTCTGCAAGATCTGCCCCAGCCGCATTCTCACCACCCTGGCCAACGGCAATACTACACAGCTGTATGTTGACACAGCCAGCACCACCACCATGGTGATCTCTATTATCGCCGACTTTCTGTTCGGACTGATGATCGTGCTGTCCCTGACAGTACGCCAGCCCTTCTGCCGCATCTGCCCCATGCTGGCCATGAACGCGGTCTTCCGTAAACTCGGTCTGCTACGGCTTATCAAGAACGCCTCATCCCGTTGTGACAAATGTGGTCTCTGCGCCAAGGCCTGCCCGATGGATATCAAAGAGATCCACACCGAGATGGAACAGAAGAATGTACTGTTTGAAGACTGCACCCTGTGTGGACGCTGCGTGGAGTTCTGTCCCGAGAAGGACGTATTACAGTTGAAGTACACCGTAATCCCGGTGTTCTCTGCCGACCCAAAATACTTCAAGGGACGTAATAAGGCCCAGAAAAAATGGGAAAAAAACAATCTCCTGGCACGTCTGGGCAGCTGGAGAAAACCGGCTAAGGAGAGCTCCTCTTGACAGCCTTTGAACCCATAACACTCAGCTTTGGCGCCGCTCTGATTCTGGGCCTAAGTTTTGGCGCCGGACCATGCAACATTGCCTGCCTGCCCTATCTCGGCCCGGTATTCATGGCCACCGGGGATGGCGTACGCAACTCCTGGCGCACCTTGCTGCCATTCTCTGCTGGCAGACTCTCCGGCTACACCCTGCTGGGGGCCGTGGCAGGTTGGGCCGGAGTCCTGGTACAGGAGTGGATCAGTCATCCGTGGGCGCGCATGGTGCTGGGAGGCGCAACCATCGCCGTGGCCATCGCCCTGCTGCTGCGCAACTACCGTGGCTCGGCAAACTGTGACAGCAAACACCACAGCAGCACTCCTAAGGTAGCAATTTCTGACCTGCAAAAGTCAACCCCACTGCTACCTGGCGGACTCTTTTTTATGGGTATGGGGATGGCGCTGAATCCCTGCGCACCACTTACCACAGTGATCTTTGCCGCAGCCACCACCGCCAGCGCCATGGGTGGATTCTCCCTGGGTATGGGCTTCGGACTGGGCGCCGTAATCATCCCCAGCCTGATCTTCGCCTTTGGCGTAGCCCACATGGGGGCACAGATCCGCGAGCACCTGGAGAACTGGCGAGGCCCACTGGAAAAACTCAGTGTCCTGTTGCTGCTACTGATGGGCACAGCAACCGCCTTGGGATGGATTGCACCATGAATATTGAAGAGCTGTTTACCCGTGGCGGAGTTGTGGTCTGGATACTGGCCGCCTACTCTATGGTGGGGATCACCATCGTATTGGACCGCTATCTGCTGTTTCTCAGACAGCGTAAATTGCCAACAACGTTTAAAGCTAGACTCAACCGTCTCTTGGATAAGCCTGATGTAGTATCCCAGATAAAGGATCTAAGAGGTCCGGAAGCCAAGATTATTCAGGCGGTTGTGGATGCCGACCATCAGGGAGTTAAAGACCTGCATGGGGTTGGCTCCCGTATTCGTTCGGACGAAATGCAACGATTGGAAACAGGTCTGCCAACCCTGGGACTACTAGGAAACACTGCTCCTCTACTGGGGCTACTCGGCACCATCACCGGCATGATCAAGGCCTTCATGGTGATCGAACAGGCAGGTGGCAAAGTCGACGCCCAGGCCCTGGCCGGCGGCATCTGGGAGGCCATGATCACCACTGGTGTTGGCCTCGCAGTAGCCATACCACTACTGATCCTGCTGCATCTTTTGGAAGGTGGCGTGGAGCGCCGGGTTCAGTCCATGGAATCCTGCCTCTCCCTGCTGCTGGAACGCAGGCCAGGCACCCATAATCCAGACGAACAGACAGACGCCCCCCATCACTGGGAGGAGATAACGGATGGGGTCTGAACGACATCGCCGTTCAAATGTTGTCCTAAACCTAACACCATTGATCGACATCGTGTTTCTGTTGCTGGTGTTCTTCATGCTCACCGCACACTTCATTGAAGACCAGGCTATAGATATCACCCTACCCAAGGCCAAAAGTTCGGCCACCACCGAGCAACAGGACGAGTATGTTGAGGTGGTACTGACCCCGGATGGTGAGTTGATGGTAGCGGGTGTACCGGTAGCAGCAGAAGATCTCGAAGAGACCCTGCGTGGCATCCTGCACGCCCCTGGCAAACGCTTCGTCCGCCTGCGCGGAGATCAGGAATCAAATTTTGGAATGGCAGTTCATATTATAGATGCAGCGCGTGGCGCTGGCGCAGAGTCTCTGAATATACTTACCGAACGTCCATGAAACACCCTGATCTTGGCTGGCGACTCTTTGCCATAACTTCATCAATCCTGATCCATGGTGTTGTAGCCTATCTGTTAATCATAAACACCATGAGCGCAGATATAAAGATATCTGATCAACCGCCGGTTACCCAGGTACAACTAAACTTCATTCCCCCTCAGCCAGAGCCCGAACCAGAGCCCGAACCAGAGCCCGAACCAGAGCCCGAACCAGAGCCC
>CAZVME010000033.1:0-2193 GCA_964628835.1 uncultured Gammaproteobacteria bacterium | reverse complement strand
AACCAGAGCCCGAACCAGAGCCCAAACCAGAGCCCAAACCAGAGCCCAAACCAGAGCCTAAACCAGAGCCTAAACCAGAGCCCAAACCAGAGCCTAAACCAGAGCCCAAACCAAAGACGAAGAAACCTAAGGTCAAGAAACATCAAAAAGAACAGATGGCCCAGGTTAAGCAGGTGGCCGGCAGTCTAAAAAAACGGGACGCGTATCTATCTGCGCTGATAAGACGAATAGAGTCAAAAAAGTTCTATCCAAGGTCTGCCAGGCGTCGGAAACTGACAGGCAATATTCGGGTGCGTCTTTCTGTACGATGTAACGGTACCATCACCAACCTAAGGGTCAATGGTGGTCATAAAATGCTAAAGAGTGCTGCGGCCAAAGCTGTACGCAGGGCATCACCATTCCCAAAACCGCCTAAGGGAGTAAGATGTTCACTACCTATCAGCTACACCATGAGATTCAAAGTACAGTAACGGTTCCTCAAACAAGATTAGTTTGATAGCCTCTATACCATTAGGGAATACACCTCCGGCAAGATGCAGACACCACTACATCTCTGTCCAAATTAACTGTGCCACTACAATCCAGTAAAACCGCACAAATTCAGTCGCCCGCCAACCAAGAAAGGCACTGACCAGGATGGATACTCTGGCTACTTCCCCATTACTGTTCAACTGATAGCTTAATGCCTGATTGAAACCAGGCAGAGATTGGCAACAACTCTATTCGAGTACATTTATGGAATTTTCGGTAGCGGTTACAACAGATATACCCGAACTCTGCACCCTGTTGGGTTCTCTCTTAACCCAAGAGGTCGAGTTCACGCCGGATCATGAAGTCCAGGCGCGAGGAGTGGGTGCTGTAATCTCCGGCCAGGATGTCGGTGATATTCTGGTGGCGCGAGACGGTGGTAAAATCGTAGCCATGGTAAATCTCCTTTACACAATTTCCACTGCACTGGGTGAGCGCGTGGCCATACTTGAGGACATGGTGGTTTCCAAAGCTGTTCAAGGTTGTGGCATAGGATCAAAACTCATGGAGTTTGCGCTGGATTATGCGCAGGACATTGGTTGCAAGCGCATTACTCTGCTCACGGATGGTGACAATAGTGGGGCTCACCGCTTTTACCAAAGACATGGTTTTGCCCGTTCATCCATGGTGGTCATGCGAAAATCAATCGATCAGTATTAACCTGGCAAACTTATAGATGATGTTCAGCCAGCCTGCATCCGCCTGGCCCACCCTACAATTCCTAAAAACCCTACTTCATTACCTCAAGTTCTTGGCAAGTCAAGAACCGCTTCCAGCCCAACTCCATTCTTACCGCTACGCAAAACAAGTTCACCACCGTGGGCGCGGGCAATATTACGTGCAATGCTCAATCCGAGGCCGGTGCCGCCGGTTTCCCGGCTACGGGAGTCTTCACCACGAATGAAGGGGCGAAATATCTTTTCGCGCTCAGCCTTTGGTATGCCTGGGCCTTTATCGGCAATGATGATCTGTAGCTGTTCTGTTGTCTGCTCCAACCGGATGCTAGCCTGCTTGCCGTAACGTACAGCGTTCTCAATTAGGTTGGTTAGACAACGCTTCAGTAACAACGGACGCCCAAGGTAAGGTTTAAGTTCTGCCGGTTCCAGCTCCACCGTCTGACCCAGTGCCAGCATATCCTCCTGCAGTGCCTCCAACAGGGCCAGGATATCGATTGGAACCGGAGTTTCACTACTTTCAGTACCACGCATGAAATCCAGTGTAGCGTGTACCATCTGTTCCATATCATCCAGGTCCTGGTTAAATTTTGCCTGGACCTTCTCCTGTCCCAGCATCTCTGTTCGCAGACGCAGCCTGGTGATGGGGGTCTTCAGATCGTGGGATACCGCAGCCAGGATCTCACCCCGGTCTTCTATATAACGCCTGAGTCTGCGTTGCATATTATTGAAGGCCAGCGCCGCACGCTTCACCTCGACCGGACCTTTCTCATCCAGCGGCGGACTATTAATATTTCTGCCCAGATCATCCGCTGCATTCGCCAGCAGCCCCAGGGGGCGGGTCACAAAACGCACCGCAATATAGGATATGAGTACGATGGAGATCACCAGAATTGCGAGATAGCTCAGCACCTGTGACTGCCAGGAGAATGCGTCCTCCGGTACCGGGCGCTGAAACACCACCCATTGGCCACCGGAGAGCTGCACCTGA
>CAZVME010000032.1:0-36703 GCA_964628835.1 uncultured Gammaproteobacteria bacterium | reverse complement strand
GCGTCCAAAACCGGTGGCAGACGCATCCTTGGTAACCCACTGGGTTACACCATACTCGGCGTAGTCCATACCACAGATATCAATCATCTGAGTGAATTGAAACGGCTCGTCATCATGCAGCTGGGTGGTAATTTCAATGAGCTGCTCACGCGGGACCACCATAGTGATCTCACCCAAGGCCAGAGTTATTTCACAGCCTTTGGCTTCGAACTGCTCCCGCAGGTTGTCCACCAAAGCGTCTAACCGCTCCTCAGGTGTTGTCTGAACAGAATCATTCATGAAATTCTATACCTGCCGGGCAATAGTGTTGGTGCGCTTTATTTTCTCTTGCAGTTGGTTAATACCAAACAGCAGCGCTTCCGGAGTTGGTGGGCAACCTGGTACATAGACATCCACCGGTACTACCCGATCACAGCCACGCACCACGGAGTAGGAGTAGTGGTAGTAACCGCCGCCATTGGCGCATGATCCCATGGAGATCACCCAGCGTGGTTCCGCCATCTGATCATAGACCTTGCGCAGCGCCGGTCCCATTTTATTGGTTAGAGTACCCGCCACGATCATCACATCTGACTGACGCGGGCTGGGGCGGAAGATAATACCGAAACGGTCGATATCATAACGAGCTGCGGCGGAGTGCATCATCTCCACGGCACAGCAGGCCAGACCGAAGGACATGGGCCAGAGCGAGCCGGTACGGGCCCAGTTGATCAGCTTATCGGCAGTGGTGGTTACCACGCCCTCTTTGAGGATGCCTTCTACTCCCATTCCAGAGCCCCTTTCTTCCACTCATAGATGAAACCCACCACCAGGACGCCGAGGAACACAACCATGGCAAGCAGACCCACCATGCCAATCTTGTTCAGCACTACGGCCCAAGGGAAAAGAAACGCGATTTCGAGATCAAAGATGATAAACAGGATTGCAACGAGGTAGTAACGAACATCAAACTTCATGCGGGCATCTTCAAATGCCTCAAAGCCACACTCGTATGGTGATAGTTTCTCACTATCCGGACGGCGTGTGCCCAGGACGAAACCCAGGGTGATCATGACCACTCCAACGGCAATTCCAACCGCAAGAAATATCAGGACAGGCAGGTAGTTCCCCAGCATTATCTACGTCTTCCTCTCCAGCTAGTATCTAGTTATGTATTAAATATATCAGGATGGAAATATGGCAAAGGAGTCTAGAGCGGTACACTAGTCGTGTCAAGTCAGAGATGAATATAATTATATTTCTTTTTCAATCAGTTACATACTTTTTAATTTAGAATTTGCTAATGTATCTATTGGCTTATTGACCTATGTTTGACGCTATTTTTTTATTTGGTATAAGCCATTGAAAAATGAAGAAAACAGATCCGTAGGGCTCGGAGTCAATTGCAGCTAGAGTGTTGGAACAACCACAAATGTTAGGCGCAATTGACTCTGACCCATGAATGTCCAAAAAAAAGCGCCATCCCTAATCGGATAGCGCTTTCAGTTTACATATGGTGCCGATGGCCGGAGTCGAACCGGCACGGCTTGCGCCACACGCCCCTCAAGCGTGCGTGTCTACCAATTTCACCACATCGGCAAATAAACGGTTATTCTGGGATACTGGGAATGTCCCCACTATTATCCTTAATCTTTTCTCCAGCTCCAGGTATTACAACCGCGTCATTGGGAGTCGCTGGCACCGGTACCGGAGCATCTATCGCCATGCTCCCAGGCTCCACGAAGGTTTCAACCCCATCCATCAGACCCTTCTTTTCAGTGGTCTGCATGGAGTACCAGGCCATTGTCAGACTGGTAATAAAAAACAGGGCCGCCAGGACTGCGGTTACGCGGCTGAGAAAAGAGCCGGAACCAGCCGAACCAAATACGGTTGCGGATGCTCCACTGCCAAATGCTGCACCGGCATCTGCGCCCTTGCCGTGTTGTATAAGTACCAGAGCAACAAGCCCCAGTGCTATAAAAAGGTGTACTACGATCAGGATTGTTTGCATATCCTTTCCTATCTATTTGGGGCCGGAGTCGATTGCACTAAACATAAGTGGATTTTTCCACAGCCTTGCTGCAATCAACTCAAACCCCTGAATTTATAAACTCGCCGCCTTACAGATACCCAGGAAATCCACGGCATTCAGCGCCGCTCCACCAATCAAGCCGCCATCAATATCTGACTTGGATATCAGTTCAGCTGCATTTGACGGCTTCATGCTGCCGCCATACAAAATACGTACTTTCGCTGCCACCGCAGAGTCCTGCTGCGCAATCATGCCACGTATGAACCCGTGAACCTCCTGCGCCTGCTCTGGTGTTGCAGTCTTGCCTGTGCCTATAGCCCAAACCGGCTCATAAGCTATGACGCAATCCTCCAGTGCCTTTACACCACACTGAGCTATTACCGCCTCAAGCTGTCTCGCCACCACATCCTCAGTGGCATTCTGCTCCCGCTGCTCTAAAGTCTCGCCGATGCAGAGAATCGGCACCAGACCGGTAGCAATGGCCAGCTGGCATTTTTCCGCCACCTGCTGATCACTCTCGGCATGGTAGCTGCGCCGTTCTGAATGGCCAACGATCACATATCTGCAACCAAAATCCACCAGCATCGCGCCTGACACCTCGCTGGTATAAGCCCCCTGCTGATGCAGAGACAGGTCCTGCCCACCCAAACCAACCGGTGATCCGTGCAACTGACCCTGAGCCTCAGGTATATACACATAGGGAGGGCAAACCACTACCTCAGCACCTATGACGGACTTTACACCCTCGCGTATCCCCTTCAGCAGCTCAAATACGCTCTCTCTGGAACCGTTCATCTTCCAGTTACCAGCGACTAACGGTTGGCGCATACAGATCTCCCTGCCAGAAAAATCAAGCGCGCCATGTTACCCGCCAGCGCCATTAAAATCAATCTGTTATATCAAGGGGTCAGAGTCAATCCAGTAGGTGGCTCACTAATCCGTCCGCCAGCTTTGGTTCAAACCAGGTGGATTTTGGCGGCATCACCTCACCGGCATCGGCCACTGCCATCAGGGCCTCCATAGAGGTGGGGTAGAGGGCAAAGGCCACGGTCATCTCACCACTATCCACCCGTTTTTCCAGACCTTCCAGCCCGCGGATTCCGCCGACGAAATCTATGCGCTCATCCCGGCGTGGGTCTGAGATACCCAGCAGCGGCTCAATCAGCTCGTTGGCCAGCAGGCTAACATCCAGACTGGCAACAGGATCATTGGGGATGCGCGATTCATCCAGACGCAGGCCGTACCACTGCCCATCCAGATACATTCCAAACTCAGCGATGGATGCAGGCTTAAACTGGGTTTCGCTTTCAGTCAGGGTGAAACGTGCGGCAACCTCTTTAAGGAATACCTCTTTATCCATACTGTTCAGATCACGCACTACTCGGTTGTAGTCCAGTATCTGCATCTGGTTGTGGGGGAAGATAACGCTAAGGAAGTAGTTATAGTCCTCTTCACCAGTGTGGCCTGGATTGGCCTCTCTGCTGTTGGCGGCAACCCGGGAGGCCGCTGCCGAGCGGTGATGGCCATCGGCCACGTACAGGGCGCCCATGGCGTCAAAGGCCTGGGTCAGGGTTTCTACGGTATCTGTAGCTGACACCACCCAGAGTTCGTGCCTTACTCCATCAGCCGCTGTCACATCCATATCCGGGATATTTTCTGAAACCCGGGCCAGGGTTGCATCTACGATTTCATTACTGGGATAGACCAGGAACACCGGGCCGGTCTGCGCCGCCAGCGCCTCGATCTGCCGCACCCGGTCATCCTCTTTCTTGGGGCGGGTGAACTCATGTTTCTTGATCCGATCCTGGTCGTAAGCCTCAACCGAAGCCGCGGCCACCAGTCCGGTCTGCCGGTGCTCACCCATGGTGAGGCGATAGACGTAGTAGCTGGGGGCGGCATCCTGCTCAAGCACACCCTGCTGCTGCATATGCCGTAGGTTCTGTGCCGCCTTGGCGTAGACCTCTGGGGCATAGGGGTCGGTATCAGTAGGCAGGTCCACCTCTGGACGCGAGATATGCAAAAAGCTCCAGGGACGACCAGCCACCATCTGTCTGGCCTCATCCGCACTCATGACATCATAGGGAGGTGCGGCGACATCAGACGCCCGGCCAGAGGTTGGACGCAAGCCCCGAAATGCTTTTACTAACGACATATTTAAATATTCCTGCAACAAATTGTAATTTATGGTGGCTTTCCAGCTAGATTTACTGGGAGTTAAAGATAAAGATTTTACTCTCGCAAAGACGCCAGGAGCGCAAAGTATAACTGATTGGGACTAACCTGTTTTAGATGGTTTCCTTGGCGCGCTTTACGTCTCTGCGCGAGCATCAATGATGTGGAGCGGCATAGTTGACCATTGGACCGATCCCGGCCCTGAGCTACAAAATATGGCTCAGTCCCTGTCCCGCAGAGCCTGAATACGCACATCCAGTGGCGGGTGGGAACGAAACAGACTCGAAAAACCACCAGTGGTCTTTCCCGAGACCCCAAATGCCGCCAGCTTATCCGGCAGATCCGGCTGTGCGTGTGCTGCCTTCAGTCTCTCCAGTGCAGCGATCATACTGCTGCGACCTGCAAGGCTGGCACCACCGGCATCGGCCCGAAACTCCCGCTGCCGGGAGAACCACTTCACAATGATACTGGCGAGTATACCCAATACCAGTTCGGCCACGATAGTGGTGATCCAGAAGGCTATACCATGACCGCGCTCGTTCTTGAACACTACGCGATCTACAGTGTGCCCGATAATCCGCGACAGAAAAATAACAAAGGTGTTCACCACTCCCTGGATCAGGGCCAGGGTAATCATATCGCCGTTGGCCACATGGCTGATCTCATGGGCCAGCACCGCTTCCACCTCATCCCGGTTCATGTGCTGCAATAGCCCGGCACTTACCGCCACCAGAGCATTGTTGCGATTGGCGCCGGTGGCAAATGCATTGGGTTGCGTAGAGTTGAAGATGGCTACCTCAGGCATGCCGATCCCAGCCCGCTTGGCCTGGCTCTGCACCGTATTTACCAACCAGCTCTCGGTTTCATTGGCTGGACGTTCAATTACCCGGGCACCGGTCATGCGCTTGGCCGACCACTTGGAGATGAGCAGGGAGATAAAGGAACCACCCATGCCGAAGACAAAGGCAAAGATGAGAACAGAGTTGAGATTGAGGTCTACTCCCTGGGCATCCAGGTAGCCAGTAAAACCGAATAACCGAAGAGAGACGCTTAGAACAAATACAATGGCGATATTTGTTATGAGAAATAGGGCAATGCGTTTCATGTTATTGCCTCCAGGGAATCATAAAGAGCGCCACAGGTTAATCCGCTTCCTCAATCCATGCCGCCTGGATCGCCTCCAGGATCTTTTCGCCACAGCGTTCCGGGGCATCATCAAACTCCGGCAGGGCCATCACCCAGTTGCGCAGATCCACAAAGTTGACGCTGCGTGGATCCACCTCTGGATTATTGTCATACAGCTCGATGGCAATATCTTGTACCTCTGTCCATTTCACAGCCTCATCCCCCTCAGTGATTTTCCGACACCATGTTGATGGTGTACTTGGGGATCTCAACCACCAGATCCTCATCTGCAACCTTGGTCTGACAACTCAGGCGGGATTCAGGCTCCAGACCCCAGGCCTTGTCCAGCATGTCATCTTCCAGTTCCTCTGACTCCTCCAGCGAGTCGAAGCCCTCACGCACGATGACATGGCAAGTGGTGCAGGCGCAGGAGTTTTCACAGGCGTGTTCGATCTCTATTCCATGTTCCAGTGCGGCCTCACAGATAGTGACACCTGACTCAACATCGATGGTCTCCCCCTCGGGGCAGATCCCGGCATGGGGTAAAAATTTAATCTTTGGCATATTATTTATCCAAATTAACTCTATTCAAACTCTTCCACGCTATGGCCTGACATGGCCTGGGTAACGCTGGCGTTCATGCGCCGCTCCACGTAGAACTCGCACACCTTTTCCAGAGCCTCTATCTCTCTCTTTATCTGGATATGGTCATCTGCACGGGCAATTTCAACCAAACGCGCCAACTGCGCCTCTATCTGCTCCCGTTCCTCGGCGTTTAGCAGTCTGTCGCCATCGCTGATCAAAGCGGACTGCAGGGCCTCGATCACCCGCTCGGCCTCAACCTGCTCCTCGCGCAGACGTCTCGCCTCCAGGTCCTTTTGGGCATAATCGATGGAGTCCCGCAACATGCCCTCGATCTCATTGTCAGTAAGACCGTAGGACGGCTTCACCTCAATTCCGGTCTTGACGCCACTAGACTTCTCTTCCGCCTCCACATGCAGCAGACCATCGGCATCCACCGAGAAGGTTACTCGAATATGGGCCGCACCCGCCACCATTGGAGGAATACCACGCAATTCAAACCGGGCCAGGGAGCGGCAATCACTAACCATCTCACGCTCGCCCTGAAGCACATGTACCGCCAGAGCGGTCTGGCCATCCTTGAAGGTAGTAAACTCCTGGGCGCGGGCCACAGGGATGGTGGTATTGCGCGGAATAATCTTCTCCACCAGTCCACCCATGGTCTCGATCCCCAGGGAGAGTGGATTCACATCCAGCAACAACATCTCACCATCCGGCTTGTTACCAGCCAACACATCGGCCTGGATGGCGGCCCCCACAGCCACCACTCGATCCGGGTCGATACTGGTGAGCGGGTCGGTGGCAAAGAACTCCCCCACCATCTCGCGCACCCGCAATACCCGGGTGGAGCCACCCACCATCACTACATCTTCTATATCCTCTGCACTTAGACCGGCATCACGCAGGGCGCGACGACAGGGACCCAGGCTCTTGCGAATCAGCGGTTCCACCAGTTGATTGAAGGTTTCGCGACTCAGAGTACCATCCCAGTGGCTGCCGTTATCCAGCTCCAGCTTGATGGTGGCTGTATCCGAATCGGTCAGGGTCTCCTTAGCGGCACAGGCATCACGCATCAGGCGTCGTAGCATGGCGTGCCCAGCATCGTCCTGAATCCCGGCCTGCTGCATGATCCACTCGGCTATCACCTGATCAAAATCATCGCCGCCCAGGGCGGAATCACCGCCGGTGGAGAGCACTTCAAATACGCCACGGTTGAGACGCAGGATGGAGATATCAAAAGTACCGCCACCCAGGTCGTAGATGGCATGCACCCCATCGGAGCCGCTGTCCAGCCCATAGGCCACGGCTGCGGCTGTAGGTTCATTCAGCAGACGCATGACATTGAGACCAGCCAGCTTGGCTGCATCTTTGGTAGCCTGGCGCTGGGCATCATCAAAATAGGCTGGGACCGTGATCACCACCCCGGTAAGTTCACCGCCCAGGGTCTGCTCGGCCCGTTGCGCCATGGCCTTCAGGATCTCAGCCGACACCTCCACCGGACTGACGTCACCAGCCACGGTATGGATGCGCGGGACCGCCGTATCATCCTGACGGAACTCGTAGGGCAGACGCTCACCCAGGCTCTTTATGTCTTCCACGCCACGCCCCAACAGACGCTTGGCGGAGACAATGGTGTTCAACGGGTCACTAACCGCTTCCGCCTTGGCCGCATAGCCAACTACAACCCCATCTTCCAGATAACGCACCACTGATGGGAGTCTATGGCGGCCTTCTGTATCCGGCAGGGTCTCGGCCTCAGCCGAGCGTACGCTGGCCACCAGGGAGTTGGTGGTCCCCAGGTCGATACCGGCTGCAAGTTTGTGTTGATGGGGGGCGGCCGATTGGCCGGGTTCTGAAAGTTGCAACAGTGCCATTACAGCGCATCCTCAAGTTCGGCCTCCAGGGCTTCGGCGTCCTGGTTAAGTTTTTGTAGAAACTGCATCTTCAATACTAGCTCGCGCGCAGCCGCCAACTGTTCTGGAACGGCGGATTCAAACTGCACGGTCAGTTGGGCCACCAGCCCCTTGATACGCTGGTCGATACCGCTCAGGATTGTGGATACGGCAGCAAATGGATCCGCCTGATCCTTGGCCTCCGCCAGCTCCTCCCGCAGCTCCATCTGCTCCATCAAAAACTCCATATCCTGGGTCGATTCCTTGCTCTCACCCATCTCCACACCGTGTAACGAAAGCAGATATCTGGCACGCAACATGGGGTCCTTCAAGGTCTGGAACGCCTCATTTATCAGGATCGAGCCCTGCATAGAGAGACGTCGCTCCTGCTCTGAGGCGGATGCAAACCGGTCCGGGTGCACCACCCGTTGCAGATCACGGTAGCGTTGTGCCAGATCTGCGGCGTCGATAACGTACGCTACGGGTAGTCCGAACAGTTCATAATAGTTTTTGGAAAAATCGAGCATGATAGGGTTAGTGGTCGGAGTCGTAAGGGGTCGGAGTCAATTGCAAATAGATTGTGGAAAAACGTATACACATCTGTTGCAATTGACTCCGACCCCAGATTTATCTGTTCGTCTGGCCAGGGTGGATGTGGTTAAACCGAAAAACTCTCGCCGCAGCCACACTTGTCCTTGGTGTTGGGGTTGTTGAATTTGAACCCTTCGTTCAACCCCTCCTTGCCGTAATCCAGCTCGGTGCCGTCCAGGTAGGCCAGACTCTTGGGATCCACCAACACCTTGATGCCGTGGTCTTCAAAAATCACATCCTCTTCGTTCCTGTCATCTGCAAACTCCAGTACATAGGCCATACCGGAACAACCAGAGGTGCGCACACCCAGACGAATGCCAAAACCGCTGCTGCGGCCATCCAGAAAATGCTGCACGTGGTTGGCAGCCGCTTCAGTCATTGTAATTGCCATAGGAGCCCCTCTTAGGATTTACCCTGCTTCTCAGTGTAATCATTCACTGCGGCCTTGATGGCATCTTCCGCCAGCACCGAACAGTGAACCTTGACTGGTGGCAACGCCAGCTCTTCAGCGATTTCCGAATTCTTGATCTGCTGAGCCTCTTCCAGAGTCTTGCCCTTGACCCACTCGGTCAACAGACTGCTGGATGCAATGGCGGAACCACAACCGTAGGTCTTGAATTTGGCATCTTCAATAACGCCCTCTTCGCTTACCTTGATCTGTAACCGCATGACATCACCACAAGCCGGCGCACCCACCATGCCGGTACCAACATCTTTATCGTCTTTGTCCATGGCGCCCACGTTACGCGGGTTCTCATAGTGGTCTAAAACCTTATCACTGTAAGCCATTATATATCTCCTTCTGCGGTATCAAACCCAACCAATAGACACCTGTAAAACCAATCAATTTCGAAAAACTTCAGCTTCAGGTGTTAATGCCCTGACCACTGAATGGATTTCAGATCTATACCATCTTTGAACATCTCCCACAGAGGTGAAAGATCGCGCAGGCGAGTAACCTCATGTCGAAGTTTATCCACCACCATATCCACCTCTTCCTGGGTGGAAAAACGCCCAAAGGTAAAGCGTATTGAGCTGTGGGCCAGTTCATCATCACGGCCCAGGGCACGCAGCACGTAGCTGGGCTCCAGACTGGCCGAGGTACAGGCGGAACCGGATGAAACTGCAATATCGCGCAGGGCCAGGATCAGCGATTCACCCTCAACAAAATTAAAGCTCACATTCAGGTTTCCCGCTACCCGATGTTCCATATCGCCATTCAGATATACCTCTTCCATATCCTTTAGGCCATCCCACAGACTGTTGCGTAGGGCCTGGAGTTTTTCATTTTCGGCCTGCATCTCCTCACCGGCGATGCGGAAAGCCTCGCCCATACCCACGATCTGATGGGTGGCAAGGGTGCCGGAACGCATGCCGCGCTCATGCCCGCCGCCATGCATCTGGGCTTCGATACGCACCCGGGGCTTACGCCGCACGTACAGGGCGCCAATACCTTTGGGGCCATATATCTTGTGGGCAGAGAAAGACATAAGATCTACCTTCATCTTCTCCAGATCTATCGGTACCTTACCGGCGCTCTGGGCCGCATCCACATGGAACAGGATCTTTTTTGATCTGGTCAGTTCGCCAATGGCCGCAATATCCTGTACTACGCCAATTTCGTTGTTCACATGCATAAGGGAAACCAGGATGGTGTCGTCCCGCATGGCCGCTTCCAGCTTACCCATATCAATCAGGCCATTGGGCTCTGGATCCATATAGGTTATTTCAAATCCCTCCCGTTCCAGTTGCCGACAGCTGTCCAGCACCGCCTTGTGCTCTGTCTTGCTGGTTATGATGTGCTTGCCCTTCTTTTGGTAAAAATGGGCAACACCCTTGATGGCCAGATTGTCAGATTCTGTTGCTCCCGAAGTCCAGACAATCTCTTTTGGATCAGCATTCACCAGTTCAGCAACATTCCGCCTGGACTCTTCCACCAGCTTTTCCGCATCCCAACCATACTGGTGCGAACGGGAAGCGGGGTTGCCATACACGCCATCGGGCGTGAGGCAGGCTATCATCTTCTCTGCAACCCTTGGATCAACCGGTGTGGTTGCCGAATAATCCATATAGATCGGTAACTTCATTAACTCATACTCCAGAAATAATTCCGTGAAATTCTATATACTTGGGCGCAATCTGTCAGCAGCGGCCAGTCCTGATTCCAGATCAGGTCGTGTCAACAATCTGATCCTGACGTTCAACCACTTCCTGAACGCCTCTACGCATAACCAGATCATGCAGAGAGATACAGCTAAGGTACCCATGAATACGATCACTCAGATCGTGCCAGAGGTCGTGCGTGAGGCAGCGACCATTATTCTGACAATTCTGGGCGCCACCACAACGGGTGGTATCTACGTTCTCATCCACGGCGGTTATCACCTCAGCGATGGATATCTCATCGGCGCCGCGACTTAGCATGTAACCCCCACCGGGCCCGCGCACACTGGATACCAGACCTCTTCTGCGCAGGCGCGCGAACAGCTGTTCCAGGTAGGACAGTGATATATCCTGCCTCTGGGCAACATCAGCCAGGGTGATGGGACCAGAGCCATTATGCAGGGCCAGATCCAAAATCGCGGTTACTGCATAACGACCCTTGGTGGTAAGCTTCACTTGATGTTACTCCGATAGTGTATCTAATATTGCTAATATACTATTACTGAGTAATTCAGTCAACTATTCCACAGGCGACACTGCGGCATATCAATCAGGGTCAGTTTCACTCTCCTGGTCCATCTTATTCAACTCTTCAGCAGTGGAAGCGATCTCGCAAGAGTCCAAGCTTGGGAGTTCTGTATCCAACTGCTCACCACTAACATGCTTGATCGCCTCACACATGGACTGCATACGTTTATCCATCACGTGGATATGATCCAACATACAGTTGATAGCGTGGGCGACCGGGTCTGGTGCATCCTGGGTAGCGCCATAGGCATCAAATCCCATCTTGTTCGCCATCTCCTTGCGCCGGGTGTCATCGCCCTGGTCGCTGGCCTCAACCAGACGCCCGGGGACACCAATCGCCGTAGCCCCGGCTGGCACCGGTTTTACCACCACGGCATTGGACCCCACCCTGGCACCATCACCAATTTCGATTGGTCCCAGAACCTTGGCTCCGGCACCGATAACCACGTTACAGCCAAGGGTGGGATGGCGCTTACCGCTCTTCCAACTGGTGCCACCAAGGGTGACACCGTGGTAGAGCGTGCAGTCTTCACCAATCACCGCCGTCTCACCAATCACCACACCCATGCCATGATCAATAAAGAAACGACGCCCAATGACCGCGCCGGGATGAATCTCTATGCCTGTCACCCAACGGGTAAAGTGAGATATGGTTCGCGCCATCCAGTAAAATCTGGCCTGCCACAGCCTGTGACTCAGGCGATGCATCACCACGGCATGCAGACCGGGATAGGAAGTTAATATCTCTAATGTGTTACGAGCCGCTGGATCACGCTCAAAAATGCATGCGACGTCTTCTTTCAGTCTTGAAAACATGGGTGTTAATCCTGGCCTGATTTGTACGTCTAGAAAGAGTTATGATTCTACTAGATTACTATTCATCCTGGCCAGTGCTCATATACAACCATACGAGGCAAGAACCACAATTATAGTGCGTATTTACTGCGCCCTCAGGCGAATTTATAGGCCTTTTTGAAATATTCAAATATCTTCTTGAGACGACGCTCTTCAGCAGCACCCAGAAACCCGAATTTTATCCCATAAAAGAAACCATCACAGCGTTCATCTGTATGGACAAAATGTCCGTGGACGTCATGCTCTCTTCCTCTTCAGGCAGGTTACCACTGGAGATGTGGAGTTTAACCTCCAGTCTCAGATCGCCTCTGGCATTAAAATCCGTCATTCACTCTACCTGTAGCCCGGACATGCTGACATCCTGAGTCTGGCCCTCTTCGTGAGTACTACCCTGATGCATTATCACCATGATCTAATTACTGATACGCGGAAAAGTGCGCTGCTCGTCAACGTCACGTACTTTCTCAGCCACATTGTCAGTTTTAAACTGGTGCAGAAGCTGATCCAGTTGCTCTGAAACCACTTGTAGATCACCGGCAACCAGAGAGGTTGAACCCGCCCTTATCCGCACTCACCACCAGCACATCCAACAGCTTGTTCAATTCCGAATGGAGTGACAGCAACTGCTCTGACTGCTGCTGATTGAGTTGGGCGATCTGTGCCGAATTTTCTCTATTTCGATTAATCCCATCAGTCATTGCATCGAAAGTAGTGAGTGTCTGCTCTGATTTCTCCTGGGATTGATGCACCTGCTCGGCCACCCGCTGCATGGCAAATCATATGGTTGGGTGACGATGACAGAAAACCCGCCGCCCATCCTTTAACAAAGTTGGAAAGAGGTATAGAGTCATATACTTGATTGTACATTTAGGGAGAGATAACCGTGGGAAAGAAGAAAAGTGACAAAAAGAGCGCGAAAAAGGCAGAAGAGCTGAAGACTAAGGCGAAGAAAGCGAAGAAGGCGAAGAAAGCGAAGAAGGCGAAGAAAGCGAAGAAGGCGAAGAAGGCGAAGAAGGCGAAGAAGGCGAAGAAGGCGAAGAAAGTCGAAGCTAAGAAGAAATCAAAAAAGAAGTAACCTGCGGCTAATCCAGCTATTTGAACCACACCCGCAGCAGCGGGTGTTTTCCATTAAGGCATCGGAACCACCCATAACCGAGTGTGGTTTTACTAACCTCTGATATGCCCTCGCCCAGCTAATTTTTTTTATCCTCACCGCTGGCCCGCATGGACTTACGTCCTTGCGCCGCACTCAGTATGCCGCGCAGGATATTGATCTCATCCGGGTCCGGGCGGGCCCGTAAAAACAGTCGCCGCAAGCGTCGCTGCAATTTGCCCGACTGACGCGGGTCAGAAAACCCAATATCCGCCATGGTCTGTTCCAGGTGTTGGAATAGACCCTCCATCTCCTCTGCGGTCGCCACATCCATAAGCTCCGACTGCGGGACATCCTCATCCAGTGAGCCGACATAGAGTTCATATGTGAGAACCTGTACCGCCTGGGAGAGATTGAGGGAGCTGTACTCCTCATTGGCTGGGATATGTACCAGTTGATGACAGCGGTCCAGTTCGGCATTGGATAGCCCGGAGCTTTCACGGCCAAAGATCAAGGCCACCTCGCCCCGCTCTGCCTCATGCAGAAGCTGTTGGGCACAAGCCTTCGGAGCAACCTGCGGCCACTTGACACTACGCAGCCGGGCACTGGCCCCGACCACCATGCGACACCCCTTTAACGCCTCATCCAGGGATTCGCACACCCGGGCCTGCTGTAACAGATCATGGGCCCCGGATGCCCGGTCTGTAGCCTCGGAGCTGGGGTAGTGCCTGGGTCGAACCAGATAGAGGTGTTGCAGACACATGTTCTTCATGGCGCGCGCCACCGCACCAATATTTCCCGGATGGGTAGTACCGATCAGGACAATTCTTATATTACTGAGCATGATGGCGAAGATTACAGGATTAAAAACATGAAGTCATAGATTCGGGTCAAATTATGGAAACCTGAGATTAACCGCGGGACACCCTGATTATTGGTGAAAACCCTTTAAACTGCCATGCCGTTGCTGTATCTTTGCCGCCCATGCACCCGATGATAAATATTGCAGTACGCGCCGCCCGTAGCGCAGGTAACATCCTGTTGCGCTATTACGAGCACACCGACACCCTCACCGTCACTGAAAAGCGCAAGAATGAGTTCGTTTCAGAGGTGGACAAGGCGGCGGAACAGGCCATCATTGAGGTCCTGCAAAAGTCCTACCCGGACCACTCCATTCTGGGTGAAGAGACCGGCAGCCATAAGGGCAATGAATACCAGTGGGTAATTGACCCCCTGGACGGCACCACCAATTATCTGCATGGACAACCTCAGTTTTCCATCTCCATAGCCCTGAAATATCAGGGACAGCTGGAGCACGGTGTTATTTATGACCCACTGCGTGAGGAGATGTTCAGCGCCACCCGCGGTTCCGGAGCCTTCCTCAATGACCGACGCATTAGGGTTACCCAACGTAAAGGGCTGGACGGGGCACTGATCGGCACCGGCTTTCCCTACCGCGACCATAGCCATCTGGATGCATACATGGGCATGTTCCGTGACATGATCGCTGACACCTCTGGCATTCGCAGACCTGGATCCGCCGCCCTGGACTTTGCCTACGTGGCTGCAGGCAGGCTAGACGGTTTCTGGGAACTGGGCCTGTCTGAATGGGACTTCGCTGCCGGCGCCCTGCTGGTGCGCGAGGCCGGCGGCACCGTCACCGATATCGATGGTGGTGAGCGTTTCTTGGAGTCCGGAAATGTGATTGCAGGTGGCCTCAAGACCCACTCAGCCATGCTAAATCTGATCAAACCTCATCTGACCGAATCCCTAAAATTCTGACCATCCAGTATTCAGTACCAGCACTCTGGAATTACGTTATTTTGCTTCAGGGTGATGAACAAACCACGGGCCGCTAAATACTTAAAATCCTAATTTGTTGAGGATTAAAGTTTATCTCCGGCATGCCGCCAACATGAGAGAACACAGCAAGGGAGATATCCTCATGGCCAACAAACATAAGATTTTAGGATCAGTAAGTGATCGCGCACTAGAAATGGTAATGCGGGATGTACTTGATTCGCTGTCAGAAATATCCCTGGAATCAGGATTCAAACCATCAGATGGTGGCTTCGAGATAATTGATATCCATCCCGCACGCCACGACAACAGCTCTCACCGTAAGAAATCAGCCAGCGATAAAGAAGGCGAAATCCTGCAATTTCCTGATCAGCGCCAGGCCACAGGTTAACACCCACCACCAGTGAACCTCACGCCTCAACAGAGGCGTACGGGATTAAATAACGCGTGAGAAATTCTTCTGTTGCGTTACCGGCGGCAGATACTTATCAAACTCCATACAGATATTCCGAATCAGGAGCCTACCTCTGGGTAACACCCTGATTCCAGATTCGTCCATCTCCAACAGGCCGTCCTGCTGCATGGAACCCAACCGCTCCAGGTCTGCGGCAAAGTAGTCCGCAAAGTTGATACCCCAGCGCTGCTCCACGCTGGAGAAATCCAGTTTGAAATGACAGATTAGGCGGGTAATCACATCCCGTCTGAGCAGATCATCATCGCTCAGCTCAATACCCCTGAAGATGGGCAGTTTGCCGGCATTAATCTCCTGGGAGTACTCGTCTATGGTGCGAACATTCTGGCTATAGGTATTACCTACCATGCCGATGGAGGTCACCCCCATGGCCACCAGATCACACTCGGAGTGAGTTGAATAGCCTTGAAAGTTGCGATAGAGGGTGCCGTCACGTTGCGCCTTGGCCAACTCGTCGTCGGGACGGGCAAAGTGGTCCATACCAATAAACACATAACCGGCTGCGGTCAGGTGTTCAATGGTCATATTCAGAATATCCAGCTTCTCTTCCGGTGACGGCAGATCCAACTCGTTGATCCGGCGCTGCGGCATGAAACGCTCCGGCAGATGGGCGTAGTTAAATACCGAGAGCCGGTCCGGGCCCACCTCAATGATTCGGTCCAGGGTGCGGGTAAAGCTCTCCACCGACTGGAAGGAGAGCCCATAGATCAGATCGATACTGATGGAGCGAAAACCCTCATCCCGCGCCGCCTGTAACACCTCCAGGGTCTGCTGTTCTGACTGAATCCGGTTTACCGCACGCTGCACCTTGGGATCGAAGTCTTGCACCCCCAGGCTCATACGGTTGAAGCCGATCTCACGCAGCAGGGCTATGGTATCGGCATTGGCCTCGCGCGGGTCAATTTCGATGGAGTACTCCCCGCCATCATCATCCGCCAGGTTGAAGTGCTCGCCGGTGACCCGCATCAGCTCACGCATCTCATCATGACTGATGAAGGTGGGGGTGCCGCCACCCCAGTGTAGCTGCTCCACCTTGCGGCTGCGATCGAACAACTCACCCTGCATGGCGATCTCGCGGTGGAGGCTCTGCAAATAAGGGTGTGCCTGGGCCCGATCTTTGGTGACCACCTTGTTGCAGGCGCAGTAGTAACATACAGTGTCGCAAAACGGCAGGTGAAAATAGAGCGACAGGGGATCACATGAGGCGTTGGTCTTTATGGCCTTTTCGCGGTAGTGATCCGGGCCAAAACCGTCATGGAATTGGGGTGCGGTTGGATATGAGGTATAACGCGGTCCTGCGTAGTCGTATTTTTCGATTAGCTCCTGATCGAAAACCAATGTCTGGTCCATCCAATACTCCTAAAGTGAATATATTGCTGCGCGTGGGGCTATGGTGTTTCGACTCTATTCGCCTACATCCAGCCCGTAACGGTGGGTTTCATTAATCTGTCTTAACAGAAGATAGAATGGGATATCGTTGGCGTGCCTATCCAGAATTTCCACGAAGGGTAGATCTTCACGCCCAAAGCTGTACTCGCCGCTACACATGGATTGGTAGATGGATTCTATCGCCTGTGACAATGGCTCCAAAAAGGTGGGAAAACGTCCGGTTTCACCGATCTCTTCCTGGTCATACATCATGCATACACGCATGTCTTCCACTTCGAATTTGGCTTGTTTCACCCACTCCGCATACTCTTCAGCACTACGCGCACGCTGAACCGACATTGTTATCCACCCTCTCTAAAGAACGCCTGGTACTGGGATAACTGGCCTGCGGTGAGAATAAACACACCCTCGCCTCCATGCTCAAACTCCAGCCATAGAAATGGTACCTGCGGATAGCGTTGCTGCAACGCATCGGCGCTCAAACCCACTTCTACCACAATGATACCGTCCGGCTTCAGATAGCTGGGAGCCAAGCGTAACAGTGGAATAACTATATCCAGCCCATCATTGCCAGCCTCCAGACCCAACGTCGGCTCATGCTGATACTCCCGCGGGAGTTCCTGCATTTCACCGGTACTCACGTAGGGTGGATTACTAATGATGATGTCATACCGATTCTTGTCAACGTATTTAAACAGATCTGACTTTATGGTGTGAACCCGCTCTTCCAGTCCATGCTGACTGATATTCTCCCAGGCCAATTCCAGTGCCTGGGGCGAGATATCCAACAGATCCACCGTTGCCTGGGGGAATTTGTGCGCGGAGGCAATGCCGATACAGCCGCTTCCGGTACAGACATCCAGTATCCTGTTTACCCGATCGGCCTGGATCCATGGCTGAAAACGTTTTTCTATCAGCTCGGCAATGGGAGAACGCGGCACCAGAGCGCGTTCGTCTACGTAAAACGAGTAACCTGCAAACATAACCTGGTTAGTGAGATAGGGAACCGGGACCCGCTCCATTATCCGCCGCTTGAACAACGCTTCTATAGCATCCCTTTCCTGCTTGGTTACTCTACTTTGCAGGTACATGGGTGGCAGATCATGACGCAGTTTGAGCGCATGCAGCACCAAAGCTACAGACTCATCCAGGGCATTGTCAGTACCGTGGCCAAAAAAAAGACCCTGGGTAGCAAAGCAACTGGCGCCCCAGCGAATATAATCCAGCATGGTCTCCAATGACTTGGTATCACAGATCATATCTACTCCACTCTGAAACTATTGCACATATCAACTGTGATAACTGCTATCAGGATCTCGGTTTAGCTCTGACCTAATCTATCAGGCGGCTTCGGGATTTTCCACCTTAGTGGTGAAACAACCTCCATCATCCTTATTACAACCGCCAACTTCCATTCCACCACGGCGCACCAAGTCTTCCAGAGAGATGCCACTGAGGAAATTGTGAATCTCACGGCTTAACTCATCCCAAAGATTATGTGTCAGGCAAACATCACCATCATGACAATCCTTGTTACCGCTGCAGCGGGTAAACTCAACCCACTCATCAACAGCACATATTATATCGGCAATGGTGATTTCACTGGCTGCCTTGCCCAGATAGTAACCGCCACCTGGACCACGCACACCCTTCACCAGCATCTTGGAGCGCAAACCTGCAAACAGTTGTTCAAGATAGGATAGGGAGATACCCTGAGTCTCAGAAATCTCTGCCAGAGTAACGGCTTTGTCGCCACCGTGCAGAGCCAGATCCAACATTGCTGTTACTGCGTACCGACCCTTTGTTGAAAGTCTCATATTATTTACCTGCTTAATTAATAATAAAGAAAAAAGATTTCCTACCATTTTGCTATGTATTAAACCTAGCACTTCCCAAAATAAACTTCCAATCGTTATTCCATATAACAATCAGGTTAATGTGGGACCAGACCGATAAGTGCTAGCACAAAAACCGCTCCACTGAGCGGTATAATGCATATCTAATTGATTGCACAAGATTATATTGACAGACTACGGGCCATTATCTGAGCCTATGACCCAGAAGTTAGCTCACGCATCTTCTGAATTTTGCTCTTCGGCGATCTGTTTATGCACCTCTGCCATATCCAGTTCAGAGGCACGTTCGATAAGCTCTCTTAATCCTGACTCCGGCAGTGCTCCAGCCTGGCTGAAGATGATCACTTTTTCCCGGAAAATCATAAGGGTAGGAATGGAGCGAATCTGGAAATGACTGGCTATACCCTGCTCATCCTCGGTGTTTACCTTGGCAAACACTATATCCTCGTGGTCCTCAGATACCTTCTCATAGGTAGGTGCAAAAGAGCGACATGGTCCGCACCATGGGGCCCAGTAGTCCACAACGACAAAGTCATTGTTGCTTACTGTATCTTCGAAAGATTCATCGGTTAATTCTACTACTGCCACGGCCAACTCCAGATTTGGAAAAAATAAAGGCTGCGATTCTAGCAGAAATTTCAGCGAAATTAATCATCCACACTAAAAAATGCGCCAGATTTGCTGATTTGGTCTAACGATGGGGAGAGACCAAGCCTCTCCCCATGTACTCAA
Source organism: uncultured Gammaproteobacteria bacterium (assembly GCA_964628835.1). GTDB lineage: Bacteria > Pseudomonadota > Gammaproteobacteria > Chromatiales > Chromatiaceae > JAAGZL01. The sequence continues at coordinate 17,442 of CAZVME010000032.1, read as the reverse complement.
TAATCTAGGAAAAATCCAACTCTATCCCAAGGCGCTAAAAATGGCATCACGGATATCTTTCACGCCACCCACACCCTCAATCCTGTGGTAGTTTGGTGAATTATCTTCACCAGAACCGGCCCACTTGGAGTAGAAATTGATCAGCGGTTCGGTCTGGTCGTGGTATACCTTGAGACGGGCACGCACGGTATCTTCCTGGTCATCGTCACGCTGAATCAGGTCTTCACCAGTAGCGTCGTCCTTGCCCTCCACCTTAGGTGGATTAAAGGTGACGTGATAGGTACGGCCAGAGGACAGATGGACCCGACGACCAGACATGCGCTTGATGATCTCTCCATCAGGCACATCGATTTCGACCACGGCATCCACATCCACACCGGCCTGCTGCAGGGCTTCGGCCTGAGGGATAGTGCGGGGAAAACCGTCAAACAGAAAACCGTTGCTGCAATCGTCCTCGGTGATGCGTTCCTTCACCATACCCATGATGATCTCGTCTGATACCAGACCACCCTCATCCATGATCTTCTTTGCGGCCACGCCCAGATCACTACCTGACTTTACGTGTGCACGCAGCATGTCTCCGGTGGAAATCTGAGGGATGTTGTACTTTTCTTTGATGTAGTTAGCCTGGGTACCTTTTCCAGCCCCAGGACCTCCCAGCAGGATAACTCTCATATTGGCGGTTCCTCTTTTTATGAACGGCCAAGTTTGCCACATGACCCACCCACAGACCAACTAACCTTTTCGATATATTTATTTATACAATCTATTACTTTTTTAAGATAATCGACGAAACTGTTACGATCTATTCCAGGCTGACCCACTGTCTGTCCGCATGATCACTGCATCGACCACAACATGAAACTACCCACAATCAATTTAGTAGTGGCCTTACCCCCGGAGGCCAAGCCAGTAAACCAACACCTGGGACTGCTACGGGATAACCGTCACAACCAGTACCCCCTGTATCGTCATGGACACATATCTCTGGTCATCTCCGGCCCCGGCATGGATGCCGCCGCCGCTGCCACTGACTGGCTGCACAGCATCAACGGACAGCGCCAGGACGATGTCTGGATCAATCTCGGTATTGCCGGACACCCAGAGCATGCGGTGGGGCAGATATTTCTGGTCCATCAAATCGAAAACGAACGGGATGGTAACTACTGGACACTGCTGCCAAAAGAAGAGCCACCCTGCCCCTCGGAACGGGTGGTTACAGTTATGCAGCCGGACATGAGCTACGGGGTAGATGCACTGCTGGAGATGGAGGCCGCAGGTTTCTATCGCTCTGCCCTTAAACACACTATCCCTGGTAACATCTACTGCCTCAAGGTGGTATCGGACAACCTCAAGCAGCCAGCGAACATGCTCAACGGCAAGCTGGTGTCGCAGTTAATCAGAGAAAGCCTGGATGTGCTGGAGCTACTGATAAAAAAGATCGAATCCAACGGGGAACATCAATGACAGCAGACAACAGAACCGCACTGGTAACCGGGGCCAGCCGGGGAATTGGCCAGGCCATAGCCAAAAAACTGCTGGATGAATCCTGCCGCGTCATAGGTGTTGGTCGCGACTTCACTCGGGCAGACCACAACCACACTAGCTTTACCCCGGTCACCCTTGACCTCTCCAGATTAGAGCAGCTGCCCGAGCAGTTCTCGGGGCTGCGCTGCGACAACCCGGACATAGACGCCATTGTCTGTAACGCCGGTTATGGCCGCTTTGGTTCCCTGGAGGAGTTCTCACCGGAACAGATACAGCAGATGATAGACCTGAACCTCACCAGCCAGATCCTGCTAATACGGGAGTTTCTCCCCAGCTTTAAGACCCGGGGCTATGGCGACATTATTCTGATGGGTTCCGAGGCCGCACTCTCCGGCGGAAAACGCGGCGCCGTCTATTCAGCCACCAAGTTTGCCCTGCGCGGACTGGCCCAATCCCTGCGTGAAGAGTGCTCTGGCTCTGGAGTGCGGGTGGGCATAATCAACCCCGGCATGGTGGACACCGACTTTTTTGCCGGCCTCTCCTTCCGGCCAGGGAGTGACGAGGATGCACACCTGATCGCAGAAGACGTGGCGCAAGCGGTGTGGCTGATGCTTGCGGCCAGAGCGGGTGCAGCGATCGATGAAATAAACCTGTCACCACAAAAAAAAGTGATTGAGTTCAAAAAGGGGTGAGAGCTAATCGGCCAGCTCCAGCACTAACACTTGGTCCCTATCCACCTGCCAGCGCAGATCAAAATCATACAAACGAAACCCATAGACCCGTCCATCTTCCGCCGCATAGGCAGGACGCGGATCCAGCTCCAGCAACCGCGTAATTAACACGCGCAGCTCCTTCCCATCTGCCCTACCCTGTAACTGGGTCTGCGCCTGTGGCGAAAACTCCACCCCAAGGGGCATAGTGGGCGCCGTTGGGGCAAAGCCACTTGCCGCATCGGGGATACTGTCCACATAAGGGACGTAGGGCTTGATATCCAGCACCGGCGTGGCATCCAGCAGATCCACTCCGGAGAGCTCCAGGATCACCCTATCTCCTTGCACCACAATCTGCTCCAGGGCAACCACAGACAGCCCGATGGGATTGGGCCGAAACGGGGAGCGGCTAGCAAACACCCCCACCCGCTGGTTACCGCCAAGTCGCGGCGGCCTGACCTTGGGCCGCCACTGTTCACGCAGGATCTGATGGAATACAAATTGAATCCAGAGGTGAGAGTAGCCCTCCAGCTCAGCCACCGCCTCAGGCTTGTTATAGGGTGGCACCAGTTCCAGGCTGGCCCGAATCTCTGGTACCAGTCCAGGCTGGCGTGGGATACCGAATTTCTCCTTGAACGGAGAACGGATAAAACCTATGGGTTCAAAGGTAAAGCTCATATATCTAGTGGTTCACTCCGGGTAACGAACCAGAGCAGCATCCATTTCAATTGGACCTGTAACTGACGGCACTGTATTCTTGCCAGATTCTACCTGAATTTCTGCTGCAACAATGGTTTATTACTGGGTTAAAAATCTGCACCTGACCACGGTGACTCTGAACATCTGCATCTTCATGCTACGTTTCTACTGGATGATGCAGAAGTCAGGGTGGGTACACAAAAAACCGGTCAGGTATATATCCGTCATCAATGACACCCTGCTGCTGATCGCCGGGATAAGCATGACCCTGATGAGTCAACAGTATCCGTTCGTGGCGCCATGGCTTACCACCAAACTGGTAGTGTTGCTGGTTTATATAATTTTCGGCTCCTTGGCCATTAAACGTGGCTCAAGCATGCGGGTCAGGATCAGCTGTGGAGTGATAGCCATGGGCTGTTTCCTCTACATTGCTTCGGTGGCATTCAGCCGCACACCAGCTTCCTGGATTTTATTTGGGTTCTAACCCCAGACAATTGGAGCAGAGATCGAGATGTTGCAATATTCAGTAATCACCGTCACCCCCCTACAGGAGAACTGCTCTCTGGTGTGGTGTGATGCAACCAACAAGGCGGCAATAATCGACCCGGGTGGCGAGACACAACGCATTGTGAATCTGATCAATGACAAGGGAGTGGAGTTGGAGCGCATCCTGATCACCCACGCCCATTTCGATCATGTGGGCGCCGTGGCCGATCTTGCAGAACAATTTAACATCCCCATCGAAGGCCCACATCTGGATGATAACTTCCTGGTGGAGGCACTGCCCCAGCAGGGGGCCATGTTTGGCTACAAATCAGTGCGCGCATTCACCCCCACCAGATGTCTGGATCAGGGCGAAACCATCCATATCGGGGAGATAAACCTACAGGTACTGCACTGCCCTGGACATACCCCAGGCCATATCTCCTTCTATAACTCCGAGTCAAAGATCGCCTTTGTGGGCGATGTGATCTTCAAAGGCTCGGTGGGCAGAACCGACTTCGAAGGCAGTGACCACAATCAGTTGATCAACTCTATCCGCGAGAAACTGCTACCGCTGGGTAGCGATGTCACCTTTATCCCTGGGCACGGCCCCAGCTCCACCTTTGGAGAGGAGCGCCTCAGCAATCCCTTCCTGCTGAACAACCCGATCTGACGGATTCAACCCGACCACCCGCACCCGTCAGCTTGCCACACAGCCCAGGCGCCTGATAAATAAAACCACATTAAATCGGGTAGAACTATGGGCAGCAGCGGCTGAACTTGGGAGAAAAACTCAGGTCTACCTTGGTAAGGGAAAAACTATGGCAATAGCGAGGTTTTGCAGGAGCCTGATTTACCGGATAACAGATGTGAGGTGAATTCATGAAACAGGCAAAGTGGAATATCGGCCAGGTAATTCATCATAAAGTATTTGGGTATCGCGGAGTAATCTACGACGTGGACTATGAGTTTATGCAGTCCGATGAGTGGTACCAAAAGGTGGCCCGCAGCCGCCCCCCCAAAGATGAACCGTGGTATCACGTACTGGTGGATGGCTCAGGACAGGAGACCTATGTGGCCCAGCGCAACTTGGAGTCAGACCTTTTGGATGACCCGGTCAGGCATCCGCTGGTTAAAGAGTATTTCACTGGGTTCGAGGATGGGCGTTACACCATGGGGCAGACCAACTAGCTGTCAGATATTGCCATAGTGATTTTCATCTGGACCCTTTGTCAGGTTTAGCCGCATCCTGGCCGCCCTGTACAAAGCGCCGGTATCTCTCCCGACCGTTCTCCACCAGCATATAATTTACCGGCACCAACAGTAAAGTAATAAAGGTTGCAAACAGAACCCCGAAGCCGAGGGATACCGCCATGGGGATAAGGAACTGAGCCTGGGTTGATTGCTCAAACAGCAGCGGCATCAGGCCCATGAAGGTGGTCAAAGATGTGAGCATCACCGGGCGGAAACGCGCCACCCCCGCCTTAAGTACGGCCTCCTTCACACCCATATTATCTTTGTGTTTATTGATGTAATCCACCAGCACCAGACTGTCATTAACCACAATTCCCACCAGCGCCATCATACCCAGCAGGCTGAGCATGGTGAGGTCCATATTCATCAGCCAGTGCCCGCCCAGTGCGCCTATAGCCCCAAACGGGATGATGGACATGACGATAAATGGCTGGGCATATGACTTGAACGGAATGGCCAGCAGGGCATAGATCACAAACAACACCACCAGCAAACCGGCGCCCATGGAACTGAAGGACTCACGTTGTTCCTTGGCCTCACCCTCCAATTTGAAGTTGATACCGGGGTACTGCACCATCAGCCGGTTCAGATAGGCATTCAGATCCTCCTGGATAAGGGTCATGTTCGCCTTAGTCTTGTCGATATCGGCCGTAACCTTTACCGTGCGGTAGCGGTTGATACGGATGATAGAGCTTGGGCTCTTGCCCGGCGTTAACTCCACCACCTGCCCCAGGGGTACGCTCTGTCCCCTGCTATTGGTGATGCGCTGATCGGCCAGATTAAACACCGACCTGCGCTCGGATTTTGGATAGCGCACCATTACCCGAATGTCATCCCGCCCCCGTTGTATCCGCTGCACCTGAAAGCCAAAAAATCCGTGGCGGATCTGGCTCAGGATCTCAGCTCGGGTAAATCCCAGCGCATGGGCCTCATCCCTGAGTTCTATCTGCAACTCCTCCTTGCCATCGGAGAAGCTGTCTTCGATGTCGAACACATCCGGATATTGACGCAAATACTCCTTGGTCTTATCCGCAACTTCTGACAGGGTGGAAAAATCGTTGCCGGAAAACTGCACATCTATGGGGTCTGAGGTGTGCCCTATCTCGGCCTTGAAGATGAGTGATTCAACTCCCGGCAGTGTGCCTATCATCTTCCGCCACTCCCGCACCAGTTGCGAACTGGTAATGGTTGAGTGGCGATCCTCCGGCGGTACAATCTCAAACATCACCCGTCCGGTATGGGAACCTGAGGTACGTCCCCCTCCAGCACCGGTGGTGGACTGCACATTCAGGATCAGATCACCTCCATCGCCATCACGGTATTTTTTCTTCAGAACAAAGGCGGCATCGGTAATCTTTCTGATGTAGCTGTCAGTCACCTCAAAACTGGTGCCGGAAGGCATGGCCAGGGAGGCCCGGGCCAATTCACTCTGCACCCGTGGAAAGAAGGTAAAGCGGGTCCAACCGGTCAGGATAAGTGTAACCATTACCAGCAGGACCCCGCTAAACATGATAATTGTGGTCCATTTATAATTCAGCACAACCCTCAACAGCGGACGATAGTAGTTCAATATGACGCGTTCAAATCCATCTGCAAACCGCTCCTGAAACCGTTCCAGCCAGTTCTTGTTATTACGTTCTGCACGTAACTTAATATGCTTGAGATGCGCCGGCAATACGAACTTGGATTCGATTAGGGAAAAGATCAGTATCGGTATGACCACAATGGATATCTGCGCAAACAACAGGCCCCGTCTGCCCTCAATAAAGGCCAGAGGTAGAAATGCCGCAATGGTAGTGAAGATACCGAAGGTTACGGGGATGGCAACCTCCCTGGTACCCTTGATGGCGGCATCCAGACCATTCTCTGCGTGTCGCAAATGGGTATACACATTCTCCCCGGTGACGATGGCGTCATCCACTACGATACCCAGCACCATCAGGAAGGCGAACAGGCTAATAATATTCATGGTCACGCCGAAGAATGGCATGGCCACAAACGCCCCCATAAAACTCACCGGGATCCCGATAAAAACCCAGAAGGCGATGGATGGCCGTAGAAACAGCGTCAGCAGCAACAGCACCAGAGCCCCGCCCTGAACCGCATTATACAGAAGTGTCTGCAGACGCTTTTTTACAATCTTGGAGCTATCGCGCCAGATGGTCATCTCCACAGCTTTGGGCAGACTGGCCTGACGTCCCTCCACATAGGCAGTCACCTTATCGGCCACGGTGATGGCGCTCTGATCACCCACCCGATAGACATCGGCAAACGCCGCCATCTTCCGATTGAAGCGGCTACGCATAGAGGTCTCTTCAAACCCATCAGTGACCCGGGCCAGATCCTTCACCTGCACCAGACTTCCATCCGGCCGGGTAAGTATGATTATATTTTCAAACTGCTCCCGGTCGTAGGCCTTGCCCTTGGAGCGGATCAGTATCTCGCCACCCTCAGCCTTGATGTTGCCAGCAGATATATCCTGGGCGCTCTTGGCGATGGTTTCGGCCACCTGCCGCAGTGATATGCTGTACTGGCGCAGCCGATCTTCAGATACCTCGATAGCAATCTCATAGGGCCGCACCGAGTCCAGTTCCACCTGGGTAATCCCGGGGATGCGCAACAGGTCATCCCGCACCTGCTCGGTCATGGCGCGGATCTCTTTCTCAGAATAGGGGCCGGCAATGGCTACAGATACCACCTCACGGCGGCGGGTAAGCAGGTTGATTACCGGTTTTTCCGCCTCCACCGGAAAGTTGTTAATGGCGTCCACCCGACTCTTTATATCTGACAGCAACTCACGGGGATCATAGTCCGAGTCAATCTCTATACCGATAGTTGAGGTGCCCTCGGCAGAACGGCTGGTAATCTCCGCAATGCCCTCCAGATCCTGCACCGCCTCTTCCACCAGAATAGCAACGCTCTGCTCCGCATCCTCCGGCGTGGCCCCACGCAGGGATATGCTGACGTTGACCTGCTGTGGGTCCAGGGTTGGAAACACCTCCATGGGGATACGTTTGGCCAGAGAGAGCAAACCAATCACGAGCAGACTTGCCATCAGCAGGTTTGCAGCGACATGGTTGCGCGCAAACCAGGCAATCATCTACGCTGCTCCTTCTTGTCTGCTCTTGCCCTGGGTGCTGCATCTCTCCCCGTGCCCGGCCTGCGTTCCGCCAGTGCATTCTCTCCTGCGGTATGTTGTTTCACCGGTGTACCGCTGTTTACCCGGCCCAGAGGGGTAAGCACCAGTTGCTCCCCGGCGGTTATACCATGCTCAATCAGGGACTCGCGGCTGTTTTGCCAGGCAATCTCGATCTCTCTGCGCTCCAACACACCATCTTTGAACAGATATACATAGCTAGCCTGATAGATAGCCGCATTTGGAATGACCATGGCATCCGCAATGGTCTTGCCTTCTATCTCTGCAGTGACATACTGCCCGATCTTCAATGGACGGCGTTTACTGTCATCTCTGGCGTAGGGGTGGTCAATCTGCGCGGTCACAAACAGCTGCTGGCTCTGTTCATCGATGGCGCCTGCCACCCGCACCAATAGCGCCCGCCAGTGCTGCGCACCGGCACCCAGTCGATTGATGATCCTGGCCCAGGCCTGAGTTGTGGTACTACCGGCGGTGGCACCACTCTGTTCCGGCAGGTCGATAAATGGCAGCTCGCTGTTCTTGATGGGCAGGCGCACTTCAACCAGATCAGTGGCATAGATCTTCGCCAGTACCGTATTGGCCGCGATCACATCCCCAATATCCGAACTCTTGGAGAGGACGCGCCCGGAGTATGGGGCGCGAATTTTGGTACGTTCAACATCCAGTCGCGCCTGCTCCAGCTTTGCGTTGGCGGCGGCAATCTGCGATTTTGCCGCGGCCAGTTGCGGGATATGCAGGGCAAAGTCAGAGGCCGCGCTACTATTGCGCAGTATCTTGCGATCATTGATGGCCTGCTCTGCCAGCACCTGTTGCTCGGCGTAAGTCACCTTGGCATTGGCCAACTCCGCGGCCGCTATATCCACCCGGATCCGGTAGTCGCGCGGATCAATTCCGATCAGCACCTCGCCCTTTGCAAAAAAACCACCCGCACGGAAATTGGGGCTGACTTCAATTATCTGGCCGGATACCTGAGCCACTAGTTGCCCCTGGGTACGGGGTTCGATGCGGCCAAAGGAGTTGATCAACACCTGATACTCAGTAGGCACCACGGTTAAGGTCTGCACTGAGATGATCGGCGTGGGCGGAAGAGTACGCTTCCTTGCATCCGGTTTGTAGTGCACCACCAGCGAGGAGATGCCCACGAAGAGCAGGAGCAGAAACAGGGGCAGGAATCTTCGAATGTTCATATATCTTTAGTACACGCTGTTACGTTCATGTAATCAAATCATTCGTGGTGATTGCAGGATAGATATTTTGGCCAATCACACACCACCGGCCATCTTAACAGTGGACTTCTGTTTTCGACAGTGGTTCATAGAACCGTCGTTTTTTAGAGTTTTAAATAAGGGAACCTCTGATTAATTCGTCATTCCCTTTGCGTCTTTGCGCGAGCGTAACAAGAATAAACTCAGATAGGCCGCAGCCCTATCCCTAGGGTATGGAAAATATCAGTGGCACTATCTATCTGCTACGAACTCTTGGCTTCCCGGTGAATCCTGATATTCAACATCCTGATAGTTGCGTTCATGGCGGCAAACAGCTGGTTGGAGTGAACCCCCCTGGTCTTAAGGCTGCCAGACTCATCCCACCAGGTAATGGTACATTCGGTGATGGCGTCGGTTTTGCCACCCTTGGGAATGCGCACCTCATAGTCGAGCAGTTGCGGCATCAGGATATCGTTCTGTTCCAGGATCTTCTGCATGGCGCTGATAAAGGCATCAAAACCACCATTACCGATACCGGCGGAGAGAAATATCTCATCCCCAATCCGCACCCGAATACTGGTGGTGGATTCGAGTTGCAAACCACTGGTAACAGAACAATTGATTAGCTCTACATGTTTGTAGTCGCCACTCTCCAATACCTCGGCGATGATGAATGGCAGATCTTCTGAGGTAATGCTCTTTTTCGAATCTCCCAGCTCCACCACGCGCGCCAGGACCTTTTTCAAATTGGCATCTGAAAGGGAGATATCCATCAACTCCAGATTTTTCTGTAGCGATGCCTTACCACTCATCTTACCCAGGGCATAACTGCGACGGCGAGCAAACCGTTCCGGAGACAGGCGGGTTTCGTACAGGCCAGCCTTTTTATCACCATCAGCATGGATACCACTGGTCTGGGTGAATACATCCGCACCCACTATGGGAGCATTATCCGCAATACGTTTACCGGAAAAGTTTTCCACCATCTGGCTCAAACGCACGATGTGAGACTCATCGATACACAGGTCAATCCCCATCACATCCTTCAACGCCACCGCCACCTCGGGCAGGGAGGCGTTACCGGCCCGCTCCCCCAGACAGTTAATGGTGCAGTGGATGGAGCTGATTCCCGCCTTCACCGCCATGAGCGAATTGGCCGTGGCCAGCCCGTAGTCGTTGTGGGGGTGAAAATCGAAATTGGCATAGGGAAAGCGTTCGATCATATCGGTGAGACTGGCGTATACCTGTTCCGGTGTCAGCACACCCAGGGTGTCTGGCAACATGTAGTGCCCTATATCCAGAGTGGAGAGGCCGTCCATCAGGGCATACACATACTCGGGCTCATCGTTGTAACCGTTGGACCAATCCTCCAGATATACGTTTACCGCCAGCCCCTTCTCATGGGCATAATCGACGGTCTGGCAAATATCACCCAGGTGTTGTTCCAGGGTTTTATGCAACTGGTTATCGCAATGTTTTTTACTGCCCTTGGTCAACAGGTTGATCACCTTGCCACCAGCCTGAGCGATCCAGTCGACGCTGGAGGTGTGATCCACAAACCCCAGCACCTCAACCTTATCTTGCAAACCCTTGGTTTCAGCCCACTGGATAATCGCCGCTACCGCCTCTTTCTCGCCCTCGGAGATACGTGCAGAGGCCACCTCAACCCGGTTTACCTTGAGCTGCTCCAACAGCGCCTTGGCAATATTCAGTTTCTCGGCAGGAGAAAATGAGACCCCCTGGGTCTGCTCGCCATCACGCAGGGTAGTATCAACAATATTTACACTGCTACATCCCTTGCTCATCATTTATCTGCCAGGGTCTCTTGCATGAAACTCTTGATCACGGCGCTATCTGCATCCAGCAAGGCGCATCTGGTCTCTTTGTCCATTAATCCCTGTAGCGATAGTGGCGGCTCGGCCTCTACTCCTATGGCATCGTTTACCGCATCCCCAAACTTGGCTGGATGAGCCGTAGCCAGACAAACTGCCCCCGGAATACCTTCCGCCGCTTTCACCCCAACCGCGGTGTGGGGGTCAAGGATATATTTACAGTACCTGTAGGTACTGCGTATCTGTTCCAGGGTCTCGGTCTCACCCACCGTCCTGGCCTGAAACAGTTTGCGCACCCGTTGCTGTTTCTCTTCCGACACCTCAAGTCTGCCATCGCGACTCATACCGTCCATCAACTCACGCACCTGGGCTGAATCTTCATCCATCAGGTAATAGAGATAACGCTCAAAATTGGATGAAATCTGAATATCCATGGATGGACTCACGGTATGGTGGACATTGAGTGCCTCATACACACCGCTGTTCACGAAGCGACTGAGTATGTCGTTCCTGTTGGTGGCCAGCACCAGTCGGTCTACCGGCAACCCCATGCGCACAGCAATATAGCCGGCGAATATATCCCCGAAGTTTCCAGTGGGAACGGAGAAGGTTAGCCTGCGGTTTGGATTGCCATCGGTCACCCTGCCCCAGGCGTAAAAGTAGTACACCACCTGGGCCAGGATGCGCGCCCAGTTGATGGAGTTGACCGCACCTAGGCTGAACTGGTTTTTGAATTCCAGATCGTTGAACAGGTGTTTAACGATACTCTGCCCATCATCAAAGGTGCCCTTGATGGCGATATTATGTACGTTATCGTCCAGCACCGTGGTCATCTGCCGCTCCTGAATGGGCGAGACCCGCTGGTGTGGATGCAGGATAAAGATGTCGATCAGCTTCTGTCCACGCACGCCATATATGGCAGCCGACCCGGTGTCACCGGAGGTGGCGCCCAGAATGTTCAGATGCCCCCCGCTACGCTCCAGCAGCAACTCAAACAGATTACCCAAAAACTGCAGGGCCACATCCTTGAAGGCGGCTGTTGGACCATGGAACAGCTCCAGAATATGCATGTCGCCAATATTGACTACCGGTGTGATCTCCTCATGGGTGAAACTGGCGTAGGATCTCTCAATCAAGCCAGTCAGCTCCTCACGGCTGATGTCATCGCCCACAAATGGCAGCATCACCTCAACCGCCAACTCCTGAAATGAGAGTCCGGCCCACTGCTTGAGTGTGCCTGTATCAATAGTGGGGATGGTTTCAGGAAGCAGCAGACCACCATCAGTTGCCAGGCCCATCATTACCGCCTGAGAAAAACTGATCGGCTCCACACCACCACGGGTACTTATATAGCGCATCTTATTCAGGTCCTCACCCTAATTATTCAACTCTTGTTATGGAAGCTTTGAATCCCTTTGGCAACAAATATCCAAGTGTATCAGTTATTTCCGCCTGACTTATCTACCTGCGACGCCAGCACCCTGGCCGGGATATCTATTGCTCAATGCGTCGGACTGACACCGTAGTGTCACCAGCATCCACCAGAATGGCCAATACCCGATCGCGCCAGGCGGAGGTAAACGCCTGCTGCACTGCTTTATCGCCACTCCCCTGCAACAAGAGTTGCAGATTGCTGCCCATGGCGGGATTAGCCGGGATGGAAGATGGATCGTACGTTACGCCAACCTTCTCTCCGGTGTCACGCCGCTCAAACACAAATGGCGCCGGACCGTTGGCGCCGGGCAAAAACTGCATCAGGCCGGAGCGGGCGAAGCGTCCACCCAGACCATGAAAGCCGTTATCGGCGGCCGCTCCGGTAAGCAGGGTAAACACCTGGCTGATGGGGCCGGTCACACCCTGATCCTGGGCATCATAGATGGTTATGGCAATATCACCCCGTTGCGGGGTCTCATCCCCATACAACTCCCGCAGGGCGTGCACGGCCATGAGAAAAGCCCCCGCCACGGTGGGACAGGCATGCCCCGCCAGCTTGGCTGCATCATCAAAGATGTAGCTGAAATGGCCATCACCAGCCCCTAATAGCTCGGCCAGGGGATCGTACAGAGTTATGGTTGTATCCTGCGGAAACATGCTGCTCATCTATAACCTCTTTTTTGGTTTTCTCTTGTGTTGTTTGCTGCGCATACCCTGCTTGGGAACTGCGCGGCTACTGCTTCGGGCAGAGCGTTTTTCAGCGTATGACCCGGCCTTGCCGCCGGTGCCCGCCGGTTGAAATGATGGCACCAGATATTTCTTTCCATTACCGATCAAATCGGCCCGCCCCATGCTCTTGAGGGCATCGCGCAACAGCGGCCAGTTCTCCGGGTCGTGGTAACGCAGAAACGCCTTGTGCAGACGGCGTTGGCGCATGCCCCTTACCGCCGGCACCTTCTCTGAGCCACGTCTCACCTTACGCAGCGGATTGTATCCGCTGTGATACATGGCCGAGGCCAGAGCCAGGGGCGTGGGCAGAAATGCCTGCACCTGATCCGGTCGGAAGTTGTTCTGCTTCAGCCAGATGGCCAGGTTCAGCATATCCTCATCCGAGGTACCGGGGTGGGCAGCGATAAAATAGGGGATCAGGTACTGCTCCTTCCCCGCCTCTTTGGAGAACTTCTCGAACAGTTTTTTGAACTTGTCATAGGCGCCTATACCCGGCTTCATCATCTTGTCCAGCGGGCCGCTCTCGGTATGTTCCGGGGCGATCTTCAGATAGCCACCCACATGATTGGTCACCAGTTCCTTAATATATTCCGGGTCACGCACCGCCATGTCATAACGCAGGCCGGAGGCGATCAGTACCCGCTTGATACCAGGCACCTTACGCGCACGCCGGTAGAGACTGATCAGGGATTTGTGATCGGTGCTCATGTATTTACAGATGTCCGGATAGATGCAGGAGAGACGGCGGCAAGAGGCCTCCACCTTTGGATCACGGCAGCGCAGGTTGTACATATTGGCAGTGGGACCGCCCAGGTCGGAGATGGTGCCAGTAAACCCGGGCACACTATCGCGTATGATTTCCATCTCCCGGATCACCGAATCCTCGGAACGGTTCTGCACGATGCGCCCCTCATGTTCGGTGATAGAACAGAAGGTGCAGCCACCGAAGCAGCCACGCATAATGTTGATGGAGAATCGAATCATCTCCCAGGCCGGGTTCTTGGCGTCGCCATAGGCCGGATGCGGCCGGCGGGTATAGGGCAGCTCGTAGATACGATCCAGCTCTTTACTCTCCATCGGCAGGGGTGGCGGATTCAGCCACACATCCCGCTTGCCGTGGCGCTGCACCAGGGGACGGGCGTTGCCAGGGTTAGTCTCCAGGTGGAATATCCGGGAAGCGTGAGCATACACCTGCTGGTCATTCAGCACCTGTTCGTAAGATGGCAACCGCACCACAAAGCTTGAACGTTCTATCTCCTTGGGGCGATGCTGAAAACTCACCACCTGTGACCTGCGACCAGGGTTGCCCTGATCATCCAGGCTGGTAGAGTCTATCTCCACCCACTCCTCCGATATATCCGACCGCATGAATCCGGTGCCGCGCACATCCCTGATCTCTGACACCTTCTCCCCTGCCGCCAGACGATGCGCCACCTCCACCAGTGCCCGTTCCGCATTGCCGAATATCAACAAATCCGCCTTGGAATCTGGCAGGATGGAACGGCGCACCTTATCCGACCAGTAGTCATAGTGGGCAATGCGGCGCAGGCTGGCTTCTATACCTCCTACGATGACGGGGACACCTTTATAGGCCTCGCGAGCACGTTGGGCATAGACCACTACCGAGCGGTCAGGTCTTTTTCCTCCAGCTCCATCCGGAGTATAGGCATCATTGGAACGGATACGCCGGTCTGAGGTATAGCGGTTCACCATGGAGTCCATGTTGCCCGCAGTGATGCCAAAAAACAGATTGGGCTTACCCAGAACCCGAAACGGATCTGCCGAGTGCCAGTCCGGTTGCGAGATAATGCCGACTCTAAACCCCTGGGCCTCCAGGAGGCGCCCGATCAGGGCCATGCCGAAGCTGGGGTGATCCACATAGGCATCACCGGTAACTATAATAATATCGCAGCTATCCCAGCCTAGCTGTTCCATCTCCTCTCGCGACATGGGCAGTACCGGAGCCACACCAAAACGGCTGGCCCAGTATTTGCGGTAAGAGAATAGATTTTTAGGAGACTGCATATAACTATGTGGGAAATTCTGGTCAGAGGGCTAAAAATAGAAAACTGGTGCAGAATTAATGGTATTGAGAGCACATAGTATCAGATCTGCCGCCCAAATTGTCCACTTACCGCAACAACAACAGGAGATTTATTCCCATACATAGAGGCGGAATTAGAAATCTCATTCCTAGACACATAATCGGATAAATACCACCAAGAGTGGACACTGCTACGCAACTCAATGATACAACAGCAACGAATAACCATCATACCAACCAACAACACATTGAAATTTATTACATAAACGATTATTGACGCTGCGCTCAGCCAATGGAATACCTCAGTGGGGAAACCCTGAACAACCAAAATCCAGGCCATCTTAGTAGCGCCATTGGTGGTTATACGACGGTCGATTTACCAAACCAATCCCGTCTTCAACACCCTAAAGTTATCTAAATCACTGCCGATAAGTCGCATGGTAGAGGAATTCAGGGGGCTTCTTCCTAAGCGCAACGTTTAAGTATGCATGTGCATCACCATTTCCACTTGAGAAAACTGATGGAACATTCCCCACAACACGGGAGAGCAAAATATGGCGAATTTTATTCAGTCTGTTGATGAAAGAACCCAACTAGCTGGGACCAATAGGCTAGAGGTGCTTCTCTTCAGCCTGGGAAAAGACACTGGAACTAACCGCGATGAGGTGTTTGGAATTAATGTTTTCAAGGTGCGAGAGGTGATGCACGTACCTGAGATAACCCACGCCCCAAATATGCCAGACAGCGTGGAGGGAATGGTCAGCCTACGCGGCTCCATGGTACCCGTAATCAATCTACAGACCTTCTGCGGCGTTAAGGCAGATGAGGGTCCAAAGATCCTGATGGTCACGGAATACAACAAAAACGTCCAAGGTTTTCTGGTGCACTCGGTGGACAATATAGAGAGGCTGGACTGGGACAATGTAAAGGCGCCACCCGCTATGCTGATCAGTCGTCTCGGTGGTCTTGTGACAGCAGTTGCTGAACTTGAGAACAAGAAACTTGTAATGATCATGGATGTAGAGAAGGTATTGGCCGATACTGCAACCCTTCTAAATGAGGATACGCTCTATGATGGAATTAAAAAACACAGCAAAAGTGACAACGTCACCATACTGTATGCAGATGATTCAGTAGTAGCAAGAGATCAGATATCCAATACCCTGGAGCACATGGGCATAAATTCCATAGTGACTAAAAATGGAAAAGAGGCCTGGGATCGCCTGAAGCAGATTGCTGATAAAGCCGACTCTGTGGATCGTCCCGTTACCGACTTTATAGACGTGATACTCACCGACATCGAGATGCCGGAGATGGATGGCTACGTCCTAACCAGAAGAATCAAGGCCGACCAACGATTCAGCGATGTACCGGTGGTGATGCACTCCTCCTTAACCGCCGAGGCAAACCAGGCGTTGGGCAAGGGGGTTGGGGCAGATGCCTATGTACCTAAGTTCCAGCCATTAGAACTCTCTTCAACCCTAGAGAAGATGCTTGATGGCAAGGAGTGACTGATCCATATCCAGGATATTAAGTGGTTTGTTTTCAGCTACGCATCAGGTAATTAACACAAGATCCTGGAAAGGACCGTAATATGAACATGAATACGGAAAACGTAAACACCAGAAGTGGAAACAGACTAGAGCTGTTGCTATTCCATCTCGGCAGCAAGCAGAGGTTTGGAATAAATGTTCTTAAGATGCAGGAGGTAATCCCCTGCCCCACCCTAACCCAAATCCCCAAGTCCCATCGCACAGTCAAAGGAATGGCCCATTTGCGCGAACTGACTTTACCAATCGTTGACCTATCGCAGGCCATAGGTAACAGACAGCTCCCGGAGAAACAGGGCAACCTGGTAATCATTACCGAATTTAACCGTAGAATTCAGGGGTTTCTGGTAAGTGCGGTTGACAGGATCGAGATAAGCAACTGGAGTGATGTACTACCGCCGCTCTTAGGTACAACTAACAAAAGTTACCTTTCAGGTGTAATCCAGAAACCGGACGAACTTATCCAGATACTGGATGTAGAGCGTGTACTCGAAGAGGCATTGGGTTTGGAGCGGAATATTGAAGCCATGCCAAAAATAGACACCAGCGAACTTTTACAGGAAGGACAAAGAGTACTGGTGGTAGATGATTCATCCGTTGCCCTGAAACAGATTTGTCGCACCTTGGACAAGATCAACATCCCACGTATTACAGCCCGCGATGGCAAGGAAGCTCTGGAAATTCTGAATGAACTGGTGGCACAATCCGAGGCAAGGATTACCGACACTATACCAATGGTCATATCAGATATTGAAATGCCTGAGATGGATGGATACACCCTGATCAAGAATATTCGAAATACGCCGGCCCTGGCTGAACTATATCTACTGGTACACACCTCACTAAACGGCAGTGTC
>CAZVME010000031.1:0-36747 GCA_964628835.1 uncultured Gammaproteobacteria bacterium | reverse complement strand
TCACGACTACCGGGGTTTACCAGCCTTCGCTTCGCTCTCCATGGCTGGCAGCGAAGGAAGTGGAAAATCGAATTTTCCACATACGCGCTCTGATTAAAGTCATGAATAGCTTTAATCAGAGCTTCCCTAAGATAGAGAAACAAACACCTACAAGCATACCGTTGAGGGGACATTCATTTGCCAGCAAACTGGAATTGACAAAGGTGTTAGGTATACTGTCATCGGACTTCTGACTGTCCATGTATGTAGTAGCAGATAATAATATATATAAAAATCAAATCGATAACTCTATAGGAGGAGTTTTATGAACAAGTACAAAATAGCCATCGTGAGTGCTTTTCTTGGGTTCAGCCTGGCCGCAACATCGGCACATGCTGGTGCCTATGGCAAATGGAAACGTCCCAACGGCAGTACGGCCAAAACCTGGAAATGTAGCGGCAAATTGTGCGCCAAAGTTACTTCAGGTGAGAAGAAAGGCTTTAACATGTTCAAGAAGGGTATACCCAAATCTAAAAAGAACCTCTGGGAAGGCTTGATGAACCACCCGAGTATGGGTTCGGCGAATTTCAATGGCACCGTGAAACTTGCAGGTGGAAAGCTTTACGTCGAGGGCTGTATGCTGGGCGGACTCATATGTGACGAGGAAGTCTGGACTAAGTGATATAGCGCCAATCCAAGACAGATTTACTCTCTGTTGCACGGCCTCTTTATTTTTAAAGAGGCCGTGCAACAGAGTTGCCGCGTTGTGCTAACCAGTTATCCGCCACCAATTTTTTGCCAGCACTGCAGCATGGACAGCAATAATCGTCATTTGCTCCATTCTGCAACACAAATTGCATCTGGTATCAGCAGGCAGATATCGCAAACCAGCTGCATCAGCCCCGTTCACTCACGCCATTTTATGGAACAGCCCATACTCGGCACCTGGTCCTTGGGACCTGCATCTGTAGCAGCCACCTGTTTCATGGCCTCAAACAGATCTCGCCGCACGTCCGTGGCTGCCGCATCCTTTCTGGATTCATCCAGACGTCCCCGATACTGCAGTTCCAGATCGACATTGTAACCGAAGAAATCCGGGGTACATACTGCACCATAGGCCTTGGCCACCTCCTGAGTCTCATCCAGCAGGTAGGGGAAGCTAAAACCGTACTCTGCGGCCACCCTCTGCATATTCTCAAAGGAGTCTTCCTGGTACTCGCTGGGATCATTGGACATGATGGCTACGCTATTTACGCCCATTGCAGCCAATTCATTAGTATCACGCACAATTCGGTCCCGGATCGACTGCACATAGGGGCAGTGATTGCAGATAAACATCACCAACAGACCCTTGTCACCCACGCACTCAGCCAGGGTCCAGTTACGTCCATCTACCCCCGGCAGGCTGAAGCTAGGTGCTGTCAGACCAAAGTTACATACTGGAGTTTCGAGAGATACCATGCTTTTATCCTCTGATGCTGATACTTAAAGACATATATGTTAGCGCCTCAGACCAAATTACCAAATAGCCGCCCAGGTCCTAGGCAAAATATCTTCTTGGGTAGTATAATTCCGCGCCTGTGCCTTGGGCCAGACCCTAACTTGCCACACTCAATGTGAATATAGCTTACAAACGGATTAGAACCAGACGATGCCAAACGACTTTATCTTTACCTCAGAATCAGTTTCCGAAGGCCATCCAGACAAGGTTGCCGATCAGATCTCGGATGCAATTGTGGATGCGCTTCTGGCAGAGGATCCACGCTCACGCGTAGCCTGCGAAACCATGGTCAAGACCGGCATGGTCATCCTGGCGGGTGAGATCACCACCAACGCCTGGGTGGATACCGAAGAGATTGTACGCAAGGTGGTGGACGATATCGGCTACAATCACTGCGATGTGGGCTTCGACGCCAACACCTGCGCCGTGGTCTCCGCCATCGGCAAACAGTCCACCGATATCGCCATGGGCGTGGATGAGAGCAGCGACCACGAGCAGGGCGCGGGCGACCAGGGGCTGATGTTCGGTTACGCCTGTAACGAGACCGACGTGCTGATGCCGGCCCCCATCACCTACGCCCACCGTCTGGTCAAGCGCCAGTCAGAAGTACGCAAAAGCGGTGCCCTGCCCTGGCTGCGCCCGGATGCCAAGAGCCAGCTCTCCTTCCGTTATGAGAACCATCAGCCGGTGGGAATCGAAGCGGTGGTGCTATCCACCCAGCACGACCCGGATATATCAGAGAAGGCCCTGCACGAAGCGGTAATGGACGAGATCATCAAGCCAGTTATGCCAACAGAGTGGCTAAACCAGTGTCCGGCAGACAAGATCCACATCAACCCCACCGGACGTTTTGTTATCGGTGGCCCGGTGGGCGACTGCGGACTCACCGGTCGTAAGATCATCGTGGACACCTACGGCGGCATGGCCCGTCACGGTGGCGGCGCATTCTCCGGCAAGGATCCGTCCAAGGTAGACCGTTCCGCAGCCTACGCCAGCCGCTATGTGGCCAAGAACGTTGTGGCCGCCGGCCTGGCTGACCGCTGCGAGATCCAGGTCTCCTACGCCATTGGCGTGGCCGAGCCCACCTCTATCAGCGTAGACACCTTCGGCACCGGCAAACTGGATGATGCCAAACTGGTTCAGTTAATTCGCGAACACTTCGACCTGCGCCCCAAGGGCCTGATCGCCATGCTGGACCTGCTGCGCCCCATCTACCTGGACACCGCCACCTATGGTCACTTTGGCCGGGATGAGGATAACTTCACCTGGGAGCGCACCGATAAGGCAGACATCCTAAGAGATGCGGCTGGCCTGTAATCAGCATCAACCGGGTCAGAGTCGATTGCAATGATATTGTGGGAAAAAGCACAGATATTTATTGCAATCGACTCCGGCCCCAGGCTATAAATCGAACTATATTGAGATAATCAACCCTGCCCAAGAAGCGCTGCAACAGAAACCGAGGTTTCTGCCAGGCTTGGGGAGGACTCCTTTCAAAACCGCGCTTGGCCTTCCTGGAGCAAAAACCATGAACGCTGTCGTCGACCAATCCTTTACCGACTTCAAAGTAGCAGACCTCTCACTAGCCGAGTGGGGACGCAAAGAGATAGCAATTGCCGAGACCGAGATGCCGGGCCTAATGGCCCTGCAATCCAAGTACGGCACTGACAAGCCACTTCAGGGCGCCCGCATTGCGGGTAGCCTGCACATGACCATCCAGACCGCGGTACTTATCGAGACTCTGGTAAAACTGGGTGCCGAGGTACGCTGGGCCTCCTGCAACATCTTCTCCACCCAGGACCATGCTGCGGCTGCCATTGCCGTCCAGAGCATCCCTGTATACGCCTACAAGGGCGAGACACTGGAAGAGTACTGGAACTACACCCACAACATTATGAACTGGGCCGACGGCGGCTCCCCCAACATGATTCTGGACGACGGCGGCGACGCCACCCTGCTGCTGATCCTGGGCGCCAAGGCGGAGAAGGACATCAGTGTACTGGATAACCCAACCAGCGAGGAAGAAGAGGTACTGTATGCTGCTATCAAGGCGCGTCTGGCCGAGCAACCAAGCTGGTACTCCAACCACCTGCAGCACATCCGTGGCGTAACCGAAGAGACCACTACCGGCGTACACCGTCTGTACCAGATGGCCGAGGCCGGTGACCTGCCCTTCCCCGCCATCAACGTGAATGACTCGGTCACCAAGTCCAAGTTCGACAACCTGTACGGCTGCCGTGAATCCCTGGTGGATGGCATCAAGCGTGCCACCGATGTAATGATCGCCGGCAAGATTGCCCTGGTACTGGGCTATGGCGACGTTGGCAAGGGCTGCGCCCAATCCCTGAAGGGACTTGGCGCCACCGTATGGGTAACCGAGATCGACCCCATCTGCGCCCTGCAGGCGGCAATGGAAGGTTATCGCGTAGTGGACATGAATGACGCCTGCGCCCAGGCCGATATTTTTGTCACCACCACCGGCAACTTCCATGTCATCACCCACGACCACATGATTGCGATGAAGGATCAATCCATCGTCTGCAACATCGGCCACTTCGATAATGAGATCGACGTTGCCAGCATGAAGCAATACCAGTGGGAAAACATCAAGCCCCAGGTAGATCACATCATTCTCCCGGACGGCAATCGCATCATCCTGCTGGCCGAGGGACGCCTGGTAAATCTGGGTTGCGCCACCGGCCACCCCAGCTTTGTGATGTCCAACAGCTTCACCAACCAGACCCTGGCCCAGATGGAGATCTGGAACAGTGCAGAGGGCCAGTACGGTAATGATGTCTATACCCTGCCCAAGAAGCTGGACGAAGAGGTAGCACGCCTGCATCTGCAGAAGATCGGCGCCAATCTCACCACCCTGCGGCAGGATCAGTCTGACTATATAGGCGTACCGGTAGACGGCCCTTACAAGCCGGAACACTACCGTTACTGACAATCTTGTGGTCGGAGTCAAAAAAGGTAAGGCAACCAATCATGCTATTGTGATAAAGCAACAGCTGTACACAGGTTGAATCTGATCTAAATTGACTCCGGCCCCTGAGACCTTGACCCTGACCAACGCATACAAGACACCTATGAAATCACAACAAGCTTTTAAACCAACCTTCAGTTTGGAACTGTTCCCACCCAAGACCGATGCGGGCATGGAGAAGCTGCAAACAGCGGCCCGAAAAATGGCAGAGGTGAACCCACTCTACTTCTCAGTGACCTATGGTGCCGGTGGTTCCACCCGTGACCGCACCCTGGAAACAGTAGAGTGGCTGCGCAGTGCTGGCATAGAGACCGCACCCCACCTCTCCTGTATCGGGCTGCATAAGGAAGAGATCCTGGAACTGCTTCACCATTACCAGCAACAGGGCATTCAGCGGCTGGTGGCCCTGCGCGGCGATATGCCATCCGGCATGGGAGACAGTGGCGACTTCCCCTACGCCAACGAACTAGTGGAATTCATCCGCGCCGAGACCGGCGACCATTTCCATCTGGAGGTGGCGGCATATCCAGAATTTCATCCCCAGGCACCAAACGCCGGCAGCGACCTGCAGAACTTCAAACGCAAGGTAGATGCCGGGGCCAACAGCGCCATCACCCAGTACTTCTACAACGCCGACTCCTACTTCGCCTTTGTGGACAGCTGCGAAAACATGGGCATCAACATCCCCATCGTCCCTGGCATCATGCCCATCAACAACTATCAGCAACTGGCCAGATTCTCCGACGCCTGTGGCGCAGAGATCCCACGCTGGATGCGCAAACGTATGGAGGAGCTCGGTGACGACCTGGAGAGCATCCGCGCCTTCGGTCTGGATGTAGTATCAGAGATGTGCCAACGCCTACTGGACCAGGGCGCTCCCGGCCTGCACTTCTACACCATGAATCAAGCTGGCCTGACTCTCTCCCTGTGGAACAACCTGGGAATATCTGCCCCGACTTAAAACCAGTGCGCCACATAGCATAAACTGTCATCCTGGCGCATGCTGGGATCCAGCGACGCTACCTACCATCGCCAGGGCGATGTGGGTGGACTTGTCACCACTATGTTGGACATGGTCAACACAATACACAAACATGAGACACCTGGTAGCAGGGGTGAAAAAACACTTGATCCAGCCAGTTTATTGCCATTTAATGGCTATTCACGACACCCAACCAATATATTTTCACTTAACTCAATATGTCTTTAAATCTGATATTAATCTTTTCAGCAACTGTCTTTGTTGCCTCAATCATACCTGGACCTAGCATGCTGTTGGCCCTAACACACGGCATGCGCTATGGAGCTAAGAGAACCACAGTTTCAGCCATGGGAAATGTTACTGTCACATTCATTCAAGCATCTATATCTCTTGCCGGTCTTGGAACCATCCTCTTCACTTCTGAAATCATCTTTCAGTTGATTAAATGGGCAGGGGCCGGATATTTAATCTACATGGGAATCGGCCTGTTACGCTCATCTGAGATGCTATTGGCACCAACCAAGACAGAACAACAAACCGATAGCACATCCCTAAGAAAGCTGTATCTACAAGCAGCCCTTGTAACCGCAGGAAACCCCAAGGCCATTATCTTTTTTACCGCAGTGTTCCCTCAATTTATAACTCCAAATACATCCTACTTATCACAGTTCATCATATTGGTTAGCCTTTGTGTTTTCAGTTCATTTTGCTGCTTTATGATTTATGCCGTAAGCGGACAAAAGATTGCGGCCATATTCTCCAAAGCCACTTTTGGAAAATATATCAAACGCGTTATCGGCGGTACATTTATTGGAGCAGGTGTAAGCCTCGCTGTAAGCAACAAATAAAAACTACAGTTCACCAAAATTTCAAAAAGGACATTACAGTTAAAGCAAAAACAATGAAAACAATTCTATGCGGAATCTTTTTGATCTTACTGCTAACAGGCAATGTATGGGCTCGTGATCTAAATACGGTCAAGGTTGATGTGTTGGCCAAGACCAGTTCGAGTTGGGACGGTGAAACTCTTCCAGACTATGCACGCGGCAAGCCAGAGATAACAATTTTAAAGATAGTAATCCCTCCACAGACCCGACTGCCACTACACAAACACTCAGTGATAAACGCCGGCGTATTACTGGAGGGAAACCTGACGGTGGTAACCGAAGATAATAAGAGATTGCATATGACTGCTGGTGATTCACTCGTCGAGGTTGTGAACAAGTGGCACCACGGCATGAATGAAGGCAATGAGCCGGCTGTAATTATTGTTTTCTATGCTGGCATACAGGGCAAACCTATAACCATAAAGAAACCGAGCACACTACTAACACCCGCTAAGCAATAATAGAGCACAATTTAATCACTATACTCAAAATACCACCGCACGATGCTTCGACCTGATTTTAGGTCCTTGGACAGGTGGGGGCCAGGAGCTGTTCAGCAGCCCTGAGGTTTCCGCCGCCATGGCTGTCCTAAACCAATATCTAGATGAGAAAAAGCTGGAGGCATCGTTCAAAAAAGAGTGGGCCGAGAATAGTCACCACCTGAGTACTTTCATTTACTACCACCCAGACTCTCCGAATCATCTACTACCCACAAAGCAGGTAGTATGAAAAAGCCCGCTGGAATAAACCAAAACACCCACCCCCCATCAATCAGCCTGTTGGAGGCGCGACTCGCCACTCCCACAGGTGAATAGACTTACTCTTCTACAAACAAGTACCACTTGCTCCCTTCCCGGTACTACGCGCAGCAACAGCAAAGTCTTTTAGTATCTCACCGCCAGCGGCGATGGTTTACCTGAATTCAACTAGTCTGCAAACACCTGCTTCAACAGATCGGTGGTTCTGGCCAACGGGTTTTCCCGAATCTTTTTCTCTTCAACCGCTAGTTTTAGAAACAGGCCATCCAGGGTTTTATCGGTCACATAATCATCCAGGTCGAGTGAACCGGTATTAACAAAACCACCCAGGGTTTTATCCGCCCTCTTCTTCAAGCTCTTATAGGCGGCAGTGGCCCCGGACTGGCTGGTGGCCTTGGCGACAATGGGTTTGACGGCGGCATGTAGTGAACCACCCGCGCGTTGCTGTAGAAATCTGGTGGCGGCATTATCACCACCACTAAGCATACCGCGCACATCCTGCAGTGTCATGTTGGCTACCGTATGCTTGACTATGACCAGCGTCTTGGAAATAGCCTGCTCCGCCGCCTGGTTGACCGTGGCTTCAAATTGATCCACATACCTGCCCTGTCCCATGGCGCGCATCCCCTTACCTAGAGACTTCAACAGACCGGGCAACTGAATACGCACTGATCTGTCGTTAAGAAAACCACCACGAGTGCCAAGAAGGGCAATGGCACGCTCGGCACCCACACTCAGGGCCTGCTTCAGGCCCGCATTTATTCGCGCATCTGGCAAAGATATCGATGATGAGCGCGTTGCGCCACTCTGCTTGAGCAAGCCATCTGCCCGCTTGAGCCAGTCATCCAAACCGGCAATCGCACTGCTGGCAGCCAATCCCAGCACCACTGCCATAATCACCAGACCCCGGTTAGTTTTTTGCTTGCGCATATCCATTCTCACTGTTTTGTAATCACCGTACGACATATTATTATGGAGCCTCTGATCAATTCCATGCGGACCGAATAAACTGCGCACTCCAGTAAACCCCGAGAGCGATGGCGTTGAGCAGAACGGGGCCAGGGGCTGTCACTGGTTTTTAGATGGCTGCGGCGTCAACACATAGCGCACAGCCTCAACCAGCGCTGCGGCAGGGGTTTTGTAAGGAAAGATAAATCGAAGCTCTCCCTCCGGGGAAACCAGATAGGTGGCCGAGGAGTGGTTCACCGCATAGCCAAAGGCAGAACCCGCAAGTTCCACCCGACTATATTTCACACCGTACTGGGAGGCCACCTGCGCCACCTCCAGTTCACTGCCAGTTATGCCCATGAGATTAGGATGAAAATGGTGCGCATACTCACGCAGGCCGGCATAGCTGTCCCTAGCCTGATCCAGGCTGACAAACAGGGCCTGCGTCTTTTCCAGCTCTGCCTCACTCAACACGTTTAACGCCTGGGTCACTATGGCCAACGAGGCAGGACAGACATCTGGACACTTGCTGTAACCAAAATAGAGCAGAGTTGCCTTACCCCTAAAATCTTGCAGGGACACATCACCCTGATCTGAGTGGAGTATAAAATCACCGCCAACTGGCGCTTGGTCTACGTTGGGAATCTTCCCGGCAACATTAGCTTCTGTGGCAATGGCCGTAGCAGAGAGGGTGAGAAGAAGATAGAGAAAAAGTCTTGGCATTATTGGTTCCAATCTAGAGCACAGCTTACATCAGCCAGCTCTAGTTGAAAGCCATTATATACGAGTTAACACCTGGTGCTATCGGCAACTGCAAATTCACATGGCTCAATGATAGTGCCGCTACCTCGTGAAACATTTTTGGCTATCCCTATCCAAAAATGACTCGCAAACGCGGCAACCTTTCCTTTTGCCCCAGCCGTCCTGCATATGACACGATTCCGTATACACATTGCAGCAAGCTGCTTGTGCACACTACATCATGACTCTCTCAGTGACCCTAAGGCGATGATAACCGCTACTGTATCTTCTACATCACTCGCTTACGCTCATAATTCCGAATCTACAGACGGCATCGCCTACTGGGGTCTATCGGCCCTCGCGTTCGCTCTCCTTGGCCGATAGCGGCTGATGAAGAGTATTATCTTTTCCCGGAGCGACAGCCCTGTCTAACGCCCTGACAGTATTCTATTGAACGAGCTGAATAGCTCCCAGGTTGGTTATATTCTTATGAGTTTACCACTGTATATCACCGGCCCGGTGGGGCCATGCTGTGGCAGATTATCCTCTGACTCTACGCTCACCTTAAAGCCACTGTTCTCTTGCAGTGCCACGGGGGGGCGCATCATCTTATCGCCACTGTGGGGCAGCACACCAACCGCCTTCAACATACCATCGGCGGTCTCCATCCAGAGCTGACAAACCTTGCCGTGGGGCAGTGTCGGTGGCGCCACGGCCTTTACGTGCAGCATCTCGCTCTGGTCATGGGTGCCAACCACCCACTCCACTTGGGGACTGTTGTTGCTGGCGATCATCATTACCCGCTCCATCCCAAGATCTTCTCGCATACCAAATATGCTAAGACCTAGACCCAGAACCAGCGTGGCTGCCACCATGCCCAGGTTGCGCCAAAACTGCAGACTATTCCATAATCTGCGTCTCTCTATCTTTGGTTCAATCTGTTGTTGGATACGCTGCCACATGTTCGCTGGGGGAGTTACCGGAGCGAGAAGATCCAACATGGGCGTCAGTCGTTGCTCCCAACTGGTAACCGCTGCCTGCAAGGCATAATCACTATCCAACTGCTGTTCAAGCCGAGCCTGTTCACTATCTGTCAGGGTACCAAGCACGTACTCCCCTGCTTGCTCGATGAACTCATAATTTTTATCTGCCTGCGTCATTGTGATTAAACCTGTAACAACCTAGTAATAATATTTCTTCCATTTCAGTTGAATTCCGTACTACCTAAGGTACGCAGCGCCATGACGGATAGTTTCAAAAACAGGAGATATAATCTATACCAACCGGGTAAGAACTACCGGCAAGGTTGCACTTCTGGCAGGGCTGTTTAGCCATCTTTCCCACTACTATCGCCGCTGGACACATCTGGCTTGGGAAGGGCCTTTTTTACCCGAATCTTGCTGCCGTCCACCTCCTTACCATTGAGGCTCTTTATCGCTGCCTTGGCCTCACCCTGTTTCGGCATCTCCACAAAACCAAAACCCTTGGAGATCCCCGTCTGTTTGTCCATCACCAGGATGCATGACTGCACCGCGCCGTGGGCCTCGAACAGGGCCTGGAGTGCTGTCTCTGTGGTGGTGCGGGCAAGATTGCGTATCAGTAGTTTCATTCGGACCTGTCACTTTGCGGTTATTAAGATGCAGGGACTATACAGTTTCTTGGCAGGGTGTTCACTTCCCGTTCGAGATGCTGGTGCAGTCATCACCAGCGCCCATGGCTACAACTGGGTAAAAAAAACCGGCGCCCGGTGTTGGACGCCGATGTTAGAGTGAAATCTGTTAAATTTTTATCAGCTCACCTTCGAAGACAAACTCGCCTGTGGGTTTCTGTGTGGGAAGATTCTGTTCTGACTCGACACTTACCTTGAATCTGCTCCTCTGACTGAGGCTGGCTGGGATCTTCATGGTCCTGATACCAGTGTGTGGCAACACTCCTACCGCTACCATGGTTCCATCTGCTGTTTCCATCCAGAGCTGGCATACCATGCCCTTAGGCAACTGTGGCGGCGCTACGGCCTTTACCTGAAGCATATCGCTGTTACCACTTGTGCCCACTACCCACTCTACCTGGGCGCCATCGTTGCCGGCAACCATCATCACTCGCTCCATACCCAGGTCCTCCTGCATACCAAACAGGGTGAGTCCCAGACCCAATACCAGGGTAGCCGCCACCATTCCCAGATTACGCCAGAAACCAAGGCTGTTCCATAAACCTCTCTTCTCTTCCTGAGGCTCAATGCGGTCCTGAATCTGCTGCCATACAGCTGGCGGGGATTGCACTGAATCCAACGCATCCAGCATCGGGTGCAACCGCTCTTCCCAAGCGGTGACCTCGGCCTGTAGACCCAGATCGGACGCCAGACGCTTCTCAAACTGAACACGCTCGTCACCTTGCATGGTGCCGAGAACATACTCTGCGGCCAGCGGCTCCTGCACCCTATCCTGATCGTTATTCGTCATTTCAAATTGCCTCTTCGGTATTACAGCGCCCCAGAAACAGACTCACATATTTGGTAAAACCGTACAACACTTTGTTTTAGCACATTTTTTCGCACAACCACCACTTCCGTATAATCTAGCTATACCTCTCCCTGTACAAGATACGTGGCAACTGGACAAATAGTTTCAGAATCTGTGACTCTTTTGTGACATTTTGCCTGCAGTGTCTGTGTCATGCATCCAAACACACCCTAAGTTGCTCCAGACCCCTGCGTATCCAGGTCTTGACCGTCCCCAGAGGCGTGCCGGTCTGGGATGCCAACTCTTCGTGTGTCAGCCCCTTCAGATAGGCCAGTGCAATTACCTGGCGTTGTTGGCTTTTGAGTTGATCAAGGCAGTTATTCAGCCTTTTACCCTCTTCTGTCTGTTGCAGATTATCCAGCGGAATGGTGCCTACACTCTCGTCTTGCAACAGCTTCTCCGGTTCCGGCTGCAACACCTCACGTCGCCGCCGCCGCAACAGATCCAGAGCCTGATTTCTGACAATGGATGACATCCAGGTCATAGGGGCAGCCAGATACGGACGATAACTTCCGGCACTGTTCCAGATCTTTACATAGGCCTCCTGGAGACAGTCCTGAGCCCACTCTTCACGGTCCAGAATGCGCAGCACCACGCCATACAATTTGCCAGAGGTCATTTCATACAACTGGGCAAATGCCCGCTTGTCATTCAAGGTGCAGGCCGCCAGCAGTGACTGCAACTGTTCATTCCGTTTTGCAATGAGCTCTTTTGAGTTGTTATTTTCTGACACCGGGGCATCTCCTCCAGGTCTTGTCTATCTGGCTGTCAGCTTGCATAGAGATATAATTATAACCTCTATAACGACTCTATATGTATAGATTAGTTCGAAATATCAATATGTAACAAGCTTTAACCACCATGACCTCGGCTAGCCGCCAGAAATTAACATTAAAATTAGGGCGGATTACCCACCCCCTACACCTGCGAGAGTGAATCCAGGGAGCCTGCTGGTACGTAGCTATAATGTAGATACAGGATCAGTGTGTCGGTTGCCTACTGGCTGGTGAATAAAAAAGAAACTACCAGCTATTGAACAGGAGAGATTACAGCACCCGTGATTGTTGGTAAGGAGAAGACAATGAAGTCCAGCATCTGGAGTATTGCCGCTTTTGCGTTGCAATTTTCTGCGATCACGTTCGCACCGGTGGCCCTGGCTGAGACCATCACCGGCAAGCTGAACGGACACGACTGCGCCCATGCCGGCGTTAGCTGCCCCATTGATCCAGATGACCCGCACATTTCAATGGAGCAGGATTACGTTTTACAGCAAAAGGGCGGCGACTATCTGTTCCTGATCAATCTTCCACGCGACGTAAAGTTAAAATACGTGCTGCAGGATATTCAGGTCAGCGGCGAACTGAGCAGCAAATACAACTCCATGGTGGTAGACAAATTCAAGATTAAGGATGGTGATGGATGGAAGGTCGCCTGGACCAAGCAGATGATACCCACGGTTAACCTGGAGATTGTGGAAGGCAGGCTCAACGGCCACGGCTGTGTCCACGCTGGAATAACCTGCCCACTGGACCCAATGGACCCGCATATACTCATTGAAAAGGATTTTGTGCTGCAAAAGGAGAGTGGTGACTACATGTTTCTGACCAACCTGCCGCGTAGTACAAAACTACAGTACGTACTCCAGGATGTGCAGATCAGTGGCAAAGTGAATACCAAGTACAACACCATAGAGGTGTACGAACTAATGGTCATGGAGGATGACGAGTGGAAAACGGTCTGGACCAAAAAGGAGTGATATGTGCCTAGGGTCTGTTAACCGAACCTATGGGGGTGACGCATGAGGTTATCTGCATTGACCTGGTTTATAACAATAGCCTTCACTGCCATATCCGTATATGCCCAACCTCCAGGCATAAGACATTATAGAGAGCCGATGGCGGCGCCGGCTTTCTCTCTCCCAGACACTGCGGACAAAATCCACAACATCGCTGACTACAAGGGCCAAGTGGTAATCCTCAATTTTTGGGCCACCTGGTGCGTGCCATGTAGAGAAGAGATGCCATCACTGAAGAAGGCATGGAGCAGATTACGTACAGAGGGCGTGCAACTGCTAGGAGTGGCCACCAGAGACCAACGCGAAGCGGTCACGGAGTTCAAGAAAAAACATAACCTGGAGTTCCCACTACCCATAGACCAGGATGGAAGCGTAGCCAGTAACTGGGCGGTGATGGCGGTACCCACCGCCTATGTGGTCAACACAGATGGACGTATTGCCATGCGCATAATTGGGGGCCACGAATGGGAGAGTTCCGAACTGCTGGACTCTATCCTCGCGCTAAAACAGGATGCAGCGAGGTACACGGACTAGGATGTATTCCATTTATAAAGCAGTTGGCCGCTTATAGTTTGGACGGGTAAAAAAACATATCCCTGCACCCAATCCACTCCGACACCCCATCCGCAGCAAGTGCTTCGGTCGACGGCACAAAAGTGCCGAGGGCGATAATGATGCTGAATAGCAAAAGTACAGCTAACCGCAGCATTAGTAGAGCCCACCTTTATTCTGCCAAGTAAACTTGTATCACCAGCTCCTTAAATCTTTTGCACTATATATCCTGAATAACGCAGACACTCCCTGCCTTTAACCATAACCACCTGCAACACCTCACCGCGCATGCGACCCAATCCCAGCACTATGGCCTTGGTATCTGATATTGGTCGAATAGGCACAGAGATGATCTTATTGCTCAGCTTGGGCATCTGGTAGCTGATATTCATGATTCCATGCTCTATGGCCACCTTGGTACTCTTCATCTCGTAGCCTGAATCAGGGTTGATGACCTTGTAGTTGCCGACTCGCTGCTTCCATTTCTTGGGTATGGCCTCATCTCTTACCCGCTCTCCCAGCAGAAACTCCTTACCTCGTCTCTTGGCCACAATCACCTCACGCCGGTTTACCAGACGAGACGAGATCTGAATCTCCTGGAGTATGTCATAGCCGGAAGGCAGCTTTTTACCGACCTTCTTCTTTGGCACTGCATACCAGCCACCAGGCTGTGGCACCAGACTGAACTTTCGCTTTATATCGCAGAGGCAAATCCGGTTGTTTTTAGGATTAATATCCAACACTCCCAGAGCAGTGGTATATTTACCTTCAGGAATAAGCCGATTGACCCGTACATGGGATTTCTTTGGATGGGTACGGTCAATGGGCACGTAGTTCGGATTTGTGTCTCTCTTGTGCTTCAGTGAATACTTTAAAATCCGATTGGCCAGCTTTTTTATTATGGAACCAGATCCCTTGGTATTGGACAGAATGATTACACCCAGTCCATTTTCCGGCAGCAGCATCATCTCACTGGAAAACAGCATGGTGGCGCCACCATGGCGCACTACCCTCTCGGCCCCTTTGACAGTGGCATGCTCGACATACCAACCGAGCCCATTCTGGATATTCATATCCAGGGCCACGTCCAGATTCTGGATCTTAAAAATCTCCTTCACAGTCTCTGGTTTGAGAAAGGCCTTACCTTCCAGAGATCCACGGGACAGATACATTCGTATAAAACGGCTCATATCCAGCACATTGCTGTACATGGAATAGGCCGGCAGATCACGTATTGCCGGAAGTTTTTGCGCCTTCTTTCCACTATAGCCTCGAGACAACATTTTCCGCATATTCTTGCGAACATGATAATCGGTGTGCTGCATGCCCAGGGGCTTAAACAGATATTCAGCCATGTACTTGGAAAACTCTTTTCCCAAATGCTCCTGCAGCATGTAGCCCAACATGGTGTAACCGATATTGGAGTAGTTGAAGATCAGGTCCGGTGGATAGGCCAGGTACTCGCCCTGTAAAATCTCGGCAACTGTTGCAATGGGAGCATTGGTCCACATCCCCTTGCGGATATCGGTGGGCAGTCCAGAATGGTGGGAAAGGACACTGCGAACGGAAATGGTGTCAGCCGTGGCCTGAAATCTGCTGAGGACATTAAACTCCGGCAGATACTCTTGCAGCGGATGATCAATATCGATCTGCTTTTTGTCTGCCAGTTGCATAACTGCAGTGGCGGTAACCGGCTTGGAGATGGAACCAATACGGTAGATAGTATCGGCTTGGGCCTGTTTCTTCTTGCCACGATCAGCATAGCCAAAGCCTTCAGCCCATACCAGTTCATCGCCATCCACCAGAGCGATACTCAACCCATGCACCTTGTACTTCTTTTTGACCTTTTCAATCAAAGGTAGAGTTTGTTTACGTACTGCCTTATAGCTCTCTTTTATGACTGCACTTGATCCACCCTTGGACTTGGCCAGGGTAATGGTCGGTGTAGCTAGAAAAAGTAGAGACAGGAGTGTACACAGCAGTATGGCGACACGGCCATGGCCTGGTGTTGAACTGTTATTTGCCCTGACGAACATTCGATTGTGTGACCCGTTATATCCTGGTGACAACTCACCAGACTGAAAACACCACATACATCAAGCTATACGCATAATTATGGCAGTTACCGGCCATAACATAGCAAGCGAACACCGGTCACTGCAACACCATGATTTTACTAGATATTCCCCTCATACAGAAGACAGCCTGCAACATCGGCCACATAAATTGCAGGCAGACACAAGCCACCCCGTACAATGTATACGCACCAAGATCCAATCCGGATTCAACCTTACGAAAAAATCTGCCGCATAAAGATCTACCGTCCAGGAATGGAGCAGCCAACCATGTCGCGGGGGCTAAGTTGTAGTTAGAGAATGACATTACGGAACAGACTGTGCCTGGTGTAATCAGAACCCTTATTTATGGACCAATCGGTCTTGGGGGTCTCCTGCATGTTACGACACCAGCGCTCGCTAACAACCTTGGCACACGCAGTCAGCATGGACAGAAGTAAAGGAGTGTCAGCAATATTGTTTTGATGCAACTACACATGTGTTATCCAGTAATATGGTGAATGACGATTGACCATGAGTAAGACATTCAGTTTCTGCTCCCCATAGATGAATTGTAGTAGTCACTGACTGTTCAGAAAGTATTAACCAATATTACTCACTTCATAATACCTCCACAGCATTATAGTAATCACAAATTAGGCCTGTAGACTGTGTATGGTTTGTTGCCGCATCACTATTACATGGTAGTTCAAGGAGAAATCGGATAATGAAACAACAATACCAATCGAAACATCCTGGCAGAAACCTGCGCGCACTGATCATGGTGTTGGGCTTCCTACTAACAACGCCAAGTCATGCTGCACTCAGCTCATACTCATTCATATGGTCAGAGAGCTACATCCAGACCACCAATAATACTCAACCTGCTTCTGCCGCATTTTACAATTTTTCACTTTCGCTCAACTTCGGCAATGCCGCAGATGCAGGGGTTGTAACACTTGGCGGTGGTGGGCTGGGTGGTCCTATTAGCCTCACGCATGAAGGTGGAGGCTTGGAGTCACGAGAGCCCTGATTATCTAAACTCAGCATCACTATTCAGCGCCTTTGCCAGTAACACCACTTACACAGTGAGCTACTCAGGTGGCACCCTGGGCAGCAGTGGTGGGAATGTTGTGGTGGGTAACGGTGTCTTTGCAGGTAGCGCACCTTATTTGACTGGCAACACCTTTAACGATTTGCAAGGTATGGATGCCGGTAGCGATATGGCAATGACCTGGAATGCCCGCCCGGGCGGCACCACCAATGTGTCAGTTTGGATTGAGGACATTGTCACTGAAAATGATGTTTTTATTTTTTCAGAAAACATCTCTGCTGGCCCGCTGCCAGGGGACTTGACCATTTCCGCTGATGATCTTGATCCTGACACCTCCTATCTTGGAGACCTCGAATTTGCTCGTGGCTATAATCCAGGTGATGGGACCAGCCTTGCAGGCGACGGCGTCTTTGCGTTCAATTCACTGACAGAATATGAATTTACCACCGCACCCTCACCAGTCCCGTTACCAGCTGCGGCATGGTTATTTGGCCCGGGCTTTCTGGGGCTGATTGGATTCTCCAGGCGCAAGAAGACTGCCTGATCAAAGAGAGGCGTTCAAACTCTCCACCATAGTTCGCTATGGTGGAGAATCTATTCCAACTGACTTCAGCTATTTCTGCTAGCTGCGATATCGGAATCAAGCTCTGTCAGTCTGGTCACTGTTATAGTTGGCTCTATACCCCAAGGATCAAACACCGCTTGCGGTGAACGCCGCACCCAGGCGGCAGACATGCCGGCGGAAACTGCGCCGATCACATCAAAGGGATTACTGGAGACAAGCCAGGACTGAGCACCAGTGGCGCCACTGCGACGCAGGAAGTGGGCATATACCGCTGGATTTGGTTTAAGGCTCTTGATCTCATCCACACTTACCACGCCCTCAAAATATTGCTCGATACCTGCATGTTGTAACAGCCCTGTTACCGCATCGGCAGCACCGTTGGAGAAGGCAAACATACGGTAGTCACCTTGCTGCAACTGTTTTAGACATGGTTCCACATCTGGAAAGGCGGAAAGGGTCTGGTACTCCTGCAACAGTTGTTGCTTCTGCTCCGAACTTAGGTCTTCACCCAGTTGCTTGCAACAATACTCCAGGGCATCCCTGGTACAGACAGAAAAATCCTGGTAGCTCTGCATCAACCCGCGCCGAAACGAGTATTCCAACTGTTTCTCACGCCACAGGCTGGAAAAGGTATCTGCACTAGCATCGATCATTCCGGTCAGGGAAGTTTTTACTGCCTGGGTATCTATGAGTGTCCCGTAGATATCAAACGCCAAGGTAATAATCATAGCCGTTTCCAGATGCCTATATTCAGATGCTAACGTTCTGCCAGCATAAGCCTAATGGCTAGTCCTGCAAATACAGTTCCACTCAGGTAGCTTAGAATTCTACCGCTGCGGGGCGAACGCCTGAACCTTGCTCCTAGATTGCCAGCCAACAGGCTGATAACACCAAACACCAGAATAGTGGCGACGATAAACAATAAGCCCAGGAACATAATCTGCAATGCAACCGGTGCTGCATCTATCTGCACAAACTGGGGCAGGAAGGCCAGGAAGAACAGCGACACCTTGGGGTTGGTAAGATTCATGATTATCCCGCGCCGATAGAGTTGACCGGTAAGTAACCGCTCACCATCTCCCTCCGCCTTGGCGTCAGCAGCAGAAAAAAATGCCTGCCAGGCCAAGAACAGCAGGTAAGCTGCACCCAGGAACTTGAGCAGGGTAAAGGCGATGGCGGAGGCCATAAACAGCGCCGCCAGACCCAGAGCCACGGCGGCAGTATGCACTATCAGCCCGCTGCACAGCCCCAGGGTCACGATTAATCCCGCCCTGGGACCGCGCTGTGCTGCCTGCGCCAGGACAAACAGGTTGTCTGGACCAGGCGCCAATCCCAGTAGCAAGGAGGAACCAAAGAACAACAGGGCGGTATCGACCTCAAGCATTATGCAGACCGGCGTGATCCGTCGCCCAGACATATACCCAGTTGTCTGGCGGTATCAATCCATGGATGATCCTGTGGTATAACCCGGCGCACCCCTGCCACCTTCACCAGCGGCACCGGTACCGGTTTATTGCCATGCAGGGCCACCATAACCCCGAAGGTCCCCTCATCCACCAGACCGGCACAGGCGGATCCCAGGGTGCTGGCAATAAGCCTATCGGCTGCTGACGGGGTCCCACCCCGTTGTAGATGGCCCAGGATGGTTATACGGGATTCCAGCCCGGTTGACTCCTCCAGGGACTTGGACAGGGATAGAGTACGGTCGGTGTAGTGGCGGTAGATCTGACTCAACTCCTGCTTTACCCGCTTACGCTCCTCCTTATCCTCTGCCTGTTCCTTGCGTAACTCCGCAGCATGGATCGCATCCGCCTCCTCCATGGACATGGCGCCCTCAGATATGGCCACGATGCTGAACTTCTTGCCGCCACGCACCCGGGCAAGCACAGCCCGGGAGATGGACTCAACATCATAGGCTATCTCTGGTATCAGGATCACATCAGCGCCACCAGCAATTCCCGCACCCAGGGCCAGCCAACCGGTGCGATGCCCCATGATCTCCACCACTATGATGCGATGGTGGCTGTGAGCAGTGCTGTGCAGGCGGTCAATGGCATCTGTAGCAATACCCAGGGCGGTATCGAATCCAAAGGTGCTGTCGGTCATGGAGATGTCGCGATCAATGGTCTTGGGCAGGGTGATGATGTTCAAGCCTCGCTGCATCAGGCGCAGGGCATTCTTCTGGGTGCCGCCTCCGCCCAGACAGATCAGGGCGTCCAGGTGGTTGGCGTGATAGTTCTCCACAATGACATCGGTCATATCCTGCATCTTGCCGCCCACCATCATGCGATGGGGTTTATCCCGGCTGGTGCCCAGCATGGTGCCACCCACCGACAGCACTCCAGATACCACATCGCTATCGATGCGGATAAAGCGATTCTCCATCAACCCACGAAAGCCATCACGGAAACCAATTATGTCCATACCATAGCTGCCATGGGCGGTCTTGCAGACTCCCCTGATCGCGGCATTCAAACCAGGGCTATCCCCTCCCGCAGTCAAGATACCAATATGTTGTGTCATGTATAATTCCTGTAATAAGATCCAAGAAGCCCCTGATTAATCCCATGGCGGTTCATCCACAAACCAAGCAAAGGCTCATAATTTGCTATTAACACTAATCCAACTGGCCCTGCTGAGACTATTTTTTGTCCAGCAAGGCAGAATGAGTGAATAATAACGCAGCTGGGTGGAAAAATAGCCCCAGCCCTTCGGGTTGGGCCTGAAAAAGCACCACTCATCGTTACTCATCGCTCATTTAGAGTAACCAAACTACTCTCCTCGCGCCTGGATTGGCGCTTTTTCCGGCCCAACAGGTCCTATTTTAGTAGTGCAAACAGGCCCTGGCATAGATTGCCCCATTCCAGTACAGCAAAAACCAATTTTTCTGGCAGAATTTTACTTGATCAGTCATCACTACACTGAGACCCTATAACCATGCGCATATCCAGAATTTACACAGAGCAACTCCTGAGCCAAGACCAGGAGCTGGCATTGGAACAGGCGGCCTCACACCATCTAATCCAGGTGTTGCGACTACATCCCGGGGCCGAGCTGGAACTGTTCAATGGCGATGGCCGCAACTACCGGGGCCGGGTGGAGATAGCCGCCAAGAAACATATAACGGTGCAGATACTGTCCAGTTCAGATCCTGAACCAAAGAGCATCCTGGATATTCATCTATGCATCTCCATATCCAAGGGTGAGCGAATGGATTTCGCCATCCAGAAATCTATCGAGATGGGAGTAACCGAGATCACACCGGTATTCAGCCAGCACGGGGTGGTTAATCTCAAGGGAGAGCGATTGCAGAAGCGCCAGCGGCACTGGCATCAGGTAATGATTTCAGCCTGCGAGCAGTCGGGACGCTGCAGGCTGCCGACCATACACAACGCCATTGCAATAGAGGGACTACTGGAAAACCCGGCAGAGGGATTGAGCCTGGTCCTGAACCATCGGGCTGACACCAGTCTCACGGAATTCACCCCCACCGATGGCAAGATCACTATTCTGGTAGGACCTGAGGGTGGACTAAACGAGGCCGAGATTCTTGCTGCACAGAACAACGGCTTTCATGGGGTTAGACTGGGACCGAGGGTGTTGCGAACGGAAACAGCGCCGCTAGCCGCAATCGCTGCCATGCAGGCCCTATGGGGTGACTTTCGTCACACCTGATCAGGGTTAGGACAACGCCTCCTGCACCACCCACTCCACGGCGTTCATATCCGGGATCCAGGCATCCTCTCCGTTGATTACCACCTCACGCTGCACCGCTGACCCCAGGTCATGGAGATTATCCTGCGGGGCTATGACCTGCTGGGTCACTCGCACCAGGCGTGGCGTGGAGGCCAGCAAGATACCAATGAATGGACGCCTCGGGTTGCCCCCAAGGGTATTGCATATTGCCACCCTGGAACGCGGTCCAGGAGCGGCCGACGGGGTCTCCACCAGATCTTCAAATGAGATGACCGGAACCTCTTGAAAGCGCCAGGTCTGAAAGCCTAAAAACCACTCCGGCATATCCGATGCCGGGGTCAGGTCCTGAAATGCCACCACCTCTGAGACCGAGGCGTTGGGCAGTAACAGCTGTGCCGCATTCAGAGGGAGAAGCACTCCTCGTATCTCCAGGTCGACTTCCATTTCTGTACTCATGTTCTACTCTCTTCCAGGACCGCCTCGATGGTCTCGAGCAGGTCTATCTCCTGATAGGGTTTACCCAGGTAGCGCTTAACCCCAAGCTCAAGTGCCAGCTTGCGGTGTTTTTCACCAGTACGCGATGTGATGATGATTATAGGTATATCTCTCATCTGCTCAGAGTTGCGCATATGTCTGGCCACCTCAAACCCATCCATACGCGGCATCTCAATATCCAGCAGCATTACATCGGGGTGATAATCCTGCAGCATGGCCAGGGCATCTACACCATCCTTTGCCGTTTCCACCGCCATGCCGTGGCGTTCCAACAGCCTGCCAGTAACCTTACGTACGGTGATGGAGTCATCCACCACCAAAATTCTTGTTCCATGGTCTACTACTTTTTCAGCCCGCGGCTTAACGCCGTCGCTTTCCACAGTCTGCGTTGCATCCTTACGCACCAGCGCATTCACATCCAGGATCAGAGCCACCCGACCATCTCCCAGGATTGTGCCACCCGATATCCAGCGTATGGTACTAAGCTGCGGCCCCACCGACTTCACCACTATCTGGCGGTGTCCGATTACGTCGTCCACATGGATGGCGATGTGATGTATGCCCGCACGCACCAACAGCACCGGAGCACGTTTTTTCTGCTCTGCCAGGTTTGGCATATCACCGCCCAGAAGTGATCCAAGATATCTTACCGTGTAGGTATGGTCGCCATAGGCAAAACCACCGCTATCACCACCACCCTGATAGAAACTTACAAGTTCATCGCGGTTGACGCGCACTACCGCATCGATATTGGTGTATGGAACGGCATAGATCTCATTACTGACCCGGAGCAGAAGCGCATCTGTTATGGCCAGGGTCAGGGGCAGGTAGATGGTGAACTCCGTCCCCGCTCCCGGCTTGGAGTTGATATCCAGGGTGCCGCCAAGCTGCTTGATCTCACTTACCACCACATCCATCCCGACACCACGACCAGCAATCTGGCTCACCGCGTCTACGGTACTGAAGCCGTGTTCCATGATAAATTGGGTGAGGTCACCCTCACTGGCGTTGGCCCCATCCACCAGCAAACCACTCTTTTCCGCACGCTCCCTTATGGCCGCAAAATCCAGTCCATTGCCATCATCCGATACGGTAAGCACCACATCATTACCCTCGCGGGTAAGCTCCATGCTTATGTTGCCAACTTCACTCTTATCCTGCGCACGACGCTGCTCTGGTAGTTCAATACCGTGGGATACAGCATTTCTCAGAAGATGTTCCAATGGTGCAGTTATGCGGTCCAGAATACTACGGTCTAACTCCATATCCGACCCGTTGATCACCAGTTCCGCCTGCTTATTCAGCGGCTGACATGTCTGACGGACGATACGTTGCAAACGTGGTACCAGTTGGTTGAATGAGACCATACGGGTACGCATAAGCCCATCTTGCAGGTCTGTGGTAATCCTAGACTGTTGCAACAACAGGGTCTCTGTTCCCTTCTGCTCAGAGTCCAGCAGTTTGTTGATGTTGCTCAGATCACCTACTGTCTCCATCAACCCCCGAGACAGATGCTGCAAAGTGGAGAATCGGTCCATCTCCAGGGGATCAAACTCTTCGCCTTCGCCATCCAGACGCCCCTCTTCCTTGTCCCTCTCATAGCGGAATAGGATCTGGGCCTCTGTCTCCATATCCAGTTTGCGCAGCTGTTCCCGCAGTCGATGTACTGTCTGGCGCAACTCTTCAATATTGTAGCCAAGGTCTCCATTCTGCTGTTCCAGACGGGAACGGAAGATACTCACCTCACCGGCGTTGTTAACCAGCTTATCCATGATGTCTGGATTTACCCGCAACTGTTCACGGCCGGAACGACGCACCGGCATGACCAGACTGGCCTCTTCAGTTGGAGCGGGGGTTTCATCAGTTGGCTCAGGGGCTTCACGCTGATCTGGAAATGAGAGTATCTGGCCGGACTCCTCGCCCCATGGAGTGTCTACATCGCTCTCTTTCTCAGAGTCTGGATCAGGCTCCGGCTGATCATCTATGACTGCACTCTCTTCAACCGGATCATCTGCTCCTACCGTAAGCTCTTCATCCGATAATTCCTCTTCTGAAAAGACAGCGCTGGGGGCCGCACCCTCCCCGGACAGTATGTCGTTAAGCTCCGCAATCATTGCATCTGCCGCTGTGGCCTGTCCGGTGTCACTAGCCTGTTCAATCTGAGTCATCAGGCTATCTGCCACTCTCTGGGCCAGCGCCCGGACCTCATCACTATTGTCTACCACCCCACTCTCAACCCCGGCAAGAAGAGACTCAAAGGCGTGGCTCAGATCACCAACCGGAGTAATTCCAGAGAGTCTGGCGCCACCCTTCAAGGTGTGCAGGGTTCTCTGCAACTCCTCCAGTGGGTGTGCGTCATCTGGGTTTTCGTTCCACTGTATGAGCGCGTGATCCACATCGTCCATCAATTCAATTGACTCCTCGATGAAGATCGAAATGATGTCATCATCTACAGACGCAGCTCCAAAGTGCAAGCCGGACTCTGGTGTGTCGATGCGATCAGTTGATCTCACCAACTCTGCCGGATCACTCTCCGGCTTTGGGTCATGTTCTGCCCCCTGCCCTCCCTGATCTGGTGATGACTCCATGTCAGTATCAATATTGGTCTCTGGTTGCTCTGGAGAGAAGGCCTTCAGCTCGATCAACTCTTCGTCCAAGTCTATGGTCAGTTCCGCTGTTTGATCCGGCGTCCCATCCAGATCAATGAACTCTTCGGTCAGCTCCAGGCCATCCGCCACAATTGAGAGTGACTCCTCCGCAACAACAAGCCCCTCAACCGATAATCTTTCAACATCTGTAAGCTCTTCAACATCCATGAGCTCTTCAATATCCATGAGTCCCTCAGCATCAGCCGGCCCGTCTGAATCCGTGTCTTCAGGTATCAGTGCGTTGCGGGCACTCTCAATGTCGCCCAGCAATCCTTGCCAGTCCGGCAACGCCGCACCAGGCACGTTAATGGCTTCCAGGATGGATTCAAACTGCTGATCACTTCTCTCAATCAGTTCCAGCAAATCAACATCAGCCAGTTGCCCCTGCTCCATCAGCTCATTCACATGGGTTTCCAGTGCGGCACTGACCTCGGCTATCGAGTCTACTCCGGCCATGTGGGCACTGCCATGCAGGGTATGAAAGGCTCGCGATACGTCCCGGTCCAGAGCGCAAATGCCACCAGTCTCCTTGCACTTGCGTAGGAACGCATTGATGGTGTCTATGTGGGTGCGTGACTCTGAAGCAAATATCTCCAGCAGGGTGGGATCGATACTGATCGGCGCATCTGGAGTTGGCTCTTCCTGTATGGCCGGCAGCTCTTGCCCCTCCTCCTCGAACAGCTCCACTTCGGTCTCAGGGTCATCAGCGTCTATCTCGTCTTCAAACCTGTGAGTGGCCGAGTAGTCAGGTGTTGCCAGCAGTATGGCCCGCTCTATCAGCGGCGCCGTATCAACCGCAGGAGGGATACCATTGGCTTGGCAGTCAATTAGGCCTGGCAGCACTTCCAGGGTCTCGCGCAACAGATCACAATGCTCTGGAGTGACCGCTAGTGTCTGGTCTATTATTCGATTGAGCAGGTTCTCTATGGACCAGGCAAACTCACCTATAGTTTTGGCCCCCACCAGACGCCCACTCCCCTTCAGGGTGTGAAATGATCTGCGAAAGATGATCAACGCCTCGGAGTCGTCCACATCATCCAGCCACTTGGTCAGATACTCCCGGATCACCCCCAGCTCTTCCCGAGCCTCTTCGATAAATATATCCAGGATTTCCGGGTCTACCTCTTCCAAGCTGGGTTTCTCCGCAGAGGGTACATACTCCTGTGGAGTCTCCAACTCCACCTCGACCTCTTCTACAAATATTGCCTCATCCAGCGGCTGCCCAGTCAACTGCATCGGATCTGGCAGCGCTTCCATATCCGCTTGTGTAATCAGTCCCGGGATGGTCTCTTCGCCCTCAGCGCTGGCATAAAACTCATCATCCTCAGTATCGCTTTCTGTTCCAAGACGCACCAAGGCCTCACGCGCCACATCCAGGATTTTATTCTGGATTCCCCGGCCATCAGCTATGGTCTCCATAAAGTATTCAATACTGGTAATGGCGTCGGCGAAGGCGTTCAGTCGCTGTATATCCGGGATGGTCTTTTTTGCCACTAACTCATTCGACACGTAGCCCGCTGTGGCCCGCAACAGCCCCGACACATCAAACAGCTTGAGCATCTCAAATGCACCGGCAATAGCATGAAAGCTGCCTGGCACCTGCTGCAGAGCCTGTGATTTTTCCGGCGTCTTGATATAGACCAGAATCGACTCCTTGATCTTGGCCATATCTACCCTGGCCTCACGTACTATGGAGTCGATCAGGCGTTCAAATTCACCCTCCGGCAATTCCTGGCCGGGCACCATCTCTTCATCGGCAGATTCAGCCTGTTCTGGGTGAATAAACTGAGTGTTGCCAAAGCTAGCCAGATTTTCCAATGACGCCTCAACAAAGACGATATCACCCGCCATCTCCAGAAGATCTGGCTCCTTAACCACCTCGCCTGAAGTGGATATTTTCCTGATCCGATCGGCCTGGCGCTTCATGCGTTGGCGCAGGGCACCCTGGCTGATCATCCCCAGGGTGTCGGCAACCTTGCGCATTGGGTGTTCCAATGTCAGGAGCTGTTCTGAATCGTTGTTTTTGGTGCGAATGAAGAGATCCAGCACATCTTTGATCTCAGACAACTCGGTGCAAATAGCCTGCTTCAGGGATTCCAACAGTTCCACATTGGGGGCAGCCAGACCCTCGCGTTCCAGCTTGACCTGCTGTGGACTCATGATCAGGTTTTCAAGATCAAATTCCTGTTTTACCGACTGAACCAGTTCGTCTCCCTGCTCCACACTGGCCACGTAATAGAGCAGATCACGAACCATGTCCATCGCCGGCGCCTCGGCAACCGGAAGCTCACCTTCACAGATTATTCTCTTTAGCTCACGATCCACCCGACCAAACAACATTTTGGTGGCGATATTGGGGGAGTCGATATTCTCCAGCGGCGCGGCAAGTGCAGCCCGCGCCACCTGCAGAAAGCGCTTCACCTGACCGGTGCCTGCCTCACTCTCAAGCTGTTTCAACACCTCCCCGACCCCGTCAATACCTGCCAGTTGGTCGGTACCACGGAACCACTGCAACAAACTGCGGTGATACTTGTATCGAAGTCTTCGGGCCAGATTCGGAAGTTCGCTACTTCCCTCTTCTGCCACCTCTCCTGCGGTCAGTTTCTGCTCCAGCTCAGGCGCCGCCACCGCAACTTCCGATAGCAGATCTTCTCCGCGTACTGCGCGCAGATCATTTAGTAGCGGCAGGATAATAA
The DNA here is from genome assembly GCA_964628835.1 of uncultured Gammaproteobacteria bacterium. Taxonomy (GTDB): domain Bacteria; phylum Pseudomonadota; class Gammaproteobacteria; order Chromatiales; family Chromatiaceae; genus JAAGZL01. Next base: position 9,891 of record CAZVME010000031.1, on the reverse strand, counting down.
CGGGATGGTCTGGGGCTCCACCCTGTAGTTTCTCCAGGTAGTCGGGCAGCCTGGCTAGGCCCTGCATCAGGGCTTCGGCCGCATCCAGCTCACGCCCTTGCGGCAACTTGTCAGCAGCAATAGCACTGGCAACCTGCTCCATCTCTTCGGCCAGCATAGTTGCGCCATCCAGCTCTACAATCTGCAAAGTACCATACACCTGGTGCAGATTATTGACGCAGGATGCAATCAACTCGGAATCGCCGGTACTGTCCAGGTACTCCTCAAGCGCAGCACGGGCCTGCAGGATAACTATGTCCAGCTCAGCCTTAATCCATTTTAGTTTGCTTTGGTCTTGAGTTTCGCTCATACCTGATTCGCCATCTTTCCCGTTAAGCCCGCTTCCAGATGCACTATCCGGCTTACCCGATTACTCAGGGAGACGGAAACCAGCAACAGAGCCTCGCAGCTCATCAGCCAGGCCGGCCAACATTCCAATAGAGGCCGCAGTCTGATTGGTTCCATCCAGTGTCTGGGTGGTAATCTCCTGAATTACACTCATGGTGTCATCAATCTTGGTTGCACCGCTGGACTGCTGCTCAGCTGAACCGGCAATCTTCTGTGTCACCTCGGCGATGTGGGTGGAAACGCCCTCAATCTCCATCAGCGCGTCACCCGCGTCCTCCGCAAGTTTCGCACCCGAGACCACCTCTTTTGTGGTTGATTCCATGGAGCTTACCGCTTCACTGGTATCGGCCTGAATGGTCTTAACCAGGGCTTCAATCTGCTTAGTCGCATTACCGGAGCGCTCTGCAAGTCGCTGCACCTCATCCGCAACCACCGCAAAACCACGACCTGCTTCACCAGCCATGGCGGCCTGCATCGCCGCATTCAACGCCAGAATATTGGTTTGATCTGCAATGTCGTCAATAATCTCAACGATGTCACCAATCTCCTGAGAGCTTTCACCCAGACGTTTAATACGTTTTGAGGTTTCCTGAATCTGTTCTCGAATGGTGTCCATACCCAGGATAGTGCGCCGCACCGTGTCAGCGCCGTTACCTGCGATTTCCACCGAGTGTTTAGCAACCTCAGCAGACTCATTCGCGTCACTGGACATCTGGTCAATGGTTTGGGCCATGCTCTTGATGGCGCCACTGGCAGAGGTGATCTGATCGGCCTGATGTTCAGAGGCTTCGGCCAGATGCATGGCGATGGCCCGCGACTCCTGCGCCGATGCGGAAACACTCTCCGAGGTCTGGTTAATGGTGGTTACCAGGCTACGCAATGCCTCAATAGTGTAGTTGATGGAGTCGGCGATGGCACCGGTAACGTCCTCGGTAACCGTCGCGGTCACAGTCAGGTCACCATCCGCCAGGTCACCCATCTCGTCCAGCAGTCGCAGGATAGCCTCCTGACTTCTTTCGTTCTGTACTTTGATCTCATTCTGGGCGCGTCTTTCACCAACCAGCACCAGATAGCTTCGTCCCAGGAACAACAGCATGGCCAGGATACTGAAGAAGGCCACCATGCCAGGTCCGGTCTTAAACCCGAGTACGGACGAACGACCCGGAGATTCGGCATACGCGGCCAACAGACCCGTGGTTGCATCATTTACCAGGTCAGAGTTATCCGCTAGATCACCTACGGCCTCCAGGGCTGGCAACAACCCCGGTATGGTATCTACAATCTGTTCGGTAAAACTGTTCAGCCCTTCAAATAAAATTGTCACTTCCCGTAGTTTGGCATTCGCCACCTGAGTTGGTACCGCTTCGATGCCAATACTCTTACTACCTTTCAACAGTGCATTCAGAACACGTCCAAAACGGTTGGTATCACGACTGAAACGATCGATAGCCGAGGCGGTATGCTCGCCACCTTTCAACACCCTAGCAACATTTTTATCGATCCGCTCCACCAGCATCAACTGTTCCGCTGCCACTGCAATCTGTTTACCAGTGGCAGTTGAAACCTTCAAGTCATCCACCACCTCCTGAGAGAGTATCTGCAACTGCGGAACCAGCTCCTGAACAAAACTAACAATCCCCTGCACCTCGATGATCGCATCTTTGTTTATCAGGATATCGTTGGCATTTTTCCCCAACGTCAACCATTGGGCTTCAACCAGGTACAGCTCATCCACCACCGCTTCCGGGGCAGCTGGTAAGCCCTGCTCCGGCGCACCCTCCTTCAATTCTGTGAGATAGCGGTCGAAGGTAGCCTTGGAGTCTTTCAACTGAGCAAAAGCGCCTTTATCACCAACAACCGCTGTCAGCCCATACTTTGCAATACGTTCCGAGATAACCCGCAGCTCTGCAGCACGCAGTTGATATCCCTCATCATTGGTATCTGATTCTAATGACTGAAAAAACACCCAAATCGCCATGGCCAGCATAAACAGAATGCTAATCGTCAGAATCGTGGCGATTGGATTTTTTCCACCCGCCAATCCTTTCCCAGAACTTATTTTCATTTCTCTATCTCTCCCGAAAGAGCGTAATAATTATTGAATTCCCCATGGCAACACTCCTAATCGTTGCTACCTGTAATACACTAACCAGTGGTTCAGGCCGCTACCACCTGAAACTCTTGGTCTTCTGCCAGCATATGCATGCTGAGGATGGGATACTGCTCACCATCCACGTCGTAAGCACCAGTGACATAACGACCTATCTGATCTGTCACATCCTGTTTCTGAATAAGTAACTTTCTTTCAAAGTGACGCATGCCGAAGACGTCCGCCACCATCAGACCTGCAAACAGCCCTTCATGTTCGATTACCAACACCCGGGTCCTGCGGCCTATGTTAATGGCACCTCCACCTAGATACTCCTGCAAATCAAATATTGGCAGGAGACTTCCACGCACATTGGCTACACCTCGCACCCATGGCTGCGCCCCCGGGACGGACGTGACATTTGATGGGTAGTTGAGTATCTCTTTTACCTCCCCCAGCGCAGTGAGTAACCTCAGACCCAAAATGGTGAACAGCACCCCTTCCCAGGTGAACTTTGACTCTTCCTGATGGGGCAGATCAAAAGCAAATTCACGACTCTGACTCTCAATATTCTGCAATAGCAGCATGAGGTCTTTTGCTTCAGATTCCATTCTTGGCATGGTTTATTCCGCCCGCATCATGTGTTCAGAACATCTTTTATCTGGGACAGCAGCTCATCCTTTTTTACTGGCTTAATGAGGTACTCCTTCGCCCCCTGACGCAGACCCCAGGTCCGGTCTGTCTCTTGATCTTTGGTGGTAACCATAATGACGGGGATATCGCTGGTCTCCGGGTCACGGCTCAGCTGCCGGGTTGCCTGGAAACCGTTCAACCCAGGCATTACCACATCCATAAGCACCAGATCCGGTTTGGCACTGTGCGCCATCTCTATCCCTGACTCCGCATTCTCTGCCAACAACACAGTGTAGCCGGCGTCTTCCAAGAAACCCTTAAGTATATGCAGTTCTGTGGGTGAATCATCCACCACCAGGACAGTGCCATTACCCTGTAGTGACTCTTTGCCCGAACCGGATTTCTCTGCACCTTTTTTGGAAAAAATTCTCATAAATTATCGCCACCGAATCAAGACACAATATTTTTTTAGTTGTAATGAACTCAAGACAACCGTCATCTGTTTATGCCGCCCTGGAAGCGTATTTCCTGATGGCGTCTAAAAGTTCATTTTTGGTAAATGGTTTGGTCAGATAGCGCTCAGATCCAACAATCCTTCCTCGGGCCCGATCGAACAAACCATCTTTACTCGACAGCATAATCACCGGGGTCTGCTTGAACTCGGTATTGTTTTTTATCAGCGCACAGGTCTGGTAACCATCCAGCCGTGGCATCATGATATCCACAAAGATCACATCCGGCCGACTGTCCGCAATGATGGCCAGAGCCTCAAACCCATCCACCGCGGTCAACACTTCACATCCCGCCTTCTTCAACAGGCTTTCCGCTGTCCTGCGAATGGTCTTACTGTCGTCAATAACCATTATCTTGAGGCCTGAGATATTATCAGGTTCTTTTTGCATCACAGCTCCTCTCTTCGATGCGCCGCCATTACTCCAATGATCTGGATCTTCCACAGTTACCGGGTTTTCTCAAAAGTGCTCAGTAAAAAAACGAGTTTCTCGATCAATCCGAAAATTATTGTTTTGCTTTTATTGCCATCAGTTCTCAAAAACCCTGGCCAGCGGATAAATGGCGTAACCACTTTCAGTATCTTGCAAAGAGAAGCATGGCAAAGGCAATACTACAGAACCATAGCAATTGATTTAAAATACTGCAACAACCTATTGATCATATTGGAACATTTTCACAAATGCGCATTCAAAGACATTTGATTTATTAGCAGTAGGCCACAACATAAAAGGACCAGAAGGAGCGACCGGGACACCCCCGAACCAAGCTATAGAGAAGATGGTATTCTCATCCAAATCGATTAAATAAACCGAGGACAAATCAGGTACCATATAACAATGAGTATATCCTTGGGCATAGTGATGGACCCCATCGACTCCATCACCACCTACAAAGACAGCAGCTTCGCCATGCTTCTTGAGGCCCAAGCCAGGAGTTGGGGCATCTGGTATATGGAGCAGGGCGACCTCTATCTGCATGAAAACCGCAGTTATGCCAGGATGCGTCAGGTGGAATTAACTGACAGCGCCAGCTCCTGGTACAGCTTTGGAGCTGAGCGCCACCACCCATTGGACGAGCTGGATGTGATCCTCATGCGTAAGGATCCGCCCTTTGATATGGAGTACGTCTACACCACCTACATCCTGGAACAGGCGGAACGAAATGGCGCTCTGGTGGTAAACCGCCCCGGCAGCCTGCGTGACGCCAACGAGAAGCTGTTCACCGCCTGGTTCCCGGACTGCTGCACCTCCAGCCTAGTCTCCAGGAATCACCAGCAGCTAACCGATTTTCTCCAACAGCATGGAGACATCATCCTGAAACCTCTGGACGGGATGGGAGGGGCATCGGTATTCCGGGTACGGCAGGAAGATCCAAACAGCAACGTCATCATCGAGACCCTCACGGAGAATGGCTCAAAATACGCCATGGCCCAACGTTTTCTGCCCGAGATCAGCACCGGAGATAAGCGTATCCTAATGGTGGATGGTGAACCCATACCCTACGCCCTCGCCCGCATACCCCAGCCCGGAGAGAACCGAGGGAACCTGGCGGCCGGCGGACGTGGCGAGGGAGTGGCGCTCTCAGAGCGGGACTTCTGGATAGCCGCACAGGTGGGTCCAACCCTGCGGGAGCGCGGCATACTATTTGCCGGCCTGGATGTTATCGGCGACTATCTTACTGAGATAAACGTCACCAGCCCCACCTGCATCCGGGAACTCGACAACCAGTTCGGGCTCAACATAAGCGCCCAACTGCTGGATAAGATTGAAAGCAAAATCAAGGCATGAATAGAACCCAAGGCCTCCTCACACCGTTACTGCTGCTAGCTCTTATCGGTCTAACCCTCGCCGGTTGCGGACAACAGGAACAGGTCATCACCACCAGATTCCTGGCCTTTGGCACCCTGATCGATCTAAGCATCTCCGGCGTCTCCAACCAACAGGCCGCCGCTGCAACCGCAGCTATCGAGGATGACTTTGCCCAGATGCACAAATCCTGGCACGCTTGGGATCCAGGCCCCCTGGGGCGGGTCAACCGACTCATCACAACCGGAACCACCTTTTCAGTCCCACCCTCGGTACTGGAGATGATCAGACGCAGCAGCGAATTGGCCATCAGCAGCAATCATCTGTTCAACCCCGCCATTGGCCAGCTGATCGATGCCTGGGGTTTTCACAGTGACGACCCGACCGGCCATCGGCCACCAAAGACTGAGACCATCACCCGACTCCTGAGGCAAAACCCTCGCATGAGTGACCTGGTGCTAGACGGCATCAACATGCGCAGCACCAATCCTAACGTCAAACTGGACTTCGGGGCCTTCGGCAAAGGATTTGGGATCGACCTGGCGATCAACCACCTGCGGCAGATGGGCATAGAGAATGCCATCCTCAACGCCGGCGGCGACCTGCGCGCCATCGGCTCGCCGCAAGACCGTCCCTGGCGCATAGCCATTCGCCACCCATCCGGTGAAGGCGTCCTGGCCAGCGTGGAGGTGGCCGGTGATGAGAGCGTGTTCACATCTGGTGACTACGAACGTAATTTCACCTGGAAAGGTCAAACCTACCACCACATAATAGACCCACGCAGCGGCTACCCGGCTACCGGTGCCAGTTCGGTTACCGTGATACACCCAGACGCCGCCACCGCCGACGCCGCCGCCACCGCACTATTTGTTGCCGGCCCGGATAACTGGTACAACATCGCACGCAACATGGGCCTCAAATATGTTCTTCTGGTGGATAAAGATGGAGTCGTGCATATGAATCCGGCCATGCAGAAGCGGTTACAACTGGATCAGAAACAGTACACTATTCGTCTAAGCCCGGTGCTCGCAAATGGAAACCATGAGTAACACAGATAACTAGATGAGCAACGTCGCCAACATCTCAGCCTTTGACCGTATGGGACTAACCCTGTTTGTCGCCATTACCATGCACGCCGTGGTCATCCTCGGGGTTGGCTTTACCCTGGACCCGCCAAAAAAGCTGCCGCCAGCGGATCGCACCCTGGAGATAGCGGTAGTCCATAACCGGGCGGCAAAAAAAGAGCCGGAAAAGGCCGACTTCCTGGCCCAGCATAGCCAGGAGGGTGGCGGCACCAAGGAGAAGGCAGAACGCCCCACCACCGACAGCCTGCAACCGGTAACCAAACAGTCCAACAAACCCAGTCGGGCAAACACGCCGGCGACACCGCCGCCACAACAGGTAAAGCCGCCCAAAAAGCGACTGGTCAGCACCAAAGCCAAGGCCAAGAAGAAGACCAAGCCCACCCCAAAACGGCCCAGGAAAAAAACCAGGAGACTCAATGCCACTCAGTTGCTGGCCAGTACCAATCAGGAGATATCCAGATTGACGGCAGAGCTGGACCGCAAGACCAAGGCCTACGCTAAACGGCCGCGACGCAAATTTGTCAGCGCCAGTACCAAGGAGTACAAGTACTCCAACTACCTGGATGCATGGCGCAGAAAGGTTGAACGCATCGGCAATATCAACTACCCGGATGAGGCGAGAAGAAAGAAACTCTATGGGCACCTGGTACTACATGTTGCACTGCGGGCCAACGGGACCATCTTCGAAATAAGGGTGCGCAAATCATCCGGCCATAAGATGTTGGATGATGCGGCAATCCGCATCGTGCGGCTGGCCGCCCCCTACGCCCCATTCCCGGCAGAGATACGCAAGGAGATAGACGTGCTGGACATCACACGAACCTGGCAATTCCTCAGCAGTAACAGGTTGTTATCCAAGTAATCCCGGATAAACGGTTGCGGTAATAAGAACAGCACCCGATACTATAGGACATGAGCAGCAGCACAAACCTTACCAACCAGTTCCTGATCGCCATGCCCAGCATGCAGGACATGAACTTTTCCCAGACCGTCACCTATATCTGCGAACACACAGAAGAAGGTGCCATGGGCATAGTGGTAAACCGCCCCACCAACCTGCACCTGAACGACATCCTGGATCAGCTTGAGATTACCGATATAGACCTGAAATCTGGGGAAGAGCCCATCTACATCGGCGGCCCAGTGCAACCAGAGCGCGGTTTTGTACTCCACGGTGACAGTAACGACTGGGACTCCACCCTCAAGATCACCGATGAGATATCGGTAACAACATCCAAGGACATCCTGGAATCCATAGCTGCCGGCAAAGGGCCAAATCTCCACCTGGTGGCGCTGGGGTATGCGGGCTGGGCCAGCGGCCAACTGGAAGATGAGATATCTGCCAACGCCTGGCTAAGCGGGCCTGCCGATTCCCAGATAATATTCACCACCCCGGTGGAACGGCGCTGGAAAGCGGCAGCCCAGTTGCTAGGGGTAGACCTGGATTTGATATCAGGTGATGCCGGACATGCATAACAAAATAGATGCTACTTAGAACATACTAAGGACATGGGCTAACAATAGAATGACAACCTTACTTGGATTTGACTACGGACCGGCTAAAATAGGCGTCGCCGTTGGTCAAACCATGACAGGAACCGCCTCACCCTTGGAGACACTTCGCGCCATTCAACAACATCCAGACTGGGATGGCATAACCCGTCTGATCAGCACCTGGGAACCGCAGGAGCTAGTGGTGGGCCTACCCTTTAATATGGACGACACCGAGGCAGAGGTGGCACCACGCGCACGCCGTTTCGCCCGCCAGCTGGAAGGACGCTATCATCTCACAGTACATCTGGTGGATGAGCGCCTCACCTCCATCGAGGCAAAACGGCAGTTACGGCGTAAGCCTAAAAACATAGAAGAACTGGATGCCATTGCGGCACAACTTATATTGGAAACTTATCTCAGTGAACAAACCTGATTACTACATGCAAGCCGGGGAAATAGACGGCCTGATCAACGAGATGCATCAGGCCTTAAAGACCCGTCTGGAGATGCGGCAAATATCCAGCCCGGTAATGATCGGCATCCACACCGGCGGAGCATGGCTGGCACAACGCCTGCACCAGATGCTGGGTTTAACCGAACCCCTGGGCATCCTGGACATCTCCTTCTACCGGGATGACTTCTCCCGGGTGGGGGTCAACCCACAGGTACACCCGTCCAGCATCCCCTTCGCGGTGGACGATCAGCACATCATCCTGGTGGATGATGTACTCCAGACCGGCCGCACCATCCGGGCCGCCATGAACGAGATCTTCGACTACGGACGCCCTGCCTCCATTACCCTGGTCACCCTAGTGGAGAGAAGCGGCAGAGAGCTGCCGATCCAACCTAACGTGGTTGGGGTGCGCCCCCCACTGAATCCAGAACAGCATATTACCCTGACCGGCCCCGAGCCCCTGTGCCTGGTGATCGGAGAGTCAAAACATGAGGCCAGAGACGAAACCAAAGAACAACAAGAGGCCACCAGTGACTGATACCCCAGACAGCGGCAACCTGCAGCTAGACTCCAATGGCAGACTGCGCCACTTCCTCTCCATCAGCGGTCTGAACCGAGAGCTGTTGACTGAGATGCTGGATACGGCAGAGTCCTTCACCGGGGTATCCGAACGCACGGTAAAGAAGGTGCCGCTACTACGCGGCAAGGTGATAACCAACCTATTTTTTGAGACCAGCACCCGCACTCGCACCACCTTTGAACTGGCCGCCAAGCGTCTATCGGCTGATGTACTCAGTCTCAACATAAACACCTCATCAGCCTCCAAAGGTGAGAGCCTGCTGGACACCCTGCGCAACCTGGAAGCCATGCACTGCGACATGTTTGTGGTACGCCATAACGATAGTGGCGCCGCTAACTTTATCGCTACCCACGCCGCACCACACATCAGCGTCATCAATGCCGGAGATGGCCGTCACTCCCATCCCACCCAGGCCATGCTGGATATGTTCACCATTCGACGGCACAAGAAAGAGTTCAGCGGGCTCAAGGTGGCAATCGTGGGTGACATCCTGCACTCACGAGTGGCCCGGTCCCAGATCCTGGCCTTGAATACCCTGGGAGCTGAAGAGGTTCGGGTGATAGCCCCTAAGACCCTACTTCCAGCCGATGTATCAACCCTGGGTGTGCGCGTGTTTCACGACCTGGGACAGGGCATCAGGGATGCAGATGTGGTAATCATGTTGCGACTGCAAAAAGAGCGCATGGGCAGCGCCATGCTCCCCAGTGAACATGAGTATTTCCAACTATATGGGCTCACTGAGGAGCGCCTGGAGGCGGCCCACCCAGACGCCATCGTCATGCATCCTGGTCCAATCAACCGCGGTGTAGAGATGGACTCACAGGTTGCAGACGGCCCTAGATCTGTGATCC
>CAZVME010000030.1:0-37095 GCA_964628835.1 uncultured Gammaproteobacteria bacterium | reverse complement strand
AAATTACCTCAGGAATGTCACTTAAGCCTATGTCTTAAATCTGGGGTCCACTTCTAGCGTCCACTGGGGTCAGTAACTGAATCGGTATCAATTCCTGCGTCTGTGACAATCTGGCCAGAATCCACCCCATAGTGATCAATAGCGCTTGTGATCAATCCTAGAGTGCTTGTCAATGTTGTGTCTTCATGCGCCATAACAATGCCTTTTCTACCATTTATCAGATGATCATTATATTAAAAAACCAAACTGTTCTACACTTTGGATTCGTCTGCAGCTATCTTACGTGGCAAGCCTAGCCAATAATAATTGCCAATCACTACATAAACCAGAAACACTATAGAATTGAGTCAAAATGGGTATAATGCGTATACAGCATGTATCTTATTGCATCAAATACCATTAAATTCAAATATATGAAAAGAGTAGTCTTATGAGAGCATTGCTTACAGTTATCCTTTTCTCGTGTACTACCTGCATCTTTGCTTCAGATGAACAGGGGCAATCAATAATGTTCCAAAATAACCAGCATGACTATGAAAACCTGGTAACCCCGTCTAATAACGAGCGGTTAAAAGATGAAAAATGCAAGGAGTTATCTAAAAAAGCTGAACAATATAAAGGGAGACCACAACTTAGATATATGGCAATTAAAAAATACGAAGCAGAGTGTCTGAGGCGCTGATGACAGAAAGGGTGCCAAAACCCAAGGGAAGCGTATTGCGGGTTCAACTAAATGATTTCTCTTCAGTGGAGCAGAGAGAAAGTCTTCTAGAAGAGACATTATCAGCAAACGTTTCAACTGTGGTATTTGATGCCTTAAACCTGAAACAGGGTGCCGGTTATGAAGAATTTAACCAAGTGTTATTTTTTGCCAAACTGTTGTCTGAACGAATACGCCGTTATGGTGGTAACACGCCAACAATCAAGATTATTAAACCAGACAGTCCGTTTGTATTAGATCCAAAGCGAGTAGACGAGCTACGTAGGATAAGCGGCCTGAAAATAGAGATTATCTAAATATCTTTTTCGGGCGGATTGCACCAAGCACACAGCCGAACAATTCAGAACTGTTTTGGCAGTAAATCAGTAGCCCATTTTTCAGTCACATACCAGCCCTGGATTGCGTATGGCAATTTCAGTACTTTGCCACAGCAAACCAAAGGCTTTTTCTGGAACGAGACACATTAAGTTCCATAAGCTTTTCGTTATATGTTTCTTCGAGATGCCCCTGGATCTGGTGCAAGCTATCAATACCTGATATTGGAATACCATCTATCCTGAGAATGATATCGCCGCTACGAAACTGCTGATGACTGCTGACCTTAACTGGAAGCAGATATCAATGAGCAACAAACCACCCCGCAGGTTGGCAGCCATTTTGCCGAGCATGCTGCTGTGATGTGTCAATCAGCATAGGAACCACTATCGCTAGAATATACTAATATTGGACGGTGACGCCGGAATACCTGGTTACTGTAATGTGTCTAGCAAATGCCGGGGAAAGGTCAGTATCATCAACAGCATATGGATGTGATCATTCATCGCATGCCCTTCGATCAACTCCACTCCATACTGCCTACATAGTTCACGTAAAATTCCTCCTACGTCTTTTTTTTAATGCCCCATATATCGATTTCTTACGATATTTAGGGACAAAAACAATATGGTATCTGCAATAATATTTAACGTGAGCTTGGCTTTGCCACTCTCTCATAATGGCCTCCTATAGAACTTGCCGGTTCAAAGGAGGCCATTATCTTCTCTGCACGCCTGATCGGCAGAGCCTTTTCGTGTCTCACCGCCGGAGGCGGTGGTTTACCTAGATTGAATTAAAGTTATTTGTAGCAATTTCCATGTTAGTTCACTACTATCTTTACTATGGGTCCAATAGCTCTTGATGGACGTCAAACAATCATTCTCGCTATCCTGGTGCTTTACCTAGGCAAGTTCCTGATCGGCAAGAGTGCGTTTCTCCGCGGATACAATATACCAGAGCCTGTAGTTGGTGGCTTGATTGCCTCTCTGATATTCGGATTACTCTATGTCTCGTTTGATATGCAATTCAAGTTTGCCTTGGATGTTCGGGATGAATTGTTGATCGCCTTTTTTACTACCATCGGCCTCTCATCGCGCTTCGAAACATTACTCAAAGGCGGCACGCAATTGGGTGTTCTGTTGGTTCTGGCCGCAATTTACCTGGGTATTCAAAATGGAACTGGTGTGGCAGTGGCTACATTGGCGGGTTTTGAAAAACTGGTGGGTGTAATCGGTGGCTCGGTGTCCCTGTCCGGCGGCCACGGTACCGCGATAGCCTGGACGCCGATTTTTCGGGATCAACACAGTATTGCGTTGGCTGGTGAAATAGGCATTGCCTGTGCTACTTTCGGCTTGATTCTGGGTGGTCTGCTGGGAGGCCCGCTGGCACGCTTCCTGGTTCAGCGCCATGGACTCGAACCACAAAGTGACGCAGTGCAGACCGTCGGTGTTGAATACGAACACAAGATGATTCCGGTTGACTATGATCACATGTTACGGACCATATTCGTCATTTTTATCACCATTGGTATCGGCATACATATAGATCTTGGTCTGGATGCACTCGGTGTTCAATTGCCCACCTTTGTCTCCTGCCTGTTCGCAGGAATCCTGGTGACCAACTTGGCGCCTAAGATATTCTCACGTACGCAAATGCCTAAACCGGAACAGTCGCGAAGCCTGGCCCTTATTTCCGAATTGAGTCTTGGCCTCTTCCTTGCGATTTCGCTCATGAGCCTGCAACTATGGACCCTAGCCGACCTGGGTTTTGGGATTTTACTGATGCTCATAGCGCAGGTTGTAATAGTACTGCTGTGGGGCGGTATCGTGGTCTTTCGCGCCATGGGTGGCAACTATGATGCAGCGGTTATGAGTTCAGGCTATGTCGGACTTGCCCTTGGTGCCACACCGACAGCAATCGCCAATATGACCGCAGTGACTAAACTCTATGGCCCATCACCAAAGGCATTCATTATTGTGCCGCTAATCGGCGCATTTTTCATTGATCTAGCGAATGCAATCGTAATTCAGCTCTACATCGGATGGTTTTCTTGAGCCTTTCACCAACCTGACGATGCCAGCTGACCGGCAGCCTAGATCACAGACGCACAACTGCTCATGGTCATTGGTAGCTATACTAATAGTGGAGTCTATTTGGCAGATTTTAGATTGGCGTATTTTGATAACAAGGCGGCGTGATAGGCCATGTCAAATTCATGCCTGAAAGTACAAACTTATCTCCAACGCAGGGCTATTGGAGCGACACAGCATTTAGCTGTGTAATTTATGATTACTAAATATTTTAGGGGAAATGTCAATGAAAACAGGTATAACAAAGAAGGTTATGGGGTTTCTTTTAGTGGCGCTGATGTTTTTTGGACATGTAGCAATTGCCGATGAGCCTCGAGCAGAGAGATTTATTGACTTTAGTAAGGAACAACCGAGCGCAACTCTGGAGTTCAGTGTAAAGGCTGTCAAATTATTAGCTGGTGCATCTTGGGGTGAAGGAGTTTTGCATTACCAGGGTAGAGCCTATCCAGTCAAGGTTAACAGCATATCGCTTGGTGGGATCGGATTTCAGAAGATTGAAGGTGTGGGGGAGGTCTATTTTCTCAATAGTCTACGGGACTTTGCCGGCAAGTATAGGGGGGGTGTAGTAGGAGCAACCATAGTTAGTGGCGAAGGAATAGCTACAGTTGAAAATACGAAAAATGTGATCATTCGGATCAAGGGAAAGAGCAAAGGACTGGCACTATCCGCGTCATTCGGTGGAGTTGATATTGAGTTTATTAACTAGCTTGCAAGAGCAAAAGTAAATAAAGTATTGAGGCTAGGCTCTGATAAATTTTGATCGGAGCCTGGCTTATTACTCTCTCCCATTATTACTTCAATCAAAGCGTTAGTTGCTTCATATCAACTAAATACTAACAAGGTTATTCGACAACTTTAAAACAAGAGCATCAGAGTTATTCCAATCCACACTAAAACTAAGTCATATTCCCAATTATTATGCTATATCATTAAGAAGTAGGGATTTGTTTTCAGCGCATGAGGAAAATTAGGTGACCCACAAATAATAAAGCCGCGCAAATTTGTGTTTTACTTGAATCCTGATTTAGGTAGCCAAAATAATAAAGCTGGTTTTGAATACATACAAAAAAAGCCAAGAATAGCCACATCTACGGAGAATAATCGATGACCAAGCTACAGCTAACCCCTAAAAGTTTTGTTACTTGTTCAGTGGTATTGCTACTGCTTCTGGCATCAGGTTGTGACGAAAAAGAGCCGGAAAAGGCAGCTGTCATCAGGCCAGTACTGGCGGTAAAGGTCGGTGATATAGCTGCTATTGGTGGGCGGTCATTTCCAGGGCAGGCCCGAGCCATACAACAGGCTAACCTGTCATTTGATGTCAGTGGAACCCTAAAGAACAGGCCGGTGAAGTTGGGTGATACGGTCACCAAGGGCCAGCTACTAGCCAGTCTGGATCCGCGTGACTATCAAAGCAGTCTCAAGGCAGCACAGGCAGAGTTTACCAAGTCCAAAGCTAATTTTGAGCGTGCCCAGGAGTTAGTGGAAAAAGACTATATCTCCAAGGCAGAGTATGATCGCATGCAGGCTGCTACTAAGGTTGCAGCTGCTCAGGTTGAAACCGCCAGCAAGGCTTTGGATGATACTGAACTAAAGGCTCCGTTTGCTGGGCGCATCTCTGAATTGTACGTAGAAAACTTTCAGGCGGTGCAGGCCAAGCAACAGGTGATACGCCTGGTAGATACTTCACGCATCGAAATGGTTATCGATATACCCGAGGCGCTGATATCCATAGTGCCATATGTCAAAAGTGTGTTGGTGAAATTTGCTGCCTTTCCAGATCAGAAAATTGTGGCTGGGGTAAAGGAGATTGGTGCTGAGGCATCTAAAACCACCCGAACCTATCAAGTAGTCCTGGTTATGGATCAACCCAAGGGTATAACCATACTCCCTGGTATGGCTGGTGAGGCCCGCGGTAACCCTGATGATATTCCCAAGAAAATTGCAGAACAGGGGGGGAGTATGGGTCTTCTGATTCCAGTCTCGGCAGTGTTCTCTCCCGATGGATCCAATAAAAGCTATGTCTGGATTATCGATGAGAAGAGTGGAATTGCCAGCCGCAGAGAGGTTGTTACCGGACAGATCAAATCAACTGGCCTGCAGATTAGTAAAGGCCTGAAATCAGGAGAGTGGATAGCCACTGCCGGAGTTCACTCCATCCGCGAAGGGCAGAAGGTAAAACTGCAGCCAGCACAGGGAGAGTAGAAATGAACCTCACTCGTCTGGCACTGAAAAAAAAGGCCATTACCTATTTTATTACCCTGCTGATTGTGATTGGAGGCATCAACTCCTTTTTCAAATTAGGCTGGCTGGAGGACCCTGAATTCACCGTCAAGACTGCCGCTATCGTCACCTCATACCCGGGTGCCAATGCCGAAGAGGTTGAGCTGGAGGTCACGGACCGTATTGAGCTTAAACTGCAGGAGATGCAGGAGATAAAACAGATCTATTCCGAGTCACGGCCAGGTCTCTCTATCGTCAAGGTGGATATCAAGGATTCAGTGTGGTCAAAGAAGCTTCCCCAGGTATGGGATGCGATGCGGAAAAAGATCCGAGATATAGAAAACACGCTACCACCAGGTTCGGCTGCTCCCTTGGTAAACGATGACTTCGGCTATGTGTTCGGATTCCTGATGGCAGTAACCGGAGATGGATTTAACTATGCACAACTTAAGGAACATGTCGATAATCTGCGAAAGGAACTCAGCCTGCTAAAAGGCGTTGCCCGCATTGATCTCTGGGGTGAGCAGGACGAGCACATATATCTGGATGTATCGCAAACCAGACTGGCTGCGCTAGGGCTGACCAGTGAAGACCTGCAACGTACATTGCAGTTGCAGAATGCAGTGGTCGATGCAGGTAATCTTGGTGTGCAGTCGGAACGGCTACGGGTTGTGCCAACAGGTACTTTCTCTTCACCCCAGGATATAGGTAATCTCGTGATCTCCTCCGGACGCTTCAATCCGAGTGGTGGTGGAGAGCTGATCCAGATCCGGGATATAGCTACTATCACCAGGGGCTATGTTGATCCACCACAGAAACTGATGCGCCTTAATGGCAAACCCTCCATAGCCATGGCTCTGGCACCAATAAGCGGTGCCAATGTGGTAGAAGTGGGTAAAGCCATAGATGCACGGCTGCAGGAACTGAATGCCGAGATTCCCATTGGTATTGAGGTAGAGCGCATCTCCTGGCAAGGAGATCAGGTGCGGGACTCCATCGCGGCTTTTATGATCAATCTGGTTGAGGCGGTGGCTATCGTGCTGCTGGTACTGGCTGTAACCATGGGGGTGCGGGTTGGCATCATCATTGGAATAAGTGGATTGGTTCTCGCCATTCTTGCCACATTCATTATTATGCAATCCATGGGTATAGATTTACACCGTGTATCGCTCGGCGCATTGATCATAGCCATGGGCATGATGGTAGATAATGCTATTGTGGTGGTGGATGGGTTTGTGGTCAAACTCAAGCAGGGTGTAGAGCGCAAGCAGGCCGCCATCGAGGCTGCCAGCGTACCGGCCTGGCCTTTGCTTGGTGCAACCATCGTGGCCTGTATGGCCTTCTATCCCATCTATGTCTCACCTGCATCTACTGGCGAGTTTGCCGGTAGCCTATTCGTGGTGGTGGCCATTTCACTGGTTGTAAGCTGGGTTATGTCTCAGACCCTGACGCCAATGATGTGCGTGGCGATGCTGCCCGACCCGAAGAATGATGGTGGTGATGTCTACGGTGGCAAGCTCTACCAAAGCTTCCGTAGTCTACTGAGAACTGCCATCAAACAGCGGATGGTGTTCATACTGGGCATGGTGATTCTGTTAGTTGCTTCCATAATCGGTTTTGGACAGGTTAAACAGCTATTCTTCCCTGACTCCGCGCGGCAACAGTTGATGATCGATTACTGGGAGCCAGAGGGAACCCGCATCAAGCAGCTGTCGGCCAACCTCAAGAAGCTAGAGGACCACCTAGCTGCAGATGAAATGGTTTCCAGCGTGAGTTCTTTCATAGGCCAAGGTCCACCGCGTTTTTACCTGCCGGTAAGCCCAGAATCCAATCACTCATCCTATGCCCAGCTGGTCGTTAATACGACCTCCCTAGAGGCCAATGACAAGGTACTGAATTCCATCCGTCCTTGGATCGAAAAAAACTATCCAGGCACCATGATTCGGGTGCGCAAGTATCCAGTTGGCAGTTTCAACGACTGGCCGTTTGAAGCCCGCTTCAGTGGACCTGCTGAAGCCGATCCGGAGGTGCTGCGTGATCTAGCAGCTCAGGGCATGGCAATTCTGGAGGCCAGCCCCTATGCCAAGGAAGTAAGGACCAACTGGCTGAACCGGGTCAAGAAGCTGGAACCGGTTTATAGTCAGGCCCAGGGGCGCTGGGCAGGTGTGTCTCGTGACGACCTAGCACAGGCCAGTCGACGCTCTTTCGACGGTGTTCCTGTAGGTCAGTATCGTGAGGGTAATCATCTGATACCTATTGTCCTGCGACACACCCCTGCGGAGCGGCGCAATGCCGCGACAAATTTCGAGCAGCTGCAGATTATTCCAGCCTTCTCAACCAAGACAATCCCGCTGATGCAGGTGACCAAGGAAGTGAATGTAGGTTGGGAAGATCCAGTGATATGGCGCTGGGACCGACGACGGGCGATAACGGTACAAGCATCACCGGAGGGGGTAACCTTTCCAGCCATGCTCAAATCCATGCAGGCAGATTTTGAAGCCATCAAGATGCCACCAGGTTACAGGTTGGAGTGGCACGGTGAATATAACAGCTCCAAGGAGTCTCAGGATGGATTGAAGCCTGGCATGCTCCCTGCCGTGGTTATCATGGTGCTGATTATTGTAGTGCTGTTCAACGCCTACCGGCCACCGCTGATCATATTCCTGGTGATACCCTTTGCCATCATTGGGATAACCGCTGGCCTGCTGATGACCAATACGCCATTCGGCTTCATGGCGGTGCTCGGAGCCATGAGTCTTTCTGGCATGATGATCAAAAATGCCATCGTATTACTGGACCAGATCAATGTGAATCTGGCGGATGGTATGAGTGCCTACAAATCCATAGTAGAAGCCGCCGTATCCAGGCTGAGTCCGGTAGTAAACGCTGCCGCCACAACGGTGCTCGGTATGGCGCCACTACTGCAGGATGGGTTCTGGGTATCCATGGCCGTTACCATTATGTTCGGTCTAGCCTTCGGCACCCTGCTTACCATGATAGCGGTACCGGTTCTCTATGCATTGCTCTACAAAATAAGGGTTGAGGAATAGACTGCTTATCTATGGGTAATCTAATATCGTCAAGAGCAAACGTGAAGTTTACACAGACACTGTTTCTGCTTGGGTGTCTTCTGTTTTTGTCTTCATCATTCGTGGCTGGAAGTGAATATAGAGACCTGATAGTAGAGAGCGCGCAACAGGCTGCAAAAGAAGACAGTCTGATAATAGATAACCAACAGATTTATGCCCGGCACTTTGTTAGCGGTATCTACAAACTCAACAATTATCAACTGCTTTGGAATGAAAGTAGCAAGCGTGCTCTTTTTACCACGCTGAAAACGCTTTCTGATGATGGGTTGAATCCGCAAGACTACTTTTTTCCTGAAATCATCCAGTATCTTCAGCTTGAAAAGAAACACAGACTTGATACCAGGCAGCGATTAAAGCTAGATGTACTGTTACTTGAGAGCATGGTGCGAGCTTTATACAATCTAGCCTTCGGTAAAGTAGATCCAGTGAAACTGGACCAGAATATAAACTTCACCAAATCGCTTACAAAAAATTCTTTCGCCGCTGAGTTACTCAATTACATCCGGAAAGGCAACATTAATGAACTGTTTTCTAGGGCGCGTCCAGTCCAGCCTGGATACCAGACCCTGAGAAGAGGGTTGGGAAAATATCGACTGATTAAAGAAAGAGGAGGCTGGGCTTTTATACCCGATGGGATAACACTACGGCAAGGTGAAGTTGATACTCGTGTCCTAGCCTTACGCAGACGTTTGCAGATTACGGGTGATCATCCGCCCGGATCTATCCCCTCACCCCCAGCATTATTTGATGAGCAGCTAAAAACCTCGATTAAAGCATTTCAGAAGCGTCACGGGCTAGATGTAGACGGGATAGTTGGGCAGCAAACTCTTGCACAACTTAATTTATCTGTTGATGTCCGTATCGATCAGATTCGCGTCAACCTGGAACGTATGCGCTGGTACATGCATGAATTGGAAGGTGAGTTTATTGTTGTAGATATTGCAAGCTTCAAAGCCTACTGGGTAAAGGATCGGAAAATAATCTGGGAGGAAGTAGTCCAGGTCGGTAAAAAATTCACCAGTACTCCCATATTCAAAGACAACATCGAGTATCTTGATTTCAATCCCACCTGGACCATCCCCCCAGGAATTATAAAGAGAACTATTAAGCCAGGATTAAAGAAAGATCCGGAGTATCTGGTAAAAAAGGGCTATGATCTTTTGACATTAGATGGAAAGCCAGTAAATTCACTGACGGTAGACTGGGCAGCAATAAAAGGCTTTCCCTATGTGGTACGGCAGCCACCTGGCCAAGATAATGCACTTGGCCTAGTCAAGTTCATGTTCCCCAATCCGCATTTTGTATTTCTCCATGACACCAATCATCGAGAGCTTTTTAGCCGTACCAAGCGGACCTTTAGCTCAGGTTGTATCAGGGTGCGAAATCCATTTGATCTGGCAGAGAAGATGCTGGCAGAAAAGAAAGGCTGGGATCGTAACAAGATCGATAAAGTTGTGGCTTCAGGGAAAACGACACGGGTCAGATTGCCGCATCCTCTTCGTATCATAATCGGATATCGAACAGCATTTGCTGCTGACAGTAAGGTTCATTATCAAGAAGATATCTACAACCGAGACCAAGGTGTATTAAAGGCGTTAAATGGCAAGTTTAGACTGCGTAGCAAGGATATAACAAAAAACAAATAACCTACTAACGCACTAGTGAGCAACGCCGTGAAAACAGGCATCCTGCACGCTCCCAAGGCCTAAGCGGAACGGAAGTGCCCCACTGTTTATCAATGGTTTTGCAACCCATAGTTAATTTATCGTTTCTTCTTCAGTGAGACTTGATCAGTCAGTCGCAGGCAGGTCGAGCTGCGCACGCAATCCACCACTGGGCATCCGACCTAAGGTAATCGAGCCACGATACAGCCCGGCAATGTCCTGCGCAATGTCGAGCCCAAGACCACTACCTGGGACCTTTTCGTCGAGTCGGTGTCCACGTTCCAGGACTTCAACCTGCCGCTGTTCAGGAATCCCGGGGCCGTCGTCTTCCACCACAATCAGCAACCGATCATCGGCACACTCGGCACGAACCAGTACCTGGCTGCACGCCCATTTGCAGGCATTGTCCATCAGGTTACCGAGCATCTCTTCCAGATCCTGTGCCTCACCCAGGAACCAGCACCTATCTAGACCGGAGTATTGGATCTCGAGCTCTCTCTCCTGGTATAGCCGTTCCATGGAAAAACAGAGATCTTCGATAATCGCCTTGACGTCCGCACGGGCGCCAAGGACACTTGCAGTCCCGGCCATCCGCGCCTGGGAGAGGTAACGGTCCACACTGTTCGCCATCACGGCGGTCTGTTCCCCGATCACGCGACCCCGTTCGTTTTCAATGGCCTTGGCTTCATTTCGGATCACGGTCAATGGGTTTTTTAGAGCATGCGCAAGATTCCCCACCTGGGTCCTTGCTCGCTCAAGCAGCGCCTTGTTGTGATCCAGTAAGCCGTTAAGCTCGTTCACCACCGGCTCGACCTCTACGGGATAGTTCCCCGGTAGCCGCTGTACTTTTCCTTTTCGAATATCGCCGAGCGCCTGCTGCAATTCTTGTAACGGGCGCAGGCCGAAGCGCACCTGAAACCACACCACCAGCAGGAGGCCAATCCCAAGTACCGTTAAGGTGATGATGACCTGTGCGGTGAACGCCCGGACGTTATCTTCGATGTCTGCAACGGGCCCGGCAACCACAAAGAGAAGTGGTTTCTCAGCTTCCGGAAAAGTGATGTCCTGCACCAGGACCTGCAAAGGCTCATCTTCCGGTCCGGAAAACTGTTGAATCTGAGGAACATCGCCAATACGTGGCTCAGTTACCTTAAGGCTCTCTCTCCAGAGTGAGTCGGAACGGGCCACCGACACCCCTGACCGCAGAATCTCCCAGTACCAACCGGAGTGAGGCCGAATAAAACGGGGATCAGATGGACGCCAGGTCATTTGCAGGGCACCTTCCGGTGTCAATTCACTTGCCGACACCAGCTCTTCCAAATGATCGAGCAGCTGGGCTTCAAAACGCTGCTCAATGTGCCCGCGAAACAGAACAACCAGTAACACCATCGTTACCAGCAGCGTCGCCCCAACCCAGGCAAACGAGGTAGAAACGAGCCGTAAGGTCAGGGAGTTACGCATCATCTTCCGGTACCGTCATCTGGTAACCCAGCCCTCTGTGCGTCTTGATAAGACCGGCCCCGAGTTTATTGCGCAGACGATTAACCAAAACCTCTATGACGTTGGAGTCGCGATCAAAGTCCTGATCGTATAGGTGTTCGGTCAACTCGGTTTTGGATACGACCCGCCCCTCATGGTGCATCAGGTGAGCCAGTGTCCGGAACTCAAGGGCGGTCAGCTCAACGGGACGGCCAGCCACCGTTAACCTCGTAGTGCTGACATCCAGAGTGAGAGGTCCGCATTCCAGCACAGGGCTGGCATGCCCGGAGGAACGCCGAATCAGCGCCTCCACCCGGGCCAGCATCTCCTCCAGCTCGAACGGCTTTGCCAGATAGTCATCTGCCCCTGTCCGCAGACCCGCCACCTTTTCCCGCCAGGTGTCACGTGCGGTGAGGATCAATACCGGCATTTCGCGCCCTGTATGGCGCCATTGCTGGAGTACGCTCAGCCCATCGAGCTTGGGTAGCCCCAAGTCCAAGATAACTGCGTCGTACGCCTCAGTATCGCCAAGAAACTGGCCTTCCACACCATCGTGCGCCACATCAACAACATAACTGGACTGGCGCAGCGTATCCGAAATCTGTCTGGCGACATCAAAGTCATCTTCAACAACAAGCACTCTCACAATGACTCCCCGCTCAATTTTCCGGCCTGCCTTTTAGCTTTAGCAGTTCCAAATTAATGGCATCGTATTCCAGCTTAATGACGCTTCCCTTTTTAGTAAGCAGCTTAACCTCATAAATCAATATATCCCTCTTGCCATATTTCTCTTTTTCAAGCTCAACCTCCAGGATCTGCCCTGGATAAGTCTCACGCACTTGTGCAAGAAGGCTCCGTAATGGGGCCACCCCTTCCATATTAGAGGTGATTTCCTCATCTTCGTCAGCCATGGCCCAAGGTGCACTGACACCCAAACCGACAAGAAGCGCAAACACACATGCCAAGTGGATCCATTGACGGACTAATAATAACCCTGTCTGCATTGTTTTAGTTGAGCTGTCACGAACAATCATCTTAAAACTCCATAAACAAGTCTTCAGGTTCAGTTTCATTCTTTCAAACTGAACCTTAACTGCGGCTTAAATTCCATATCAGCATGTCTTCAGGCTAGGGGTCATACACTGAAACTGTGTTAATCAACAATCGCATTAACAGGAGTATAGAGATGAAACGCATGAACAAACTATTGAGGATAGTAACGATAACTTCGCTTGCTGTCAGCTTCGTATCTTTTGGCATTGCTGTCATAGGTGGTCTGATCGACAACCCAAGCCTGATACTTTTTTGGTATCTCGGCATAGTTAGCCTCTGGACCATACTGATAGCATCTGTTGTGGCCAGTGTAGTATTCCTTTTCGGTTTTGGAAGTAAGCAGTTTCAACAGTATTTCTACCGGTTAAAGGCCCCCCCACATGCAGCAACTTAGAGTTCGGCAGTACTAGAAAGGAATTTTTCGGGATTAAATCAAATGACTCAACCGCAAGTGAACGATAGGAAGCGAGAGACAATGGTGAGGGTATGGGATATCCCCGTACGGTTGTTTCATTGGGCCCTGGCCAGCTGCTTCATCATAGCCTGGCTCACCCTCGACAATCGTTACCTGGATATTCATGTTTTTGCCGGCTACCTGATGGGTGGGCTGATTCTATTCCGCCTTCTGTGGGGTTTTATCGGCAGCCCTTATGCCCGCTTCCGTAACTTTGCCTTCGGTTGGCTTGAGGTGTGGAATTACCTGAAACTGGTACTGAATAGACGCCCGCCCCGTTTCCTCGGGCATAACCCGACTGGCAGTTGGGCCATTTACCTTCTTTTGGCCCTGGGCTTATTAATCACGGTTACGGGGCTGCTGGGATTTGGTGGCGAAGAGCAACAGGGGCCACTGGCCGGACTCTTGAATTATACCCAGGGCCATTTTGCGCTAGACCTTCATGGATGGCTCTCCTGGCTGATGCTGGGGATGGTCATTATCCATTTGATGGGTGTCGTGGTAGAGAGTCTGCTGCATCGGGAGAACCTGGTGGCTGCCATGCTGACCGGCTTCAAGCCCTCCGCAGCCGGCACTATTTCCACCGCTTCCCGCTGGAAGATTGGTGCCGCAATGCTGGTTACCATCATCGCTGCCAGCCTGTCCTGGTTTCAGGGCTATTTAACAGAGACACCGGACCAGCCCTATCAGCCTTTTCATGGGCCGTCACTACCCAATAATCAGCTCTGGCGTGAAGAGTGCGGCTCTTGCCATCTCGCCTTTCATCCCAGTCTACTGCCTGCCCGCTCCTGGAAAGCCATGATGGAGGGGCAAGCATCTCATTTCGGAGAGGATCTGTTTCTGGAACAAGATGCCGTGAAAGAGATTGAGACCTTCCTGGTGGAAAACGCTGCGGAACAGGGGTTGACCGAGGCGGCCTGGAAGATCAACCGCAGTATACCAAAAACAGCAACGCTGCTGCGTATCATAGAAGCACCCTACTGGAAAAAGAAACACCAGGAGATCTCTGATGCAGTATGGGAGCGCCCAAAAGTTAAAAGCAAGGTCAATTGTGCGGCCTGCCATATGGATGCCGGGGCCGGCACCTTTGAAGATGCCGCCATGCATCTTCCGGATGACGCTGAAGCAACAATAATAAATGAATAAACAGCGGGTTATTTTAGTATTGATTCAGCTCTCTTCAATAATCTTATTGATAAGGACCAGTTGAATGATCAACGATCTACTAACAGATAAATGCGAGGTTATCATGAATAGGAAATATATAGGCGTTGCAGCATTGTTGGTTGCGATACCGTTCTATGCTCAGGCCGATGCAGTGTCGGAACTGGAGGCTAACTATCAGAACCAGGGTGCCGGACTGTTCAACGCAGCTGCGGGAGAGGCATTGTGGAACAAAACCTTTGTTGATGCCAAGACCGGCAAAGAGCGTAACTGCACCTCCTGTCATACCACTGACCAGACAAAGCCGGGTAAACATACACGTACCGACAAGGTTATTGAACCCATGGCGCCTTCAGTGAATTCGAAGCGACTTACCAAAGTAAAAAAGATCAAAAAGTGGTTTGTTCGCAACTGCAAGTGGACCCTGGGCCGTAAGTGCACCGCTCAGGAAAAAGGCGATGTACTGGCCTTTCTCAAGAATCTTTAAGTAATCTAATCAATGAATCAGAGGTGTATTATGCAACGCAAAACAATTGTAACTTCTATGTTGATACTGTCGACAGTCATATTTGGAACGAGTGGTGCCGTGTTTGGCACCGATGATAAATCAGGCCTCTTCAGCCGCACGTTCAGCGGAGGTAAGGCACCGGGGGTAGCACCGGTTGAAAACCCGAGCTATCTGGATGAGTGCGGCAGTTGTCACTTCCCCTACCAACCGGGCCTGCTGCCGGCACACTCCTGGACAAAGGTAATGGCCGGGCTTGAGGACCACTTCGGAGAGAACGCGGAGCTTCCGGCCAAAGATGCTAAAACCCTCACCGACTATCTGGTGAAAAACGCGGCAGATCATGCCAATTACAAGCGATCAAAAAAGATCATGAAAACCCTGTCTCCAGGCATTGCTCCGCTGCGTGCTAGTGAAACACCCTATTTCATTAAGAAACATAATGAGCTGTCGCGCAAGATGGTGCAGGACAATCCCGAAGTGGTGTCGATAAGCAGGTGTAAGACCTGTCATACAAAGGCCGACACAGGTTCTTTCAGTGAAAGAGAGATTCTGATTCCCGGCTTTGGTGCTTGGGATGACTAGACTTACTTCTCAAACTCCCGGTGAAACAGTGACCAGACCACACCGAACCTTAACCCCAGCTTAAATACCGTATCAGCATACCTTCAGGTTGGAAACGTACACTGAAACAATATCATCAAAAATTACATTAACTAGAGCGCAGATGCGCCAAGAACTACGGCGGCTTCCAGGGAAGGATACAGAGAGTTCTCATGCGGCAGGGCCGGCAATTGCAAAAGAAGGCGACAATATTGTAAGACCCTGTATCACCTGGTAGCGAGGAGAATCAATCATGACTGACAATCATCATTGTAAACTGGCATTCATTCAGGTCATAACGCATTTCCGAGATACGATAAAGCTAATTTCCATCCATTATCTGAGGTGATTTTCATGAATGAACTAAGCGTAAAAGAGTATCGAGTCTGGGATCTGCCTACACGGCTATTTCACTGGATTAATGTGTTCGCCATTCTGATGCTGATGTTTGTTGGACTGGTGATGCTAAACAAGAGTGCATTGGGCATTCAAAGTATGGAAGCCAAGATTGCTTTAAAGCAGCTTCATGTTGTTATCGGTTATATATTCACTCTTAACCTGTTGTGGCGTGTCGTTTGGGGGTTTGTTGGAAATAAACATGCGCGTTGGTCAGCAATCCTTCCAGGCAACAACTTTTTAGCAGGCCTGAAATCGTACTTAAATTCGTTAAAAACAGGCGTGCCAAAACAATTTATCGGACATAACCCAGTCGGTAAATTATCCATCATGGCGGTCTATTTAGTATTGGTAATTATGGCAGTTACTGGCCTTATAAGAGCTGGAACCGATATCTATTACCCCCCCTTTGGAATGATAGCGGCCGAGCATGTGGCAAAAGATGGGGCTGATCCTGCACAGATACTTCCCTATGACAAAACAGATGTGAGTCCAGAAAAATATAAGACACTAAAGGCGTTCAAAAAGCCATTTGGAACCGTTCATATATACCTCTCATACTTTCTGATGCTTCTTGTCCTGATTCATATTGCCGCTGTGGTAAAAGCTGAATTATCTGGTAGTCATGGCCTAGCTTCAGCGATGTTGTCCGGTAAAAAACGCATTGCCGACAAACCCGAAGATAATGATACATAGCTAGTCACGTCACTGGGTAAACATTGGATAATATCTGAAATACCCTGCAAAGACACAAGGTGTAAAAATGAATGGCAATACACAAGTCATTTTGATTGAAGATAGCTCAGTGGACAAGAAAAAGGCTGCGTTTAAAAAAGGTAGGATCGATGTTCCAACAAGGGTGATTCATATCGGCATCATGATCTTTGCACTGACAGCTTATTTTACGGGGGACGGCGCAGATGACTATAAAAATGCGGAGTATTCCGGTTACATCCTGCATAAGTGGCTTGGCATGGGAGTTTCCATATTTATCCTCCTTCGGATCATCTACGGCTTGGTCGGACCGGAGCCGGCCCGTTTTTCAAGCTGGGTCCCTTACACAAAGGAGCGGTTCCGCCTCTCCCGTGACGGATTGATGTCTATCTTTCTATACAGGAAACCAACGCGCCCTGCCCATCAGGGAATTGCCGGACTAATCAATGCGGCAGGCCTGGTCATCTTTACCTGGATGGCGATGACAGGCAGTATCATGTTCTTCTTCCTCGAACCCGGCAAACGTGCAGGCGGCCTTATTCACTTCATCGAGGAGATCCATGAAGTAGGTGAGACACTGGTGCCTGCCTACCTGCTGATCCATATTGGAGCGGTGATCATCCACGCCCTCTACGGGCGTGACATATGGCGAAAGATGCTCTTTTTGAAGAGGCGGAGATTCAGAGGTTCCTGAAATTCCAAACGGAAAACCAGTTAAGTAAAAAAACTTGGGGTATGAAAGCAAGAATTTCAGATTAAGTGTTGGAAAATATCTGCCTGGGCATTTATAACTTAATGGGATGTGTTGAATTTAAACCTGCCCAACAAGGACATAAAGTTTGAGATTCATTGGTACAGTTGTATCGCTGGACGCTGGTGACGGCTTTTGTTATTACCTGGTTGAGTGAAAATGAGTGGATAACTGGATCACCGTCAAAGAATAATTCACAGCTAGTTTTTCTACTATTTTGCTACTTTTCTGATACCAGACAAGAAAGCCAATTAATAACAATCGGTTATAAGACTATTTATATATTGCCTATACAGCAAAACAGGACTAAGATTTTTCTAATTACTCATTTATCAAATAGCAATTGCTATAACTCAATATCCTCCAGGACAAATATTTCGATCAGCTCACAACTACTCAAACTGTTTTCTGACCCGCACCAGATCATCCGCAGTATCTATGCCGTGTCCTGGTTCCCTCTCGGCCTGGCTTACATGGATACAACCTCCATGCCATAACACCCGCAACTGTTCCAGTGATTCAGCCTGTTCCAGTGGCGATGGTGGCCAGTTCACATATTTTTCCAGATAACCTGCCCGATAAGCATAGAGACCAATGTGCCTGGCAAATCCCACCTCTGTGGGCAGAGGACGATCCGTATGCAAAAACTCGTCACGATGCCAGGGAATGGGGGCGCGACTGAAATAGAGTGCGTAACCCTCTGCATCTGCCACCACCTTGACCATATGCGGATCAAACAGTGCTTCTCGTTCCCGGATTGGGGTTGAGAGCGTGGTGATATCCGCCCGTCCATGGGTTTGCATATCCAGGGCCACCTGGTAGACAAGTGATGGTGGCATTGCAGGTTCATCACCCTGCAGATTAACCACAATGGTATCTTCATGCCAACGCATCCTGCGCACCACTTCAGCGACCCGATCTGTCCCGCTAAGGTGAGTCTCAGCCGTCATACACACCTCGGCGCCAAACTCTTCTGCACTCTCCCGAATACGTTGATCATCGGTGGCGATTATTACTTCGGATGCCGTAGATTCACAGGCGCTCTCATACACCCGCTGGATCATTGGCTTGCCGGCGATATCCAGCAAAGGCTTTCCCGGGAGCCTGCTGGAGGCATAACGTGCGGGTATTACCACCTTGAAATCCATATACATACCCCCTCAGCGAATAATTATTTCAGACATCTGGAATCTCTTCATCCGGATCCAGGGTGCGAGCCTCATCAACCAGCATAACCGGAATATCGTCACGTATGGGGTAAGCCAAACGATCTAACTTGCACACCAGTTCTTTAACATCTTTGAGGTATACCAGGCCACCCTTACACAGGGGACATGCCAATATATCCAAGAGTTTTTTATCCATCGATTACACCTTTTACTAACTTATCCAGACGATACTTAAAGGTATCATGTAACTCCGCTTCAACCCGCACAAACCAGTGGTGTGGTTGGGCAAAACGTTGGCATTTTACAGCATCTTTTTCTGTCATCAACAGCGTAGCATCATTGACTGCCTCAAGATCTTCCAGTTGAAATTGATAATGATCCGGGAACGCATGACCTTCCACATTCAGACCTGCCATCTCGAGCTGTTTGAAAAAACGTCCCGGGTTTCCAATACCGGCAATGGCATGCACCTTGGTCTCTGCAGCAAAGTAATCCAGGCTCTTCACCTGGGTTGGATCTGCTAGATTAATCACCTCTGTCTGCTTCAGCAGCATTACATAACGACCACGACCTGCTGTGCCGTTTGACACCACCATATCCACTTTATCCAGGCGGCTGATTCGCTCACGTAGCGGTCCTGCTGGCAGGCAGAAGCCGTTTCCCAGCCCTCTATCTCCATCCAGCACTACTATCTCAATATCTCGGCCCAGTGCGTAGTGTTGCATGCCGTCATCGGAGATTATCACATCACACTCGGTAAATTTCTGCATAGCCAGGGCGGCAGCCACCCGATCTGGCCCAACGCTAACCGGACAGTTGGTCAGTCTGGCGATTAGTACCGGCTCGTCCCCCACCGCAGTAGGATCACTACCCGGTAGCACCTGCTGTGGCCAGTACTGGGCATTTCCTCCATATCCTCTGGAGATAATGCCAGGTCTACAACCCAGCTTCTGAAGATGTTTTGCCAACCACACAACCAGAGGTGTCTTGCCGGTGCCACCCACCGATATATTACCCACCACTATGACCGGTATGGATAACCTGGCGCTTGGAAGTATTCTAAGGCGATAGGCGGTACGCCTGATCCAAACCAGAACGCAGAACAACCAGGAAAACGGCAACAGCGCAATGGCCATACCGTTACGGTCCCACCAGAAGGCATCCAGACGCTTCACTTTTTATCTACAGGCTGCCTTGCTGCAAAGGTCATATTGACAAATCCAAGCTGGCTGGCCGCATCCATAACTTTGATTACAGCGTGGTGGGGGGTACTGGCATCCGCCGAGATAATTACCGGCAGATCACGTTTATCATTGACCGCCTTTTCAATCGCACCCATGAGGGTGGATATCTCGGTATTGATCACCTCATTCTGATTTACATAGAAGCGCCCCTTGGCGTCTATGGTTATATCCAGAATAGTATCATTCTTGTCCCGTTCGTCCTGGGTTGCAGCCTGGGGAAGTTCCACCTTGATGCGTGACTCTTTATCAAAGGTGGTGGACACCATAAAGAATATCAACAGCAGAAACACCACATCAATGAGTGGCGTCAGATTCAGTTCTGGAGGCTCCTTACGTTGAGAACGAAGATTCATTTATGCTACTCTGTTTCCCTTTCACCCTGCATAACCTCAACCATCTTCAAGGCCTCTTCCTCCATCACCATCACCAGGCGTTCCACCCGGCCCGAGAAGTAACGATGAAACATTAGGGAGGGTATCGCCACCGACAAACCGGTCGCGGTGGTGATAAGCGCCTCGGAAATACCACCAGCCAACACCCCAGGATCCCCCACACCCACCAGGGTGATGGCGGAAAACACCTTAATCATTCCGATTACAGTTCCCAACAGCCCCAGTAGTGGGGTTATGGAGGCAATGGTTCCCAGGGTATTCATGTAACGTTCCAGCTCGTGTACCACCTGGCGGCCAACCTCTTCGATGGCCTCCTTCATGATCTCTCGGTTATGTTGCCGATTGATGATGCCAGCAGACAGGATACGCCCCAAGGGCGAACCATCTCTGATGGAACTGACACGCCCAGCGGTAATTTCCCCGTCCCGGTGCAGTTGCCACACCTGAGCCACTAGATTCTCTGGCACCACACGCGGACGCCGCAGCGACCATAGACGCTCGATAATTATCGCCATGGCCACAACCGAACACAGAATTATCGGCAGCATGAGCCAGCCGCCCGCAATTACCAGTTCATACATCCTCGATTTCCTTTATTCGCAAACAGGAAGCCCTTAAGGAACCTCAGACCAAGTCATGAATTCCAAGGCATTAATTTTCTGCTTATCATACTGTATTCAACCTAGTACTCCAATCAGGTTGTATTGATAGATACAGTTGACCTGTCAGCGTTCAGGGCAAGGCGTGCCTCGCAGTTAATGGCCTTAGTCCTTCACAAGAGGCACAACACAGCCATGGACGCTGACAGGCCAACCCTTCGGGCGCTACTGTGGCGCCCCGCCACGGCGTTACAGCACCTGACAAGGACTAAGGCCATTGCCTGCGTGCTGCGCCTTGTTGCGGAACACCACAGTAACGCTGTATCCATCAATACAACCTGATTGGAGTACTTGTATCCAAAAGAGCTCTTGCAGGATTTGGGTCACATCCGGCCGCATCAGGCTATTTATCCTGAATAAACTACCGCTGCCAGTAGCGTCGTCGTTGCTGGCGGTGATAAACCGGCGCTGAGATCACCCCATCAGCACCGAAGTTTACCTCAATGGCCCCCAA
The DNA here is from genome assembly GCA_964628835.1 of uncultured Gammaproteobacteria bacterium. GTDB lineage: Bacteria > Pseudomonadota > Gammaproteobacteria > Chromatiales > Chromatiaceae > JAAGZL01. Next base: position 15,959 of record CAZVME010000030.1, on the reverse strand, counting down.
TTCCGCAGTATTCACCACTTTGGCGCCGGTGGCATGCCAGCTCACGATCACATCCTGGTTGGGGAAACCGTAGCGGTTGCGGTATCCGGCCGAAACTACGGCATAACTGGGAGATACTGCCCGGGTAAATCCTGGGCTGGAGGATGATTTGCTCCCATGATGTGGGATTACCACTAGATCTGATCTTAATAGATCACCGCTTACCGCCACCAGATGCTGCTCAACCTCTGCATGAATATCTCCTGGAATCAGGACCCGTCTGCCAGCGGCCTCTATTTGCAGCACACATGAGGAGTTGTTCCCGGACCATCTCTTATGCTGTTTCGGATGCAGCATCCTAAAATCCACTCCATCCCAACTCCAGCTATGGCCTGCGCGGCATAGCCCGGCATCCACCTCAATCCGTTGTGGCTCTCCACTCAGGACCGAGCTGATATCCACCTGACCCAGCACCCCGGGCAGCCCACCTCGATGATCCATGTCGCCATTACTCAGCACCAGCAGATCCACCTGATCTACCCCTGCCTGCTGCAAAAAAGGCAGAACGACGGCTGAGCCCGCATTGAAACCGGCAGAAAACCTCGGCCCAAGGTCATATACCAGGGTGTGGTGTCGGGTGCGGACCACCACTGCCAGTCCCTGGCCCACATCAAGTACGGTAATCTGTGCCGCACCATGTACCGGGATATCTGGCCGTAAATAGAACAAGGGAGCCAGAAGCACCACTCCCAGCCAGCGTGCAGGAATGGCTGGTGGCGACAGTAGAAGCAGAACCCCCATAAATGCCGGTGGCCATACCCATAGCGGCAACTCAGATCCACTCCAGGTACTGAATGGTATTTCACTGATATAGCCCAACCCACGCATGCCTGTAACCAGCAACCAGCCAACAAATTCCAGCACTGGAACTGCCAGGGGCTCCGACAGATACAGCAGCAGAACTGACAATAGAGCCAAAGGCACAACCAGGAAGCTGAACAGGGGCACCGCAATAAGATTGACCAGGGGTGCCAGCAGGGATATCTGTAGACTCAAGGCCAGCAGTACCGGCGCCAGCGCCAGGGCAATCAGCCACTGCACCCTTCCCCACTGCTTGATCCAGCCGATTCTGCCAATACGGCCCACATATCCATACAGGATTGCAGCCACAGCGATAAATGAAAGCCAAAAACCGGCAGACAACACCACCAGTGGATCCCAGATCACCACCAACAGCAGGGCCATAGCCAGCACCCTCTCCGGTCTGGGCGGACGTCGAAGCAGAAAACCCAGGCTAAACACCAGGAGCATGATCAGGGCGCGCTGGGTGGGGATGGCAAAACCGGCCATGGCCGCATAAATGGCCGCCGCAATCAGGGCGGAGATGGCGGCGGCATGTGGTACAGGCAACCGAAGTGTAAGCGTTTCGGAACAGGCCCATAGCCTACACATCAGAAAAAATACCAGACCAGCGACAATACCGATGTGCAGCCCGGATATTGCTATCAGGTGGTTGGTTCCGGTATTGGTAAACAGTTGCCAATGCTGGCGTTTGATTCCAGCCCGGTCACCTATCACCAAGGCATTTAGCAAAGCCGCCCCGGCCGGTTGCGACATCACAGCATTTATACGATCGCGAATGTGCTGACGCCAGCGCTGGATATTCATCAGCCCACCGGCCTGACCCAGTACATGATTGCGCACACTGGCGCGCACATACCCGGTGGCCCGGATACCACGCTGAAACAGCCAGCCTTCATAATCAAGTCCACCCGGGTTCATAAAGCCGTGGGGACGCTTCAGACGCACCACCAGACCCCATCGCTCTCCAGCCCGTATCTCTTGCGCATTTCGATACCACCCCAGTCTAACCCGGCCTGGCGACGGGTACTCCATTGCATTCAGATATAGTGTTTCAACCTGAAACTCGAATCTGGTTCGTTCCGAGGTCTGATCCGGGATTGAGCTAACCACCCCTTCGAGGTAGAGGTTTTTCCCTTCAAGTTCAGTGGCAATACCGTGGTTCAGCAGCAAATGCGCATGCAACAGGGCCCACAAAAACCCCAACGGTATGATCGCTGCCAGGCGCAGTCGAGAAGAGCGGTACGAGAGATAAAGCACAAGCGGCAGAAAGAGAATCCACCAGACCGAAGGCAGCCCGGCCTGCCACTGCAGAGCCAATACACCAGACACAAATAGTAACGTCCCTGTAACCACTCAAACACCCTCTATTAATCCATAATCTGATCAGGCGCCACCTGCAGCCAAACATTGGCCACAGATGATATTTTTGTAGTCAAACAACCGCTGACATGCTTGAATAGAACCCAATAACAATAATTAGAATATGAGTAAGTTATACACCGTTCCTGGAACCTGAATGCCCAAACGCATCATCAAACGTTTTACACCAGATCACGAAACTATACGCAGCCACAAACACCTGCGTATGTTTGGCTCTCTGCTACACGACTCCAACCTCTGGCATATGAACCGTCGCTCGGTTTCCGGTGCATTTGCCGTTGGTCTGTTCTGGGCCTTCGTACCCATGCCATTCCAGATGGTAGCAGCGGCGTTTACCGCAATAGTGATAAGGGTGAATCTGCCCATCTCCGTGGCGTTGGTCTGGATCAGCAATCCCATAACCATGCCCCCCATGTTCTACGCCACCTATCTGGTTGGCACCTGGATACTGGGCGAACCACCACAGAGCAATGAGCTTGAAATGTCTCTGGAGTGGATGAGTAACAGCCTGGCCGATATCTGGCAGCCACTGTATCTTGGAAGTTTAATATGCGGGGTCATTGTATCCATCCTTGGTTATATCCTTATGCGCGGATTCTGGCGCTGGCATGTGGTGTCTAATCTGCGCAAACGCAGGCAGCGCTGGAAGGAACAGCACAAAAAAGACTAGGACCTGTTTTCAGGCCCTATGCGTAAAAACACCATCCTCCAGATGCAGCACCCGGTCCATCCTTTGCGCCAGCTCCAGATCATGGGTCACAACCACAAAACTGGTGCCCTGCTCCCGGTTTAACTCCAGCATCAATTCATACACCTGCTCTGCAGTTTGCCGGTCCAGGTTTCCTGTGGGTTCGTCGGCAAACACACACTTGGGACTATTGATCAGAGCCCTGGCCACGGCGGCCCGTTGTCTTTCGCCACCGGAAAGCTCACCCGGCTTATGGCCGGTCCGCTGCTTCAGGCCGACCCGTTCAAGTATCGCCACTGCGCATTCGCTTGCTTCTGCAACATCTACGCCGCCAATCAGTAGCGGCAGGGCCACATTCTCCAGGGCGGTAAACTCAGGCAATAGATGGTGAAACTGATAGATGAATCCCATGGAGCTATTCCGCAGGCGTCCACGTTCAGCTTCGCCCATCCGGGCCAGGTTGCTGCCCGACAGCATGATCTCTCCGCTGGTTGGGAGATCAAGTCCACCCAGGCAGTGCAGGAGGGTACTCTTACCCGAGCCGGAGCTACCCACAATGGCGATGCGCTCCCCCACCCCGATATCCAGATCTATTCCCTTCAGCACCTCAACCCTGGAGGCGCCATCATCAAAGATGCGGACCAGTCCGTGACACTGTAACACCCTGGCGTCACTCATAGCGCAGCGCCTCCGCCGGTTGTACTCTTGATGCTCTCCAGGCCGGATAGATGGTTGCAAGCAGGGTAATTACAAAGGCGGTCAGGCTAACCACGGTCACATCAGCAAGCTGCATGTCAGATGGAAGCTCGCTTATGTAGTAGATATTGGGATCCAGAAAATCCACGCTGAAAAACTTTTCAATCCCTTTGACAATGACTTCGAGATTAAGCGAAAGCAGTATGCCGCCAATAACGCCCAGTATAGTTCCCACAAATCCGATGGTTGCACCCTGGATGATAAACACCGCCATGATGCTCTTGGGTGACGCACCCAGGGTGCGTAGAATTGCTATGTCACTCTGTTTGTCTGTAACCACCATGACCAGGGTGGAGACAATATTAAACGCAGCCACCGCTACGATCAGAAACAGGATCAGCCCCATCATGCGTTTTTCCGTGCGCAGAGCGCGAAAGAAGTTACGGTGTTGCTGAGTCCAGTCGGTGACGCGATAACTCCCGGGTAGCTGACTGGCAAGTTCATGTGACACCTGTGGAGCCAGATAGAGATCATCCAGCTTAAGTCTGACGCCGGTAACGCTATCTCCCATACGCAGCAGCTTGGCCGCATCCTGGAGATGCACCAACCCCACCCCACGGTCATACTCTCCCATGCCCACTTCAAAAATACCGGCAACGGTAAAATTCTTGAGGCGTGGCAGGATACCAGCAACGGTTACGCTGACCTTGGGCGTCACCACAGTCACCTTGTCTCCCACCGCCACATTCAGAATATTGGCCAGCTCACGTCCCAGGATGATCCTAAACTTCCCGGCTTCCAGTTTGGACAGGTCACCCACGCGCATATGACTACTCACGTCAGAAACCTTATTCTCATGCTCACTAAGAATACCCCGGAGCATTACACCGCTTACCTTTTCCCCGCTGGTCAACATGGCCTGGGCCTCCACAAAGGGGGCCTGCCCAACCACTCGCTGATGACCCTTGGAAAGCTGCATCACCTGCTGCCACTCTTCCAGACCGCCATCTCTGGCGATGATGGATGCATGGGAGGTCATACCCAGAATACGTTCCCGCACCTCCTTGTGAAATCCGTTCATCACCGACATAACAGTTATCAGCGCAACCACCCCTAGCATAATGCCCAGCATGGAGCTGACGGATATGAAAGAGATAAAATGATTGCGGCGCTTGGCCCGGGTGTAACGCAACCCAATAAACAGTTCAAGTGGTTTAAACATAGAGCGCATTAAAACATATTCCGTTGCAAATTTTCCCTGGGGCCAAGCAAATATTTTCTCACGGTACCGGCTTTCCACAATACCAGAGAAAAGATAATGATTACCGATCATTCGCAGATCAACACCCAGGTGTTATATTGAACAGACGGTACAAATGAAAGGAGCCGTAGATATCATGAAGCAACTTTTCAGACTGTTACTGGCTGTAACTCTCACACTCACACTGTTTGCAACCAGCGCAGACACCCTGTTGATCGACGCCATATCCAAGGCGCCCGCCAACACCCCTTCAGGACTACCACGCCCGGTCAACGGAGAAACAATGGACATGGTACACGCCAGATTTGGCAGCCCGCTGGAGGAGATGGACGCCGTTGGCAACCCACCCATCATCAGATGGGTCTATGATAAGTTTACCGTCTACTTCGAATACGACCGAGTGATAAATAGCGCAGTACACCTAGCCCCCGCAGAATAGATTGATATGAGCGATATAGCCCTGGTGGACATACATGGAAATGAGACCGGCAGCATGGAAAAGCTGGCCGCGCACGAACAGGGTATGCTGCATCGCGCTTTTTCCATCTTTATATTCAATGAACTGGATGAATTGCTGTTACAGCAGCGTGCCCACAGCAAATATCACTCAGCCGGGCTCTGGTCCAACACCTGCTGCAGCCACCCTTACCCGGGTGAAAAGATTTTAGTTGCGGCCCACAGACGTCTCCAAGAGGAGATGGGGTTCGATTGCGACCTGAATGAGATATTCAGCCTCACTTACAAGGCCTCAGTGGGCAATGGATTGACCGAGCACGAGTACGACCATGTCCTGGTGGGACACTGCACGGCGAGTCCACAGGTCAATCCGGATGAGGTGCAGGAGTGGAAGTGGGTCTCACTCGCCTCATTGTCTGAAGAGATTCAGCGTTTTCCCGACAACTACACCCACTGGCTTAAACTAATCATCAAGTACAAGACCCCGGAACTGCTGAGAGGGATCCTGTAGCTCCAGTCCGATAAAATCAGACAGCTTGAGAGTGCTCTCTAACGTCGACCCAGTTGCTGGCTCAGAAACAGTGACAGTGTGAACAAGACCAAGGCACCGCCCTGATGCGAAGCCGCCAGATCGGTTGGAACGTAGAGTAGCAAGGTGGATATACCCAGGGTGACCTGGATGAACATGGCCAGCAGAAACAGATGGACACCAACTCGGACTCGTGGCAGTAGTTCAGCCTTGCGCGCCATAAACCAGAATGCCGTAATGATTATAAACACCAGGGTCGCCAATACCCGGTGATCAAACTGAACGGTGGCCACATCTTCAAAGAAGTTCCTCCAGACAGGCTCCAGATTCAGAAACCCCTCTGGTACCCACCTTCCACCCATGAGCGGGAAGGTGTTATAGGCCAGACCAGCCTTGAGTCCAGCAACGAACCCTCCTGACAGAACCGTTACAAACAAAAAACCACTGATAAAATAGGATAAACGACGCAGACCAGCACCTATTTGTCTGTTATTGTCGCGATCTCCTGGAAACAGCAGACCAATAGCCACCCAGAATATATAGGCGTAAATGACAAAGGCCAGACCCAGATGGGCAGTCAGGCGGTACTGACTGACATGGGGCGCACTTACCAGACCGCTCTGGACCATGTACCAGCCAAGCAACCCCTGTAGGCCACCCAGCACGAACATGACCATAAGTTTTGGCACCAGCGGTCGATCAAGCTTTTTTCTGATCCAGAAATAGATCATGGGAAGCAGGAAGATAATCCCAATGCTACGACCCAGCAGTCGGTGAGCGTACTCAAACCAGAATATCCCCTTGAACCCTTCCAAATCCATACCGGAATTCTTCAACTTGAACTCAGGGAATTGCTGATAGAGCTGAAACACCTGCTCCCATTCCAACTGACTCATTGGCGGCAAAGCCCCAATGATAGGTTCCCATTTGACCATGGACAGGCCAGACCCGGTAAGCCTGGTTACGCCACCCAGAACAACCATACCGACGATTGCGGCACAACAGACCAAAAGCCATATCGCCACAGATTTTTGTGAGTTCACTTCTGACATTTCTAACTCCACCAGCACCAAGTTTGTGCTCATATTTAATAAATTGGCATTTCACCGGGCCTGCATGGTATTAAGATGCTCCATACTCTGCAAGCACGGAGGTAAAAAAGCCGACCACCCTGTACATTTAATGAACAAATATTTGGTCTTCGTCTAGTGAAAATTATCCAGTTAGATTTAAATCTTCCATCAAACCAAATTTGGCAAATAAACCCGGCCCCCAGCTGGCATAGCATTTTTCAATTTGTTTTATCGGATGTATAGAAATTAGTGATGGCGGTCCTATTGAGATGAAGCACCATTTCAGTGTATGCTTACCGCAGCTAAAACGCACTATTCTGGTGCGTGCTTTTTTATGCCGGTCCTGTGTTATTTGACACAAATTATGGTGCGGAATTGATGTAGATCAATGCCGCTAAATCATGTGTGCCTAATATAGGGTCCGGTTGCAGTACCAAAGAATTTATTCTAAATAATAGTTAAGGGGCATTCCACATGACTGAACCAGCAAACAATCCTGACAGTGAGCAGAATGAACGCATTCCTGCTATGCAGGCACTGATGGACAATCCATTTCTATTGCTCTTCATCGGCGTTGCCATGCCTACAGTGTTTTATATCGTCTGGGGCATCATGGAAATCGCTACAATACCTGTCGCACCATAATAAACCCCGAGGGAGGGAGACTTAGTTATGACTTCATTTTTACCACCTTCAGACCGCATTTGGTGGAACGTACCAGTTGGACGCCAAGAGGTAGTTTGGATCGCTCTTGCACTAACCTGGTGTCTGATCATGTTCCTAATGATGCCTTACTGGCACATCTACGGAAAACAGAACCTATCAAATGAGGCTTATCAAACCACACCTGCCAAGTTTGGCGCCAAAGTCGAAGAGATGATCAAGGCCCACAAGGTTAGAGAGGAGAGCGGCATGCCTGTCGTTAATCCACCAGCAGGCAGCGATGTCTACATGCTGGGCCGTCTATGGCAGTGGTGGCCAATCCTGGAACTGGAGAAAGACAAGAGCTACCGCTTGCATCTCTCTTCAATGGACTGGCAACACGGTTTTTCAATTCAGCCTATCAACGTTAACTTGCAGGTCGTACCTGGCTACGAAATGGTCATAACCGTCACCCCTAACAAGGCCGGCGAGTATGGCGTGGTCTGTAACGAATATTGCGGCATCGGTCACCATACGATGTTAGGCAAGATCTACGTGAAGGAGTAGAAAACCATGTCACTGTTTAGAACCTGCCCCGATTCGGGCTTTTATTTTGATAAATCCGCTGAAAGCCTGATAAAGGCCAATGCGGTAGCAGCTGCTGTTTCTCTGCTGGTTGCTGGCGTCCTCGCCCTTGGTGTTATCCTGACCCGTTGGCAAGAAGTGCATCTGCTGGATGCTGCTACTTTCTACATGGTCCTTACCGCTCACGGCATCGATGCTCTGATCCTCTGGATTATCTTTTTTGAGATAGCCGTTCTTTATTTTGCCGGCTCGACACTATTGCGATGTAGGCTGGCCGCCCCACGCTGGGCCTGGTTTGGCTTCATGCTGATGGTGGTTGGCGGAATCGTAAATAACGTCGCTGTATTTCAGGGTAATTCCAGCGTTATGATGACCTCGTACGCACCCATGCAGGCAGCACCCCACTTTTATCTGGGCCTGATTATGTTTGCTGTGGGCGCACTAATAGGGGTATTCGTATTCTTCGGCACCCTGGTTATCGCCAAGCATGAGAACACCTATGAAGGTTCCGTTCCTCTGGTAACCTTTGGTGCGGTAACTGCTGCCATCATTGCAGTATTCACCATCGCCTCCGGTGCCATCATCCTGATCCCAACCTTCCTCTGGTCTGTGGGCTATATCGGCCATATCGACGCTGAGCTGTATCGCGTAATCTGGTGGGGTTTGGGTCACTCCTCCCAGCAGGTCAACGTTGCTACACACGTTGCCGTTTGGTACCTGATAGCCGGTGTTGTATTCGGTGCACGTCCGATGTCTGAGAAGGTCAGTCGTACCGCTTACCTGCTCTACATCTTCTTCCTGCAGTTGGCCTGTGCTCACCACATCCTGGTAGATCCAGGCATCAGCTCAGAATGGAAGGTGTTTAACACCAGTTACGCCATGTACCTAGCTGTTCTGGCATCCATGATCCACGGTCTGACCGTTCCTGGCGCCATTGAGGTTGCTCAGCGCGAGAAGGGTTTCACCCAGGGTCTGTTTGAGTGGCTGCGTAAGGCTCCTTGGGGTAACCCAGTGTTCTCCAGCATGTTCATCTCGCTGGTAGGATTCGGTTTCATCGGCGGTATTACCGGCGTTGTTATGGGTACCGAGCAGATCAACCTGATCATCCACAACACCATCTATGTACCTGCGCATTTCCACGCTACCGTGGTTATTGGTACCACCATGGCATTCATGGGTCTGACCTACCTGCTGATCCCGGTACTGTTCCGGCGCAAGGTATTCATGCCTGGCGTAGCCAAGCTGCAACCATTTGTGTTCGGTGGCGGTATGGTTATCATGTCCCTGTTCCTCCTGGGTGCAGGCACCATGGGTGTATCACGTCGCCACTGGGACATGGACTTTACCGGTGCCCTGCTCAACTTTGAGTATGCCGGTATTGCCTATACCTTGGTTGCTATCGGTTCTATCGGTGGCGTACTGGCCGTGATTGGCGGTGGTATGTACCTGTGGGTAACCGTTGGCTCTCTGCTATTCGGTGGCAAGCTCGAGTCTTCCGCTGGCTTCTTGCAGAGCTTTGGTAAGCCTCTGGATGCATCCTGCTACAGAACTGGTGACGCCGGTCGCGCTTTGGCCGCTCCTCAGCCGGTTGAAGAGCATGGCTCTTCCGGTTTTGAGGCACCAGGCACCTTTGCCCTGGCACTGTTGCTGCTAGTCACGTTTATCGTGTACTACTTCATTAACTGGAAGTATCTGGCATCAGTCTGGCAACTTGGTTAACCGCCAATAGTAAATGAGGACGGACGGGTATAGCCCGTCCGTCCCTCATTCCAACAACGTTATACTGACGCACAAACAGGCAAGTACGCAGTACTATAATCACTGTAGTTCTTGTTTTTAAACTTAATTCTAGATTTGGTAAATATGGTTAAGCAGCTCATCAATCTGTTCAAACTTCGCATCGGAATCATCATGGTGGTCACATCACTTGTGGCTCTAATCGTGACTCCGGGCCAGCCTGTACACGCATGGGAAGCGATTATTCTGGCCATTACCGTGTTAATGGCAGCTGGAGCTGCAGGCGCCTTTAACCAATACTATGAACAGGACCTGGACGTGCATATGGCACGCACCCAGAACCGTCCTTTTGTTACCGGCGAACTGCACCACAGCAAAAAATGGCTGTTCGTTATGGGAACTTTACTTATTCTGGGAGTTGCAGGAGCTGGCTTTGCCCTGAATGGCGTTGCCGCAATGTATATCTTCCTCGGGGCATTTTTTTATGCCATCGTTTACACCGTCTGGCTGAAGCGCCGCACCTGGATGAACATCGTTATCGGTGGAGCATCAGGTAGCTTTGCAGTACTTGCGGGCGCCGCCGTGGTGGACCCTGGCCTGAGCCCAATTCCAGTGATCCTGGCTATGGTCCTGTTTCTCTGGACCCCATCTCACTTCTGGAGCCTGGCCATAGCACGGCACAATGACTATGCCTCGGCCGGCGTACCGATGCTTCCAGTGGTCGTGGGCGACAAGATGGCTGCCCGTGCAGTCTTATTTAACACCCTACTCCTGGTTGGAACATCTATCCTGCCCTTCTTTTTTGGCATGGGATGGATCTATCTACTGGGCGCAATATCTGGTGGCGGTTATTTCATCTACCGCAATATCCAGCTCATCTCCGACCAATCTCCTAAAGTGGCGATGCACAGCTTTTTTGCTTCTCTGGTACAACTTATGGCACTGCTTATTTTTGCTGTCATTGATGTGCAGCTATTAGGATAACGGTCTTCATTAAAATCTGGAGCGGCAGTAACTATGCGCAGATTAACTTCACGACTATTTGTTCTTTTCTTCCTATGTTTCCCATTGCTGGCAAACAGTGGCGCACCGAGTCTGGAACCACGGGAAGCCATCCAAAAATTTCAGTATAAGGAAGCCATCAAGGCCAGCCAGGACGCCATCGGCAAGACCCTTCCAGATTACACTTTTACTGATGAAAACGGCAAGGCATTACACCTGTCGGATCTCAAGGGAAAACCCTTGGTATTGAGCCTGGTATACACCAGCTGCTTTCACATCTGCCCGATGACTATCAAGCACTTGGCTAAAACTGTAGCCAAGGCCAAGGACGCCCTCGGCGAGGACAGTTTTCAAGTTGCCATTCTTGGATTTGATTCATACACAGACTCTCCTATGGCCATGAAGCACTTTGCCAAAAAGCAGGGCGTGGGTGATCTCGGATGGGAGATTTTGAGTGCCGACCCTGACACTATCAATGCCCTAACCAAAGAGCTTGGTTTTCTGTTCTTTACCTCCCCCAACGGCTTTGATCATGTGGTACAGGCCACGATTATAGATGCCGAAGGCGAGGTCTACCGCCAGGTTTATGGCGAAGTATTCGAGACTCCACTCCTGGTGGAACCACTGCTGGAACTGATTTTAGATAAACCTAAACCCAACCAGGGTTTCATGTCCAATTTGATGGATAAGGTACGTTTTTTCTGCACCGACTATGATCCGGCACGCGATGCCTACGTTTTCGATTATTCCCTGTACATGGGCCTTCTCATTGGCGCATCCATCATGCTCATAACCCTCATATTGATTATGCGTGAATCACGCAAAAGAAGGGCCCTGGAGAGGGAAATTGATTAATTTACATCCAACTACGTTACCGCCCACCCTGCGCAAGCAACAGGAAACTGCAGCATAATTGGTATTAATTGACAATTGTCTACTCCTTGTGACGGCCTTACTGTTAGAATCACCTAGTATTGCAGTCGGAAATTAGTTGAGTGCGTTTTTTGGTATTTGAAGAATTTTTATTTTTTTGCTCCTGCTGCTGCAGTTGCAATAAAACTCGTAAGGAATCCACAATTGAAAACATTTAACCCAATCAAGCGCGGGTATCTGGCTCTTGAGGAGTGGTTCAACCTCTCTTTCGGCGGAGAGATGAATCCACTTTACCACCTTGGAAGCCTGGCCTTTTTCTTTTTCTGGGTAGTACTGGTAAGCGGAATCTACCTGCTCATTTTCTTTGATACCAGTCTTAGTGGCGCCTACAACTCGGTGGAATACCTTACCAATGAACAGTGGTATCTAGGTGGCGTAATGCGCAGCCTGCACCGCTACGCATCGGATGCGGCCATCCTGACTATTATGCTGCACATGTTTCGGGAGTTTGCCCTCGACCGTTACCGTGGCTTCCGTTGGTTCTCATGGATGACCGGCGTGCCAACCCTATGGTTTGTAGTTACTCTCGGTATTACCGGTTACTGGCTGGTATGGGATGAGCTTGGGCTTTACGTTGCCGTACTCTCCGCCCAACTGATGGATGCCCTACCCATCGTCTCAGGTTCCATGGCGCGCAACTTCCTGGAGGGGCAGCTCAGCGATCGCTTCTTTACCCTGATGGGATTTCTGCATCTTCTGGGCCAACCGGTACTTCTGATATTCGCCCTCTGGATTCATGTGAAACGCCTATCGCATGTTGAGGTGACTGCCCCGCGTGACTTGGCACTGGGCAGTTTTATTGGCCTGATGGCAATCTCCCTGATATTTCCTGCCGTTAGCCATGCTCCAGCCGACCTAGGCAAGGTGCCGGCAACCCTGAATATCGACTGGTTCTACCTGAATATCTATCCACTGCTGGATTACTGGACCGCCGGTCAGGCCTGGGTACTCTCCATTGGTGTAACCATATTTCTGATGATCATGCCATGGCTGCCTCCCAAAAAGACCGGCAAGGCTGCTGTTGTTCATCTGGATGAGTGTAACGGTTGTGGCCAGTGCGCCGATGACTGTCCGTTCGATGCCATTACCCTACGCCAACGTACCGATGAGGCACGCTGGGAGTATGAGGTTGTGGTTGCCGATGAGCTGTGTGCTGCATGTGGCATCTGCGTTGGTTCCTGCCACTCATCCAACGTCTTCAGGTATAAAGACAAGACCCTGGAGACCGGAATTGATATGCCGCAGTTTCCGATCGATGAAGTACGCAAGAAGACTGCCGAAGTCATAGCCGGGATCAAGGGTGACACCAAAATTCTGCTTTTCGGTTGTGACCACGCCTACGACATCAATCAGATCGATCAACCGGATATTGGTATCATGAGTCTGTTCTGTACCGGCATGGTACCCCCAAGTCTGGTGGAATTTGCACTCAAGAACGGGGTCGATGGGGTTCTGATGACCGGATGTCGTAACGGCGACTGCTTCTTCCGCTACGGCAATATCTGGATGGATAAACGCTTTGACGGCGACCGCAAACCGGTACTGCGCGAACGTGCCGACAGGTCCCGTATTTCGGTATTCAGGGCCGCTGAGACCGATGGGAAGAAAATCAATCAAAAGATTACCGAGTTTAAAAACCACCTGATCTCGCTAAATGAGGAGGAAGAGGTTACAACCTCGGATAGCAACCCAGCGGAGGTGCGTCATGACTAGTGTACTGCGCATCCTGCTACAGATCGTCAACTACACCGTATTTATGGGTCTGGTCTGGTACTTCTCAATCAACCCGCCATTCATACATATAGAGGATGGTCAGGCCATGATTACCCTGGCCATCTCCCATGCCGGCCAGCGACGTGAGGAGTGTCGCAAAATACCTCAAGAGGAACTGGCAAAACTGCCACCGAATATGCGCAAACCCATGGATTGCCCACGTGAGCGCTCACCGATTACGGTGGAACTTACCCTCGACGGCAAGGCTGTTATCAGCGACAGTGTGGAACCACCCGGCCTGTACAAGGACCAGAGCATAGATATCTTCCAGAGCATCAAGGTGCCAACTGGCAAACATCTTCTCTCTATCAAGATGAATGACAGTGTGCGTGTAGAAGGGTCCACTTTCACACATCAACAGGATATTGATCTACAGCCAGCACAGCTTCTAGTGATTCAATTCGATTCTGCGGGAGGCAAGTTTACTCTGAACTAACCCAGATACTCTGTGCAACTCTGCTGAATCAACACAACGGGGTTGCACAGTACACACATAAACGTGGACAATGTTGTACTACTATAATGTTTCTACGGTTACAGCCAGAATATGAATCCTGATCATCTGAACGAAAACGCCATTACCGATAGCTATTCCCTGTCAATACCAGGCAAGTCATCCAGAAAAATAGCCATAGGCTGGTTATCGCTCGCCTTGGCATCTCTGGTGATAGGCGGGCTATTCACCATACTTATCGTACTCTCCAGGACGCCGGGAATTCAGGACTTTTTTCCCTGGGTGGATTTCTTTCATACCGCCCTGGTAGTGCACGTGGATCTGACGGTGCTGGTATGGTTCCTCTCCTTTGCCGGACTATTCTGGAGCATCAACAGCAGCGGCAAATGCAACAGTTGCGGCTGGGCTGCACTATTGGTTGCCATAGTTGGCACTGGCATCATGACTCTGTCACCATTCCTTGGTGCCGGTGGACCTTTGATGAACAACTATGTACCGGTTCTCAGAGACCCGGTATTTTTCACCGGCCTCGGGGTCTTCGGTATCGGTTTTACCATACTGGTGCTGCGCGGCCTGCTGTTTTCCAAACCGGTAGGCTCCAACATAAGTGGTGACGGCGCACTCAGGTTCGCCCTGTATACTGCACTTATTATCGCCCTGCTATCAGTAGTATCCATCGTCATCTCCTACCTGGGAATGCCAGCAGCGTTCGAGGGCGAAGGTTATTACGAAATACTGTTTTGGGGCGGTGGTCATACCATCCAGTTCACCCATGTACAGCTGATGTTGGTGGTCTGGCTTTGGCTGGGCACAGTCTCTGGTATCAAGCCCAGGATCTCCCCACGCATTACCATATTCATCTTTACCCTGGGTGCTATCCCTGCCCTTGCCACCATTTATGTCTACTATGCATTTGAGGTTGGGTCCGGCCTGCATGTTCTTAGTTTCACCTGGCTGATGCAATATGGCGGCGGCCTGGCTGCGGTCCCCATAGCCCTGGTGATTATCCCCGGCTTTCTCAAGTTAGAAGATGCCGCTGACGACATCAGAGCCAAGCGCTCTGCCCTGTTCTTCTCCATTCTCCTATTTGGGATTGGCGGAATTATCGGCTTTATGATCAGCGGCAGTAACGTAATAATACCTGCCCACTACCACGCCTCCATATTTGCTGTCACCATGGCCTTCATGGGAATAACCTACCATCTGCTGCCACGCCTGGGCTTCAGGACTCCGACAGGAAAGATGGTGCGGCTACAACCGGCAATCTATGCCATTGGCCAGATGATGCATGTATTCGGACTAGCATGGTCCGGTGGTCATGGCGTACAACGCAAGACGGCGGGCAGCGCTCAGGGGCTGGAGAGTATTGAAAAGATTGCCGGAATGGGAATAATGGGATTGGGCGGAGTAATCGCCATTATTGGTGGCGTCATGTTCCTGGTCATCGTATTCAAGGCCATGTGGCCAACCAAAAAATAGCATTAATAGCGCAGCTGCTTAAAATACTGATAAGGCTAACTCATGGAATTTTTGTATTACACAATAGCGGGGCTGGTTCTGTACGCCGTGTCCGACTTTATCCTGAATAGGATAGAAAATGCCCGAGGTGCACGCTTTCCTAACCGCTCCATCATCTTTCTAATCATTATAATGGTGCTGGCGTTGGGGTCTTTTAGTCTGATTGAGCATCTAAGCACCGACCCAGCCAACCCTACATCTACAACGGTGGGAAAATCTGCTGCGCAAAAGCCCGTTGAAGGCGGAATAAAATAGTCCGCCTATTTTTGGTGGGACCGTTCCGACAAGCATAGGTCACACCCATGACCTGCAGGTCTAGATCTAGGCCACTGGCGGGTAGATATGAAAAGCCAGGAAGTAGATCAATACTCCAGTAATCGACACATATA
>CAZVME010000029.1:0-37101 GCA_964628835.1 uncultured Gammaproteobacteria bacterium | reverse complement strand
ATGAGTACAGGTACAGTAAAGTGGTTCAATGCAGACAAAGGTTTCGGTTTCATTACTCCAGATGATGGTGGCAAGGATTTGTTTGTTCATCATTCCGAAATCCAGGCAGGCGGTGGCTATGCAACACTCAGTGATGGCCAGAAAGTAGAATATGAAGTCGGCCAAGGACAGAAAGGACCGTGTGCAAACAAGGTTGTGCCAGTCTGATTGCATTGGATAACTTAAGAAATTACACATAATCGGGTAGCCGGGGGTTTCTAACCCCCGGCCCCCCACAACGCCCTGCATGCGGCTCCGCACAGGGCGTTTCTTAAAGATGTTTAAAGTAAGCTGGCCGATTAGCTTCGACTCACCCCAATGCTGGTTCTGCGATGGATAAGTGGAATCCGTGGTCTGCTCCATATTGTCGCATGTTATTGTCTCTATCGCTGTGAAGGATATTCGCAGATTGGGGGTGATATTGTTTAAGTAAGTGCTACTTGGCCTAGTCCTGAATAGTTGCGATTGCTCAGGACCGGTGTTGGCTGCCGGTTGTCTGTTTACCCGGATTTACTGCTCCACCAGTTGCAGGACCAGTGCGCCCAGTGGCGGTAGTCGCAGGCTGATAGATTGGTTGTGCCCCATCCATGCCTTGGGTTCAGTGGAGATCTTTCCGATGTTTCCCACATTGCTGCCACCATAATATTCAGAGTCTGAGTTGAGCAGCTCCTGATAGCTTCCGGCCTCCGGTAGCCCGATGCGGTAGTCGTCTCTGGGCATGGGGGTGTAGTTGAGTATAACCACTACAAATTCGCCATTGGTTCCGCGGCGCAGATAGCTCAGTACCGACTGGGCGGCATCGTGGCAGTCGATCCACTCAAACCCATCCTCGTCAAACTCGAGGTCGTGCAGGGCTGGCAGTTCCCGGTAGAGTCGGTTGAGCTCGCCGATCAGATTCTGGATGCCATAGTGCTGTGGAAGATCGGCCAGATGCCAGTCCAGCTCCTGGTTCTCATTCCACTCCCGGCCTTGGGCGAACTCGTTACCCATGAACAGAAGCTTCTTGCCGGGGTAGGTAAACATGTAGCTGAACAGCAGGCGTAGGGAAGCGAAGCGCTGCCAGTTATCGCCGGGCATCTTGTCCAGCAGTGAGCCCTTGCCGTGTACCACCTCATCATGGGAGAAGGGGAGTACAAAGTTTTCGGTGAAGGAGTAGAGCAGTCCAAATGTGAGCAGGTCATGGTGGAAGTGGCGATGGATCGGGTCCTTCTCCATATAGGATAGGGTGTCGTGCATCCAGCCCATGTTCCACTTCATGCTGAAGCCCAGGCCGCCCAGCCAGGTTGGCCCGGATACCTGCGGCCAGGCGGTGGACTCTTCGGCCAGGATCATGGTGCCGGGGAACTCCTCATGGGTGACGGTGTTAAGCTGTTGCAGGAACTTTACTGCTTCCAGATTTTCCCGTCCGCCATGTTCATTCGGTACCCAGTCTCCGGGCTCTCTGGAATAGTCCAGGTAGAGCATGGATGCCACAGCGTCCACTCGCAGTCCATCCAGATGGAACTCCTCCAGCCAGTAGATGGCGCTGGCCAGGAGGAAGTTCTTCACCTCGGCCCGACCATAGTTGAAGATCAGAGTGCCCCAGTCCCGGTGTTCGCCCCTGCGTGGGTCTTCATGCTCATACAGGGCAGAGCCGTCGAACTGCCCCAGCGCGTGCTGGTCTTTGGGGAAGTGGGCCGGTACCCAGTCCAAGATTACGCCGATATTGTTCTGGTGCATCTGATCCACAAAATAGCGGAAGTCATCCGGGGTTCCGAAGCGGCTGGTGGGGGCAAAATAGCCGGTGGTCTGGTAGCCCCATGAGCCATCGAAAGGGTGCTCGGTAATGGGTAGCAGTTCAATATGGGTAAAGCCCAGTTGCAGCATGTACGGGATCAGGCGATGGGCCAGTTCACGATAGTTCATGAACTGGTTGTTGTCAGCGCGTCGCCATGAACCCAGGTGGATTTCGTAGATGGAGATGGGGCTGTGTTGCCAGTTGCTTTGCTGGCGATCGTCGAGCCACGCACTGTCACTCCACTCGTAGGTGGGTTTGGCCGCAACCACCGAGGCGGTCTCGGGCCTGTTTTGGAATTGATTGCCGTATGGATCGCTCTTGAGCAGCACGCTTCCCTGCTGGCTCAGGATCTCATATTTATAGTGACTTCCGGCCTCAAGGCCCGGGATGAACAGCTCCCAGACCCCGGCTTCACCTCTGGAGCGCATGGGGTTGATGCGTCCGTCCCAGCGGTTGAAGTCCCCAACTATGCTGACTCGCTTGGCATTTGGCGCCCAGACTGCAAACAGGATGCCGATGTGACCGTTCACCGAGTGAAAGTGAGCGCCGAGAAAGCGGTAGGCATGCCAGTGGTTGCCCTGTCGAAACAGGTGCATGTCAAAATGTTCTAACTGGGGGCCGAAACAGTAAGGGTCATAGCGGGTTACCCGTTCACCAGAGCCATCTGTCCAGGCCAGCCTGTAGTGGGCCGGGATTGTATCCTGATCCCCCCTCCATTCGAAAAAGTCACTGCCCGGGACCCGTTGCATGGGTTGTTTGGTCTCGACGATTTCTACCTGATTGACGTGGGGCAGGAAGGCGCGTATCAGGACCTTCTGTCCCTGGATATGGCGTCCCAACACCTCAAACGGGTCATGATGACAGGCTTGCAGTATGTACTGCATCGACATGTTGAGTTCGTTAGCCTTTGATTTCTTTTTGCTTTTCATGCTGCCTGTCAGTTATCAGTCGTGCGCATATTCCCACGCTGGTCTATGGTTAATCATGGAGCCAATTCTTCAGTGGATTATAGGGTTAATGGTGGTGGCCTGAACAGCTAATATTCCAGGCAAAAATTGGCAAAAAATGTAACTTTTCTATCTCTGAATTCACAACGGTGCATGATAGTATATGCTAGATGTGATGCAGACGGTTAAGAATCAAGCGGGGGAGGGTGCTAACGCATGAATATGGAACAGGATCCACGGTTTGTCAGTCGACTAACCAAGAGTACTTTAGCGCTGATTTTGGCCGGGGGGCGCGGTTCCAGGCTGTTAGACCTGACCAGGTGGCGCTCCAAACCTGCGGTGCCTTTTGGCGGCAAGTTCAGGATTATTGACTTCCCCCTCTCCAACTGCATCAATTCCGGCATTCGCCGCATTGGGGTGCTCACCCAGTATAAGGCGCACTCCCTGATTCTGCATATCCAGAGGGGATGGGGGTTTCTGCGGGGAGAGTTCGGGGAGTATGTTGAACTGCTGCCGGCTCAGCAACGCATTGAGAACAGTTGGTACGCGGGGACGGCAGATGCGGTACACCAGAATATCGATATCTTCCGTAAGCATGATCCGGATTATGTGCTGATCCTGGCTGGCGACCATGTCTATCGCATGGATTACGGCACCATGATCGCACACCATGTGGCCACCGGTGCCGATATGACAGTGGGTTGCATCGAGGTGGATATGGAGACCGCCAAGTCCTTTGGTGTAATGAGCGTGGACGATGACACCAGAGTGCTTGAATTTGATGAGAAGCCGGAAAATCCCAAGCCTATGCCCGGTCGTGACGATGTGGCGCTGGCCTCCATGGGGATCTACGTATTCAATAAGTCCTTTCTGTTTGAGCAGTTGATCAAGGATGCGGACACTCCGGGTTCATCCCATGATTTTGGTAAGGATATAATACCGGCCATCATCGAAAATTATCGGGTTATCGCCTACCCGTTCCGTGACCCCAAGAGCGGTGGCCAGGGCTATTGGCGGGATGTGGGGACCATTGATGCTTTTTGGGCCACCAATCTGGAGCTGACCGGGGTTACGCCGGATCTCAATCTATATGACCGCACCTGGCCCATCTGGACCTATCAGGAGCAGCTGCCTCCGGCTAAATTCATTTTTGATAATGAGGACCGCCGCGGGATGGCGGTGGACTCAATGGTGTCTGGAGGCTGTATTATATCCGGCTCCACCGTGCGCCACTCCCTGCTGTTTTCCAATGTGCGGGTAAATTCTTACTGCACCGTGGAGGATTCAGTGATCCTGCCGGATGCAGATATCGGTCGTAACTGTCGTATCAAAAAGGCAGTCATAGACAAACGTTGCAAGATACCTGATGGCACTATCATCGGAGAGGACCCGGAGGCTGATGCAAAACGGTTCACCGTTTCGCCTAAGGGAGTGGTTTTGGTAACACCGGAGATGCTGGGACAGGTCACCAATTATGTCCGATGATGTACAACGCCTGAAGGTAGTGCTGTGTTGGCACATGCACCAACCAGACTACCGCGGACCAGATCATAGCGACTTTCAACTGCCATGGGTCTATCTGCATGGCATAAAGGACTATGTGGATATGGCCGCCCATCTGGATAATCATCCGGATGCGCGGGCGGTGGTGAACTTTGCACCGGTGCTGCTGGAACAGTTGCAAGACTACGTTAAGCAGATACAGGAGTGGCTGCTCAGGGGGAAACAGATCAAGGACCCGGTATTGGCAGCCCTGGCCGGTCCCGGCTTGCCACTGGACCAGGAGTCGCGCCGGGATCTGATGCGGGCCTGTCTGCGGGCCAACGAAAAACATATGCGGGGCCGGTTTCGGACCTTTCGTCGACTGGCGGATATCGTCGGGTTGGTGGATGAGCATGCCGAGTCATCAGAGTATCTGAACGATCAGTTTATTGTAGACCTGCTGGTGTGGTACCACCTGGTGTGGATGGGTGAACACCCCAGGGTAAACGACCTGCGGATCAAGTCCCTGGAAAAGAAACGCAAGGGGTATACCACGGAGGATAGATACAGGCTGGTTGAGTCAATCGGAGACCTGCTGGCAAGTGTGGTTGACCGCTATCGGCGACTGGCCCAGGAGGGTCGGATCGAGCTGTCGGTCACTCCATACGCACACCCCATAATCCCTCTGCTGCTGGATATCAAATCCGGGCAGGAGGCGATCCCGGATATGGAACTGCCGGAGAGCGCCAGCTATCCCGGCGGAGAAGAGCGTTCGCGCTGGCATATCCGGCGCGGCGTAGAGTCGTTCGAGAAGATTTTTGGTTTCAGGCCCAAGGGGTGCTGGCCCGCCGAGGGGGCGGTAAGTGAAGATACTCTGCGCATCCTGGAGGAGGAGGGCTTCCACTGGATCGCCAGTGGTCAGCAGGTGTTGCACAACAGCATGGAAAAAAGCTATGCAGATGCCGACTGGCCGGAGCAGTGGGCGCACCGTCCCTACCAGGTTAAGGATGGAGAGATCAGCTGCTTCTTCCGCAACGACGGCCTCTCTGACCTGATCGGGTTTACCTATGCCGATTGGCACGCCGAGGATGCGGTAAGTAATCTTATCCATAATCTTGAATCCATCGCCACAAATTGTGACACGCCATCTGATCTGGTGGTCTCCATCATAATGGATGGCGAAAATGCCTGGGAACACTACCCGCGCAATGGCTGTTTCTTTCTGGACAATCTCTACGCCAGGCTTTCGGCCAGTCCACATCTGGAGATGACCACCTTTTCAGAAGTAGTGGAAAAGCAGTTGCCGACCCACGAATTGAGCACCATGGTGGCAGGTAGCTGGGTGTATGGAAGTTTCTCCACCTGGATCGGTGAGAAAGATAAGAATCGGGCCTGGGATATGTTGATTGAGGCGAAAAATACTTTCGACCGGGTGTTGGACAGTGGCCGGCTGAATGCGAGTGAGTTGAGCCAGGCAGAGTTACAGATGGCGACCTGCGAGGGCTCCGACTGGTTCTGGTGGTTTGGTGACTACAATCCGGGTGAGACCGTCTCCGACTTTGAACGTCTGTTTCGGAATCAGCTTAAACACCTCTATCAGATCCTGGGTGAAGAGCCCCCGGAGTATCTATCCCAGGTGTTTGCCTATGGTGGGGGTGATCCTGCTGTGGGTGGGGTTATGCGGCATAATTGATATTTTGTAATGTAACTGAAGCAGAGTGAGCATAATCTTTGAAGTTATTAGCCCTCCCAAGCACTATGTTGAGAATGATCCTGGATGATTGAACCCGCCCCCAACAGCTGCATAAGCGGTCGCCGCGCCGGGGTTATGCTGCATATAACTTCGCTGCCTGGAGTTGGAATGAATGGCGATCTGGGCGCTGAGTCCAGACACTTTGTGGATTTTCTGGTGGATTCCGGGTTCAGTGTCTGGCAGACCTTGCCGGTGGGTCCCACCAGATCCGACAACTCCCCTTACTCCACCAGTTCCGTCCATGCCGGCAACCCCCTGCTGATAAATCTGGACTACTTGGTGCAACGTGACTGGGTAGACCTGTCCTCATTCGATCTCAAGACCCTTTCCAAGCAGGAGAAACTCCTGGTGTTGCGAGGCGCCTGGGAAAATTTTAAACACAGCTCTGGAGATCATGAGCGCTCCCGGCTGCAGGAGTTTATCCGGGAGCAAAACTACTGGCTGGACGACTACTCACTATTTAGGGCCATCCGCAAGGATCAGGACTGCAATCCCTGGTGGAAGTGGCCTGAGTTCTTGCGCAAACGTGACCCTGAGGCCCTGGCTGAGGTTGGCTCCAGACTCGCAAGCGAGATCGAGTACATACGCTTCGAGCAGTTTGTGTTTTTTCAGCAGTGGCATGAGATGAAGAGCTATGCCAATCAGCGCGGAGTGGAGCTGTTTGGTGACATGCCCATCTTTGTAGCCCATGACAGCGCCGAGGTGTGGGCCAATCAGCAGGACTTTTATCTGGATAGCAGTGGTGCCCCCACGGTGGTGGCTGGGGTTCCACCAGACTACTTCTCAGAGACCGGCCAGAGGTGGGGTAACCCACTCTATGACTGGGAGCGGATGCAGGCAGATGGTTTCTCATTTTGGATTCGCCGGCTGAAGACCCAGCTTGCTATGTATGACCTGGTTCGCATCGATCACTTTCGTGGCTTTGAATCCTACTGGGAGATACCGGCAGAGGATGAGACCGCCATGAATGGGCGCTGGGTGTCTGCGCCCGGACAGGCCCTGTTTGAATGTCTGCATGGCGAGTATGGAAATCTGTCGCTGGTGGCAGAGGACCTGGGAATTATCACCCCGGAGGTGGAAGCGCTACGGGACCAGTTTGGGTTGCCAGGTATGAAGGTACTACAGTTTGCCTTTTCAGGTGATCCAAAAAACCCGCACCTGCCGTTCAAGTATCCAGTGAATTCGGTGGTCTACGCTGGGACCCACGACAACAATACCACCGTCGGCTGGTATGAGAGCCTGGATCAGCGAACCTGTGCCTATGTGGATGAATTTCTAGGGGACTCCAAGCTGAAAATGCCATGGCCTATGCTCTGGAAGGTGCTCTCCTCAACCTCGAATCTGGCAATCCTGCAGATGCAGGATCTACTGGAGCTGGATGGTGATCATCGTATGAATACTCCGGGGACCACTGAAGGTAATTGGGGTTGGCGTTTTGATTGGCATCAGGTGGATCACAAGCTCGCTTCCAGGTTGCGCCACAGAATTACAATGTATGGTCGTATAGCTATTTCATAGGGCAAAAAGCAGGGTACACGGTACTGCCTACTTTTGGATAGAGTAGTCCAAATGGGCCATCGCAAGAAAAAAAAGAAACAGGACAGATAGGAGAGATTCCGCATGATAGGCAAAGTACGCAAGGCAGTATTTCCGGTTGCTGGCCTGGGCACCAGATTCCTGCCCGCCACCAAGGCCAGTCCCAAGGAGATGCTGCCGATTGTGGACAAGCCGCTTATCCAGTATGCAGTGGAAGAGGCGGTGGCTGCCGGAATTGAAGTGATGGTGTTCATTACCGGCCGCAACAAGAGCTCCATTTCCAACCATTTTGATACCGCCTATGAACTGGAGGTGGATCTGGAGCAGCGGGGCAAGGAGAAGATGCTGGAGATAGTGCGAAATATCATCCCGTCCCATGTGAGTTGCATTTTTATCCGCCAGGCCATGCCCCTGGGGCTGGGCCATGCTGTGCTCTGCGCCCGTCCGGTGGTTGGTGATGAACCCTTTGCGGTGGTACTGGCAGACGACCTGATTGATGACGGAGCGCGCGGGGTTCTGTCCCAGATGGTGGAGCTCTATCCGCAGCAGGAGCGGAGTATTATCGGTACCGAGCTGATACCACCGCAAGATACCAGGAGTTACGGCATAGTGGACCCGGAGGGTGAGGGGCGATTGGTGAAGATGAAGGGTATTGTGGAAAAACCTGACCCTGCCGCTGCGCCATCAAACCGTGCGGTGGTGGGGCGCTATATTTTGCGGCCGGAGATATTTCATCATCTGGCGCAGATTGGGCGGGGCGCCGGGGGCGAGATTCAGCTCACCGATGCCATTGCTCGTCTTATCGATGATGAGGATGTGCTGGCCTATGAGTTTGAAGGCAGGCGCTACGACTGTGGTAGCAAGCTGGGTTATCTCCAGGCCACGGTGGATTATGCCATCAAACATCACCATCTCGGGGACGAGTTCAGTAGCTGGCTGCAGAATAAATATCGATAACTGCCGGATTTGGCTGGTAAATCTGCCAATTAACCACGGCTAACAAAAAAAGTGGGTCATATGCCGCACTATTTTGCTAGAATCCCACACTATATTGATTTCTATCAAAGCGGTTGATGTGGGATGCGTTCATTATCAACTGCAGATTTTTCTATAAACTTAAAGTCACAGTGTTTGTTTGATATTAGAGTCGAGTTGGGAGGCTCATCGTTAATATGAAAAAGATCAAAAAGAGTGTTTTGGCGCTGCTAATGGGTGTTGGGCTTGGTCTGGGGGCTGCATCCAGTGCAGTTGCGCAGCAGAGTCTGGAAGATGTGATGAAGGCCCGTGGTCTGACTCAGAAGGATCTTCTGGCTGCTGCCAAGACTTACACACCAACCGGTGGACGTGATGAGTACCTGGCCTTCAGTTCCGGTGGCCAGAGTGGTCATGTGATCGTCTACGGCATCCCATCCATGCGGATCCTGAAATACATTGGCGTATTCACGCCAGAGCCATGGCAGGGTTATGGTTTTGACGACGAGTCCAAGGCGGTATTGGCCCAGGGTCGAATTATGGGTAAGGATATCGTCTATGGTGATACCCATCACCCGGCATTCTCCGAGACCGAGGGTGAGTACAATGGTAAGTACCTCTTTATCAATGACAAGGCTAATCCTCGCGTAGCGGTGATTGATCTGCACGACTTTGAGACTAAGCAAATCGTGGTCAACCCCTTCTTTAGGTCCGAGCACGGTGGCGCCTTTGTGACGCCAAATACCGAGTATGTGATGGAGGCCAGCCAGTATGCAGCGCCTTATGGCACAGACTTTGTGCCACTAGAGGAGTTTAATGATAAATATCGTGGCGGTCTGACCTACTGGAAGTTTGATATGAAAGAGGGCAAGATCAAGCCTGAAGACTCTTTCACCTTTGAATTTCCACCATATAGTCAGGATCTCTCCGACGCCGGTAAAAATGCAAGTTTTGGCTGGGGCTTTACCAACTCCTTCTGTTCTGAGCGTTATGTGGGTGGTATCGAGCGTGGGCGTCCTCCGTTTGAGGCCGGTTGTTCCCAGAAAGATACCGACTTTCTGCACGTAACCAACTGGAAGAAGGCCGCCGAGCTGGTCGCTGCCGGTAAGGTCAAGAAGGTCAATGGTTCTTACCTGATCACTATGGATCAGGCGGTAAAAGAAGAGCTGCTCTATCTGATCCCTGAACCAAAGAGCCCACACGGCGTAGATGTTAATCCGGCTGGTACCCACATCATCGTCTCCGGTAAGCTGGACAGCCATGCCTGGGTGTATAGCTGGGAGAAGATCCAGAAGGCCATTGCCGCCAAGAAATTTGAAGGTAAGGACCCATACGGTATTCCTATTATTGCTATGAAGGATGCCCTGCATACCCAGGTACAGGTAGGTCTGGGACCACTGCATACCCAGTATGATGCCAAAGAGTGTGTGGTCTACACCTCCATCTATGTGGATTCCATGGTTACCAAGTGGGACTATTGTGAAGGCAAGGTGCTGGATCAACTGCATATCCACTACAACATCGGCCATCTGCTATCCATGGAGGGTGACTCTGTCTCACCTGACGGCAAATACCTGGTCTCTCTGAACAAGTTGGCCATTGACCGTTTTAACCCGGTCGGTCCACTGCATCCGCAGAATCACCAGCTGATCGACATCAGCGGCGACAAAATGCAACTGCTGTATGATATGCCGGTGCCACTGGGCGAACCGCACTATGTGGTAGCCATCAAGGCCGACAAGCTGAAGCCGGCTGTACGCTATAAGTCAGGTTGGGATAGTCGCTCCGGCAAGCGTTCACCTTGGAAGACCCGCGCCGGTCGTGAGAAGGTGGTGCGTGAAGGCGATACCGTACATGTATACGGTACCCTGATCCGTTCCCACATCACTCCAGAGATCATTGAGGTGGAAGAGGGTGATACTGTTTCCATCCATCTGACCAACCTGGAGCGGGCAGAGGATGAGACCCACGGTTTCGCCATGTATGGCCAGAACGTGAACCTCTCCATTGAGCCGGGCAAGACCGTATCTACCACTTTCAAGGCGGATAAGGCTGGTGTATATCCTTACTACTGCACCGAGTTCTGCTCCGCGCTACATCTGGAGATGCAGGGTTATCTGCTGGTTAAGCCGAAGGGCTACAAAGCCAAGGCTGGTGCTATGCAGGAAGGTCAGAAGTACACCAAGGCTGACTATGACAAGCAGGTGAAGACCAACCTGGACACCCAGGCGGTTATCAACTCAGTGGTGGGCTTTATCACCAGTCACAACTACAAGGACTTCCCGGAAGTTGTGGCACTGGTAGAGGATGCTACCGAGCAGTTGGGCTTCGCCGATGGGGCCAAGAAGAAGTCTGAAGGTTACGCCACCAAGGCCGACTTTCACAATGCTACTCTCTGGGCTGGCCAGTGGTGGCAGTACCAGGTCAAGACCGCTGACATGGGTCTGCGCGCCAAGACCTACCTTGAGGAGCATGGAGCTACTAAAGTTACCAAGTAACGCTCCTGATAGTGTTTGACAGTAGTGGGAAAGGGGCTCATATTGGGCCCCTTTTCTTTAAACCGAATCTAAATATTGCACAATGAGGTATTCCATGAAGTTGAAATATATTGCTCCGCTGTTTGCTTGTGTATTAGGCATTACCATTGGCGGGTCCGTGCTGGCGGCCGATGGGCCGACCCTGTTCAAGACCAAGACCTGTTTCTCTTGTCACGGTAAGGATGCAAAATCACCGCTGCTTCCGACATATCCGCCTCTGGCAGGCCAGAATGCAGATTACTCCTTTAATCAGATGAAGGACATCAAAGATGGTAAGCGGACCAATGGTGGTTCAGCCGCCATGAAGGGTATAATGCATTTGGTGACTGAGGCCGAGATGCGCATCCTTGCCGATTGGTTGAGCACCCTGTAACGACCCAATTTAATATATGTATCTGGGTTATCCGCAATGATCTGTTGTCAATTGCCGCTGATATTAAATGTAGCACCCTGATATTATTGGGGAAAAGACAGAGATTTCTCCCTGCAACCACAGGTTTGGTAATTGCGGTAGCAGTGGTATTAGCGCATAAGTTGTGAATATTGGCGCCTTAGGGGCTTGACGGATATCAATGTTTGCTAATATTCTATTGTGCTAAACTCTTAACCCAGTAATTTAGTATACTAAGCTGCCGATCAGAGGCAGGCTTGAGGAGATTAATAGAATGGCAAGATTGACCGTAGTTAAGACCCTGGCAGTTGCTTTGGGATTGGCTATCAGTGGCACCAGCCTGGCGGCAGACTGGAACGAGGCCGGTGGTGAAAAAGACAAGGCAATGACCCTGAAACCTAACATGGAAAACGGCCTGGATGTATACGAGGTCTGCTCCGCATGCCATATGCCGGAAGGATGGGGAATGGCTGAGGGCACCTTCCCTCAGTTGGCAGGACAGCACCGCTCGGTTTTGATCAAACAGTTGGCTGATATTCGTGCCCTGAACCGTGACAATCCAACCATGTATCCATTTGCGCTGCCAGAGGCCATTGGTAATGAGCAGGCCATTGCCGATGTCACAGCCTATATCGAGAAGCTGAAGATGACCCCGGCTAACGGTAAAGGCGAGTGGGCAGAAGGCACCCCTGAGTTTGATAAGGGTAAAAAGCTGTATGCTGATAATTGCGTTCAGTGCCATGGTGATAACGGCGAAGGCATGGAAGACAAGTTCTATCCAAAGATCCACGGCCAGCACTACAAGTACATGCTGCGTCAGTTCGAGTGGATCCGTGATGGCAAGCGTCGTAACGCCAACCCGGACATGGTAAAGCAGATCGACGCCTTCAGCGATGCGGATATGGCGCAGGTTATCAACTACGTGTCACGTATCCCGGTACCGAAAGAGAAACTGGCTCCATCGGCTGATTGGCAAAATCCTGATTTCGATTGATTTGCAAACCAGCTAAGGTCGCACAAGGTTGCTCCCATGCCCAGCATGGGAGCAATCACTCTGGCAAGAGCTAACCCGCTTCCGTATTACACTCGGATGACAATCTTACTATTCAATATGACTTGATAGGTCAAAGCCGCTTATTCGCTACTCCAGTTCCAATTTAGGATTAGCGCCACACAGTAACACCTAACCAGCAGTTCGAGACTCCCAAAATCATGAATGCAGTATTCAACACTAAACAGACTCTTCAAGTAGCTGTTCTTACGCTTGTAGCGTTAGGACTGCTGACACTTCTCTTCTATACCCCGGTGTGGTGGGTGTCTCTTACAGCCCCTAACTACCCGGAAGAGGCATTTCCAGATGGAGTTCGAATCCACTTTCATATGAATGGAGTGTTCAATGGATGTGAGAAGGTTGAGAAGGCAGAGATACAAGAGGATGTGGCTCTGGATTGCGTACATGAGATGGACACCATCAATCACTATGTTGGTATGTACCCGATTGCCGCCGGTGGTCCGGTGGAGCGTGGTTTCGGACAGTTTCTGATGGCCTTTCTGGCGGTAATGTTGATTGGTTTCATGTGTACCAAGCCCAAGCAGCGTATGGTCATAATGGGGATCGGTTTTGCTGGAATCGCAGCCTGGATGTATCTCTCAATGTATGCAGAGGATGGGTTCAGCCTCCAGAATGAAGGATATGTAAGAGCACTCGTTACCTCTTTGGACCAGGAGGCATCCAGTGAATCCAAGGAGCCGGAGATTGTTATCGGCGGCATCGTCGGCGCCGTAAAGCAGTCCTTGGAAGATTCTGGGGTGGAGGTGGTGCTGCCATCGGAAAAGGAGAGGGCTGAGAAAGCGGCAGGGCCTGACTCCGACAAGGCGCATTTGATCCGGCAGATCAAGGAGACCTATGACAGGGATCACGGAAAGAGGCGGGCGGAAGGCCCCTGGAATGGCAGCAGCTTTCAGGTAATGTCCTGGCATTATGCTAAAAGTCTGGGGCGTTATTTCAACAATCCAGTTGAGATCAAGCCCATGGTCAAGAATCTGAAGCTGGCCATTAATATGGTATTTATCGGCCTGATCGGCGCCATGCTGTTATTGGTCTATGGGGCACGCAAGAATAGTGGTCTGCTTTACTGGTTGCTGATCCTGGTGCCGATGGCCCTGCCGCTGTTCTTTATAATTGATTATTCCGCATGGCTCTGGTGGTATGGCCACACTCTGAATGATATGGGCGCCTTCTCGGTTAAGCCGTTTATGCCGACGGTGTTTGGCGTTGGCAAGGTGGCGCAGTTCTCCACCCACTCCTATCCATCTTATGGCTTTGGTATAATGTTGGTTAGTTCACTGGTACTGGCTGTTGCTGCCCTTATAAGGAAGAGGCAGACCGTAGAGTGAGCCCTGTAACAGGGATGCGCACCCTGTAGATATACCAAATTGGTTAATATGCTGAATGTAAATATGTTCGAGGGCCGAAGGTGGAGAGTGAGATGAAACAGCCTCATTTACTGACCTTCGGCCCTTGGTCGTTTGTGGCCATTATGCTGCTTACTCTTCTCTACGCCGCAACCGGTGTGGCAGAGGAGTATCCATCGTTTCAGGCGCTGGTAGATGCGGCCAAGCCGAATGCCATCCTGACTCCACCGCCTGGTACCTACTCAGGTCCAGTAATCATAGAAAAACCCATCACTATCGATGGCCGCGGCCAGGTGACCATAGACGCTGGTGGCAAGGGCTCGGTTATCTTTCTGGATACAGATGGGGCCACTCTGAAGAATCTGCGTCTGACCAACTCCGGTGAGTCACATAATGATATCGACTCCGGGGTGCAGGTGCGTGGTAACTTCAATGTGATCAAAGACAATGTCATCGACAACTGCCTGTTTGGTATCGATCTGGGACAGGCGGAACACAATATCGTACGACGCAACAAGATTAGCTCCAAACCGGTGGAACTGGGTATGCGCGGTGATGCCATTCGGCTGTGGTACAGCTTCAATAACAAGATTATGGATAACTATATCCGCAACTCCAGGGATATAGTGGTCTGGTACTCTAAGGACAACCTGATTTCAGGCAACGATGCTCGCGGTGGTCGCTACTCTCTGCACTTTATGTACTCCCAGTACAATAAGGTGATAAAAAACCATTTTGAAGACAACTCGGTAGGTATCTTCATCATGTACAGTGATGGAGTGGTGGTCAAGGACAACTACATCGCCCATGCCATCGGCGCCACTGGGATGGGTATCGGGTTTAAGGAGACATCTGAGGTGGTGGTCTCTGGCAACCAGATACTGTACTGCGCCACAGGCCTGTATCTGGATGTTTCACCTTACCAGCCAGATACAATAAACCGCATAGAGGATAACCTGATTGCCTTTAGTGGGATCGGTATTCTGTTTCTGAATGACTGGACGGGTAATGTATTCAAACGCAACCGGCTGAAGGGCAATATCACCCAGGTTGCCGTAGGCGGGGCCAAGACAGCAAAACGCAATGACTGGACCGGAAATCACTGGGATGATTATGAAGGTTTTGATCGGGACCAGGATGGGATCGGTGATTCCCCATATGAGTTGTATGGATACGCCGACCGGATCTGGATGGATGTACCACCAACACGTTTTTTCAAGGGTTCTCCAGTTCTGGAAGTGCTGGATTTTCTAGAACGCCTGGCCCCGTTTACCTCACCAGATATGGTGTTGCGGGATGAGAAACCACTGATGTCAGCGGAGGCAGTAGAGTGACTGAGTCAGATCAAGATAAACCAGTAAAAAATGCAGACAAGCCTGCAATTTCCAAAAAGCGACAACAGCAAAGTCGTAGGCAGTTTCTTCGTTCTACAGCATTGATTGCTGGATATGTGGGTACCTCTTTGCTGGGGTTCTTGCCTGTAGCCCAGGGCCACTCCCTGCGTCTGCGTCCTCCCGGCGCCATCAAGACACCATTAGATGAACAGGAATTTTTCGCCTCATGCATCAAGTGTGGGCAATGTGTACAAGTGTGCCCGGTAGAGGCAATCAAGCTGGCTGACATCACAGATGGTTTTGGCATAGGTGTCCCATACATAGAAGCTAGAGATCAGGCCTGTGACTTTTCCTGCGATGGTCTCCAATGTGTACTGGCATGTCCCACCGGAGCTTTGACCCACGACCTGGATTATCCTGCAGATTCCCGCATGGGTTTTGCTCGTCTCTCGCGCCCCAAGGCCTGTCTGGCAGTGCAGGGCCAGGGATTTAAGGGTGTGGCCAGAGGGCCTGAGTTTGATGGTCTGCTACGCTACGATGAGGTGGACCGTTGGAACCCAATCAAGGTTGCTGAATACGAATACGACCTGGAGATTTGTGACCTTTGTGTGCGTCAGTGTCCCATTGAGATAAGGATTACTCAATGTGCTGAAGAAGAGGAAAAGGGCAAGGAGTCAAAGGTTGAACGGGTTGCTAAGAAGTACGGTAACGAGTGTCCGCCGGTACATGCTATTGCCCTGGAACCGATTGAGAGCAAGGATGGCGTAAAGCGTATGATGCCGATGATTAAAGATGGATGCGTGGGTTGCGGGGTGTGCGAGATGATCTGCCCGGTGGAACCCACCGCCATAGTCATTGATATCGACAAGACAACGGATACGGTGTGAGGTTGCCATGAGCTATACCAGAGAATCCCTACGTGTACTGTTTGGCGGCGCCCCTAAAAAACCAGCGCCTGAGGAGATAACTCCGGCTGCCAAAGAGATCCACTTATACAAAAAGCAGAATCCGTTCACCAAGGCTGATTTCGAGAAGATCTATGAACAGACCGCTGAGAGACCATCACAGCATAAGTGGCGCAATCGACGCTGGATCACCCTGATTCTGGTGAACTTCCTGTTTCTAGCCTCATTCTATTTTGATGTCCAATTATTGGAGGGGGCCCTAACCGCATCACGTTTTGTTGGTTTTCACATGGCCGATCTAAACTCTGCACTGCAGGTGATGCTGGCATACAAAACTGTGGTGTTGAATCTGGTTATCGGTACGGTAACCATTTTTATACTATGGGTGTTGTTAGGTGGTCGTACATTCTGTTCCTGGGTCTGTCCCTATCATCTGGTGGCGGAGTGGGCAGAAATGTTGCACCTATGGCTGGCCAAAAAGAAGCTGGTCCGGGATCGCCCATACAAAAGAAGTGTACGCACCGTACTCTATGTGATCTTTTCGCTGCTGGCCCTTTTTTCTGGCTACACGGTGTTTGAGACCATATCAGCTACCGGAATCCTGAGTCGTGCCATAATATATGGTCCCGGGTTAGCTCTGATATGGGTAGGGATTCTGCTATTGGTAGAGGTGTTTCAGTCCCGCCGTCTCTGGTGTCGCTATGTATGTCCCATCGGCATTACCTACGGTGTGGTTGGCTCCATCTCACCGTTGCGTATCAGACATAATGTGACAGATTGCCACCATGAGGGGGACTGCCGTAAGGTGTGTCTTGTGCCCCATGTGCTGAGTATGTCAGTTAAGGGACGTTCGCCGGATGTGGAGCAGGATATAGGCGCGGACTGTACCCGCTGTGGCCTGTGTGTGGATGTATGTCCAACCGGTTCTCTCAGATTTGAGTTCAAGGGGCTGGGTAAATACCTGGAATAATATAAAATAGTTATCAAATGATCAGATTCGAAAAGACAAGCAAGAGCTTCCGCCGCAATCAGGTATTGAAGGCGGTGGAGCTGGATATTGAGCGCGGCCATAGGGTGGCCCTGGTGGGCTCCAATGGTGCTGGCAAGACCACTATGATCCGTTGCCTGCTGGGTGAGTACACCTGTGACGGCAGGGTGATGGTGGATGGCATGGACCCGCGGATGCATCGGCGTGAGGTGCTCTCCAAAGTGGGTTTTGTACCCCAGCTCCCACCGCCGTTGAAGATGCCGGTGGGACAGCTGTTGCGCTTCTCCGCCAGTCTATGCGGGGCGGACCTTAAGCGTATGGAACAGGTGGCGGACCGTATCGGTTTTGATGTGAATCGTTTTCGCCATCAACCCTTCGTAAAGCTCTCCGGGGGACAGAAACAGAAGCTGCTTATCGCCATTGCCTTGGGCCGGGATAGTGAACTGCTGGTGATGGATGAACCGGCTGCAAACCTGGATCCTGAGGCGCGGCATGTATTTTTCCAACTGTTGGCAGAGAAACAGGAGCAGGCGGTGATGCTGATCTCCAGTCATCGTCTGGATGAGGTGGCCTCGCTGGTGAATCGGGTGATCGAACTAGACCAGGGTAACGTGGTGCTGGATGACCGGGTGGCGGATCTGGTGGAGATGTCCAGCCAGTTGCAGTGTCAGGTACGGTTGATTCGGGCCGAAGACGCCTTTGCCAAGACCATTCAGGAGTGGGGCTTTAGCGGTTCTGAGGATGGCCTGGTGTGGAATGGCTTGGTGCCGGGTCCGGATCGTTTGCGCTTTCTTGGAGTGCTATCACGCTATGCCGCCCTGCTGGCAGGAATCAAGATGGATGAGGCTGGGTGAACCGGAAGCACCACGGTTTTGTAACCAATCTTTACCTAGTGATGGCTGCCATGCTGGTTGTATTGCTGTTGGGTTGTTCAGATCAGCCCACAACCGGACCTAAAGAGGTTAAGTGGGATAGAGATGCCTGCGAACGTTGTCGCATGGTATTGAGTGATAGAAAACATTCAGCTCAGGTGCGCTGGCTGTCGGAGGGCAAACGCTCCCGGGTGCTGAAGTTTGACGATATTGGGTGTGCAGTCCTGTGGCTGGAAGATAAGCCCTGGAAGGGTGATCCAACCACCGAAATATGGGTCACTGATCACCGCGACGGTAAATGGATTGATGCCAGGACAGCCACCTATGTTGAGGGTCATGTCACGCCCATGGAGTACGGGTTAGGCGCCCAGTCTGATCCGACGGCGGATGGCCTGGATTTTACCCGGGCTGTGGGTCATATACAGCAGCTGGAGAAACGCTTTAATGCCCACGGGGCGAACCTGCTGGAGATGTTGCAAGAGCGGACCAAGATGCGGGAAATGAAACACTAGCTTCCTACAGAGTTTAAGTTGACTTGAGACGACTCAAATCCCTGGAATATAGACACGAGAATAATTGATAATATGAGACACCTCTGGCTTACAGCTTATGCAGATATCGTGGAGTCCGTGCGGGCCCGCTGGTTTATGATCTACACCACCGTGTTTGGTGGTCTGGTGGTATTGCTGTTTGCCTATGGCCTGGCAGAGTCTCGCATCATGGGGTTCACCGGTCTGTCCCGGCTGTTGCTCACCTACATCCAGCTGACCATGGCCATACTCCCCATATTTGTCCTGATCACCACAGTACGCTCGGTGGCCGGAGACCGGGAGGCGGGGGTGTTTGAATACCTGCTCTCTCTGCCCATATCACTCAGCTCCTGGTTTTGGGGCAAGATCATCGGTCGTTTTATCATGGTGTTCCTGCCGGTGATGATCGCCATGGTGGGTGCGGTTGTGTGGGGGGCAATCAAGGGGGTTGAGATCCCCTGGGCCATATTTGGGTACTACACAGCCCTGCTGATGTCCCTGGCCTGGTGTTTCCTGGGGATTGGTATGCTGATCTCCACCATTGCACGCTCTTCTGATGTGGCGCAGGGGGCGGCGTTTGTGGTGTGGCTGGTGTTGTTGCTGTTTCTGGATCTGATCCTGCTGGGAATAATGATTCAGGAACAACTCCCGGCGGAAACCGCAGTGGCCATCGCCCTGGCCAATCCCATGCAGGTGTTTAGAACCGCCACCATGATCCTGTTCGACCCGCAACTGGTGCTGTTGGGACCGTCCGCCTACGTGATCCTGGATAACTTCGGGCAACTGGGTTACATCATCTATGCACTGACATATCCGGTATTTATCGGAACTGCTGCCGCAGGCCTTGGTTACTACATGTTCCAGAAGAGTGATCTGCCCTGATTTAGAATTGTGTGATGGATCCACTCAAGGGTTGATGCTCAGGTGGGTTAAAGATTTTAGTGTTTTTCTGTAGTCGATACCGCAGGTCGGAATTTACCGTGGGCCACTTTCCCTTCAGGATGTTATCCGGGTTGTCGCCGCTAAAGGCAAGATAGCTATATTTCCCATAGTGCGGGATCTTTCGTGCCAGACCGGATATGGCGGCGGCTGAATGTCCATGCAGCCAGCCAATGGTCTTCGATTTACGGCTGGTGAGCACCATGCTGTGCTGGTCCAGGTAGATCTGTTTGCCACCAATCTCTACATTGCCATCGTTGAATGCCAGGGGCAGGTTGGTGGCGGTCTTCAGAAACTCATCCAGCAGCAGGTTCTCTTTGCCTAACACCCAAAGCATGCGGTTTTTTGGCAGGCCCTTGATGTCGTTGTCCCATACCACCTGCATACGTTTTTCCCGTTTACTCCAGGCATCAGCCATCTCCTTATAGGCTGACCGTATCTCTGGTTCGGCATTGGATGGTAGGATAACCATGCTTCTGTGGCTGCCAAACAGCTGTCCCAGTGAGCTTGGTATCTCACCCTGATCCAGACGGCGGAATATATCAAACAGTGGGTCTACGTTTATGGCCACTGGACGTTGTTTCATGGGTACTTTAACCACTACTTCACGTTTGGTCATGGTTATGGTCTGTCGGATCGGGTCTGCTCCATCTTCTGATTGAATATAGACCGGGACCTGCAGTTTGTACGGTGCTCCTCTCTGAGTTTGACGTAGGACGTATCTGAACACAAAACCCTCATCCTTGGTCTCTATGTCGTGTTCTGCTATCTCTAGTGCCGGCGCCCCTTTGCGGCTGGTCCACTGTTTGAACTCAGTGGATAGATCCTTGCCGGATGACTTTTCCAGGGCCTGCTGTAGATCACTGTATGAGGCATTCTGATGCAGACTTTCCTTATAGAATTCGCGTATCCCATTGAGAAATGTCTCATCCCCAAGCTGCATTCTCAGCATATGGAAAAACATCAGGCTCTTGCCGTAGCCGATGGCCTGGCTGGCCTGACCCTGGTGTCCTCGAAACTTGTTGAGGGCAAAATCTTTCTTTTTGGTTACGTAATCAACATAGTTTTGCAGGGTATCGCGTCTGTAGGCAGAACCTTGTCCGCGTTGTTCCCGGATCATGTGGTCTGCCAGGTAGGAGGTAAGACCCTCACTCCAGTTGCCCTTGGTGTAGTCCACAAATACCCCATTGCCCCACCAGTTATGCAGGATCTCATGGGGATATGAGCTGTGCAGAATGAAGGGGAACCGAATAACCTTGGGGCCCAGCAGGGTGAACGACGGCATGCCATAGCCGCTTTCCCAGAAGTTCTCAACCAGGGCGAACTTTGAGTATGGGTATGCCCCCAGGAGCTTGCTGAACAGCTTTAGATAGGTCTCTGTCGCTTGCAGGTAACGCTCTGCCAGCGCCTGGTCCGGCTGTCGCAGATAGACCTGGGTCTCGGCCACATCTGTGGGGTGTTTGAAAATGTGGTACTTCCCTGCGATCAGGTAGATGTCATCCTGGGGTGCGCTCTCGCTCCAGCCGGTATCGGTGCTGCCACTGCCCTGACTGATGCTGTGCCAGCCTTCGGGCAGAGTGGTGTGTAAGCTAAAGCTCACTTGGCTGTTGGCTATTACCGGGAACCAGTAACTTGAGATGCTGAGAAATACCCCCTGCTCAGAGATGATCCCCGGACTGCTCACACGGCCGCCGCTATAGTCCTGGGAGTTGTCTTTTAATTTATGTTGAATCTTGCCGGAGTATTGTACTTGGAGGTTGTTCTGTGTGGTGGGTAGTTTGATCTTGTAACGTCTTATTGGGACAGAGGACCGCTTGTTTGTTTTTCTTATGATCTTGGCTTTAGGCGTGAGTAGCTGTAGCTCCAGGTCGGCATGCAGGTCAAATACCAGCGTGGTGGTCGCCTCAGGCAGGGTAATGACATCCTGTACTTCAATGTGGCCGGTCTCGGGTTTTAGACTGATTTCTAGCTGATGGTGTATTGGTGTGGCAGCTATCGCAGTGTGGATGAATAGAACTAAAAAAAGAAAACACCATCTAACCAATGTAAACTGACTCATACGCAATACAATCCTGTTGATTGAGCACTAAATGAACAAGTAACTGATGTGTCTTATACTAGCTGAATGGTTGTTTAGATAACAATCTCAATAACACAAAAAATATCGGTCGAATGGCGTGTAAACAATGGCTGTTCCAACCGGTTCTAATTAAATGTAGCGCAAGGTTTTCATGAATTATCCACAAAGCGTAAAGCTGCTGGCCGTAATACTGCTGTTTCAGTCCAGTGTTGCTTGCCAGGCCACTAAACTGCACAAACAGCACTTTGATCAGACCGAGAGTGAATACAAGGTTGCAGAACGCAAGGCCTTGGACCTGAGAACTGGGCTGGACCTGGATATGGTTGTCTCCAGGGTCTCTTCCTCCCGGGTTATATATGTGGGTGAGACC
Source organism: uncultured Gammaproteobacteria bacterium (assembly GCA_964628835.1). Taxonomy (GTDB): domain Bacteria; phylum Pseudomonadota; class Gammaproteobacteria; order Chromatiales; family Chromatiaceae; genus JAAGZL01. Next base: position 15,234 of record CAZVME010000029.1, on the reverse strand, counting down.
CACGACGATTATGCCGACCACCTGACGCAGTTGGAGCTGGTCCGGCGTCTGTACGCAATCAATCCGAATATCGCCATCGGCATGGAGCAGTTTCAGCAGCCGTTTCAGGGTGTAATAGATCGCTACATAAAGGGTGAGCTGGATGAGAAGGGCTTGGTGCGCGAAACTGAGTGGATGAAGCGTTGGAAGTTTGATTATCGGCTCTATCGTCCTATCCTGTCTTATGCCCGCAAACACCGGATACCGGTTATTGCTCTGAATCTATCCGAAGAGATTGTGGGCAAGGTGTCCAAGTCTGGTTTTGATGGGCTGTCCAAGGGGGACAGGGCAAAGATACCCGCAGAGATAGACTTCTCAGATCAGGCCTACCACGAACGCCTGAAAGCGATATATGAAAAGCACGCCCACAATGACAAGAAGGGGTTTGAACGTTTTCAGCAGGTGCAACTGCTGTGGGATGAGGGCATGGCGCAACGGGCTGCAGAATATCTGCAGGCAAATCCCAAGCGGCAACTGGTGGTGCTGGCCGGGAGTGGCCATCTGATGTATGGGTCTGGCATTCCGCAGCGGGTGAGCAGAAGGGTGCAGGGCAAGCGGGCCATAATACTGCCAGCGGGTGACTTTAAGCCGGTGCCAGGGGTGAGTGACTTTCTAGTGTACGATGGGGGTGAAACGCTGCCCGCACATGGCCTCATGGGAATCTACCTGGAACAGACTGAAGATGGTGTCAAGGTGGAGAGTCTGGTGCCGGAGGGTGCGGCCAAGAAAGCCGGGGTGGAAAAGGGTGATATGATTCGCAGCATCAATGGTAGCGCGATAAAGACTATTACCGACCTCAAGCTGATATTAATGGACGATTCGCCGGGAGATGAGGCGAGATTGATGCTGTTCAGAAAGAGTCTGCTGCTCAAGGACAAGGAGCTGGAACTGGTCTTTCCTTTGGGCAAGTAAAACTCTTGCATGGCTGGGTGTGGAGATTTTATTGGGCTGTGGCCACCATGTTCGGCTCATTTATTCTGGACAGGGCTCAAAAAGGTCAAACCCTCCGTGGTGGAGGGTTTGACTGGTAACTGATCAGGGCAGGGACTAGGTGGCCTTCCTGCGCCTGGTAAGGGTCATGAGCCCCAAGAGCCCGCTCCCGAGGAGCCATACGGCGGCAGGCAAAGGCACTGCTGTCAGGTTTCGCACATAAACACTAGAATGAGAAAGCCCATTCCCGGTCCAATCCTCAATATTCCACGAGCCGGAAGTAAAGTCGCCACTTAATAGATAGAGGCTAAACGCGTTTCCAGCTTTGAGCGACAGAACAACATGCTCATAGCGGCTAAAAATATCGCTATCCAGACTCCAGGTCCCTGAAAGGGCATTGCCCGTCACCGGAGGAGTAATCGTCAGACCGACGTCTATGGTTTCTACCGGGACACCCTCATCCCTCTCAGCAAATATCCAGTCATCAAACCCAAATGCGTTGTTGTCATTCAACCAACTGGCACTGTCATTAGCGTTCACTGCGCCGATACATGCTACTGAGGAGGATACGTCCCCCAAGCTACAGGGTAGCGGTGGCGGCTTTGCGGCCATAACCGGCAATGCCCCGCCCATCAGGCACACAAACAGAAGAGCCGTCAATTTTCTGCCAATTGCACTGGTTTTATTCACTACAGCTGTCCTTCAAGTTATCTACTATCGATCTGATGATAATCCGACCTTTAACCAACCGTGCTGCCAACCACACTGCTGCTTGGCACTACATATGATCATCTCGCAATTATGATATTAGTATATTTTGACTTATACATCCCCTATTTAGGTTAAGAAGTAGGTGGATCTTGGGGTCGTGGCCGGACTATGAATGTACTTCCATAATTTGGTTGGAGCCGGGAGGTCGAATAGTAGGGGGGATAACATTATGATTCTGGTTGTTATTTCGCCTCCATCCCAGCATTTATTGTCTGCCACAGGGCCACAGACAAAAATTGCGCCATGGCAAAAATCGCAGCCAGCCATGACCATGGCAGGTCAAAGACAAGTAGCAGCGCACTGAGCGGGAACAGCAGGCTGCGAACCAGGGCGAAACGTCCCAGTATGCTACGGGAACGGTTCTGTTGCTCTGCCTGTGCCCCGGGCCACAGCCACAGGGGTAGCAGGTGGGTGGCGGCCCCGGTCACCAGAGGCATAAGAAACATCAAGATGAACAGCTCTGACATGTGAATGGTTGCCAGCCACCCCATCCCATGTGCCGCCCCGAGAAGCAGAGAGCAGATCAGTCCGGTGATGGCAATGGCAAGGGCGGGGGCTGCACCATGCGCCAGCCACAGCTCCCGGCGTCTTAGCCACAGCATCCTGTAGATCATCCTTCCCAGTGGGATCAGCCAGAGGATCAGACCAGCTAGAGTTAGCAGCGGAAGCCATGCAGCCCCGATTGAGATCAGGAGTATTCCGGCTAGCAGCAGACGCCACTCGCGCATCAGCCAGGGTCCTGCGTCCATATCCTGAAAGCCACCGACGGTGGGTAACAGAACCCGCAGGGTTCCCAGGGCGGTGAGGCCAACAAACCCGAGAATGTTTAGATGCAGATGGAGCTTGCGCAGGCTCAGCCACTGCTGCGGCCAGAGAGAGGCAAGGATGATTGCAACCATGGCCACTCCCAGCAGCAGTAGCGCCAGTTGATACCAGAGTAGTCCGGGATGAGGAGAGCCGAAGGCCTGTCTGGCCCGTTGCCGCATCCAGTGCGAGAGCCCTATTACCGCCAGCAGGGCGATCACAGCCGCCAGCAGGTAGAGTTTGAAGATCAGAAACAGGCTGATTGCCAGGATAGTGCCAGCCAGCAGGACGCCATAGATATTTAACAACACTTTTGGCTCGGGTGAGCCGCTTCTGGTCAGTACTGGTACGAAGTAGATCATGGCTCCGAAGATTAGTGGCATGATACCCACTGCCAGGATCAGGTGCAGCGGCGCCGATGGAGCAATGGTGATCAGGTGGGGCAGAACCGTGCCGACCACAAAGCAGAGCAGTGTAGTAAGCAACAGCAGAGGCATTAATCCTGGAAGGCGACTACCTTTATCGGAAAGCATGGTCTGGGATGATTCAGGTTTTGGCCCTTTCCTGCTCGGCCAGATCGCGCGCTTCAAAGAAATCCGGGGCCATCATCTCGATGAAACGTTTGGACTGGGGTGAGAGGAACTTACCGCGCCGCATGACTACACCATAACCACGGTCCGGGAAATATTGATCCAGCGGGATGCGAACCAGTTTTTCATCGCCATTGAGACAGACATCAGAGACGATGGAGACACCCATGCCCTGTTCCACATACTTCTTGATCACCTCCCAGCCACCGGCCTCTAGATTGACCCGGTAGTTCAGGTTGTGCTGTTTGAACACCAGATCCACCATGCGCCAGGTACTCAGGTGGTGGGGTGGCAGGATCAGTCCATGGGGGCTGATATCCTGCAGGGTCACCTCCTCTTTAGCGGCCAGAGGGTGACCTAATGGTGCAATGAGAACAGTCTTATAAGAGAGGATAGGGTGGTAGAAGATATCGTCCGCCAGCTCCGACATGGAACCCACGGCAAAATCCACCTGATCCCCGCGGATCATGTTCATGCCATCACGCCCGGGAACGTTTTGCAGTTTGATCCTGATCTTGGGGTATTTGCTGGAGAAGGCGCACATGATATCCGGGAGCACGTAGAGAATCGTGGATTCACCAGCGGCAATATTCAGTTCACCAGAATCCAGGGAGCCGCACTTGGCAATGAAGGTCTCATGCAGACCGTCCATCCCCTGGATCAAGGGCTGGGCCAGTTTATACAGGGTTTTGCCTTCGGGAGTGAGACGGATCTTGGGGCCGCGCCGTTCAAACAGCATGGTCTCAAACTCACGCTCCAGGGCCTGAATCTGTAGCGAAACTGTAGGCTGGCTCAGAAAAAGCCGCTCCGCCGCTTCACTGACACTTTCGGTCTGTGCTGCGTTGCAAAAGGCCCTGAGTTGCTTAAGACGATTTTGCTTATAATAGGGTGGTGAAGGTGAAGATGCCATAATGGTCTCAAGGTAAACATTTGAAAGCTTAATAATAACCATTAGAAGAATTAAAATGAAGCATTAAATTAATCAATATTAAAAATAGATAATAATTAGTATGTTACAGCAGATGGGTTGTGCGAAAAAATGTCGCGTTATCAAAAAAGCTAATCTGTATATAGAGTTTAACCAGGTATTACGGCTCTGTTTCATGATTCAATAACCACTATTATTCATGTAGCATGCCCCTATTAATCAGATCCAGATACCCATGTGAAGCAGCAATCACTCCCATCCCCTGATGACATCGCGCAGTGCCTGCTGTCGGATCGACACGCCCTGCGGGGACGTCTGCGCGCGCTGAAGCACAAGGCCGGGAAAAATCATCAGATAGATGATGATGTGGCGAGGCTGCTGCGGCATATAGAAGAGTCAAAACAGCGGGTTGAGCGCAGATTAAGCCTGCTGCCCCATCCCAGCTTCCCACCAGAGCTACCCATATCCGAGCGCCGGGAGGAGATCGCAGCCCTGATTGAATCCAATCAGGTGGTGATCATCTGCGGCGAGACTGGGTCGGGTAAGTCTACCCAGCTGCCCAAGATATGTCTGACCCTGGGCCGTGGTGTGTTTGGGCGCATTGGCCATACTCAACCCAGGCGCATCGCCGCCCGTACCCTGGCCGGTCGTATCTCCAAAGAGCTGGGTCGGGAGCTAGGCAGTAGCGTGGGCTACAAGGTGCGTTTCCACGATCATGTGAGCCCCGACAGCTATATCAAGCTGATGACCGATGGCATGCTGTTGGCGGAGATCCAGAAAGACCCCTATCTAAATGAGTATGACACCCTGATCATTGATGAGGCCCATGAGCGCAGCCTGAATATCGATTTTCTGCTGGGCTATCTGCAGCAGCTCCTGCCCAAGCGCAGGGATCTGAAGCTGATCATCACCTCGGCCACCATCGACCCTGAGCACTTTGCGCAGCTGTTTGGTGGCGTGCCCATTATCAACGTCTCCGGCCGTACCTATCCGGTGGAGCTGCGCTATCGTCCACCGCAGGAGGAGGGCAGCAGCGAGCGTGATGAACAGATGCAGCAGGCCATTCTGGATGCAGTGGATGAACTCAGCCATAAGGATCGGGGTGACATCCTGATCTTCCTCAGCGGAGAGCGGGAGATCCGTGAGACCGCTGAGACCCTGCGCAAGCACAAGATGCATCTGACCGAGGTGTTGCCCCTGTATGCCAGGCTGGGTCCAGCGGAGCAGGGGCGTATCTTCAAACCAGGTGGTGGACGCCGCATAATCCTCTCCACCAACGTGGCAGAGACTTCCCTGACCGTTCCGGGTATCCGCTATGTGATCGATACCGGCTATGCCCGAATCAGTCGCTATAGTCACCGCAGCAAGGTGCAGCGGCTGCCGGTGGAGCCCATCTCCCAGGCCAGTGCCAACCAGCGTATGGGGCGCTGTGGGCGGGTGGCTGATGGGATCTGTATCCGACTCTATTCGGAAGAGAACTTTGCATCACGGGATGAGTTTACCGAGCCTGAGATTCAGCGCACCAATCTGGCATCAGTGATCCTACAGATGAAGCTCCTGGGGTTTGGGGATATTGAGTCATTTCCCTTTCTGGATCCTCCAGACCAACGCCTGATCAAGGATGGCTATCGGATCCTGGATGAGATCGGGGCGGTGGATGGTGAGCGCAAGGTGTCGCGGGTTGGTCGCAAGATAGCGCGTCTGCCGGTGGATCCGCGTATTGGGCGCATGTTGCTTAGCGCTGCTCATGAACACTGTCTGGATGAGGTGCTGGTGATCAGTGCCGCCTTGAGTGTGCAGGACCCCAGGGAGCGTCCCATGGATAAACAGCAGGCGGCGGATGAGGCGCACCTGAAGTTTCGGCATGAAGAGTCTGATTTTCTCACCCTGTTGAATTTGTGGCGACAGCTACAGGAGCAGCGCCACCACCTGACCAAACGCAAATTCCGCAGCTACTGTCGGGACAACTTCATCTCCTGGAACCGTACCCAGGAGTGGCGGGATATCCACCATCAACTGCGGGGACAGATGCATGAGATGGGGTATAAGGAGAACCAGGCCGAGGCCGGATATGAAGAGATCCACAAGGCCCTGCTCACCGGGCTGTTGAGCAATATCGGCTTTAAGAAGAGCGGCAAAGGGTCGGAGTATCTGGGTGGGCGCAATAGCCAGTTTCAGATCTTCCCCGGCTCCGGGCTGTTTAAGAAACAACCCAAGTGGGTGATGGCGGCAGAGCTGGTGGAGACCACCAAACTCTATGCCCGCATGGTGGCAATGATTCGTCCTGAGTGGGTGGAGTCGGTGGCGGGACATCTGGTGCAGCGCAGTTGGTCTGAGCCGCACTGGCAGAAAAAGCGCGGGCAGGTGGGGGCCTATGAACGGGTTACCCTGTTTGGTATCGCCCTGGTTGCCCGGCGCAAGGTGAACTTTGGTCCCATCAATCCAGTGGAGGCGCGGGAGATATTTATCCGTTTCGCCCTAGTGGAGGGGGATTTTCATACCAAAGCCAAGTTCTGGCGCCACAACCGGGAGCTGCTGGAGTATATCGAATCCCTGGAACATAAGGCGCGGCGACGTGATCTGTTGGTGGATGAGCAGGTGATCTATGAATACTACGATAAGCGAATTCCAGAAGGAGTTTATAGCACCCCACAGTTTGAGAGTTGGCTGCGCAAGGAGACCGCCAGCCAGCCAAAGCTCCTGCACATGCGTGAGGAGGATCTGTGCCGACGGGATGAGTACGGTCTGAGTGCTAGCGACTACCCGGATAGCATGAACTTTAATGGCATGCAGTTGCCTCTGGCCTACCACTTTGAGCCGGGACAACAGAGCGATGGGTTGGCGCTGAAGATACCTCAGGCGGTGTTGAACCAGGTGTCTGAGGAGCGCTGCGAATGGCTGGTCCCAGGACTGCTGCGCGAGCGGGTGATAGCCCTGTTGCGTAGCCTGCCCAAGCAACTGCGTAAATCCTTCGTGCCGGTGCCAGAGTATGCAGATGCCTGTCTCAAGCTTATGCAGCCATCGGACAGACCCCTGGTGCGGGAGCTGGGGGAACAGCTCAAGGCCATGACCGGGGTGCACGTGCCGGAAGATGCCTGGGATGAGTTTGCCTTACCAGACCATCTGCGCATGAACTATCAGGTGGTGAACGATAAGGGTGTGACCATTGCTAGTGGCAGGGATCTGCCACAACTGCGTAAGGAGCATGCCAGTGGTGATGCTGCGCCTATCCAGCCACTGGTCAGCAGTGGGTTGGAGCAGGAGGGCCTTACCGACTGGGATTTTGGTGAGCTGCAGGAGTCCATACAGCTGGAGCGTGGCGGGATCAAACTCACCGGCTTTCCCGCCCTGGTGGATGAGGGTGACAGCGTTGCTTTGCGGGTGATGGACTCGCGGCCCAATGCAGAACGAGCTATGCGGGCCGGTCTGCGCCGCCTGTTTATGCTCAGGCTGGCCAAGGATATGCGCTATTTGAAACGTAATCTTCCCGGCCTGGAGAAGATGCGTCTGCAATATACCAAGGCGGCGGCAGCCCCCAAAGGCTATGCGGCTAAGTCCACACCTGATCTGCAATCAGAGCTGATGGCCCTGGTGATGGATCTCACCTTTATCCAGGATATGCCGCCTCTGCATACTGCGTCAGAGTTTCAGGCCAGGATTGATGAGTGCAAGGGTAGGCTGATGAACGTGGCCGAGGATGTGGTGCTCCTGGTGCAGGAGATTCTGGATGCTTATCAGCAGGTGAGAAAACTCCTGTCCAAGGCCAACAAGATCAACTGGATGACATCGGTTGCCGATATCAACCAACAACTGGACCGCCTGGTGTTTCGTGGCTTTCTGCAACTGACCCCATACTACAACCTGCAACATCTGCCACGTTATCTAAAGGCGATTGCGCAACGTCTGGATAAGCTTGGCCACGCCGCTGCTCGGGATCAGCAACTGCTGCGAGAGATGCAGGGGCTGTATCAGCAGTGGCAGGGATGGGATGAGAAGTGTCGCAACAACCACAAGGTGGATGAACGCATTGAAGAGCTACGCTGGACCTTTGAGGAGTTGCGTGTTTCCCTGTTTGCCCAGGGGCTGAAGACCGATTATCCAATCTCCCTGAAACGGTTAGAGAAGCGTTGTAAAGAGCTGGGGCTATAGGTGATATACGTTGCTTTTGCTGTATTTGGTGAACAGTCTGAGACTTCATAGCAAAGGGCAAACCAGAAAGGAAGCCCACATAAGTCTATTGTTCTGACAGTTGTCTATTAATCGGTAATAACTGGGATAATCCCCCCGATATCTGCTATATCTTAAGACTGTTATTCTCTATTCATTCGATAGGTTATCTCGTATGAAACGCGCTGTAGATACGTCCCACTTCAAGTACATAAATATATACAGAGGACCAGTGACAATGTCTAAATACAAAATAACCAGGAAACTGATTCTGGCCACAGCCTGTGCTGCAATTATGATCAATCCGGCATTTTCAGCTGAGAAGAGTTATCGCCTGAAACTGGCTGAGACATGGCCATCTAATTTCCCCATCTTCGGTGATGCCACCAAGAATTTGGCCAAGATGGTGGAGACCATGTCCAACGGGCGGTTGAAGATCACCATCGATTCCAAAAACAAGCACAAATCTCCATTTGGTGTGTTCGATATGGTGCGTGGTGGCCAGTATGACATGGGCCACTCTGCCTCTTACTACTGGAAGGGCAAGGATCCCAACACCCTGTTCTTTACATCTATGCCTTTTGGCATGACCGCACCTGAGCAGTATGCCTGGTTTTACTATGGCGATGGCATGGATCTGATGAAGAAGGTGTATGACAGGCACGGCATACTCTCATTTCCTGGTGGTAACACCGGCAACCAGATGGGCGGTTGGTTCCAGAAGGAGATCAACTCTGTAGAAAATCTTAAAGGTCTGAAGATGCGTATCCCGGGTTTTGCCGGAGAGGTGCTGGCCAAACTGGGGGCCAAGCCCACCAATATTCCCCCTGGTGAGCTATATACCGCGCTGGAGCGCCGCACCATTGATGCCCTGGAGTGGGTGGGACCATCTCTGGACCTGCGCATGGGTTTCCACAAGATTGCTCCCTACTACTACACCGGTTGGCATGAGCCTGCCACTGAGTTGCAGTTTATGATTAACAAGAAGAAGTGGGACCGTTTGCCTGCTGACCTGCAGGAGATCCTGCGGGTGGCCATGCGTGTGTCCGCCTATGACATGTATGTCCAGTCCTATCATGCCAGTGGCGAGAACTGGGCCAAGATGAAGAGTGATTTCCCTAACATCAAGGTCAAGACCTTTCCTAAAGAGGTCATCTCCGCCATGGCCAAAGCAAATGCTGATCTGTTGGCAGAACGGGCGGCCAAGGATCCGCTGGCCAAGGAGATTATAGAGTCCCAGGCGGCATATATGAAAAAGGTTCGAGTCTGGAGTGAGATCTCAGATAACGCATATCTGAATAGTCAAAAGTAATATGCGGTACAATGCCGGCGGCCAATAGGTCGCCGGTTTTTTTTGGGGATAAGATATGTTTCTGTTGCGGCTTGAACAGTTGATAAACAGATTTTCTGATCTGTTGGGTAAGATTGCCGGTGTGTTGTTGGTGTTGCTTCTGTTCAATGTCTTTTACGATGTCATCATGCGCTACATATTTAATGATGTCTCCATTGGCATGCAGGAGTTGGAGTGGCACCTCTACTCCACCATATTCCTATTGGGTGTCTCCTATACCTTGCGCCAGGACGGACATGTGCGGGTGGATCTTATCTATGAGCGTCTGAGTGTGAGAGGGCAGGCCTGGGTCGATCTGGCTGGCTGCATCTTTCTACTGATGCCATTTACCCTGTTGGTGTTCTATTACGGTTTGAATTTCGTCGCAGAATCCTGGGACATGTCAGAACGTTCCGGTGATCCGGGTGGGCTGTACTATCGCTGGGCCATTAAGGCCATGATCCCGATTGCCTTTCTCTCCATGGCCATCAGTGGCATCGGATTTATGCTGCACGCCATAAACAAGATTCGCGGATTGCATAACGATGGGCATCACGCAGAGATGCACTTCTGACTGCCGGGTAATATAGAATGATTGGAATAATAATGTTCTTTGCAGCACTCCTGCTGCTGCTCCTGGGGTTTCCAGTGGCCTTTACCTTTGGTGGGGTGGCCCTGCTGTTCGGTGTATTTTCCGAGGGGCCGGAGATCTTCGCCTTCATGCCGTTTCGCATCTACAGCATCATGGAGAACACGGTGCTGATGGCAATCCCCCTGTTTATCTTCATGGGTATAGTGTTGCAACGCACCAATCTGGCAGAACAGTTGCTGGAGTCCATGGGCAAGCTGTTCGGTGGTGTGCGTGGTGGTCTGGCTATCTCAACTATTCTGGTGGGTGCGCTGCTGGCGGCCTCCACCGGTGTAGTGGGCGCTTCGGTGGTGGCCATGGGCCTCATCTCCCTTCCGGTGATGCTCAAATACAATTACGACAAACGCCTTACCTGCGGCACCATCTGCGGTGCTGGCACCCTGGGTCAGATTATTCCACCATCCATCATCCTGATCATACTGGGTGACGTAATGGGGATTCCGGTAGGTGATCTGTTCAAGGCTGCGGTGGGACCCGGGGTAATATTGATTGGCGTCTATGTCATCTACATCCTGGTCAAGGCCTATTTGCATCCTGAAGTGGCGCCAGCTATCCATATGGATGATGACCTGGATAGTAAACGAGACCAGTATATTCGGGCCCTGATTGCTGTGCTCCCGCCCCTGGTTCTGATCCTGGTGGTGCTAGGCTCTATCTTTGCCGGGATTGCCACCCCCACCGAGTCCTCTGCATTGGGTGGTTGTGGTGCTCTGGTGCTGGCGGTGATCTATCGCCAGTTCAGTTGGAAGATGGTGTTCGATTCGGCCATGGATACGGTAAAGGTCACATCCATGGTATTTGCCATCCTGTTGGGGGCAACGGCGTTTTCCATGGCCTTTACCTATACCGGTGGTGATCTAATTATTGAAGAGGTGTTGACCCAGCTTCCGGGTGAGCAGATGGGTTTTCTGATCCTCTCCATGTTGGTGATCATGGTTCTGGGTTTCTTTATCGATTTTGTGGAGATATCTTTCATCATTGTACCCATGCTGGCACCAGTGGCTGATGCCATGGGCATTGCTCCCCTGTGGTTTGCCATCCTGATTGCCATGAACTTGCAGACCTCATTTCTCACCCCGCCTTTCGGCTTCTCCCTGTTCTATCTGAAGGGGGTGGCGCCGGCAGAGGTTAGCACCATGGATATATACCGAGGAGTGGTGCCTTTCATCCTGATGCAGACGGCCATAGTACTGACCATTCTGCTGTTCCCGGACCTCTATGGCCTGAAGTAGATAGGGTTCTGCCAAAGCCGTCCGTAGAGCAGTTCTATGTGCGGGAGAGATCACGGCTCACCGATGTGGCCCCCGGTTCACTGTATCTGGAGTTGCGACCATTCTAGCGTGCCTGGTTAATAACCCGCATTCGTAAAGGTTATATTCAATTTCATAGAATTAAAAAACATCCAGGGATCCCCTTTTATGTGTACGTAGGATCTTAATTCCTATTCGGGCCGGTCTGATTTTGCGGAATACGTCACAAATATAGTGCTAACCACCTAAAAACCACGGGATTATGAAGTGTAGCGTGTAATTTTAAGAATCCCTTAAGGTTTTATGACTATAATCATTTTTCTAAGAAGCAAGAGGTTCACCATAATGTTTTGGGGTGGCCTTCGTCGCCTGTTGATAAGAACCAACTAGATGCCAGACTTGGATGCAATCTATGCTTAGACAGTCACTCAAATGGTTAGCTCAACCCTACATGGTACTTGATGGTACTTGTGGTGATATTTGTCTATGTATTTTCTCTTCATACCGTTGCCAATACTGACCTTTCAAATAGTTTAATACCTGAATCAGTCTATCGATTCTCCCTTAGCATGTTTTTTGAGGCAGATGATGACGTGGAGGTTGCAACCTTCCTGCCCATTGAAAATAGTCGACAGGAGATTCTGGATGAAAATATTTCTGCCAAGCAGTTGGAAATGGAGGATAGAGGTGGAAAAGATGGCAGATATGTTGAGTGGCATGGAAATCACCAAAGTAAGCGAATAGGTTATTCCGGCCTTATCACTTTGCGTGGAGTACAGTTTGATATATCACGTCAGTTGGAGATTCCGGATAGGTATGTTCCAGAACTGCGGAAGTATTTACTGCCAACAGATGTCATACCGGTGCATCATGAGGAGATTAAGCGGCTTTGGAGTACCATCAAGCCTAAGCTGGAAGACAGTGTTTTTGAAGTATTAAGTGCAATCTACTCCTATACATACAAGGAGATAAAAAACCTCCCCTTTAAGGGTCTCACGGACTCATTAACTGCCATTAGACTGGGAGCTGCCAGTTGTAACGGAAAGAGCAGGCTGTTTGTAAGTCTGGCCAGACTAAACAACATCCCATCAAGACTGGTCGGTGGAATTATTCTGAATGGCAAGAAAAAGAAGACATCGCATCAGTGGGTAGAAGTTTATATTGATGGTCATTGGGTGCCGTTTGATGTAACCAATGGACACTTTGCGGCTCTGCCGAAACACTACCTTGAGTTGTACAGGGGGGATCACCAGTTATTCAGACACACATCAGATATTAATTTTGGTTATTACTTCAATTCTGCAAGGGAGTATATCGCACCGGCACTATATCGAGATACTGATAGCAACAACGCGGTTATACCAAATGCTTCCCGTCTGCTTCAGAACCTGGGTCTTTCTCTGAAGGCCTCATATATCTTTATGCTATTACCATTGTGTGCCATGCTGATTGCTTTTCTCAGGAATGTTATTGGCATAACGACATTTGGTACCTTTATGCCGATGCTTATTGCTGCGGCATGTGTTTATACGGGCTTCATACCTGGCGTAACCGGATTTCTGTTTGTGCTTACTATTGCATTTATTGGTCATGGCATTCTGGGTAAATTCCACGTTCTAAAGGTGCCTAGGTTATCTGCAATAATAACCTTGATATCCATTGTTTCACTGATCGGCATATCACTTCTCGATATGCCAGTAGGGTTGGAGTCTGGAGTACTTGCTCTATTTCCAGCAGTAATAATCAGTTTCACAGCAGACCGTATACATCAGATGTCTGTTGAGAATAATTGGCAGGATATTGTCAAAAACACCATAGGAACACTATTGACCATATGGTTATGTTTTCAGGTGTTTAATTCAATTTTGTTACAGGGAATGTTTATTATATATCCAGAACTGCTGTTGCTGGTTCTTGCCGTACTCCTGTATATCGGCAGTTGGACTGGGATGCGCGTTTCAGAGGTTTTTAGGTTCAAAAAGCTTATTGGCAAGGATCAGGGTAGTGTTCTGGGCATAAATGAGCGCAACAGAGAGCTTATCTATAGGTATAACGATAATGAATTAATGGCGTTAGCAACGGATAAGTTGTCAACCAAAAGAGTTTTGGAGTCCGGTAATATCCCATGTCCAGAGACAGTTTATGTATGCCAGAATCATGCTCAGCTAGATACCTTTTTAAACTGCATAGATAATGAAAGGGATTTTGTCATCAAGCCAAATAGTGGATCACGGGGTAACGGCATCCTGATTCTAACTAAGCCTGTAGAAGACGGGTTCCTCAGTAAATCGAACAAGTTATGGGATAGAAATGCCATAAAGAATCACGTTATTGAAATTCTGTCAGGAAATTATTCTCAAAGCGGCGAAGAGGATTTTGTATATATAGAACCCATAATCAGGCAGCATGATTCGCTCACTTCAATAACCTCCTGCGGGTTGTCTGATATAAGACTGATAGTCAGTGAGGGGAAGATAATCAGCACCATGCTCAGGGTTCCCACACTACGTTCTGATGGTAAGGCGAATCTCCATCAGGGAGCTGTTGGTATATCCATCAATATTGAGAGTGGTAAAACGGAGAGAGCTATAATTAAAGGCCAGGTTATACTCCATCACCCTGACAGCAAGGTTGCTCTTGCTGATGTGCAAATACCTTTCTGGGAAGAGATTAAAGATATTGCAACACGCTGCCATACTTCCATTCAGCTTGGGTATATGGGTGTTGATATCTGTATTGATGAAAAATTAGGGCCTCTTGTTCTTGAAGTAAATTGCAGGCCTGGTCTTGAAATACAGAATGTACAGGATGCCGGGATTGGCCATCTCGTGCAAAGGACGGCATAAAGTGTTGTTGAGTGGATTAATGCGAAGCGGTCTTCCATATACCCTAGTCGTAATCTTATTGATGGGGGGTGTTGCCTATTTTGAGGACATGCTGCTTTCAGATAGTGAGGTAACAACCACTGTTTATATAGAACCAGATGGTGATAATACCTTTGAAAGTCTTCAAACAGATGATCCTGATGTTAGTAGCCATAACAAAAAAGTATCCATCTTAATTCAATCCATACTGCAGGATAATCAGGAGCTAAGCAGTATCCATAAAAACCCTGATGTTCAATTATTGTCCAAGGAAGAAAGAGTGCTCTTATTTGCAAGATTAGCGCAGGAGTATTTTGCCAGACATGACTATAAAAACGTTATTAACAGTTCAGAAAAACTAGACATAAAGGACAGAACCGTACATCAGGTTCAGTTCATATACGCATATTCATTATCAAAAACATCTTCATTAAGAACTGCTGTTATAGAGTATCAGTTACTAATAGATCACAATCCTCTCTCACAGGCTGCCCATATAAACCTTGGGTTGCTGCTAAAAAAACTGGGTAGATGTAAAGATGAAGCGTTGCCTGTGTTTGCAAAAGCAGTTTCTATTTCAAGTGGCAATAAAAAGGCCAAGTCATTATCTGGTCTCGCTGGCTGCTACTACCAGACTGGTCAATACGATAAGGCCGTTGAGCAGTATAAAAAATCTATAGAGTATCGGCCCAATTCGGCTAAAATATGGGTCTTGCTTGCCAAGTCCATTGCCGCGACGGGCAGTACCTACAAACATGCGCTGGATGCCTTCGATAAAGGTATAGCTCTGAATGTCAAAGACTCTAAATCACTTATTCATAAGGCCGAATATCAGATAGGACACTATGACTATATAGGTGGCAAGCCCCTAGTTTTCTAGACAGTTGCTAGCTTCTCAAAATACTGCTTTTC